>NZ_BAAAYO010000001.1:1228493-1319111 GCF_039536325.1 Paenibacillus hodogayensis
CCCGAAGCTTGTCCGGCGTTTTATTATGCCGCAAAACCGGAATCTCCCAACGGATCGGGCTATCTATGCATTCGCGCAAGCATGCCGCTACGTGCTGAAGCGGTCTTCGTATAGCTTGGCGTATTTGTCGTAGTAGTAGAGCACGCGCTGTACATAATGCCTCGTCTCACCGAACGGAATGTTTCCCAGCCCCTTCAACGTTCCGTCCCACGTTCCGTTGTCCAGCCATTTCCGCGCGTTGCCGGGTCCGGCATTATAGGCGGCCAGCACGGCGATCGGATTGTTGTCAAATTGATTATACAACGATTTTAAATACCAGGCACCTACTTCAATGTTTACATCCGCCCTATGTAGCAGTTGCGACGTTTCTTCCGCATATCCCGCCTTCTGAACGACCCATTCCGCCGTATCCGGCATCAGCTGCATCAGGCCGACCGCACCCTTCCGGGATACCTTATCCGGGTTAAAGTTCGTTTCCACCCTTATAATGGCGGCGACCATAAACGGATCAACGCCGTACGACCGCGCGCTGAGCGCAATGTCCTGGTCGTGGCGGATCGGGTATACCCATTTTCCCAGCCAGGCCGTATTGTAGAACAATAAGATGAGCAGAGAAACGAACAATAGGACGAATACTCTTTTCTTACGCAGAAACCTCATTACCGTTCCTTTCGTTTGCAAAATTCGTCCACCTGCCGCTCCGTATCGGCAATCGTTCCGCTGTTGTCGATCACCTCGTCGGCTAGCCGCTTTTTTTCCTCGATCGGCATTTGCGCCGCCAGCCGGCTCTCCGCCTGCTCCGACGTCAACCCGTCGCGGCTTTGCAGCCGGGACAGCTGGAGCTCACGCGGAATGTAGACGAGCAGCGTGCTATCGAACATAAAAGCAAGCTTCGATTCGAACAAAAGCGGTACATCAACAATAACGAGCTTGTCCGGCGCGGAAGAATGCGTCTCCTCCATCCGTTCGCGCATCAGAGCGCGAATGCGGGGGTGCAGGAGGGCTTCGAGATCCTTTCTCGCCTTCTCGTCCTTGAATACGACGTCGCCCAACGCTTTCCGGTTCAGGCTGCCGTCCTCGCTCAGCACGGAAGAGCCGAACCGTTCGGCCACGAGCGCCAGCGCGGGCGCTCCGGGAAGCACCACTTCCCGGGCGATCAGATCGGCATCGATCAACAGCGCCCCGCGCCGGACAAGCATGGCGGCGACCGTACTTTTACCGCAAGCAATCCCTCCGGTCAATCCGATATTCATGCAGCCACACGCCCCTTACATCAGTTTCATGACGCCCATTGCGATCAGCATGCAGCCCGGCAGCACCGCCAGCCGCTGCAGCCAGCGCGCGTCGGCAAACGCGAAGCCGAAGCGCAAGCCCAGCGATATGAACAACCCGCTGGCCAAGGCAATGACGCCGGCCGTTACGAGCGGCGCAAAGCCGATAAACGCCGCGCCGATCCCCGCCCCGAAAGCGTCGAGCGACAGCGCCACGCCGAGCAGCACCGCCTCCGAAGGCGATATGTAGCCCGACCGGTCCACGTCGGCAAGCGCCGGGGTGCGCAATATTTCGATAACGAGGCCTAGCCGCTTCATCTCGATCCGCAGCACCGGCCGAATGACGCTCCCAGCGGCTATTTCCGCTGCCGATTCCGGATGGTCCTGCCGCACGTCGGACGTCCCGTCGCCGGTATGCGCTTCCGCGACCCGTCCCGTCCGCGCTTTGGCAGTTGGCTCCGCCTCCACTGTTCCCGCCGTTCTGCCGCCGTCCGCCCGCTGCCTCCACATCTGAACGATCGCCCACAGGCCGATGCCGATCAGGATGACTGCGCCGATGGCGGAAGCGACGGAAGGGGACAAGAAGTTGGCGATAAACGCCCCGATCTGCATCGAGACGAAGATCACGAGACCGGAACAGCAGGAAATGATGGCGATCGAGAGCAGCGGAATGCGTATTTTGCGCAGCCCGTACATGACTCCGACGCCAAAACCGTCCAAACTGACCGCAAGCGCCAAAACAGCCAACGATAAAAAAGGCATAAACACCCTCCTCCAGCACAAGCTGCATATTCGCGAGACCGTAACGATACGATCATCCTATGAAGCTTGGCGGGAATGGGTGTCTTCTTCTGCGAAGCGGGTTTAAGCGTCTTTCGCCTTCTGCCCGGTCTTGCGGCCGGTCTTGCTTTTACCGAGCGGCTGACAGTCCGGACAGAAGTGGGTGCCCCGGCCGCCGACCACCGTCTTCACGATCGGCTTGCCACAGCGCTGGCAAGGCTCTCCCTTCCGCCCGTAGGCGGCCAGCTGCTGCTGGAACATCCCCATCTCGCCCTGGCCGTTGACGTACGACTTGATCGACGAGCCGCCCGCGTCCACCGCTTCCTGCAGCGTTCGCACGATGGCCGCATGCAGCGCCTCGAGCTCCCGTTTGGTCAACGTGTCCGCCGTCCGCTCGGGATGAATGCCAGCTAAAAATAAAGCTTCATCGACATAAATATTGCCGAGACCGGCGATATATGCTTGATTGAGCAGCAGCGGCTTGATTTTCGTCGTTTTGCCGGCCAACACCTTGACGAGCTTCGCCGCGCTGAAGTCGTCGCCCAGCGGCTCCAGTCCGAGCTTGTTCAGCGGAGGCAGCGTCAAGTCCTCTCCGGGACCGAACAGATGCATCGTTCCGAACTGCCGCACATCTTTGTAGCGCAGCTCCTGGCCGTCCGTGAACCGGAACACGACGTGCGTATGCTTCTCCAGCTCCTCGTCGGCCCCGTATACCCCGTACCGCCCCTCCATCCGCAGGTGGGAAACCAGTACAAGGCCGTCCAGGAGCAGCCGCAAAAATTTGCCCCGCCGCTCGACCGCCACGATTGTCCGGCCTTCCAGCATCGCGCAAAACAGCTCTCGGTCATCCGGCTTTTGTATAATACGCGGCAGGAGCACGCGGACCCGCTCGATCGTTTTGCCCGCGACGAGCTTCTCCAGCGTCCGTCGAACCGTCTCTACCTCCGGCAATTCCGGCATGCTTTCTCCTCCCCGATGTATGGTTCCTTTACTTCGCTTCGTACCAGTTGTCGCCGTAGCTGACGTCAACCTTCAATGGCACGTCCAGCGCCAAAGCGCTCTCCATCACTTCCGGAACGAGCTGCTTCATCAGCTCCAGCTCCTCTTCGGGCACTTCGAATACGAGTTCGTCATGCACCTGCAGCAGCATGCGGCTTCTGACCCGCTCCCGCTTCATCCGCTCGTCGATTTGCACCATCGCCAGCTTGATAATATCCGCGGCGGTGCCTTGGATCGGCGAGTTCATCGCCGTCCGCTCGGCGAACGAGCGAAGGTTGAAGTTGGAGGCGTTGATTTCCGGCAAATAACGGCGGCGCGCCAGCAGCGTGGACACGTAACCGTTCGTTCGCGCCTGCTTGACGATCTCGTCCATATACCGGCGCACTCCTTCGAAGACGGCGAAATATTGCTCGATAAACTGCGCCGCTTCCTTGCGCGTAATATTCAGGTTTTGCGACAATCCATAGTCGCTGATTCCGTAGACGATGCCGAAGTTGACGGCCTTCGCCTGACGGCGCATATTGGAGTCCACGGCCGATTCGGGGACGCCGAACACGTCCATCGCCGTTTTCGTATGCACGTCCATATCGTTCTGGAACGCATCCTTCATGCGCTCGTCCCCGGAAATATGCGCGAGGACGCGCAGCTCGATCTGCGAATAGTCCGCCGCCAGCATGAGCCAGCCCTGCTCCTCGGGTACGAAAACTTTGCGGATTTTACGACCCTCCTCGAGCCGGATCGGAATGTTCTGCAAGTTCGGAAACTGGCTGCTGAGCCTGCCCGTGGCCGCGATCGTCTGCTGGTAATACGTATGCACCTTGCCGGTGTCGCGACGTATTTCCTTGAGCAGCCCTTCGACGTAGGTGGACTGCAGCTTGGCCAACTGCCTATAATTCAAAATGCTGGACACGACTCCGTTGTAAGGGGCCAGCTTCTCCAGAACCTCCGCATCGGTCGAATAGCCGGTTTTGGTTTTCTTGATAATCGGCAGCCCGAGCTTGTCGAACAAAATGTCCCCAAGCTGCTTGGGCGAGTTCAGATTGAACTCGGACCCGGCTTCCTTGTAAATGCCCTCCACCAGCTTCTCGATCGCCTGGCCGAGCTCGCCGCCAAGCTGTCTCAGTCCGCCCGCATCGACCCGGATGCCCTTTTTCTCCATCCCGGCCAACACGCGGGCAAGCGGGAACTCCAGTTCGTAATACAGCCGGCTCATCTCGTTCTTCTCCAGCTCGGCGTTCAGAATCGGTTTCAGACGCGCCAGCAGAGCGGCCTTGCGGCTCAAGTGCAGACCCAGCGTATCAATGTCCGGCACCTTGAACTTGGCTCCTTTGCCGAAGACGGCTTCGTCGGCAGGAACAGCCGGAAGCTTGTACCGTCCGGCCAGCTCGTTCAGCGTATGCGTCGACTCGGTCGGGTCGAGCAAGTAAGCGGCAATGAGCACGTCGAAGGCTACTCCTCCGAGCGCGATGCCTTTCCAGTACAGGCCGACTTCCGCCCGGTGCATGTCGTAGACCGTCTTGGGCGACTTCTCGTCGGCGATCCAATCGCGCAGCGCGCCCGCCTCGGGCACGTCGAGCAGCGCGGCGGGCACGAACAGACAGCCCCCCTGCTTCAAGCTTAGGGCGAGTCCGATAAAGTCGGAGACGTGCGGGTTTTCCCCGACGATCTCGATGTGCAGCGCCTCGACCTCGGGCAGACGGCCGGCAAGCGCCCCGAGCCGGTCGCGGTCGACAATCTCCACCTCGATCGCTTCCTGCTCCTCGCCTTCCTGCGAAGACGCGGTCAAGTCCAGCTTGTCCAGCAGCGACTTGAACTCCAGCTTGCGGAACAACGCTCCGAGCGCCGTCCCCTCGTAGCCGGCGTACTGCAGCTCGTCCAGCTTCATCTCGACCGGGACGTCGCGAAATATGGTCGCGAGCTCCTTGGACATGCGCGCGTCGTCGGCATGCTCCTTGATTTTATCCTTGATTTTGCCAGATATTTCATCGGCGTTCGCCAGCACCTCCTCGACCGTGCCGAATTGGTGCAAAAATTTCAGCGCGGTCTTCTCGCCCACGCCGGGAATGCCGGGTATATTGTCGGAAGCGTCGCCCATCAAGCCTTTCAGATCGGTGATCTGGCCTGGGGTCAGCCCGTATTTGTCCTGAATCGCTGCGGGGGTGAACAGGTCCACTTCGCTGATGCCTTTGCGCGTCAGCGCGATGGTGACATGCTCGGAAGCGAGCTGCAGCATATCCTTGTCTCCGGAGACGACGACGACGTTCAAGCCTTTCTCGTCGGCGTGCCGGGTCAGCGTCCCTATAATATCGTCCGCCTCGTAGCCGGACAGCTCGAATTGGGCGATGCCAAACGACTGCACGAGCTCGCGGATCAGCGGAAACTGCTCGGAAAGCTCCGGCGGCGTCTTGGCCCGTCCGCCTTTATATTCTTTATAATCGGCGTGCCGGAACGTCACCTTCCCGGCATCGAACGCGACGAGAAAATGTGTCGGTTTTTCTTCTTCGATCAGTTTGAGCAGCATCGTCGTAAAGCCGTAGACGGCGTTCGTATGCAGTCCGCTCGAATTGCTCAGCAGCGGAAGCGCGTAAAACGCCCGGCTCGCGATACTGTTGCCGTCGATCAAAATCAGCTTTTCCAAATCAGGCACACCCCATTTCTGAAATCCTTCTTCCATCATAGCATAACGAGTTCCACATATGAACAACCCGCTCCCGCATACCTATAGATGAATGGCAAGGAGGCGACCAGGGTGAAACACCGGTTTACTGCGCAAACGACAAAAGCGGTTTTCTTCGATATGAACAATACGCTGATCGACCCGCGGGCTTCGTTCGATTCTTGTTTTTTGAACGTGTTGGCCGACTTCGCCGGTCGGTGGGACGACGGCGACGGACAATGGAATCCGCAGCAAGTGCTGGTCAAGTACAGGGAGGAATGGAGCGGGAAGGCGGCGCCGCTGCGGGGCAAGCCGGAGGCGGCCGAAGCCGTCAAGAAGCAATGTCTTCAAGCCGCGCTGCGCCACTACCCGTTTCAGGTTAACGACGCTTTCGTCGCTTCCTTCTTCCGGGAGATGCGGCATCAGGCACGCGGGCATGCCGTCCCGTTCGGGGACGCCCCGACGGCCGTCGCCAAGCTGGCGGGGCGGTACAAAATCGGCGTGATTACGAACGGCTCCAAGGAGCAGCAGGCCGATGTGATCAACCGGCTCGGCCTGTCCGCCCATATTGCTGCGGAGCGCATCTTCGCTTCCGACAAGGGCGGCGTCCGCAAGCCGAACGCGGCGATCTTCCGCAGCGCCGCCCGGGACGCGGGCGTCTCGCCGGCCCAGGCGGTCATGATCGGAGATTCCTGGAAAAACGACGTGACCGGAGCGCTGAAAGCGGGCATGCCTGCGGTATGGCTGAACCGGGCAAGCGCCAAAACAAGCTCCCGACGCAAGGTCGGAAGCTCGGAGGTGCCGGTCGTGCGAAGCTTTAAGGAACTGACAGAGCTGTTCGAGCTGTGAGAAACTCCAACCGTTTTCTTTGCCGGAAGGAAACAGGGAACCGAATCGTCACCGCTTGCGCGTCTCGGTCACGCGGAATTGACCGACAAGCTGCTGCAAAAAAAGGGTGATCGCCTCTACGTTGTGGGAAGTGTGACGCACGCCCGTACTGTTGGCGATCAGCTCCTGCACCTTCCCTTCCACCTCGGCGGAGATCGCCCGGTTCTCCATGCTGACGGCGGCAATCCGCTCCATCAGCGCCACGACTTCGTCCACGACCTGCGTCTTGCGCGAGTCGTCGGCCGTCGCCTCGTTCAAGGTATCCGTCGCGACGGCGACCAGCTCGGTTCCCTCGGCGACCACCTTCGTCCCTTCCGCCATCGACGCCTGCGCCTCCCCGGCATGCTCGTATATATGCATGACGATGCCGTGAACTTCTTCGGTCGACTGCCGGGTCATATCCGCCAGCTTGCGGATCTCCGCCGCGACTACAGCGAATCCTTTGCCATGCTCGCCGACCCTGGCCGCCTCGATGGAAGCGTTAAGCGCGAGCAGGTTCGTCTGCGCGGATATCCGCTCAATAACCTGCAGCACGTCGCGGATCTGGTTGGCCGTTTCCGCGAAGACGCGGATCGTCTCGTTCGCCTGAGCGACCGTGGATGAAATATGCGACATTTTGTCCCCGATGCGTCCAACCTCGCCCTGCGCCAAGGCTATTTGCGCCGCCGCCTTCTCTTCGAGCGCCTTCAGCGTCTGGCGCATTTCGTCCGCCACGTCCTTGGCCACGTCGATATCCTTCAACTGGAGCCGGATGCCATGAAGCATGTCGCTCACTTTGCCCCCGACCCGCTCCGTAGAGCCGGCAGTCGCAGCCGCCGACTGTTTCATCCGCTGCTGGCTCTCCGCTACGTCGCCTGCCGCCAGCTTCACTTGCAGCATAATGCCCTCCAACGAGTCGATCATGTTGTTGATCCATTTGGCCAACTCCCGCGTCTCGTCGTTATCGAATTCGCAGGTATCCAGCCGCTGAGTCAAATCGCCCTTGCCCTCCGCGTTCAAACGGATAAACCGGTTGATGTCGCGCAGCGGGCGGACGATTCGCTTGTCGCTGCGCCTGTACAGCAGCCAGGCGCCAATCCCTATGGCCGCTGCGTGAATCGCGAACACCGCGGCGGCCGTCAGCGCCGGCGGCACCCGTTCGGCCAGCGCATATGCGGCCAGCGCGGCGACCACGGCGAAGGCGCTGGGCAGCAGAAGCTGCCACCGGAGCAGGCGCAAAGCGATTCCGCGCAGCCGGTACACTTCCTCCAGATCCCCCTCGCACATCATCCCCCATAGATCCGGACAATGCGGCAATTGGAACGTCACCCCTTTGCCGATAACGGGGATGTGCCGGTAATCCGAATAACCGGGAAATTCGACGAACAGATTGCTGCCGTTCGCAATCGTATTGGCGACGCCGGGGTGGAGCCGGCCCGTAGCGGGGTCGGTGAACACCAGCTCCAGCTCCGTATGCTCCTTTACGGATACGATGCCCCAATCGGTCGTCACGCCGTCCTTCAAATTCTCGCCTTGGGTAAACGTGCGGTCCTCGAAGCGGCTGCGCGACAAGGCCGTGCCGGGCGCAATATGCGTATGAAGGACAGGCTTCGCCATGAAAAGGTAGTTATCGCCGGAATCCGGATAGACATGTCCCGACTCGCGCTGAATCAGATCGCCGAGCACGTCGTTGGGTACGCGTCCGCACAACGCTCCCTTCCAGGGTCCGCGATCGGCCAGCGGGTGGATGAACAGCAGCGTCATCTTATCGTGAAAGGAAGAGGAACGCGGACCGATCTCCGCCGTCACGTCATCCGCATAAGGCCCGAATAGGCACTTGCGCGCGCCTTCGCCGCCCGCGGCGGCGTAATCCAGCCCGGCGGAGACGGCGGCACCGCTGGAGTAACGCTTACCCTCGTGCGGGGCATGCGTCGAATAAACAACCAGCCCGGCCTCGTCGAGCAGGAACAACTCGGTGAAATCATGCGCTCGCTTGTACGCCGCCTCGAACAACGGGGCCCACGCCACCGCCAGCTCTGGGCCGCCTCCGGTGCCGGAGGAACGGATATGCTCCGCCAGCCGCTCCAGATGACGCCAGCAATCGAGCGTCCAATCGTTCAACGCCTGCATCCGGTTCTCGGCAATTCCTTCGAAAATATGCTCAATCTCCGGCTTCAGCCGCCTGTTCAAACGGTAAGACCGCCATAACGGCAGCCCTTTTCTCCACCCCAGCCAATGGAACATGTCGCTCTCCCCCTATATATCTATGGAATGCAGTAACATGTTAGAAATTATACCATAAGTCCTGGGTTTATTGTCACATTTTTCTGATTTTACAGATAATTTTATTTGTCAAGTCAGATTTTATGACATACTTTTCTCGTGTACCGTAGATTCTCCTATTCTCTTTAGGACATACACGCTTCCCATGTGAGATTTCGCGCGTTTTTTCAACTTTGCCGCTTCGCTCGATATGTACTCTGCATTGACCGCCGCTCCGCACTCGCATACGATGAGCGACAGCGAGATGTTCACGCGGTCCGCGCTCGTCTGCCGGCCTTCCCGGTCGTAAATGACTTCCTGCTCCTGCCCGTTCATGAACGCCGAAATTCCTTTATCGAACCGGCGGATGATTTCCTCGCAAAGCTTTTCAGGCGATTCCGTTCCCGACAGTACGATGAAATCGTCGCCGCCGATATGTCCGACAAAATCGTCCGATAAGCCACTTTCCCCGGATGCTTCGCGCAGAACGGCCGCCGTGAACTGGATCAGTTCGTCGCCCTTCTGAAACCCGAACCGGTCGTTGTACCATTTGAAAAAGTCGAGATCCGCGTAGATGACCGAGAACGTACGATCCTCCATCAGACGCTTGTTCAGATCGCGCTGGATTTGCAGATTTCCCGGCAACCCGGTTAACGGATTGGCCACTCGCGCATGCTCCAGCCGTACCTTCGTTATCGATTCCAGAATGGAGCGGATCGAAGCGACCCCGGCATATCGACCGCCGCTCGTAATAATGACGTAATCGTACAGGCTCCCCGTTTCCCGGTCGGTAGACATTTGCGACACCCGGTCAAGCGGCGTCCGTTCGTCGACGATCAGCGGGTGCGGGTCCATCAGACGGGCGATCGGCCGGTTCCAGTACAGCGGGATGCCGTATTGGCCCGCCAGCTGCTGGAACAGCTTCTCCCGCATGACCAGCCCGGCCGGTGCTCCGTCGGCTACCACGACCGCGGCCAGCGCATTCTCGTTCTCCTTGAAATAGCCCGCGGCCTCGGAGATGTTCGTCGTCGGCTCGAGCACGCGGGTGATCGAGGCGATTTCCCCGATCGGCGGAAAACCGTTCGAGCCGCCGCTGCGCTGCCGATGGCGAATTTGCGCGATAAGCCGCTCCTCGACCGGCGCCATGGCGGGGTCCGGGCGGGCCAGCAAATACCCTTGGCCGAAATGAATGCCCATCTGCATCAGCTTGTACAGCTCGTCGGTCTGCTCGATGCCTTCGGCGATGATGCGGATATTCATTTTATCCGCAAACGTGACGAACGTCTCGAGAATATGCTCCTTGATTTTGTCTTTATGGATGTTGCGGATCAGCGAGCGGTCCACCTTAATATAATCGGGATGCAGTTCGGCGATCGCCTGCAAGGACGAGTACCCCGCGCCCGCGTCGTCGATGGCGATCTGGTAGCCTTGGCTGCGATAATGCTGCAAAATCGTTTTCGCGGTCGAGAAGTCCTCGAGCGAGCTGCGCTCCGTAATCTCGAACACCACGTTATGCGGGGATAAGCCGCATTGCTCTAACAGCCGGAGCGTCCGGCCGGGTGTAAAATGCGGATCGTGTATGACGTGGGCTGGTATATTAATGAAGACGCGCTGATCCCGGCGCAGACCGCCGCAGCCGGCAATCGCTTTCTCCCGGGCCAGCCGGTCGAGCGCATACAACATGCCTTCGCCTTCGGCGAACTTGAACAGCTCCAGCGGGGACTGAAAATCGGTATGCTCCGGCCCCCGGGTCAACGCCTCGTAGCCGAAAACGTTGCCGTCGGTGAACGACACGATCGGCTGATAAACGGTATGGATCGCCTGTTCCCGCAAAATGGCCAGAAACCGCTCCGTCCGCTCCCCGTCCGCTCGATCCGACGGCTCCCGCGTCTCCTCGCGCAGCGCCCGTTTGAAGGCCGCATAGACGGCGGCGTTCGTATTCACGCCCTTCGCCGAAGCGAGCGGCGAGCCGCTCACACGGATGCCGGCGGCTGCCGCTTCGCCCAAGCCGTCGCGCAGCCGCTGCTCCAGCTCCACCCGGATCCGAGCGCACGCCTCGCGCACATAGAGCCCGGCGTCGGGAACGCCAGGCTGAATATCGATATAGAGGTACGCATCGTCCGCTATCCGTTTGTGCAAAAATACGGCGCGCCATTCCGGCAGGCAAGCCTCGGCGGACTCGTGTACGCGCCCGATCATCTGTTCGGCGTACGCGCGGCCGCCCAGACGTTCCAGCTCCGGCGGACAGACGGCCTCTATGACCAGAAGCCCCACGGCTCCCCGTTCCAACCGCTCCGCAATCAAATCCAATTCCTGCTTGCTCCATTCGAGCATGACGATCCCTCATCCGTGTACGAGTTAAGAGCTTATCCCCGGTACCGAATATTTTATTCAGGGATAAGCTCTCATTTTGTCTGTATTCGAGTTGTTTAGGCGTTTAGATCGGGGCGCTTGCCGGTCACGAGATAGACAACGCTCTCGCCGATATTCGTCGCATGGTCGGCCATCCGTTCCAGGTAGCGGCTGACGAAGCACAGCAGCAGCGACTGGTTGACCGTCCGCGGATTTTCTACCATAAAGCCGAACAGCTCACGCATGATTTGGCTGTGCAGTTGGTCGACGTCGTCGTCCATCTTCGCCATCCGGTAAGCTAGATCCACGTCCTCCCGGACATACGCTTCGATGCTGTCGATCGTCATCTGGCGGGCAATCTCGGCCATCCGGGGAATGTCCACGAGCGGCTTGATCAGCGGCTCCTCGCCGATGCGCAGCGTCACCTTGGCGACGTCGACGGCGAGATCCGCCATCCGCTCCAGGTCGCTCGCCATGCGGAAGGCGATAATGATGCGCCGCAAATCTTTGGCTACCGGCTGCTGGGTGGCGATCAGGCGAGTGCCGATATCGTCGATCCGCTCCTCCATCGCATTCAGCTCCGCGTCGCCGGCGATCACTTCGCGGGCCAGCGCGAGGTTGCCCGCCTTGAGCGATTCGACGGACAGGTGAATGGCCCGCTCCACTTTGCCGCCCATGTCAATCAGTTCCTTGCGCAATTCGTTCAAAGACGCGTCGAAATTATGGCGTTTCGTCATCATAGTGGCTGGTCCCCCAATTAACCGAATCTACCGGTAATGTAATCTTCCGTACGCTGGTCCTCCGGATTGGAGAACAGCTTGACCGTGTCCGCCAGTTCAACGACTTCGCCGTTCAGGAAAAACGCCGTCTGGTGCGAGACGCGGGCGGCCTGCTGCATGTTGTGCGTGACGATGACGATCGTGTAGTTGTCTTTGAGCTCCTGGATCAGTTCTTCGATCTTCAGCGTGGAGATCGGATCGAGCGCGGAGGTCGGTTCGTCCATCAGCAAAATTTGCGGGCTTACCGCCAGCGCCCTCGCGATGCACAGCCGCTGCTGCTGACCGCCGGACAGGCCGTAGGCGGACTTCTTCAAATAATCTTTCACTTCTTCCCACAGGGCGGCCGAACGCAAGCTTTTCTCCACGATCTCGTCCAGCTCCGCCTTGCGCGAAGTGCCGTGGATGCGCGGTCCGTAAGCCACGTTCTCATAGATCGATTTCGGAAACGGGTTCGGCTGCTGGAACACCATGCCGACGTTTTTGCGCAGCGTCTCCACGTTGTTGCGGGAGGCGTAGATATCTTCTCCGCCGACGGCCACCTTGCCTTCGATACGCACGCCCTTGATCGTATCGTTCATCCGGTTCAGCGTGCGCAGCAGCGTCGACTTGCCGCAGCCGGATGGACCGATAAAGGCGGTGATCGATTTCTCCTGGATGTCCATATCGATGCTCTTCAGAGCGTGAAATTCGGAATAGTACAAGTTCAGCTTTTCAATTTCAATCAGCGCCATGGGGCCGGACCTCCTCGGTTCATTATTTGTTGCCGGACAGCTTTCTCTGAATAATGCGGCTTGGGATCGCGATCAGCAGGTTGAAGACGAGCACGACGAGGACCAGCAGCGCTGCGCTGCCCTGGGCGATCTCCTTAGCGTCGGGAGCAAGCGAGCTGCCGCCTACGTACCACAGATGAACCGCCAGCGTCTCGCCCATGGCCATCGGGTTGAAGTCGGGAAAAAAGCGCGATACGGACGTGCCCGCCGTATAGATCAGAATCGCCGTCTCGCCGAGCGCGCGGCCCGCAACGAGCGTAATGCCCGTGATCAGTCCCGGCATTGCGGCCGGCAGCAGCACGCGCCGGATGCCTTGCCAGCGCGTCGAACCGAGCGCAAGCGTGGCCGACCAATACGAGGCCGGTACGGTGGCGAGCGATTCCTCCGTCACCCGGACGAGAATCGGCAGGTTCAGCAGCGCCAGCGTCGCCGCGCCGCCCAGGATGGAAAATTTCCAGCCCATCCAGTTTACGAAGATCAGCGCTCCGAACAGTCCGAATACGATCGAAGGCACGGACGACAGCGCTTCGACAGAGATGCGCACCAGATCGGTGAACTTGTTCTTCTTGGCGTAAATGCTTAAGTAAATGCCGGCCCCGATTCCGATCGGCGCCGAGAACAGCATGGACAAGATCAAAATATAGAAGGAGTTGAACAGATGCGGTCCGACCCCGCCTCCAGCGGTTAGCTCTTGCGGCATGCCGGTAATGAATTTCCACGAGAGCTGCGGAAGCCCTGGTCTTAAGATCTGGTACAAAAACCAGGCCAAAATGAGAATGATCGATACGCCGACCACCCAAAAGTAAACGGTGGCTACCCGGTTGGTCCATCTGCTCAACTTCACTTCGCTTCACTCCTTCTCGAAAACACGCGGATGATCAAAATCAAGGACAGCGAAATGAAGAGCAGCAAGAGAGCCATCAAGTACAGCGAATTGTTCCAGGTCGTGCCGTAGAACGTGTTGCCCATATCCTTCACGATCGCCGTCGTCAGTACCGTAGTCGAGTCGAGCAGCGAGGAAGGAATTTTCGGCGAGTTGCCGATGACCATAAACACCGCCATCGTCTCTCCGATAGCCCGTCCCATCCCGAGAATGATCGCCGTCAGGATGCCCGAGCGCGCCGCAGGCAATAGCACCCTCCACATGGTCTGCCACCGGGTGGCCCCAAGCGCCATCGACGCTTCCTCCAGCCGCTTGGGCAGCGCGCGCAGCGTATCCTCGGAGATCGACATGATCGTCGGCAGGATCATGACGGCGAGAATGATCGCCGCAGGCAAGATGCCGTAGCCGATACCGCCGAACACTTTACCGAGAAACGGGACGATGATCGTCAATCCGATCAGGCCGTATACGACCGACGGAATGCCGACGAACAGATCGGCTGCCGGGCGCAATATTTCGCGCATCCACTTCGGAGCGATTTTGGCCATGAACAGCGCGCCAGACAAGGCGAGCGGCACCGCCAGCAATACGGACACCAGCGTCAGCAAGAGCGTGCTGTACAGAAAGGCCAACGCGCCAAAGCGGGGCTCCGTCGAGGACGGCGACCAGTCCGTGGACAGAAAAAACTCCGCCAAGGAGATGTCCCGAAACGTCAGCGAGCCCTGATAGCCGACAAAACCGATAATCGAGAAAATAATGAGCGTAACCAGAATCGAGCTTCCGACGAACACGAGACGCATCGCATCGTCTTTCCGTTTCTGCCGTTTGGTCCAACGGGCGGAAGCCTCCGGTTGCTCCGCCACCCCGCCGGCCGCATTCAATTGCATCGTCTTGGACATGTGCGTCCCCCTCCTTCTTCCTTTCTTCATGATAGGGCGGCAATGTTTTCCCGATATTAATATTTTGTTAAGCGGATGTAAAAACCGAACGCCACGCAAAAAAAACGCTTGCCGGAGTAGGACGGCAAGCGCAAGCAGAGGGGTTGCGTTATAGGTATTGCGGTGTATTATTTGACGAGGGCCTCAAGCACGTCATCCATTTTTTTGCTGTCGGCGATCGGACCGCTCTTCATCCAAGTCTCGAAATTCACCTCGTACACATGTCCTTTCTGAACGGCAGGCACCAATTTCCACAGCGGATTGTTGAACAGCTCCGCGGCTTTGTCCTCGGCGCCCGTGTCTTTCGTAACGAAGATATGATCGGCGTCCAGCTTCGGAATCATTTCCATGGATAAAGGAACGACTTTGCCGTCTTTATCCAAAATCAATTCCCGCACGAGCTTGGAAGGCGTAAGTCCCAGATCTTGGTAGACGACGGGACCCGCATATCCCGGACCGCCGTACAGACGTATTTCTTTGGTATGCACGCGAAGTATGGCTACCGTTTCGTTACCGATCCGGTTCTTGATCGTTTGGCCCAGTTCATTGCCCCGCCGGTCGTACTGCTTGATGACCTCCTCCGCCTTATCCGCTCGATCGAACAAGCCTCCCAACGTACGAATCGTCGCCCGCCAATCAGCGCGCGCATCCTTGAAGGCATACATGGGAGCTACCTTGGAAAACTGATCGTATCGTTTCGCATCGAATACATTTTCCAAAATAAGATCGGGCGCGGCTTCCAGAACCGCCTCCACGCTCCCGTTCACATCGATGCTCGGAATGGACAAACCGAGGTAATCTTGTCCGCTCCAAGTCCCGATCCTCGACTGCTTGATAGGCTGAATGCCGAGCGATAGCAGTTCATCCTCCAAATAGATGCCGATAATGCGCTGGGGTTTGGCGGGAATACGGACGTCATGCCCGATCTCGTCCTTCACCTGGCGCTCGGACTTGTCGCCTTTTTGCGCTGCGTCCGTATGATTAGCGGGTTCGCTTGTCTTTCCGCTTCCCGTTCCATTAGCGCCCCCCGCAGAATCGTTGTTTTTGCCGCATGCGATAATCGTGCATAGCAGCAGCATGGCTGTTACGGCTTTTGCCGTCGGGTAAAACCTGTTCACTGCAGAAATCACTCCTTGTCGCTTTAATGAGAATCGTTATCAACGATAACATATCGCAAATAGGCAGCCAAGGACAAAACCGTTCATTCTACAGGATTTTTGTGACATCCTTCGGCGACAGCAGCCGCAAAATTTCCTCGATCTTCCGGTTATTCATCATGACGCCCGTACTCATCCACGTATGATAATCGGCTTTATGGACGCTTGTGTCCCTCCGCTCGGCCAATTGTTTCCATTCCGGGCTGTTCAGCAGCGCCTGCGCTTGTTCCCCGCTGTCCGGATCCACCACCAGAAGCAGCCGGTTCGCATCCAATTTCTTCAGCAATGGCGCCGAAACCGCAATCCAGTGTTCGTTCCAAGCCTGTTCCCATACCAGACGGGGCGCGTTCAGCCGCAAATCTCCGTACAATACCGGAGCCGTGAACGATAGCGGGGAGCCGCCGTACAAGCGTACCTGATCCGCATGTACCCGGATGAGCGCCACTGTCTGCCCGCCAATGGTTTCCTCCAAGCGTCGGGCTGCCGCCGCGCTGCTGCGCTCATATTCCCGGATCGCATTCTCCGCTTCCCCAGCCTTACCGCAGATTCGGGCAATTTCCCGCAAAACGCTCCGCCATTCCTGCTTGTACGCTACCGCGACGCTTGGCGCGATGCGGCTTAATTGACTTTCCAGCTTCGGATCGATATAGGTACTGCACAAGATCAGATCGGGTTCCATCCGAAGCAGCCGGGCGATATTTCTTTCATTCATCTCCATCTCTTCCTGACCCAAACGGACGGATGCGCTCAAACCCGCCGCCAGCGGATGCGAACGGTTCACCATCGCCGCGCACGGGATCACGCCCGACGCCAGCATAGGATCGAGATAGGGGCCAAACAAGCATACGACCCGCTCCCGCTGCTTCAGCCTATATTCCGAAGGCGACATGGCGACGGCCTGCTTGAATTTGCGGCTGAAATAATACTGTTCCCCGTAACCGGCAGTTTCCGCGATCGTTTTGACGGAAGCTTGCCCGCGTATCAGCTCCCGTTTCGCATAGCGGATGCGAATTTCGGTCAAATATTCCAGAAAGCCTTTGCCCGTCTCTTTTTTGAACAGCCGGGAAAAGTATTCCACGTTCATTCCGGCCCGCTCGGCCATCTTGTCGCGTGAGAGGTTCTCCCCGAAGTTTCTTTCCATATAGTCCGTTATGAGGGTCATCGCCTCCCCTGCATTGCGGACCGGCGTCGAGCTTTGATCCCTCAACAGACGGTACACCAGCTCCTGGAAGACGATATTCATTCTGAACTTTTCCAGCCGCTCCGGCCGGTCATGCTCGGTGTACAGCCGCTTTGCCAGATGGACCGCTTGGGCCAAGGCGCGAACCGAAATATCCGAATAGACGATACCGGCCCGGCTTCCTGTCCCCCGAGCCGCATGGGCCTCCTTCTGCTCGGACGGATAAGCCCGGAACTCCATCTCATACCAGATCAGGCCGTCCGGGGCGCTCAAGCCCCCGGCCGCATACGAATCCGGAGGCAGCAGGCAGCAGCTCCCGCGCCTGACGGGAATCATACGCCCATCCAGAATACATTTCCCTTCGCCGTCCGTAACCAGCAAAAGCCGGTAGGCGCGCGGGCTTGGCAGCTTGCCGTACATGTCCGCTTCCAGTCGGCGAAAATGAATCCGGTCAAAGCTTAATGCCATCTCCTCCAACCGCATTCCGATGCGCGGCGTATCATTCATAGCAATCTCCCTAATCCCGTCTTGTTCTAATCCTAGCATAGGACAATGCGCCGGGTTTGTCACGAATGCCGCTGCCGCGCCAAAACGAAACAGCGGCGCCCGTTATCGGACGCCGCTTCTCGCAGACAAGCTATTGTTATTTCTTGATCAGGTCGGCCGGCAGGAAACCGAGATCGGTTACTTCCGGTTTATTCAGGAACTCTTTGCTCATAATAAACTCGATAAACGCTTTAACGGCCGCATTCGAGTTGTCTTTCTTCGTGTACATATGCTCGAGTCCGTACAGCGGGTATTTGCCGCTCTTGATGTTTTCGGACGAATACTCGTTGCCGTCCATCTTCAGCGCCTTGATCTTGTCGTTGCCTTTAATGTAAGGCACGTCCACATAGCCGATCGAACCTTCCGTCGAGCCGACCGCTTCCGCTACCGTCTTGCTCGTGTCTTGCGTTACGCCGTCTTTCGTGAAATCTTTGTTTTCGAGCACGATTTGCTTCACGAGCTTACGCGAGCCGGAGCTGTCCGGACGGTGAACGACTGTAATCTTCAAGTCCTTGCCGCCTACGTCTTTCCAGTTCGTGATTGTACCCATGAAAATGTCGGACGCTTGCGCTTTGGTCAGGTTGTCGATGCCCACGCTCGCCTTATTGACGATCAGCGCGAAAGGCGCGAGCACGACGATGTTGTCGGCCAGCTTGTCCTTATATTGAGCGTCCGCCTCGACGTCGGAGTTGCCGATATCGGATACGCCGTCGGCTACGTTTTTCACGCCGGTGCCAGAACCGCCGCCCGTTACGTTGACCGTTACTTTCGGATTTTTAGCCATAAAGTCTTGAGCGGCTTTGTTGACAAGCGGTTGAAGAGCCGTCGATCCGGAAGCCGATACCGTTCCGGTAATTTCCGTTACTGCCGGTTTATTCGGTTCTGTCGGCGTGGTGCCGCCGCTGGCGGTCGTTTTGTTATCTTTGGTTCCGCAGCCTGCAAGAACCCCCACGGATACGATCCCCACCATTGCAAAAGTAAACATTTTTTTCGACATGATTTTCAACATGTTGTACATGTCCTCCCTTTAATCTTTTATTTACATTGGCTATCGTACCAACCGATTGTTAATGCTAAACACGCGAAACGTTAACCGGATGTAAATTTTATTCGGCGTTTTTCATCCCCCTTTTCATGCCCGATCTTCTCCCCGGATCCCGCCTACAAGTTTACAATCCCTTAACAAAATGAGTCTTTTGCGTTAATACATGCAGGCTAAACTACCTATGAAACCAGGAAATATTTACATAAGGGGAGTGCCGTATGACCAAAAGAACGTTTGCCATGATGTGGACCGCGAAGCTTGCGCTTGGCTTTGCCGTCGTCTCGCTCGTATTCGCGGCAGCGGCGCTGCTTAACTGGCAGCAGCTGCGGGAGATGGAGAAACAGCTTGGCCAGCAAAACGAAAAAGTCGAGCTTCAATTAACGGCGCTGGAGCTGAAGGTGCTCGTGCAGGAGCTGAAGGACATTTCTTCCGGGCTTATGATCTCCCGGGATAGCGCTTATGCGGACAAATTTACGGAGAAACGGCCGGCGTTCCAGAAGCTGATCCGTGCGGTCGGGGATACGGCTGCTACGGAGGAACAGCGGGTTTGGCGCAGCCAGATGATTATGACGGAGACGGAATTTCTCGACTTGTTCGACCGGGCGGTCAACATTATCCGCAACCCTGCTCTGACCGAGCTGGACATCCGCAAAAATACCGATTCCCTCTATAAAGAAACGCAAGCGCAGCGGGACGTCATGTTCGATCTGGTAGACAAGTTTTATACGGACTATGCCAATGAGGCGCAAGCGGCTGTGGGGAAAACGTCCATGCGGGTCAAAGGGGCCGTCTCGATCCTGCTTGTCGCCATCGCTCTAGTGCTCGTCATCACCGTGGTCGTATCGGTCGTGCTGATCCGCTCGTTCCTGCGTCCGCTGCACGGCATGCGGCGCGCAATGGGAGTGATCGGGCAAGGCGATCTGCGCCAGCGCATTCGCTCCGCGTCGCGCGACGAGTTCGGCCAGCTCGGCGCAAGCTTCGACGCGATGGTGGAACAGGTTGCGGCGACGATGCTCCAGCTGCGCCATATCGGCCTGGAATTAAACGAGCGTTCCGCCGGATTCAAGAGCTTCGCCCGGTCGACGTCGGTGGCGCATACAGATATTGTGAACGCGTTCGGCGAAATTGCCGTCGGGGCCAATCAACAGGCCGTGAACACGGAGAAAGGGGCATCGCTTGTGGCAGAACTAGAGGGAGAAGTACGGGATATTGCGCATTCGGCAGACGAAATGAAGCGGCTCGGCCTCGTGGCCGACGACCGGGCGAAACTGGGGACGATTACGGTGACAGAGCTTGCAGATGCGGCCGGGGAAGCCGAAGGCATGCTGAGCGAGGCGACAAATGCGGTGGAGGCGTTCGTAAACGATGTCGCGCAGATCGGCCGAATCGCAAGGGCGATGACAGAAATCGCCAACCAGACGAACGTGCTCGCCCTGAACGCTTCAATCGAGGCGGCCCGCGCCGGACAGCATGGCAAAGGCTTCCTGGTAATCGCAGACGAGGTGAGGACGCTGTCGGAGCAGTCCCGAAGCTCGGCCCGTTCGATCGGAGCGCTCGTAGGCGAATTGCAGACGCATATGGAAATCGTGCGCTCCTCAATGACCGGAGCTTCGGAGGCATCCCGGCATCAAGTCTCCAAAGTAACGGATACGATGGAGGCGTTCCGGACGATCGAACGATCGATCGGCGAACTGTGCGGAGAGACGGACCGCATTCATACGCTGGTGAGCCGGACGGAGACGGGCCATGGCTTGCTGCTTGCCTCCATCCAGCAAATGGCCGCAGTTGCCGAGGAAACGGCAGCCGGGGTACACGAGGTAAACTCGACATCGGCTCGGCAAAACGATTCGGTCCGGCTGATCGCCGAACAAGCCGATGCGCTCCACCGGCTGATCGAGGGCTTGTTCGCGGAAATCGGCAAGTTCCGGGTCGAGGATCGAGATGCTGCCTCGCGGACGCCATATGCTCTTAACGGCAAGCCGCTGGCGGAGTGAGCGCAGCGACAGGCCTGGCCGAGGAGCCGCTGGCTGAGTGAACGCAGCGACGGGGCTGGCCCGAGCCGCTGCTCGCGGAGCGGCCCTGCCCGTTAGGCCGGAGGTGATCGGACTCCCTCCGACCCCCGCCGGACAAGAAAGACTGTCAGGCGAATCCGCTACGGGAAGGCCTGTCGTTCCGCGAAGCCTTCACTCGCGGGCCTTTTGTCCGGCGGGCCGGTTCTGACGGCTCGCCGGAAGAAACACATAGAATTGGGTTCCTTTTCCGAGCTGGCTGTATACTTGCGTGCGGCCCCCGTGGTTTTCGATAATCGCCAGGCTGATCATCAGTCCGAGCCCGGTACCTTTCTCCTTCGTCGTATAAAAGGGCTGGCCGAGCAGCCGGAGCTTTTCCTCCGATATGCCGACTCCTTCGTCCCGAACGACAACCGCCACTTCGTCCGTATCCGCTTCCTCCCGGACTTCCATGGTTACGGCCCCCCCTGACGGCATCGCCTCCAGCGAATTTTTCAATATGTTGATAAACACTTGCTTCAATTGGTTGGCTTCGCCGTTCACGAAGAGGGGCCCGCTGCCGAACTGCTTGACCAGCTCCACGTTATGCGCAGCCGCTTGCGCTTCGAGCAGGATGACGACCTTATCGATCAATTCCTTCGCGTCCACTCGCTGAAATTCGACCGCTTGCGGCTTGGAAAGCATCAGAAGCTCTCCGGCGATCAGCTCGATACGGCCGATTTCCGATAAGATCGTCTCGTAATAGCTAATGGGCATCTGGTGCCGGATCAGTTGGATGAACCCTTTGATCGCCGTGAGCGGGTTGCGGATTTCATGGGCAATGCCTGCGGCCAGCTCCCCCGCAACCGATAGCTTCTCCGACCGTTGGATCAGCTCTCTCGCCCGCTTCAGCTCCGTTACGTCGCGGATGAGCAAATACCGGGCAGGGCTCCCTTCGTACCAGGCAGCAAAAGAAACGACCTCCAAGTCTTGCTCCTTGTCGTCCGGGCCGAAAAGCCTATGCTCCGTTATGCCGGGCGGACCTTCCCGGTCAGCGTCGAGCATCCCGGACTGCTGCATGCTGATGCACAAGGGGTCGATCTCCCCGAATAGGGACGTCTTCACCGTGTCGGCGCTGCGCTCCGCGCCAAACAAGCGCAGCGCCGTATCGTTCGCGTACAGCCGCTTGCCCCCTTTGACGACAACGAGCGCATCAGGCAAATTTTCCACCAGCGTCCGGTACTGCTCCTCGCTTTTGAGCAGGGCGTTCTCCTGCCGCTTCCGCTCGGAAATATCGCGAAACGTGACGACCGCCCATGCGGTTTCCGAGCCGGCCGCGACAATCGGATTCACCGAATATTCCACCGGGAAAGCGGTGCCGTCCTTCGCGCGGAACGATTCATCGATCACGACGCACCGTTCCCTTGCGTTCATCGCCTTCACGATAGCGCAGCCCCGGCAGGAATCCGGCTCTCCGTCCGGTCCTGGCCGGCGGATCAGCTCTCGCATATCGAGGCCGATCACTTCGGCCGAGAGGTATCCTGTCAATTCCTCCGCCGCTTTGTTCCAGAACACGACGCGGCTGTCGGCATCGATGCCGAATACGCCCTCCACCATCGTATTCAGAAGCAGCTCGTGACGCTCGGTCAGCTTTCGGAGCTGCTCCTTCAGCCTTTTATCCTCGGTCATATTTTTGACGACGGCGCAAACGCCCTGCAGCTTGCCGTCCGTCACCAAAGGGATGGACACGATGCCGGCTTCGATCCGCTCCCCCGATTTGCGGGCAAGGCCGAGCTCCAGGCCGAGGCCCTGCTGCGCTTTGAAACGGATAAAGCCTTCCTGAAGCGCGTTCAGTTCCTCCGAACAGACCAAATCGAGGATGCTGCGCCCGAGCAGCTCCTCCGGCTCATAGCCGAGCACCTCGGCGGACCTGTAGTTGGCCCGCGTGATTTTCCCCTTTTTGTCGATCATCAGAACGAGATCGGGGCTTTGTTCGAACAGCGTCGTATATTTGAGCTCCATCTCGTTGAGACGCTTGCGCATAATCGCCACGACACTGATGCCGACCAGAAGCAGAACGACAAAGGAACAGAAGAACGGCAGCACGACGCGCAAAAAAAAGGAATAGGCGGGATGACCGCTATGAGCGTCTTCGTGAGGCATCCGGTAGGCCGCCATCACCATGTAATGAGCCGTGCATAGACCGATGCCGAGCACGGCCGCCGAAGCGAACAGCCAGATGCGGTCCTTCCACAGCCTTTTCCCGCCGATCCGCACCGTGATCGTATAGGAGATCGCGATGGCAGCGGCATAAGCCAATAATACGAGCCAACCGTTAGGTGCATGTAAAATCCGATTCATGCAAGCGCGTCTCCTCGAATGCGTCTATTGCGAAGCTTGGACAATTAGCGCTTTCATTGTATCAGGAGACGCACACAAACATGCTCGAATATTGTCGAAACAGGTAAAAATTTGAATTTGGAACTAAACGAACGTTTTCGCGTAATAGGTGTTCCAGTTCGGACGCGAGCCGTCAACGTCGGTAAACCCGTACTCCTCGGCCAAATCGCCCGACATCAGAGCCTTGCCCGCCTTTGCGGATACGTTCGGATCGGCGGCCAGCGCCGCGACGGCCTTGCCGACATAATACGGCGTCTCGGATTGGGCGAAATGCTCGTCCTTGGCGACCGCATCTCGCCAATTGGATTCGGCTACGCCGAAATGATCCAACACCTCTTCGGAGCGCAAAAATCCCGGCGTAATCGCCAGTGCCGTGACGCCGAATGGCTTCAGGTCGGCCGCCATCGCCTCGGCCAGATGAATCGTCGATATTTTCGCCAAGCTGTAGTAAAGCGTGCCCCGGTACCGGTAATCGCAGCCGTCCGTCACTTCGATGATCAGCCCTTGCCGGCGGGCGACCATCAGCGGGGCCGCATAACGGCTGGTGATCATATGGGAGTGCACGGCCCGGCGCTGCATAAGCAGGCCGTTGTCGAGCGAATGCTCCCAGAACGGCTTGTCCCACTCGGTTAACGCATCTCCGCCCCATACACCGTTGACCAGAATATCCAGTCTGCCGTCTTGTTCCCGGCCGATTCTCTCGAACAGCGCTTTGACCTCCTCCTCCTCCGTATGATCGGTGCGGACGGCGATCCCGCGGCCGCCCCGTTCGTCGACCAGCGCGGCCGTCTCCTCGATCGTCTCGGTCCTGCCCTCCGTCGCCGGCCGTCCTTTGACGCTGCGGCCGGTTACGTAAACGGTCGCGCCCGCTTCGCCGAGCATGACGGCGACTCCTCTTCCTCCGCCACGCGTCGCGCCCGTTACGACCGCTACCCGGCCGGCAAGCGGCTTGCTTGCGGAAGTATCCGTTTCTGACGCTCTTTGCCCGTTGTTTCCGGATTCCCGTTCCATTCCGTATCTCCTCCTCCATATTGGCTTCAAGGTTAGTATACGGTTTATTGTTGACACCTTTTGTCATATTGAATATAGTGGAGGATAAAAATATGCGCTTCAAGACGTGCATGAAGAGAGGAACCGCGCCATGAGAGCCGATCGGCTGCTGTCCATTCTGCTGCTGCTGCAAACGTACAAACGCATGACCGCGGCCGAATTGGCCGAGCGGCTGGAGGTGTCCGAGCGGACGATTCACCGCGATATGGAGGCGCTGGGCGCCGCCGGCGTGCCGGTAACCGCGGAACGGGGAACCGGCGGAGGCTGGCGGCTGATGGACGATTACCGCACCAATCTGACCGGGCTTCACGATGAGGAGATCGCCTCGCTGTTTCTCGCCGCACCGGAAAAAGCGCTCTCCGACCTCGGCCTGCGCCAGGCGTCGGAGGCGGCGCTGATCAAGCTGCTCGCCACCCTGCCGGGCATCGGCAGAAGGACGGCGGAGTTTGTACGCGAGCGGATTCATATCGACGCCTCCGGCTGGCGGGGAACGGACGATGCACCGGAGACGCTCCCTCTGTTGCAGGAAGCCGTTTTTCAGGAAAGGCGGGTGCGGCTTGTATACCGCAGAACCGGGGCCGAGCCATCCGAACGGCTCGTCGATCCGCTCGGGCTCGTCATGAAAGGCGTCGTCTGGTATTTGGTCGCGGCAGTCGCCGGCGATGCAGCCGAGGTGCGCACGTACCGGCTCGCCCGCATCGTCGGCTGCGAGCTGACCGAGGAATCGTCGGCGCGTCCGCCCGGCTTCTCTCTCGCGGCCTACTGGGAGGCGTCGATGGAACGGTTCGTCGCCCATTTGCCGCGGTTCGAAGCAACGTTTCGTCTCGATGCGGAAGGCGTGTACTTCCTGAACATGTGGAAGTTCGCTTCCGTGTTGGAGCAGGGGGAAGCCGACGAAAGCGGACGCGCGTCGTACCGCATCCGCTTCCAGACGGAGGAAGAGGCTTGCCGGCTGGCTCTCGCCGTCGGCGGCAACGGCGAGCTGATCGAGCCCGCCGAGCTGCGCGGCCTTATCGCCGGAAGAGCTGCGCAAACGGCGACATTGTACAAGGAAAGCCGCTGAGAAGGGTAGGAAGCGCAGATGGAAGGATGCCAAACGGACAAGGAGGGGTTGCATGATGAGGAGTGCGACTTATTGCATCATACCGGCGCGGCCAGCCGCGACCGGGAAAACTGGGTGGTCGACGGATAAATCGGACGGCTCGATACGCAGCGCGCACTCGGGCCGTTCGGCGGCAGCCGATGCCGACGGACGACGGAGCGCCGCCTCATGGCTGTGCTGACGGCAGCGCAGTCGCGGGCGCTCGAGCATGTGCGGGCGATTGCCGCCGCCCGGCAAAACTACGCTCTGGAGAAGCTGCAAGCGCTGATCGGGCATACGGATGGTGAATTCGCGGACATCCCGTCGATCCTGTCGCACATCCGGACCCATGCCCGGGTCACGCTGAATTTCCATCCGGACCGGATGCTGCCGGACGGCCGGACGGTCATCGAAGGGCTGCTACGCGACGGCTTGTATAGCAGCCAGTTCGAGACGGGCATCAGCAACGGCAGCCGGACCGCGTACCCGGGCGGGGACCGGGACCGCTGGGAGCTTTCCCTTTTCGGCGGCGCTTATCAGACGGTCGGCTGCAAGCCGGAAGAGCGGCCGAAATACGGCGCCCTCAACGTGATGGACTATCCGGACGGCGCCGCGCCGCGCTTCGGCTCCTGCTACATACGGCTGCGGCAAGGCGTGACGGACCGCTGTACGTTCACGTTCGGCGACAGCCATACCGGACCGGATTGCGTCGGCACCGGGGACAATCTTGCCCCTCTGTTCGTCGCGCTGCTCGATGCCGCCGACCAAAGCGGCCATGCGCTGGGCGCTCCGGCAGCCGATGCCGCAGCGGTTGTGCGGCGGCTGCTCGCGGCAGCCGGATCGCAGAACATGCCCGTCGAGCCCGGACGCGCGCTCGACGACTACATCGAAGCGCAGGTGCACGGCCCTATCGCATTGGCCGCCGATGCGGAAGCGCTGATCGCCGATCCCTCCTTTCGGGGGACCACGGTCGGCGAACAGCTTGCGGCATGCTGCCGTAATCACGGCATCGCCCTGTTGTGGCACGGCGGGTTCGGCTTGGCGAGCAGCGACGTGTCGGCCGATTTCCGCGGACCGGCTATGCCGCCGCTCGCCAGACGCGTAGACCGCGCCTTCTCGGCGACGCCAGGGAGACTCGACGCGGCGTGCGTCGGCCGCGCCGCCGCTTCGCTGCATCGTCACCCGGAACAATGGAGCGATTGGGGGACCCCTGCCGATACGCTCCAGCACTTGAAGCAGCTGTGGCATGTGATCGTCAAATACGGGCAGCCCTTGTAACGACAAGGACTGCCTGTATTCATGCCCGCTCGATCATAGCCGCCCTTCTTCCCCGCAGCCCCGTCAGCTCGCTCTCCGTTGTGGCGCACTCCTGGCGCAAGCTGTCGACGATCCGGCTCATCCGGCTCCGGGCGTTCCGCACCTGCTCCAGCGAATCCTTGATGCGCCCCTGCACGACCCAATCGGTAATGAGTCCGTCCAGAAAATAATCGGCAAACTCCAACCCGCCGCTTATGTCGATGCGGATCGACGAATAAGTCCCGAGATCCGCCAGCTCCTTCTCGAATTGTCTCATCTTCGACTGGGCCTGCCGCACGATCGAACGCGCGCTGTCGATATGACTATGCTTGATATGCGTGCTGATCGTGCCTCCGCCCATCATATCCCAGCGGCCCCAGTCCTCGGCTTTGCCCAGACTCTCTTCCGCATTGCGCAGCAGCGACAGTGCGACGCCGCCGGCATCGGCCGCCTCCTTCAGCTCCGTCAGACGGGCCGCGCAAACGGCGGCGGAATCGTCCAGCGCTGCGACCGCTGCGGCCGTCTCCTCCGAGCAGGCAAGCAGCCGCTTCTCCTTTTCCCGCAGCAGCGCCTCATACTCGCTATCGGCGAACCGCACGTCGGCAAGCGCTTCGCCCGACTCACTGCGCTGCCGCTCCAGATCAGCCAGCTGCTCGCGCGCCTCCTGCAGCCGCAAGGCGGCATGCAGCTCCTGCTGCCGCTCCAGCTCCAACTGCTCCTCCTTGCTGCGCAATATCGTATGAAACAAATTCGTCAGCGTCAGGCCGGTCAGCTGCTCCACGTCGCGCTGCTCGCGCTCCAGCTTCAGCTCGAGCGCGGGCATGCCCTGCTGCAGCTTGCGGATGCGGCTCTGCACATCCTCAAGCCGGCGCTCCCATTTCAACTTCAGCTGCCGTCTAGCGTTCGCTTCGTCCAGCTTCCGGTTCAGCTCTTCCCACATGGCAATCCCTCCTGCGTCGATGACCGGGATGCTTCGTCTCGAAGCGTCCATCCCTGTACTTGTCCGGTTTCGCAAGCACGTTTCCTATTACCATACGCGCGAGACGGAGGAAGGTTACAGCACCTCTTTAGCCTGCGGCGATCGGAATGCGGATGCGGAACGCGGAGCCGCGCTCAGGCTCGCTTTCGACAGCGATCGAACCGCCGTGCAACTCGACAAGCTCCTTGACGATGGCAAGCCCAAGTCCGGTGCCCTTGCGGTTTTTGGCCCTGCCGCGGTCGGCTTTAAAAAAACGTTCCCAGATCCGTTCCCGGTCCGCTGCGGAAATGCCGATCCCGGTATCGGTCACGGCCAGCTCCACGAAACCGTCCACCCGCGCGGCCTTAACGCGGATGTCCCCGCGCTCCGTAAATTTAATCGCATTGTTGACCACGTTGCCGACAATTTGCTCCAGCCTGTCGTAGTCCGCATACGCCCTGGGCAGCCCTTCCTCGCATTCGACGTGCAGCCTCAATCCTTTAGCCGAAACAAGCGATTCGAACTTCAGCGCCAGCCTGCGCACAAACGCTTCGACGTCAACCGGATGCCGCGACAGCGCGATCTCGTCGTTCTTCAGCTTGTCGAGCATCGTAATATCGTCCAGCAGCCGGTTCATGTGCAGCGTCTCGTTCATCATGACGCCGTAGTAGGTTTGTCGCCGCTCCTCGTCGACCAAGCCGTCCTGCATCGCCTCCAAGAAGCCCTGCATCGCGGTCAAGGGCGTCCGCAGCTCGTGGGACACGTTGGCCAGAAAATCGCTGCGGATCTGCTCCGCCTTGCTGCGGTCCCGTTCGGTCAACTCCAGCTTGGCGGCCATCGAATTGATCGTCTGCGCCAGATCGCCGATCTCGTCGGTGGATTGAATCTCGATCCGCTTGGCATAGTTGCCCATGCCGATCTCCGAGGCGGCTCTGTCGATCGCCTGAAGCGGCCGGGAAATCGACCAAGATAAGTAGGAAACCATGGCCGTCGAAATCAGCACGCCAATCAGCGTTCCCCACAGAATCGTTTCGCGAATGCGGCTGACCGTCTCATTGATGCCGTTGATCGGGGAATGCAGCACGATTCCTCCGTAAATCCGGTTATCCTTGCCCCACGGAACGGCGACCGACAGCATCGGCTGGGCCAGTCCTTCCACCGCCAGCTCGCTGACCGCGGTTCCGCCGCCGGCAACTTTTCTGGCGATCGATTGGGCAACCGCCTTGCCGATAAACACTTCGTCCTTGGTGGACGTGGCAATAATTTTACCATTGTCGTCGAAAATCCAAATGCGGGCGTCGAACGTCTGGTCGAAAAAGACGAGCAGCGATTCCGCCGATTCGTCAATTGCCGAAAACTCCTGAATCGCCAAGTTGACCTTCTTCGCCTTGCGCAGCAGCTCGTCCTGGGTACTGCCGTAAATGTACCCTTTGGCCAAAAACGAGATCAGCAGCCCGACCACGCCGAGCCCGAGCAGCACCGTCAGCAAATAGCTGAACAGCAGGCGGCGAAAAATGCTGCGGTTAACCGTTTTGAGCATCGCCGGTCACCGCCTCGAATTTGTAGCCCACCCCCCAAACCGTTTCAATATACGTATGTTTGAGAAGCGCGAGTTTTTCCCGCAGCTTCTTAATATGCACGTCCACGGTGCGGATATCGCCGTAAAAATCGTACCCCCACACCTGCTCGAGCAGCTGCTCGCGCGAATAAACCGTACCCGGCGATTTGGCGAGATGGGCCAGCAGGTCGAACTCCTTCGGACGGAAGGCGCATTTGTGCCCGTCCACCAGTACCTCTCGGCGCTCCGGATCGATCGACAGCTCTCCGAAGCGGTACACCGCCCGGCTCTCCTCTTCTCCGGCGGGCTTGCGCTGCATGCGGCGGAAGATCGCCTTGATGCGCGACATCAGTTCCCGCGGGCTGAAAGGCTTCGTCACATAATCGTCGGCGCCAAGCTCCAACCCAAGCACCCGGTCGAACTCTTCACCTTTGGCGGTGAGCATAATAATCGGAATATCGCGCTTCTTCAAAATTTCCCGGCATGCCGCAAATCCGTCCATCACCGGCATCATCACGTCGAGGATAACGATGTCCGGGGCTTCCCGCTCCACCAGTTCCACCGCTTCCGCCCCGTTCCCGGCTTCCAGCAGCTCATACTGATGACTTTGAAAAAAGAGGCGCAAAATCTCCCTGACATTCGGATCATCGTCGGCTACGAGCACTCTTAATCGGTCCATCGCTTTGCATCACCTCCTTACCATTGTATATAAAAATGACTGAAAATTTAAGCTTTTTGCCGTTTTCCACAAAAAAACAGCGGTTCAACCCGCCGCCGGAGCGAGCGAATGAACCGCTGTTCGATCGTATAGTTTCGGTTGAAAGGCGCGTGCCCGCTGGTTTACGGCCTCGAGCCCGAGGCGTCTGATGCCCCCGGCGCGGTCGAACCTGCGGAACCGGACGAGCCTGAGTCCGACGAGCTTGAAGAGCCGCTTGTCCCTGTCGAACTGGTCGTGTCCGAGACGCCGGTTCCGCCGGTCGACTCCGTTTTGCCTGTATCCGCCGAACTTGATTTTTCCGTATCCGATGAACCGGACGTGCCGCTGCCAGACGTGCCTGCAGCAGCAGAGGAGCCGGTCGTCCCTGTCGACTCCGTCTTGCCCGTGTCCGATGAACTTGATTTTCCCTCGTCCGACGAGCTTGAGGAGCCGCTGCCGGGCGAACCCGTACCCGACGAGCCGGTCGAAGCGGACCCGGATGAGCTTGTCGAGCCCGACGAACCGGCGTCGGATTGATCCGACCCGCTTTTGGAGCTTCCGCTCGCTTCCCCCGTGCCGCCGGAAGACGGCGCGTCCACCTTGCTGCCGCCCGGATCGCCGTCGTTTAACGCCGGCTCGGCGCCCCCGGAACAACCTGTCAGCATGGCGGCCCCCAGTATGCCGACTATCAGAGCCATAGACCACTTTATCCTCACGTATCCTCTCTCCTCCCGTGTACTTTGCCCTGCGCCTCGGCGCCGGACACGTTCAGTATAGCGGGAAAACATGAGGAAACTATGATCGGACTAAGAAGGAATATGACCGAAATGTTAAAAAACTGTGATCGTCTCCTCATCGCGCAGAACGACCCCTTGCTCCGCCAGCACGCTCTGCAGCTCAGCAACATCGATGCCGGCAAGCGGCTTGCCGCTTCGATGCGCGACCGCACAGGCCGTGCCGGCCGCCTGTCCGGTCGCCATGCAGCTCGGCGACAGCCGGGTCGTGGCCAAAGCTTCGTGCGAGGTGGAGATGCACCGTCCAGCGGCGATCAGATTGGAGACAGCTTGAGGCAGCAGACAGCGGTACGGGATGTCGTAAGCGCCGTCTCCTTTCACCCATGCCGCCGTAACTCCTTTGCCGGAAGGATCGTGAATATCGATTGGATATCCGCTTCTGGCGATTACATCCTCGAACCGACGCCCCTGTACCACGTCGTCCACCTGCAGCGCGTACAAGCCGTCGATGCGGCGCGTTTCGCGGATGCCGATCTGCGCGCCCGTATGGGTCAAGCTCGCCTTCTCGAAACCGGGCAGGCGGCGGCGCATGAAATCGGCGACCAGCAGCGCCTGCTTGCGGCCTTCCAGCTCGGCCTCGGTCAGATGCTCCACGTCGGTCCCGTCCAGCCCCTGTACGCGCGTCGTATTGACAAGCACCTCGTCTTCCTCCGGTCCGGTAAAAAACAGCACCTGGTCGCGATTGATCGGCAGCTCCGACTCCCGCCAATGCTTGGTGAAGCCCATGACGCCGGACAGCGGCAGCCTCTCCAGCTCGGCGAACGGCGTTTTCGGATAAAACTCGTCCGGATGGTCGAGCATGTACCGTTTCACCGCCGCCAGATCGACGCCGCGCATGCGGAACTTCATCGTCATCGGCTGCGTTTTGCCGTCGGATTCCCGGCCCTGCAGGCAAGGGGCTCCGGATAAGAAAGCCAGGTCCGCATCGCCGGTCGCGTCCACGCACTGCTCCGCCTTTACCAGCAGCCGGCCCGATTTGCCGGTAACCTCCACCCCCGCGATGCGGTCGCCCTCGACCCGCACCGCGTCGACGAAGCTGTGCAGCAGCAGCCGGACGCCCGCTTCCTTCAGCAACTCCATCGCCAGCACTTTATAGCGCTCCGGATCAAAGGGCGTAATCGTGCGCACGAAGCCGACGGTGTCGCGGACATGACCGGGCGAAGCCCCTATCGCCATGAGGCGCTCGACGATTTCCTGGGCGTAGCCTTTGATCACCTGCTTGCCGTCGGTCGTATGAAACGTCATCCACGGGTACACAAGCGCGGCTGTCGTCATTCCTCCAAGAAAGCCGTATTTTTCGATCAGAATCGTGCGGCACCCGTTGCGCCCCGCCGCCAGCGCGGCGTGAATGCCGGCCGGTCCTCCTCCGACGACCAGGACGTCCGTTTCCAATATGCGTTCCATGTTGTTCCTCCCCTTATCGGACCCCCTTCGTTCGCGCAAGCCCGTTGCTTTCAGTATAAAGTTGCGATACAGTTCGGTTTAGTATCACTTTTGTTTAACTTATGACTGCAGCTTCAAGACGGGTGTCGAAGAAGAACAACAAATTCGCAAGCGAAAGGGGAGCTCACCATGCCCATACGCAAGCAGGTTACGCTCAAAAGCCTCGCCGCTTCTCTAGGCGTCACCGTCCAGACGGTGTCCAAGGCGCTGCGCGGCAAGCCCGGCATGTCGCCCGCAACGCGAGCCGCCATTGTCGAAGCGGCCAGAACGTCCGGCTATTTGACAAGGGACCAGCTTCGCCAGTTCTCGGTCGAGCGGATCGCCGTATACCCGCCGGCCAAACGCCGCTTCGTCCTGGTGCAGACGGAGCAATCGCTCAATTTCAATCGCTTGCTGCTTGAAGGGCTCAACGAACGGTTTTCGGAGATCGGGCATACGATCGAGACGCTGCTGCTGCCGGAACGCATGAACGAGAAGAAGCTCGACCAATGGATTCGTACGAAGGAGCTGCACTACTGCGAAGGCATCTTCATCGCTCCCCGGCTTACGCCCCCCGAGTGGGAGCGGACGCTGCTCGATCTGCCGATTCCGCGCATTTTGCTCAATTATCCGTCCCCCGGCATGCCCGTGGATAGCGTCGTGTGGGATGTGAGCACAGCGGTGGCGCTAGCCGTCAAGCATTTGGCCGACATCGGCCATCGCCGCATTATGTACGCCGGCGACATCCGCACCCAACGCGGCTTTGCGCTGCGCTGGCAGTCGTTCGCGGAAGCGGTGCGCGCCTGCGGCCTTCCGTTCGAGCCGCAGGCGCATTTAACCGACAGCGATGGGGATGCGCATGCCAGATCGGAACGGCTGGCTTCTCTCCTCGCGACCTGCAAGCCCACCGCCATCCTGTGCGGCATCGACGAGGAGGTCGAACCCCTGTATGCCGCCATTCGACGGCTCGGGCTGGACGTGCCGACAGATCTGTCGTTGATCGGCCTGCTGAACGAGCAGAAGGAGTCGCTGCCGCTCTTCACCCGCCCCCTGCTGGCGATCAAGGAAACCGGCTATCGCGCCGCCGAACGAATGCTGTGGCGCATCGCCAACCCGACGATGCCCTACGAATACATCCGCATCCAGGCGGCCGTATTCGCCGGCAGCACAACCGCCGCGTGGGAGCAGAATCGCGATTAACCGAAACGTCCGTATTCTCCGCATATCCGAAAGGCGTACGAATCCGCTCTCCAATTATGTTTATGGCAGCAAGTCGGCGTCCACATCTGCCAAAGAATAGAATACGGCCCTCTCTTCCGGCGAACGGTTCGGCTTATGGTACGTCAGCATCCATTCTCCCTGCGTATCGCGGAACAGCATGCCGTGCCCCCCGTCCTGCCCGAACAAAGGCTGCTCGTCGTGAAGCCACGGTCCGCGAAGCGAGCCGGAGGCGGAACGGGCTATACCCAGGGAGTATCCGTCACCGCCGAAGCTCGACCACAGCATAAGCAGCCGCTCCCCGTTACGGAACAGAAACGGGCCGTCCGTTATATAGTCGGTGTCCGTACCGCGCCGCGCGACGGTCCAGGGCGCCTCCGACGCCTTGAACAACAGCTCCGGCGGCCCGGAAGCCGCGTCGAGCGTATCGCTCAACGGCACCGCGCACATTTCCCCGTCGCCCACTTGCAGCCACTCATGGCAGAACACCATCCACGGCTTCCCTTCTTCGTCGATGTGCAGCGTGCCGTCCAAGCATTCCCAATCGCGGGGCGTCACCGGCCCCTCGCTGCAAGGAAGGAACGGGCCCAGAGGTCGCTCGGACACGAATACTTGCGTTCCCCGGCATCTGCCTTCCGCCTTCAGCGTCGCGAGCATGTAGTACCTCCCGCGATATTCGTGAACCTCGGGAGCCCAATAGTCGCGGTCGGCCCAGAAGCCGGCATCCGGACGAAATACCGGGAACGGGCCCTCCCAAAGCTCAAGGTCCCGGCTCGTATAGACGTCGAACCCTTCCACGTGATTCGTTCCGTATAAGTAATAAACCCCTTCCGCAACGTCGGTCAGAACGTACGGATCGCGTATGCGCAGTTGCTGACGCACAATCATGCCCTGAGTTCCCCCATTCGCCAAAGTATGTCATGTGCCTGCCGACTCCTCGGCAGGATCTAGCGCTGCAAATATTCGCCGAACGGCGAAAAGAAAGCGCTCGCAATTTAGCCGATCCGCAAAGAATTTCTGCGGCTCCTTCTGCAATCCCAACCTATAGATCGTTTCAACGGCGATGGACTTGCTACTTGGATTATATCGATTACCGGCCAAGGGAAATATAGCAATTTATTTCGAATTCGGTTCAAAATATTGCTGTCCTGCGGCCGGGCTGCCATGCGCCAGAGAAGCCAAAAAAGCTCCCCGCTTGCGGACATTACCGCCGGGGAGCTTCTCCTATTACTTAAAAGGCATTGAGGCCGAGAACGGCAGGCTAGGGGCGGAAGCGACGATTATGACGGCTGCCGGTCCCGAGACAGCTTCAACAAACCATACAGCGCCGCCAACAGCTCGCCCCGCGATACCGCGGCTTCCTCCCGTCCTTCCAGCGCTAACGTGCCTTCGACGCCCAGCGCCCGGCGGGCGGCGCCTATCCATCTCGCGGCCATCTCGCGGGACAAGAGCGGCTTGGCCGCCCAATAATCGCGGTAAGGCAGTTCCCCCGCCAGCTGGCGCGGCCCGATATCGACTCCCGCCGGGGCGATCCGGTCCGTAGCCGGCAGCGCGGGCAAGCCCGCTCCTCCCGGGAGCGCACGGGCCCGATTGATCCAGATCGAGGCGTCCGCGACGGAGCACGGCGACTCCGGGTCAGCTTCGTAGCCGGTAAAAAACGATTTCGTGCCGAAATATTGCAGCGCCGGATGCGCCTCGTGGCCTGCCTTCGCATCCCGGAAATAGGTAATCAGTTGATCGGCTTCGATCAAGGCGTCCTGCAGCCGGTCGACGCTCAACCGCTGCACCTCCGCGCCCGACGTCCGGCACAGGGCGGCTGCTACTCCGGCGGCGAAGCCGAGCTGCATCCAGAACGGCTCCATACGGATCGTGCCGAACCCCATATGCGTCGCCGAGACGGCAACCGGAACGAGCAGGTTGGCTACCGTCTCCGGCACCATGACGCCGAACGGTATCTGGTACACCTCGGTCAGCGAGGGAAAGCCGAAGAAGCCTTCCAGCGCGCGGTTTTGACCGATGTCCTCGCGTTTGCGGGTAGCATGGGAGTCGATCGCATAGTCGCCGGTGGCGATGCTGTCGTGATGGATCGGCGTGCGCTCCAAACCGGGGGCCAAGCGCGCATCGTTCTCCGTGAACACGTAGCGTCCGACGATCCGGCGAGCTTCGCGGACGTACAGCTGCGGTGGAAAATGACCCGTCTCCGGAAATTCGTCCGCCGCGTAGCCCCACCGCCGCGCTTCCGCGCGAATCGATTCCGGCAGCGCCGGGTCGTCCTGCAGAAACCACAGCAAGCCTTGAATGTAGTCCTTGTGCCGCTTCGCGATCCGTTCCCGCACCTCGCGGCCGCCTTCCGGGTATTCGAGATTTTCGCCGGGCAGATCGGTCGAGCAGGAGCAGTTGTGATGGTTGTTCGTATCGGTCTTGCCGTTCGGAATGCGCGACAGCTTGACGATCTGGCCGTACGTATCCAGCCTTCCGGCGGCAATATCGTCAAGCAGGCTCGTATATTCGCTGCGGTCGTAATGATCCGGCTTGGTGAACGGAACGCGATTGTCCGGAACGTCGGTCATGCACAGCCGGAAGTTGTAAGCCTGGAGCAGTTCGTCGCTTTCCCCCGTGCTGCCGGGAAGAATCTCCTTCGTACGGTATTCGCAATACAGCTTGCCGGCCAGCTCCTCGTTCCATTCGTCGCGCGATTCGCGGCCGAGCCGGTAAGGAACGCCAGCCATCGCGGCCAGATCGCCCTCGTATGTGGCATCGATATACTGTGCCGCCTCGTAGACCGTCCGCTCGCCCGTCCGCGTGTCCCGCGCCACGATCCGCACGATTCGGCCGTCCTCCGTGAGTGCCTCGACAAGCTCGCTGTCGCAGCGCACCGCAATGCCCGGTTCGCCGCTCAGCAGCCGGCTCATGACCTTGGCCGCGACCGACGGCTCGAAACGGAGCCCGCGCTCGCACTCCTTGGCCTGCCGGGAATGTTCTCCGTAGACGGTCACGTAATGTTCGTATACCAGATTCAGAAATTCCCCGAAAATCGACCCCGACGAATCGACGGAACGAATGTCCGTCTCCCCCAACCCGCTTGTCATCAAACCGCCGATATACGGCGAAGGCTCGATCAGCACCGTTCGTTCCCCGCGTCTCGCTGCCGCCAGAGCTGCGCCGATCCCGCCGGGGGTGCCTCCGTATACGATCAAATCCGTTTGTTCCTTCGTCATTGCCAGCACCTTCTTCTATACAGTATGGTTGTTCTTTTCTCCGGCCCGGCGAACGGCATGTTTACTTCGTCTGCTTTTTCGCTTTCTCGGTTTGTATCGCTTTATTGATTTCCTCGTCGAAGCTGCGCAGTAACGTATTCGAATCGCCCTCGGAAGTAAACAGCTTGGAAAAGTTGACCGACACGTTCGTCAAGCTTTCGAGTCGTGAAGGCGCGGCCGGGGCATCCGGGTAGTAGTAAAGAGCTTGAACGTTTTTACCTTTCCATTGCGGCAAATCTTGCCCGAACGCCTTCCGGACTTCCGGGTTGGCGAGTGGAGTGCCGACAGCCTGCCGGGTCAGCTTCCCCTGGAATTCGTCCGATACGAGATAGGCCATCACCTTGAACGCCTCGTCCCTGTGCTCGGAAGTGGAGGACAGGAACAGCGACAGGGAGGCCGGCTTGAACCCGGTCTTCGGCTTCTGCGCAAGCTCCGGAACCGATGCGATGTCCCAGTCGAGCCCCGCTTCCGCCTGGCTGATCGAGCCCGAATCGAGCACCATCGCCACGTTGCCCTTCAGCGCTTCCGCTACCGGAACCAGCGTGTTGTTCGGGATTTGCCAGAACCGCCGCACGTTATCGAACAGCTGCTTCCAGTTGTCCGTCGTCATGACCGACTTGTCTTCCTTCAGATCAAGCGGGCCTAACGAAAGCTGGTTGTTGAGCAGGAGGTTGTTGGGCACTGCGGTAAACCCGTAGTAGGCCGTGCCGGAATCGTTCCGCGTCATCTTCCTGGCTAGCTCGTACGCTTCGTCCCACGTCATGCCGTCCTTCGGGTAGGCAACGCCGAATTTGTCGAACAAATTTTTGTTGTAAAACAGCCCGTAGCGGTTCATCGTGAACGGCAGCCCGTACAGCTTTCCCTCGCTGTTGGTGGACAAGGCGTGGGCGAGCACATTCGGCTCGAATATTTTCGTATCGAAGCCCTGAAGCTTGATCTGCTCCTGCAAATCCGTTTCCAAACCGAACTGCTTGATCGAGCTTACGGTAAAGGCCGTCGATTCGTAAATGAAGTCGACAGGGGTTTTGGCGGTAATCCAGTCGCCGTATTCCATCCCCTTCTCACGCTTGATCTGTTTAAGCGTAATATTGGGGTATTTTTTCTGGACCGCCTCGATCATCCCCATCTTCTCAAAGTCCACGGCTCCCGGCTGCGCGTTGAACACCGTCAGCGTGATCGGTTTTGCGGCCGCGGCTTCGGCTCCGCCCGCCGGAGGATTCGTCCCGGCATTCCCGCCTCCCCCCGCGCAACCGCTTATTGCCACGACAGCAGACGCCAGTAAGTATCCTGCAGCTTTGTTCCATTGAATCGCCATTTCCATGCATCCTCTCTATCGGTAATGGAGAGGACCAGACAGTGTCTGGTTCTCATTATAAAGCGGCGAGGCTCGACTTCCAGTTTCATTTTGGTTTCATCAAAAAACGCGATTTTTCAACGGTTCCCGGATCGCTCCGCTTTTACCCGGCGGTTTTTCGTGATACGATGCTATATAAGTTGAACGAAATCTCTTCTTGGAAATGGCCAAGTGAAGTGGAGAAAGGGATCTGCCTTGCAGCGAGTTTTGGCTTTCAACTCCATTCCGCTGAGTCTTTTTTTCAATCCAGGAGTTGAAAACAAGATGTTTGAGCAGCAAGGCAGTCCTTTTCGGAATGAAATGGGCTTCCAACCATTCGTTCAACTTATACAGTGAAACGATATCCGGTATCCGAGGTGCTTTGTCATGCCGATTATCAAGCAGGTTACGCTCCGCACGATCGCCAACGAGCTCGGACTGACCGTCCAGACCGTCTCCAAGGCGCTGAAAGGCCGAAGCGGCATGTCCGAGGCCACCCGCCAGCTCGTCGTCCAGACCGCGGAACGGCTCGGGTATTTCACGAATGAACAGCTGCGCAGCCTGAAGGTCGAGCACATTCTTCCGTACCACTGGGAAAGAAAGCGCTTCCTGCTGGTGCAGACGTTCCGCTCCGTCAACCAGGTCAGCCTGTACCGTATGCTTCTGGAAGGGCTGCACGAACGATTTGCTTCGTTCGGCCACGAGATCGAACTGCTCGTGCTTCCCGGCTCCGCGACCGGCAAGGAAATGGACGAATGGATCGTCCAGCACAATATCGAATACGCCGACGGCCTGTTCATCGCGCCGGGAATCGCCCCTTCGCAATGGGAGACGAAGCTGCTGCGGCTGAATGTGCCGAAAATATTGCTGAACTTCCCTCCGCTCGGCTGCAAGGTGGACAGCGTCATCTGGGATATTTACGAGGCCGCGTATCAGGCTGTCGCTTACCTGCACTCGATCGGTCACCGGCACATTTTGTACGTCGGCGACACCCTTGGTCAAAGAGGGTATTTGCTGCGCTGGCAAGCGGTTCTACACGCCATGAACGAATTCGGTCTGCCGGTAAATCCGGACGTCCATCTGATCGGCAGTCTGCCCTATGACGGGAAATGGCTCGAGGAGCTGCAAGCGAAGATCGGCCTCCACGCCCCGACTGCCGTCATATGCGGAATCGATGGCTGGGTCCCGAACATATACCAAGCCTGCACGCAGCAGATGGGGCTGCGCATTCCCGAGGATCTTTCCCTTATTGGCCTGTTGAACGATCAACCCGCATCGCTGCCGCCCTTTACGATGCCGCTGCTGGCGATCCGCGAAACCGGCTACCGGGCGGCGGACCGCATGCTCTGGCGCATCGCCAACCCCGCTCTGCCTTTCGAGCATATCCGCATTCAGGGGGAGCTGCGGATCGGCAGTACGACCGCTCCGCCCGGCCGGTGAGCGTGTAAGCCGGCTCTATCGCCGTACGGCAGCTGTCCGCCGTGCTTTTTCGTCACGCCAGTCTGCCGGCTCTACGCCTCCCTCTACCAATAAGCGCAAAAGTCATTCCATCCTCTCCCCAATCGATCTCCCTCAAAATGAAAACGCTTACAAATAATTTGTTAAACGCTCTCTGCCAACGCCCTCCCTTTATCCATCGTTCGCAATTCTTGCCGTTTCGTATACAGGCTGTTAGTCTTCCGACCGGAAACAAGCTGCCGGACAGTCGCGACAGGCTCCATACCCAGCCAAGCCGCAGGAAAGCGATTACCCGGACACTCCCTTCGTTCTTTTTATAAAGCAGTATCCGTTCTGATTCCCATTATATCCCTTTAGACATTAACTGCCAGTTTCATTTTGGTTTCACTAAAAACACCATAACCGCAAGCTTTCGCAAATCCGACTCTGTACAATGGAAATGCCACCCGGTATAAGTGGACAAGAACCGGACAAGCGAATGCACTTCAGTCGTACGGTCCCTGGATAACATACCAAGCTTCGAAGGAAAGTACGGCAGATCATATTTTATATAAGTTTGGCTTTGAACTCCTACCGCTACAAGGTTTATTCCATAAAAGGAGTTCAAACAACTTGTTTGAAGCGGCAAGGCCATCCTTTTCGGAATGCAACGGGCTTCATTCATTCGTTCAACTTATATAGCAAAAAAAGAACCGGACGTATGCCGTCCGGCTTAGTCGACGATCCCGATTTCCCGGGAAATGTCATTTCTTGCTGCTGGAATGGATGACCAGCTTGTAGCCCAAACCGCGAATCGAGTCGATTTGAACGGTTTCCTGATTCATCTCCAGCTTTTTGCGCAGCGAGCTGACGTGCACGTCTACCGTACGCTGCCCGCCTACGTAATCGAAGCCCCAGACGACGTTCATCAGATCGTCTCTGGACACGACCACTCCCGGACGCTGCACCAAATAGAGCAGCACCTCGAACTCCTTCGGCCGGAGCTGAATTTGCTCGCCGTTCAGCACGACCTCGTATTTTTCCGGATATATTTTCAGATCGGAGACCTGGATCACTTTACCCGACTCGGGCTCATCGGCTACCGGCGTGAGTTCCGCACCCGATCTGCGCATGACGGCGGATACGCGAGCCAGCAGCTCGGCTACGCCGAACGGCTTGGTGATGTAATCGTCGGCCCCGGCCTTCAAGCCCTGTACGACTTCTTCTTCGGCATTCCTGGCGGTCAGAATGATGACCGGCGTCTTATCGCCCTTCTGGCGAAGCTTGGCCAGCACCTCGAATCCGTTCATGCCGGGAAGCATAATATCGAGTATGATCAGATCGAACGAGCCCTGCTGGGCAGCCTGAAGTCCTTCTCCCCCGTGGTCGACCAGCTTCGTCTGGTACCCTTCCTGAGACAGGTTGTACGAGAGAAGTCGGGCTAGCGTCGGTTCGTCCTCGACGACGAGAATATGTTTCGGCATTGTCTTCCCCCTGCGCCTTTCAATTTGTCCGCGCTACCCCAGCTTAACACAAATTGCGGACGTTCCACAACGCCTGAGGCGCGGGACGACAGGATGTTCCATTCGAAGTTCCGTCCCGCTGCCCGGTAACTGCCTCCAGCACCGGGCTATCGCTTCGCTCATGGCAGCCGACTCAGCTCTGAATAACCGGAAGCTCCAGAATAAACCGCGAGCCGAGCCCAAGATCGCTCTCGACACGAATGGAGCCCCCGTGCAGATCGACGAGATGCTTGACGATCGACAGACCGAGCCCGGTGCCTCCGGAGCTGCGCGATCTGGCCTTGTCGACGCGGTAAAACCGTTCGAAGATGCGCGGCAAATCTTTTTTCGGGATGCCGATGCCGGTATCCGAGATAATGAAGCGGATCTTCTCGGCTTCGCCCTGCGTCGCCCCCGGCACTTCCTCGACCTCCACCTTCACCTTGCCGCCTTCCGGCGTATAGTTGATGCCGTTGGAAAGCAGGTTGAACAAAATTTGCCGCAGACGATCCTCGTCCGCCTCCATGTAGGTTTCCTCGTCGACCGACATCTCCAGCCCGATCTCCTTCTTGTCCGCCGACGAACGCATCATATTAAGCGTTTTGCCGACGAAGCTGCTTAGATGAACCGGGGAAAATTGCAGCGGGATCCGCTTCGACTCCACCTTGGACAGCTCCAAAATATCGCCGATCAGCCGGTTCAACCGTTCGCTCTCGTCATAAATGATTTGCAAAAACGACTTGGCGGTCTCGGCATCGTTCATCGCCCCGGCAAGCAGCGTCTCGGCAAACCCTTTGACGGCCGCAATCGGCGTCTTCAGCTCATGCGACACGTTGGCCACGAATTCGCTGCGCACTTTCTCCAAACGCCGGATCGCGGTAATGTCGTGGAGCACGATAACGAGCCCGATCCATTCGTCCTCGATCGCTTTCATCGGCACAAGGTTCACCTCGAGAATGCGTTCCTCGGGAAAATGAAACATAATTTCGTCGCGGATACGCTCCCCTTTTTCGGTGCATTCCTTAATCAACTGGATGAGCTCGTACGGATGCTTGGCGCTGTCGTATTTTTTACCGATCCAGTCCTTGGACGTGTCGCCCAGTATTTCCTCCGCCGAGCGGTTGAGCAGCACGACCCTTCCTTCCTCGTCGATCATGACGACGCCGCTCACCATATTGTCCAGTACGCTGGAAAGCTGGCTTTCGTTCTCCAGGATACGGTGCATTTGCTGCTGCAGGCTGTCCGCCATCGTATTGATCGCCTGCCCGAGCTCGCCGATTTCGTCGCGATTGCGCAAGTATACCCGGGATTTGTAATTCATATTCGTAATTTGCCGCGCCACGCGCGTTATTTTCTCGATCGGCCGCGTCAATTGGTAAGCCATCCGGTAACTGATCAATCCCGCTATCACGAAAACGACCAGCAGGCCGCCCAGCAGCCCCCACCACATATGCCGCACCGTCGTTTCAATTTCACCCAGCCCCATGGACAAGCGCAAATAACCCGTAATTTCCGGGCCATTCCGAACCGCCATCGCCACATACAGCATATTGCTCCGGGTGGAGTCGCTGTACCGCTTGGAGTAGCCGATACCGCTAGCGGCCGCTTCTCGGATCTCCTGCCGGGAGGCATGGTTGTCCATATCCCGGTTATCAAGATCGGAATCGCCCAGCACGCTGCCATCCGCCGCAATGAACGTCACCCGCGCTCCGGCCGATTCTTTCAAATAACGAGCCTGATCCGAGAAAAAATCGCTGTTGCGGCGCGCATACTGCTCCGCGTTGTTCGGAATCGTTGCCAGCATAATCTGAATTTCCCGCTTTAAGCTTTCCTGCAAAGCGTTCATATACGACCGCTCCAGCAAAAAGGCGACGAACACGCCGGCGGACAGCACCGCGCAGCCGATCAACACGATATAGAGCAGCGCCAGCCGCGTTCGAAACTTGTTCATGGGTCTCTCCTGCACTCCTTCGATATGACGGACTCCGGCAGCACTGTGCCGGTCTGCTGCTCTTTTCCGCTTCGGGTTTCGGGCTCGTTCCATTCGCCGGAATAGGCGAAGATTCCTCCTTCCGGACGGTCCCGAACCGGAATAACCCGAGCGGATAGGCATCGGTTACGTTAGCGTAACGCGGGACTCCCGCTTTTTCCAGTAAAGTTTTTGTAAACGGTTTTGCAGCGTAGCCATCGGCTGTTGGATCAAAATACCCATCACGACCGGGACGGCGGCGGCCGGCTCGAAATATTGCAAAGCGATGACGATGCCAAGCGAAATGTTGCGCATGCCCGAGCTGTATGTGATCGTGACGGTAATTTCCTTATTGCGGAAAGGCAAGGCCCCGAACCAGCCGAGCGCGTAGCAGAAAGCGACGAACAGCAGCACGACCGGGATGAGACGGATCAGATCCGTACCCATCGCGAACACGTGCGGCGCGATTGCCGCAGCGTTGATTAGGATGACGGCGGCGAAGGCGACCTTGGAGACCGGCATCGAATACGGGGCCGACCACAGCTTTGCCCGACCTTTACTCGCCGCATTGACTGCCACGCCGAGCACCGTCGGGATGAAAATAATGACGAGCAGGTCGAGCATCACCTTCCAGTGGTCGAAGTGAATGTCCGCCCCGAAGAGCATATCGACGGCAAGCGGCACGACGAACGGGCTGATCAGCGAATCGATCACAATGAGCGTCAGCACGAGCGGGACATTCCCGCCGGACAGCCCGACCCAGATGACCGAGGAGACGCCAAGCGGGATGACCGCGAACAGCACGAGACCGACCACGTAGGGCGAGCCGGCGCCAAACAGCAGCGTGCCTGCGGCGTAAGCGGCCAGCGGGGCAACGAGATGAACGAGCGACAGCGTCACGATAATCGGCAGCGGCATGCCGAGCGCATCCCGCATCTGCCGCGGGTTGCAGCCTAGCGCCATGACGAACGTAATGTAGGCAAACAGATAAGGCACGAGCACGGTCGCGTCTTCCAGCCATTTGTAAAAGAAAAACCCGAGTATCATCGATACCGGGGTAATAATAAACATCTTCGCCTCGAACCAGTCGTTGAAGCGAAGGCCGAACGGTTTTTGTATGGGGGTGTCCATCGTTGGTCTCATCCGTCCGTTTTCTCTTATTTGAAAACCGGTTCCTTGAACTCGGCCAGCTTCTCGAGCGAGCTTTTATCCACGTCGGCGTGCAAGCTGTTGCCGTGCGAATCCATCGTGACGATGGCGGCAAATCCGTCTACTTCCAGATGCCACATCGCCTCGGGAACGCCGAATTCCATAAAATGGACGCTATCCACCTTTTTGATGCATTCCGCATAATATTGCGCGGCGCCGCCGATGGCGTTCAAATAAACCGCTCCGTGATCCTTAAGCGCAGCGAGCGTCTTCGGCCCCATGCCGCCTTTGCCGATAACGGCGCGCAGTCCGAACTTCTTGAGGATATCGCCCTGGTACGGCTCCTCGCGGATGCTGGTCGTCGGTCCTGCGGCGCGGACGTGCCATTCGCCGCTCTCGTCCTTGGACATGACCGGTCCGCAATGGTAGATTACATGACCGTTCAGATCGACCGGCGCGTCATGGTCCATCAAATATTTATGCAAAGCGTCGCGGCCGGTATGCATCGCGCCGTTGATGACGACGACGTCGCCGACGCGCAGGCTGCGGATCTGCTCCTCCGTAATCGGCGCCTGCAGCACCACCTCGCGGCGGCCTTCCGAAGCGCTGGCCGCTTTGTCGGCCGGATCGGCCATCTTCACATTGCTTCCGCCCTCGTATACCCAGTCCTTAATCTCGCCCGTTGCCGCGTCCAGTACGACGCCTTGACGGCGGTACGCCCAGCAGTTGTAGGCGACCGATACGAAGAAGCTGGCGGGGAGACGGTCCATGACGCCGACCTTGCAGCCGAGCAGCGTCACTTGACCGCCGAAGCCCATCGTGCCGATGCCCAGCTTGTTCGCGTTCGCCAGAATGTAATCCTCCAGCTTGCCCAGCTCGGGATTCGGGTTGACGTCGTCGACGTGACGGAACAGCTGATGCTTGGCCAGCTCGTACCCGGTCGTTCGGTCCCCGCCGATGCCGACTCCGATGAAGCCGGCGCTGCAGCCTTGTCCCTGGGCCTGATAGACAGCGTGCAAAATGCATTTGCGGATGCCGTCCAGATCGCGGCCGGCTTTGCCGACGCCTTCCAGCTCAGCCGGCAGGCTGTATTGAATATTTTTATTTTCGCAGCCGCCGCCCTTCAGAATCAGACGCACGTCGATATCGTCCTTCTCCCACTGCTCGAAATGAACGACAGGTACGCCCGGACCGATGTTGTCGCCGCTGTTGGCGCCGGTGAGCGAATCGACCGAATTCGGACGCAGCTTGCTATCCTTCGTCGCCTGACGAACGGCCGCCACGATGTGCTTCTTCATCTCGATCTGGTTCGCTCCGACCGGACAATGGACGATAAAGGTCGGCATGCCGGTGTCCTGACAAATCGGGGATACGTTGCATTCCGCCATGGTGATATTCTCGGAAATCGTCGACAGCGACAAGGCCGCCCGCGTTCCCTCGTCTTCCTGCTCCTGTGCGCGCTGAATGACCCGCCGAACGTCGGCAGGCAAGTTGGTGGACGTTTCTACGATCAGCTTGTACATGCTTTCCTGAAACTGCTGCATGCCCGGTAATGCTCCTTTCCGACGTAAAAAATGCTATAATGAATGCTCTATACCGATCATACCACTTTAGATTAATTATTTACAACGATCGGGCAGGAATTGGACGGCCGTTTCGCGAATTCGTAATCTTCGTGACCAAGACCCGACACCATCCTGCTTCCAGAAAGCGCCGCAAGGAGAACAGCGCCATGAATAAATCCGTCTGGAGCGCCATGCTCCTGCTTCTGATCGGCGTCACGCTGCTGATGCCGTCCTTAAGCGCCTCGCGCGCGAACCCGCTTTATTCCGGCCAGGTGGCCGTTCTGATGTATCATCACGTTCACGATACCGACGTCAGCTCGTCGACTATCTCTTCGCAGCTGCTGGAAGACCAGCTCGTTTACTTGCGCCAGCAGGGCTATACGTTCCTGACGCTGCAGCAGTTCGAGCAGTATATGGCCGGAGCGGACGTCCCCGACAACGCCGTGCTCGTCACGTTCGACGACGGGTACGAAAGCTTCTACAGCCACGCTTATCCGATTCTGGACAAGCTCGAGGTGCCGGCGACGAACTTCGTCATTACCGACAAGCATGACAATCCCGAGGCGTATCAACCGCCGTTCATGACGCCCGAGCAGATCTGGGCAATGACGTCGGCGCGGCCGGGCTTCATCAGCGCCCAATGCCATACGCACGGCATGCACAACGATCCGGTGTCGCCTTATATGACGGCCCGGCTGACCGTAAACGGCGTGCAGGAGACGGAGGACGAATACCGGAAGCGGATCGTCGCCGATACGCAATCGTGCATCCGGATCATGACGCCGCTCGGTCCGGAGAAGGTCAACGCCATGGCATACCCGTACGGGGTGTTCGACGCGCTGTCTTCCCGGCTCGTGAAGGAGGCGGGCATCGATTACGCCTTCACGATCGTGCCGGAGATGACAACGCGCGACCGCAACCCGACCCAACTGCCGCGCATCAATGCCGGCAATCCGCATATTTCGCCGGAGGAACTGCATCAGCGCATTATGCGACGCATCGTCATCCGGTGACCGCGGGCGTGCCTGCAACGACGAACGGTTCGAAACGGCGCCTTGGCGCGCCTGTTCCGAACCGTTCTTTGCGTTCTGTTATACGATGGCATAGGAGCAGCCACTGGAATTCGTGCGGCCGTGCGCCATCGCGTATTAGTTTTTGCTATAGCGCTCGTAAGCGGCCGTATAGATCTTCAAGTACTCGTCCAGCCCCATCTTGTTGAGCGTGCTCACGTATTTATCCCACTCGGTGAACGGAACGTCGCCGACGATGAACTTGGTCGTCATCTCGTCGACATACTTGTTGATGTCGGTCGACAACGGGTTGAAGCGGAGCAGTTCGTCCTGCGTGTACGTGAAGGACGGCCATACTTCCTTCGGCCAATACGGCTCGGCCAGCTTCGCCCCGGCCATGCTCGGAGCCGACGCTTCGCCGCCCTTGAACGTTTTGGAGGTAAGCAGTCCCGGATAGTAGCCGCCTGCCCAGGAAACGAACTTCGACTGATCTTTCTTGAACTCCTCGGTATATTCCAGCGTACCGTCGGCTTTCTCCTCGTAGCTCAGTCCTTTCACGCCCATGAAGAACAGCTTGCTGCCTTCTTCGCTGAAGAAATGGTCGATCCAGCGAACGGTCGCTTCCGGATACTTGTTTTTATTCGTGATGACGAAGGCGCCGACGTCGATCAACGGGGAACGGGCTCTGGAGAACACCTGATCGCCGTGCGGTCCTTTCAAAGCGGGAGCTCCCACGAAATTTTTGACGGTCACGCCGCTTATCGTATGTGGACTGTTCGTCTCGGAAGAGCCAACGACGCCTTCTCCGAGCTTCGTGTTCACTTCCGGGCTTTTGATCGTCAAGATGTTGTCGATCATCAAGCCTTCCTTATACATCTTGTTCATATATTCCAGCAGTTCTTTGTAGTTCGGATCGACCGGCGTGAAGCGCAGCTTGTTCGTCTTCGGGTCCATGTCGACGCGCGGATGCATATTGCCGCGGTTGCCGAGTCCCCAAGCGCCCTTCAATTCGTCGCGCAGCGTGTTCAGGCCGCTTGCCGCGTAAGGCACGTTTTTCGGATCGAGCGCCTTGACCGCCTTCAGATAGTCGTAGAACTGGTCCGTCGTTTCCGGTGCCTTCATGTTGACCTTGTCGAGGAGCGCCTGATTGTACCACAGCTTCGTCCCGATAATAACCGATTTGAAATCCGGGTCGTAGAACGTCGGGAAGGAGTAGATTTTGCCGTCCGGCATCGTCATCCCTTTGCGGACTTCCGGATATTTGTCCAGCAGCTTCTTGAAGTTGGGGGCATATTTGTCGATCAGATCGTTCAACGGGATAAAGATGCCCTGAGCGCCGTAGTTGGCGACGTCGATGCTGGAAAAGCGCGCCGTATGGAACGCATCCGGGTAATTGCCGCCGGTCAGCACGAGGTTGCGTTTCTCCGTCAGGCTTTCCTCCGGCGAGAGTTGAAAATCGATCTCGATGTTCGATTGCTTGGCGTATTCCTTCCACACCGGCAGTTCGTTCCAGTTGGCGGGAGCGGGCGTCGCTTTACCGGCAAAAAAGGTCAGCTTGATCGGTTCGTTGACGATCGGAAATCCTGTGGCGTTGACTGCGGACGCTTTGGCACCGTCGGCCGTTTTTCCTTTGTCGGTCGTATCGGTGTTCTTGTCTCCGCATGCTGCGGTCAGCCCCGTTGCCATGACGGTAACGAGGGACAGCGAAGCGAGCTTCTTGAATGTCATCTTTCGGACCTCCCCAATTCTTGAAATGATACGATATATTGCGAACAAGAGCCTGAATCCGGAGTCAGCCCTTGATAGCGCCGATCAGCATGCCTTTGACGAAATACTTTTGCAGGAACGGGTACAGGATCAGCACGGGCAGATTGGACACGATGACAATCGCGTATTTGATCGCTTCGGCTTCCATCATATGCTTCTGTACCGACAGGTCCATGCTGGACGTCATCTGGTCTGTTTCCGACTTGATCAGAATTTCCCGCAGGAACAACTGCAGCGGGTATTTGTCCCGGTCGGTCAAGTAAATAAGCGCATTGAAATACGAATTCCAGTGGCTTACGCTATAAAACAAAATCATTACCGCAATAATCGGCATCGACAGCGGCAGAACGATCCGCCACAGCGTCTGAACATTCGAGCAGCCGTCGATCGACGCAGACTCCTGCACCTCGTTCGGAATGCTCGTCTGGAAAAACGTCCGCATAATAATGATATTCATGACCGACACCGCGCCCGGTATGATGAGCGCCCACATCGAATTGATCATGCCGAGCTGTTTAATGAGCAGGTAGGTCGGGATCAGACCGCCGCTGAAAAACATCGTAAACACGATCATCGCGGTAAACACGTGCCGTCCGACAAAATCTTTGCGCGACAGCGGATAGGCGGCCATTATCGTCATCGCAAGGTTGACTGCGGTGCCGATAAGCGTGTACAGGATCGTATTGCCGTAGCCGCTCAATATTTCTTTGTTGCCCAGCACCTTCTCGTACCCCATAAACGACAAGTCCTTCGGCAGCAGCCATACTTCGCCCTTCATGACTGCAGCCGGATCGCTGATCGAGGCGCTGAGCACGAAGATGAGCGGGTACAGCACGAGGGCGAGCAAGAACCCGAGCATGACGTAGATGACGACGCCGACCATCCGATCCCCCATTGTTTCTCTCATTCGGCTTCCCCCCTACCACAAACTCGTGTCGTTTATTTTTCTGGCTATATAGTTAACCGTGATAAGCAGAATGAAATTAATGACGGAATTGAACAGTCCGATAGCCGCGGAGAAGCTGTACTGCGCGCCCACGATCCCGCTTGTATAAACATAAGTGGAGATAACGTCCGAGCTGGTCTTGTTCAAATCGTTCTGCATCAAATAAATTTTCTCGAAGCCGACTCCCATCAATTGGCCGACGTTGAGAATAAGCAAAATGACGACCGTGGGCATAATGCCCGGCAAATTGACGTGCCAGATTCGTTGAAGCCGGGTCGCGCCGTCCACCCGGGCAGCCTCGTGCAGCGTCGGATCGATTCCCGCCAGAGCGGCCAAGTAAATGATCGAGCTCCAGCCCATGTTCTGCCATACGCCGGAAAGCACGTAAATCGATTTAAACCATTCCGACTTGATCATAAAGTCGATCGGCGTTCCCCCGAAAAACTGGATGAGATGATTGACCATGCCGGTTTTCGGATTGAGGAACATGAGAATCATGCCGACCAGAACGACCGTCGATAAAAAATGCGGAGCGTACGTAACCGTTTGCACGAACTGCTTGAAACGCTTGCTTCCGACCTCGTTGATCATCAAAGCCAGCAGCAGCGGAACCGGGAAACCGACTGCCAGCGAGTAGAAGCTGATGCCGAGCGTATTCTTGATCAGCCGCCAGAAGTAGTAGCTGTCGAAAAACCGCTGGAAATGCATGAATCCGACCCAGTCGCTGCCCCATATTCCTTTGGCGGCGATAAAGTTTTTAAACGCGATCTGTACCCCGTACATGGGGTAATACTCGAAGATGAGGAAATAAGCGACGACGGGAGCGATCAGTACGTACAAGTCCCAGTTTTTGCGAATCGATTTGCCGAAAACTTTGAGCTTGCTCGGCCTGATTTCCAGCGTCGGGGTATCGGCACCGGCGGGGTTGTTCAAAGGTTCGTTCACCTCTTGTCTTATCATTTGGGGGTATAGCGGCTTAACCGAACATCCAAGGCTCCGGCTGGCTGATCAAGATAGGCTTGCCGCCCGCCCGCATCGATTCCGTCGCGGCGCAGCCTACCGCCACGCTCATCCGGCCGGCAATCGGTTGCGCTTCCGGCTGCTTGCCGTCGATGATCATGTCGAGGAAATCGTCGCATATTTTCGGGTCCGCACCGTTATGCGAGCCTTCGGCCTTCTTGATGTCGTATACGCGGTCGGACAAATCGCGCCACGTGTTGGACTTGCGGCTTTTGACGTAAATCCGGTTGTCAGGCTCGGAATTCTCCATCCTGCCTTCGGTCCCGATAATCGTATAGTTGCGCTGGTAGTCCGGCGTAAAATGGCACTGGTTGTACGATGCCTTGATGCCGCCCTCCAGCTCCATCAGCACCATGCTGTTGTCCTCCACGTCGATTTCCTCGCGGAAGGCGCACTGCACGAGCGGACCGGTTTTGGCTTCCGGGCACGTTTCTTTTTCCGAGCATTCGGGACATGTAAGCGTGTTCGCTCTGCTTCCGCCGAAATAGTCGAGACCGCCGAACGCCGTTACCTTCTGCGTGTACTTGCCGGTAATCCAATGGATGATGTCGATGTCGTGCGAAGCCTTTTGCAGCAGCAGCGAGGTCGTATTGCGCGAATTGCCGTGCCAGCTGTGGTAGTAGTAATCGCTTCCAAACCCGACAAAGTGGCGCACCCACACTGCTTTCAATTGCCCAATCTCGCCCGAGTCGGCAATTTCCTTCATCGTCCGGTACATATTCATATAGCGCATGTTGAAGCCGATCATGAAGTGCTTGCCCGACCCCCGCCACGCTTCGAGTATGCGATCGCATCCATCCACCGTAATCGCCAGCGGCTTCTCGCAATAGACATGCTTGCCGGCTTGAAGCGCGGCGACCGCATGCTCGTCATGGCAATGATCGGGAGTCATGACGGCGATCGCGTCGATATCTTTGCGTTCCAGCAATTCCCGGTAGTCCGTCATCAGCTCGGCGTCCGGATTGACCCGTTCGCGAAATCTGCTCCAGCGGCTCAGATCGGGATCGGCTCCCGCTACTACGACCGACCGGCCGTTCGGACTGTGCCAATACCGGGTAACGCCCGCTCTCCAACCGAGCCCGATTACACCAATACGAATTTGATCCATGTCAGCACTACCCCTTCCAGTCATTCGTGTTGGTTGATTTTGGGCCCAAAATTTCATTAATTTGGCTAATGGCGAAAAAAAGGGGTGCTCGTCCAAAGTCAGCGCTGCTCCTGTATATCCCGAACGGTCCGTCCCTTGCTGCACAAGGGGCTGGTCCATTCCAGGAATACCATTCAGATGTGACTTGGACTAGCACAAAGTCAGAGCTAATCCTGTGTATTCCGGGAAGCTCGATCCCTTGAGGAGCAAGGGATTGGTTTCATTCCAAGGATACCGTTTAAGGTCTGACTTTGTACTAGCACGTAAACGCCGCTAACGCGCAGCTTTGCCGGAATCCGACGATTGCCGGACGATCAGCTCGAATGGCATCAGCATTTTGAAGGGAAGCGGGTTGCTTCCGTTAATCTGGTCTACGACAGCCTTCGCCGCCATCATCCCGATCTCGGTCTTCGGAATATGGATCGTCGACAAGGGCGGAGACGTGTACTGGGAAACTTCGATATTGTCCAAACCGATGAAGGCGACGTCTCCGGGAATGCGCAATCCTCTCTCCGCCGCAGCCCGCATGGCCGATATGGCCATCATGTCGCTGGCCGCGAATACCGCCGTGGGCCGCTTCTCCGCTTGATCGAGCAGTTCGGCCATGCGCGAATAGCTGACATTCACGTCCCAGCCCGCGTTGATGACCCATTCCGGCTCGATCGGCAGCCCGGCCTCGCGCATCGCGTATTCGTAGCCGCGAAACCGCTTCTCGCGTTCGATCTCCCCCGTCAAGCCGGCTCCGCCGATAAAGGCGACGCGGCTATGGCCCTGCTCGACCAGATGACGAACGGCGAACTTGGCCGCCTGCACGCGATCGTACGAGATAACGGGAACGTCCGGATCGGTAATGTCGATGCCGACCACGGAAGGAACCGCTTTCTTGATAAACCGGTAGACGTCCGGATCGATCCCTTCCACGACGATAATCCCGTCGGGCTTCGATTCCTGGATCAGCTTGCGCATGGCCGGTTCGCTCTGAACCTCTTCCATCGTCAGCATGAAGGCAAGCGTGCAATCCAGCTCGGCAAGCTTCTTCTCGATGCCGGCCAGGATGGGAGAAAAATACGGATGATTGTATTTGTTTTGGGGGACTGACACGATGCAGCCGATCTGGCTGTTGCCCGTCGTGGGAGATTTGCCGCTTTTGCCGGCGGGAGCCGGTTTGGCCCGCTCGGTCCCCTCATAGCCCAGCTCTTTCGCCATTCTCCAAATTTTCGACTTCGTTTCCTGACTGATATGACGGCTTGAGTCATTATTGATGACTCGCGAAACGGTCGATATGGAGACTCCGACGTGCTGCGCGATCTGTTTTAAAGTAGGCAACTTTCGTCGATCTCCTTCTTGTATGCGTTTTTATGAAAATGGTTTGGACAACTTTGCCCCAACTTCTAATCTGATAATAGCAGGACTTTTGGCTACTTGTCAAAGACTTTTTGCGCAAAAAATCCACGTTTTTGGGGCCAAACTTATAAGGTTTTGGGGAAACGGTTTTCTTTGGGGCAAAGTCTTTGGGAAGTTTGCGATGGAGGCGCTCAACGGCAGCACTTGGAAAGTGCGTTTTACGGAGATTCGCGGCGGGTGCTCAAACGGCCGCGCTCGGGGCCTCTTGCCCCACCTTGGGCTGCATTCCAAGGGTTCTGTGGCGTTTGAGAATAACTTTATGTATAATGCAAAAGAAATGAGTAGCAGCAAATTGCACGGCGGCCAAGAACCGCCTGCATAAGGGGATGCGGCCGATGGAAAGCCATTTTTTCGCTTATTTATACCGGCTCCGCTACATCGAACGGTGGAGTCTGATGCGCAATGTCGTCAAGGAAAACGTAGCCGAGCATTCGTTCCACGTTTGTCTGCTTGTACATGCGCTCTGCACGATCGCCAATACGGTTTATGGCAAACGGCTGCCGACCGAGCAACTGGTAACCGCGGCGCTGTTTCATGACGCCACTGAGGTGTTCACCGGCGATATCCCTACTCCCGTGAAGCATCACAATCCGAATATTTTGCGCAATTTCCGCGAAATCGAGCAAATGGCTGCGGAACGCTTGGCCAATATGGCGCCGGAGGAACTGCAACCGGAGTACCGCCCGCTGATCGAAACGAAGTCGACCGACCCGGAGCATAGCCGGTATATCAAAGCCGCCGATCTGCTGGACGCGTATCTGAAATGCGTCTCCGAGCTATCCGCCGGCAATCGCGAATTTTCAGTGGCGAAGAAACAAATCGAACAATCGATCGAGAAGCTCGATATGCCGGAAATTCGTTATTTTCTGAAGCATCTCGCCCCCAGCCTGGAGAAAACGCTGGATGAATTGAACGAAGAGGAAGGTTAACCAAAGTCGGTTGATGTGGGGACAGCCGCTTCCGGAGCTCTAGGTCGCGGCGGGTAGTGCTCCAAAGAACCTTATTTGCTCCGTAGACGCTTCATTTCGCGGAAGTAGTGTTCCTTTGGTTCCTTTGGGCACTACGAGTAAACCCGCACCGTGGAAAACGCGGATTTCCAGGTTTGATAGCAGTGGGTAGTGCTCCAAAGAACCTTATTTGCTCCATAGATGCTTCATTTCGCGGAAGTAGTGTTCCTTTGGGCACTACGAGTGAATCCGCACCGAGAAAACGCGGATTTCCAGCTCTGTGGGCGGCGGGTAGTGCTCCAAAGAACCTTATTTGCTCCGTGGACGCTTCATTTCGCGGAATTAGTGTTCCTTTGAGCACTACAAGTAACCCCGCACCACGGAAAACCTGGATTTTCGGCTCCGTGGGCAGCAGGTAGTGCTCCAAAGAACCTTATCTGCTCCGTAGACGCTTCATTTCGCGGAAATAGTGTTCCTTTGGGCACTACGAGTAAAGCCGCACCGTGGAAAACACGGATTTCTAGCTCTGGGGGCGACGGGTAGTGCTCCAAAGAACCTTATCTGCTCAGTAGACGCTTCAATTCGTGGAATTAATGCTCTTTTGGGCATTACAAGTGTAAAGTTACACTGCGACGCAAAAAATAACCCTCAGCGGCTCACAGTACGAACCAGATAAGGGTTATCTGCATTTGCGACGAAGCTTTTGATTACCAGGGGACTTTTTTTGCCACAGAACTTTTTTGCCATAGAGCTTTGTTCGCCATAGGGCTTCTCCGTTTGCCGTAGGGCCTTGTCTGCCCCAGGACTTCTGTTTGCCACAGAGCTTGTCTGCCAAAGGGCTTTGTTCACCTAGGCTTTTTTCGCCAGAGAGCTTTTTTTGCCAGAGAGTTTTGTTCACCACGGCCCTTTGCCAGACACGGAGCTTCTATTTGCCAAATGAGCACAGGGCCTTCGTTAGTCTCAGGCTTTCGCGCACCGTAGACGCTTCTGATGCACGCCTAAGCGTCCTTCTAGTATGCCGAGGCCCCCTTATTGCCAATCCCCTTGGCTATTTGACTACAAGCCTGCTGAACGCCTTACAGCCTATCCATGCCACAGTCCTCTGGCGCGTGAACTCCTGATCATCGCCCCAGGCTTCCAGCTTCAATGATTCCCACCCCGTACTACTCGCACCAGCTACTTACTTAGGCCCCAGCATCATACCCAGCAGCAGCACGTAGCTAATACCGGAGATCAGCGTAAACATCCGTACTTTGCGCAGTGCTCCGCTGGCCGTATCTCCGGCAATCAGCTTCTTGAACGGCTTGGACGCCATTCCCGTCATGGCGAACATGACCAGAATCAGGACGACTGCCAGCACCATCCACCATACCGAATACTGCGCCTTGCCGACCATATAGCCCCCCGACAAAAACGCCAAGATGAGAACGTACTGTCCAATCCGGTTCCCTCTGCTAAGCGCCCGTGCCGTTGAAGGGTTGGCCGCTCCTCCCGCCAAAAACGGAAGCAGAATATAGAAGATTAGGGCAAGCGCGGAAAGAACATGAATGATATACATCGCTTGATACACGACTGTGTTGCCTCCTTCAGTTCCACAATGGAATCTCGTTCCACCTGTAGTATACCGAAAAGCCAGCCCCAGTACAAACGGTTCCGGCGGCTTGTCACGAAAACGTAAAATCCTCCCGATCGCCTCGAGCAAAGTGGAAGAAAGGCTGTATCAATCGGCAGAGTCCCGAATTCCATCTGCCGAATCATCGGGATCTCGGCATGCAAAAAAAACCTTCCGTCCCGCAGAGCATGGGGCGCGAAGGTTTTCTTTGGAAATCGGTACCATTCAGTGTATCGAAAGCATTAGCCGTTAACGACTTTGATGACGTTCCGTACGGAATCGGCCGATTTGTCCATAGCCGCCTTCTCTTCCGCCGTCAGCTCAAGCTCGATCACTTTCTCGATGCCATCGCCGCCGAGAACGCTCAGAACACCCATGAACAGGTTGTCGTAGCCGTACTCGCCTTCAAGCAAAGCGATCGTCGGCAAAATGCGTTTTTTGTCCTTTAAAATCGCTTCCGTCATTTGCACGAGCGAAGCGGCCGGTGCGTAGTACGCGCTGCCGTTTCCGAGCAAGTTGACGATTTCGCCGCCACCGGTGCGGGTGCGCTGCACAATCGCGTCGATGCGCTCTTTGGCGATCAACTTCTCGATTGGCACGCCGCCTACGCTGGAGTAGCGTACGAGCGGAACCATATCGTCGCCGTGGCCGCCGAGTACGACGCCGCGGACGTCTTCAACCGATACGTTCAGCTCTTGAGCGATAAACGTGTTGTAGCGAGCCGTATCCAGCACGCCGGATTGGCCGATTACACGGTTTTTCGGAAAGCCGAGTGCCTGGTAAGCGACATAGGTCATCGCGTCGACCGGGTTGCTCAAGATGATCACATAGGAATTCGGGCTATACTTCTTTACGTTCTCACAAACCGATTTGACGATGCCGGCGTTCGTGTTCACGAGGTCGTCGCGGCTCATGCCGGGCTTGCGGGCGATCCCGGCAGTGATGATAACCACGTCGGAATTTTGCGTGTCTTCGTAGTTGGACGTGCCAATAATGTTGCTGTCAAATCCTTGAACCGGGCTCGCTTCAAGCATATCGAGCGCTTTGCCCTTCGTCGGGTTTTCCAGCTGCGGGATATCGAGCAGTACGACGTCGCCGAGTTCTTTTTGTCCGAGCAGGAATGCCGTAGTCGCGCCGGTGAAGCCTGCGCCGACAACCGTAATTTTTTTGCGTTGAATCGCCATGGCAAGGAATCCTCCCTAAGGGTAGTGGAATCACGAATCGTACACGGTTCAGAAGCAAATAGAGGAACCGCATCCGCCGCCGGCTCTTGCGAGCCGGATAGTCGGACACGAACGTGCCGATCAGCGGAATGAAGTTCCTATATTACGCAAGTTGCGGGCGATTAGCCCATGTTTTTAATAACCAGGTTGGCAAACTCGGAGCATTTCACTTCGGTTGCGCCTTCCATCAGACGGGCAAAGTCGTACGTAACCGTTTTGTCGGCGATCGACTTCTCCAGCCCTTTGTAGATCAGGTCGGCCGCTTCCAGCCAGCCCAGGTGCTCCAGCATCATAACGCCGGACAGCGTAACCGAGCCCGGGTTTACGACGTCAAGACCGGCATATTTCGGAGCCGTGCCGTGAGTCGCTTCGAAGATAGCGTGGTGCGTTACGTAGTTAATATTTGCTCCCGGAGCGATCCCGATACCTCCGACTTGGGCAGCCAAGGCGTCAGACAGGTAGTCGCCGTTCAGGTTCAGCGTTGCGATAACGTCAAAATCGGTCGGACGGGTCAATACTTGCTGCAAAGCGATGTCGGCAATCGCGTCCTTCACGATTACTTTACCAGCCGCTTCCGCATCCTTCTGAGCTTTGTTAGCCGCTTCCGCGCCTTGCTCTTCCTTGATGCGGTCGTATTGCGCCCAAGTGAACACTTTGTCGCCGAATTCGCGCTCTGCAAGCTCATAGCCCCAGTTTTTAAACGCGCCTTCGGTGAACTTCATGATGTTGCCTTTATGAACAAGCGTCAAGCTCTTGCGGCCATGCTTGATCGTGTACTCGATCGCGGCGCGAACCAGACGCTCGGAGCCTTCCTTGGAAACCGGCTTGACGCCGATACCGGACGTTTCCGGGAAACGGATCTTTTTGACGCCCATTTCGTTTTGCAGGAACTCAAGCACTTTCTTCACTTCGGCGGAACCTTCTTGCCATTCTACACCAGCGTAGATGTCCTCGGTGTTTTCGCGGAAGATAACCATGTCGACGAGTTCCGGACGTTTAACCGGTGAAGGAACGCCTTTGAAGTAACGAACCGGACGCAAGCAAACGTACAGGTCAAGCTCTTGGCGAAGCGCCACGTTCAGCGAGCGGATGCCGCCGCCGACCGGAGTCGTCAAAGGACCTTTGATGGCAACGATATACTCGCGAATCGCTTCGAGCGTATCGTTAGGCAGCCAGCTGTTGTATTGATTGAACGCCTTTTCCCCGGCGTATACTTCGTACCATGCGATTTTCTTCTCGCCTTTATAAGCTTTCTCGACCGCTGCGTCGAGGATGCGCTTGGAAGCCGCCCAGATATCAGGACCGGTGCCGTCGCCTTCGATGAAAGGAATGATCGGGTTGTTAGGAACGACGAGCTTGCCATCCTGAATCGTCAGTTTCTCGCCTTCGGTAGGAAGGGCGTAATGTTCGAATTGAGCCATGGGAAACCTCCTGATAAAAAAAGTTTATGGAAAACGCCAACGAAAGGGCGTTTATGCCCGCAAAAGAACGGGAGTCGCAGATTTGACGTCTGAAACACCCCGTTTGGAGCCAATACTGGTTATGAAGACCGAAAACTGATTTAGCGGCTTTCGATCGGTACGTATTTTTGGTTGACCGGGCCGGTATACTCGGCACGCGGACGGATCAGACGATTGTTCTCGTACTGCTCCAGAATGTGAGCGGTCCATCCGGATACGCGGCTGATGGCGAAGATCGGCGTGAACAAGTCGCGCGGAATTTCCAAGGACGTGTAGACGGAAGCCGAGTAGAAATCGACGTTCGGTTTCAATCCTTTTTGACCGGTAACGAGCTCTTCGATCTTGATCGACATGTCGTACCAGTTCATATTGCCGGTAATTTTACCGAGCTCTTTGGACATCTTTTGCAGATGTTTGGCACGCGGGTCGCCGTTTTTGTAAACGCGATGGCCGAAGCCCATAATTTTTTCTTTGTTGGCCAGCTTCTCGGTGATGTAGGCTTCCACGTTCGAAGCCGTGCCGATTTCTTCCAGCATCGCCATAACGGCTTCGTTCGCTCCGCCGTGCAGAGGGCCTTTGAGAGCGCCGATCGCGGAAGTAACGCCGGAATATATGTCCGACAATGTCGCTACGGTTACGCGTGCGGCAAACGTAGAGGCATTGAGCTCATGGTCGGCGTGCAGCACGAGCGCTTTGTTCAACGCTTCGACGGCAATCGCTTCCGGCTCTTGGCCTGTCAGCATGTATAGGAAATTATAGGCGACGGATACGTTCGCTTTCGGCGCGATCGGTTCCTGGCCTGCGCGAATGCGCGCGAAAGCGGCAATAACCGTAGGAAGCTGAGCTTGCAGACGGACGGCCTTGCGCAGGTTCGCTTCCGTGCTCATGTCGTTCGCTTCGCTGTCATACAGCGCCAGCGCGGATACAGCGGAGCGCAAAGCAGCCATCGAATTCGTATCCTTCGGATACAGCTTGATTTGCTGAATGACGGAGTCGGCCACGGACGCGCTCTCGCTCAATTCACGGTGCAACTGCTCCAGCTCGGATTTGTTAGGGAGCTTGCCGTACCAGAGCAAATAAACGACTTCTTCAAAAGAAGCGTGTTCGGCCAAATCGTCGATGTCGATCCCCCGGTAGGTGAGCACCCCGTCGATGATCGAGCTGATCGAGGACGTCGTCGCCACTATGCCTTCCAAACCTTTAGTAGCTGTCATAAGTATATCGCTCCTTTTTATAGCAAAGTTAAGTAAATCGTTACCCTCGGCGAAAACTATCAAATATAATGATAAATGATTTCAGGCGATAAAGATACAAAACCGGACATAAAACTTCATTATCAGCATTATAAATATATGCTATCTTCCGATAGCTCCGGATTTTAACACATTGAATCGGATTTCTTGTCGGTAAAGAGTTTTTGCCAAAATGGCAAATATCATACCGACCGTGAATCGCTTTGAATCAAAACAAATACAGGTAGAAGAAAATCGCCGGAATACCGATTCGATATGGCGGCGGTTGCATTAATGGAAGTTGGGGCTGATTCTGTGAAAACAGAATGTAAAGAATAAGTAAAGAAGGCACCGGCCGCAACTTTTGGTAAAATAGAAGCTGTATCATTCAACCACATGCTTGGAGGACAACTCTTCTTATGAATAACGAACGCGTAGGCATTATCGATATCGGATCGAACTCGGTCCGGCTTGTCGTATACGAACGGATCGGCGCGAAATCGTACCGCGTCATCGACGAAAGCAAAGAATCCGCCCGGCTTAGCGCTACGATCGCCCCGGACGGCTCTATCCCCAGAGAAGATATTTTGCGCCTGGCCCGGATCTTGAGCGATTTCCAAATGCTGTGCCGCGTTCACGAGGTCTCCGTCATCCGCGCGATCGCCACCGCGGCGATCCGCAATGCGAGCAACGGCAGCGATGCGGTGGAACAGCTCAGGCTGCTGACCGGTATTTCCATCGAGACCGTTTCGGGCGAAGAAGAGGCCCGGCTCGGCTTTGTCGGCATGATCAATTCGCTTCCGGTCACCAACGGGTATTTGATCGATATCGGCGGCGGCAGCACGGAGGTATCCCTTTTCCGCGACAGACGGCTCGTCCGCAGCGTCTCGTTCCCTTTTGGCGCGGTCAATACGGCCAAGACTTACGCCGTCGACGGCAGTATTACGGCCGATGCAGCCCGGCGCATCCGCGAGATGGTGTTGACCGCGGCGGCGGCCGAGCATTGGCTGACCGGCCATCCGCAGCTGCCGCTCGTCGGCTTGGGAGGGACGATCCGCTCCCTGAGCAAAATCGACCAGCAAGCGAAAAAGTACGCCTTCGAAGAAACGCATCATTACGAGATGGACCAACCGGCCTTAAACGCATTGGCGGAATGGCTTCCCACCTTATCGCCCAAGGAACGAGTCAAGGTGGACGGGCTGTCGGGTACACGCGCCGACATTATCGTCCCGGGATTAATCATCCTGCATACGCTATTCCTGCACCTTGCATCCAGCCGCTGCATCGTCAGCGGATCTGGACTGCGCGACGGCATTTTTTATGAAACGGCCTTTCCCGGGGAGCCGGTTCGCAGCGATGTGCTGGCCGAAAGCACCCGCAACCTGCTCGACCAGCATCCCGCCGTCTCGCGCGCCCATGTCGAACATGTCAGCCGGCTAGCTTCCGCCCTGTTCGACGATCTCGGTTTGGAGAAAGCATTGGGCCACAAAGCCCGCAGTCTGCTGCAAACCGCCGCGCTGCTGTACCGGATCGGCGTAACGATTCATTTTTATAACTATTACAAACATACGTTCTATCTGATCGTACATTCGCGGATCGACGGCCTGAATCACCGGGAAGCGGTGCTGTGCGCGCTGATCGCTTCATTCCGCACAAAAGGCCGGACACGCGCGATGATGCAGCCCTATAAGGATCTGCTGGCGGAATCCGACCTGGAGCTAGTCTACCGGCTAGGCTCGCTGCTGCTTCTTGCGACCGCGTTCGACCGCAGCGAGACGCAGCCGATTGCGCGCATCGGGGCGACCGTGGACAAGCAGGATCTGCACGTTGCCTGGAGCAGCTCCACCGAACCGGCCATCGAGCTGCGGGAAGTGGAGCGGATAGCCGGAGACTTCCGGAAATGCTGGGGGCTGCGCATCAGAACGCATCCCGCCGACCTTTCCACGTAACGATATTTTGCGCTGCGAATTGGCTGCGCAGCGGCTCGGCCGGTTCTATGTCGGCTCGGACATATTGCCCGCCGGACATCAGCACCCGCGCCTTCGTATTGTCGGTCAGGCTGAGCCTCAGGATGTTGATCAGGGTCTCCTTCAGCTGCGGATCGAAGACAGGGCACATCAGCTCGATGCGGCGGGTCAGGTTGCGCGTCATCCAATCCGCACTGGACAGCCATACCTCCGGCTCCCCGCCGTTCTCGAAATAGAACATGCGGGAATGCTCGAGAAACCGGTCGACGATGCTGCGAACGGTGATTTTGTCGCTCAAGCCCGGAACGCCCGGCTTCAGGCAGCATACGCCGCGGACGATCAGATCGATCGTCACGCCGGCGCGCGACGCCGCGTAGAGCTCGTCCACCATCTCCTGATGGGACAGCGAGTTCATCTTGGCGATAATGCGCGCCGGCTTGCCGGCCGTGGCGTTCTCCGCCTCGCGCGCGATCAGGGCGAACAGCTTCGACTTCATATCGGTAGGGGCGACGCCGAACGCCTGCCAGTCATGCGGTGCGGAATAGCCGGTCATCTCGTTGAACAGGACCGAAGCGTCCTCGCCAATCACCGGCTGGGACGTGAACAGACCTATGTCCGTATACAATTTGGCCGTATTGTCGTTGTAATTGCCCGTGCCGACGTGAACGTAACGGCGCAGACCGTCGTTTTCCTGGCGGACGATCAGCATGATTTTGGCGTGCGTCTTCAAGCCGACGAGGCCGTACACGACGTGGCAGCCGGCTTTTTCCAGCTGTCTGGCCCAGGCGATGTTCCGCTCCTCGTCGAAGCGCGCCTTCAGCTCCACGATGGCGGTTACCTGCTTGCCCGCCTCCGCAGCCTTCGCCAAGGCGTTCACAATCATGGAATTGCCGCTGACGCGGTACAAGGTCATCTTGATCGCCATCACCGCAGGATCGCCGGCCGCCTGATCGATAAAATCGCTCACCGCATCGAAAGACTCGAACGGATGGTACACGAGCACGTCGCGGCGGCGGAGCACTTCGAAGAAATCGTCGGTATCGTCAAATTCCCGCGGGTATTCGGGCTCCAGCTTCGGATAGCGCAAATGCTCGAAATCCGGCAAAGCCCCCGACAGCTTCATCAAAAAGCTCAAATCGATCGGACCGTCGATCTCGAATACGTTGTCTCCAATCTCGAATTCCTCTTTCAACATATCGAGCGCGTAAGGATGGAACCCTTTCTGCACCTCGAGCCGGACCGGGGACCCCCACCGCCTGCGCTTCAATTCCTTCTCGATTTCTTCCAGCAAATCTTCGGCGCCTTCCTCGTTCAAGGTCAGGTCGGCGTTGCGCGTCAGGCGGAACGCATCGACCGACACCGCCCCGTAGCCGGGAAACATCGTCTGGATATGCTCGCGTATCAAGTCCTCCAGCAGGACGAACTCTTGCTTGAGGCTGTTGGACCGAGCCGGCACTTTGATAAACCGCGGCAGATTAGAAGGAACCTGCACGATGGCAAAATACGGCTCCTCTTCCGGATCGTCTCCCTCGCGCAGCAGCGTCACGGCCAGATATAGGCTCAAGTTGTGCACAAGCGGAAAGGGACGGCTCTGGTCGACCGCCATCGGCGTCAGCACCGGAAACACGCGGTCGAGGAAATACTGATCCATTTGTTTTTTCTGAGCTGCGGTCAAATCCTCGCAGGCGGTAAAAATCAGGCCTTCCTTGACGAGCGCCCGCGACAGCTCGCGAAACGCCTTGTACTGATCCTGCACCATCTTGCCGGTCCGCTTCATAATTCGGCGAAACAGCCCTTCCGGCGTATAGCCGGTAAAATCTTTTTTGGTCAGACCGGCCTTCAACTGATCGTCGATCCCGGCCACACGGACGCTCATGAACTCGTCCAGATTGGTGGATACGATCGATAAAAATTTGATGCGCTCCAGGAGCGGAGTGGTCGGATCTTGCGCTTCCTCCAGCACCCGCCTGTTGAATTCGATCCAGCTGAGGTCTCGGTTAATATACATGGAATTGGTATAGTTCGTTTGCTGTTCCGGTTTGGACACGTTGGAATCCCCCGTCCGCGATTATGGTTGCTCCTCTTATTATCGCCGGAGATTGTTAACCCGATGTTAAGCTTTCGTAAAATATGACGACTTTCGTGTAAATTCAAGGAAATACGACGATTACCGGATACGGAAAAAGGTGAACGGGCGTCCTTGCGCCAGCTTGTATTGAAGCCAGGCGGACAGCCGGTCGCGGAACAGCCGGCGCGTAAATGGAAGCAGCAGCAGCAAACCGCATATATCCGTCAGGAAGCCGGGAAGCAGCAGCAGCACCCCTCCGATCAGGATACCCACTCCATCCAATACATAGGGGGCTGGCGGTTGTCCGGCGGGAATATCCCGCTGAGCATACGCCCATACCTTCTTCCCTTCGCGTTTGGCCAAATAAGCGCCGAGAATGCTCGTCAGCAGCATGAGCAGAAACGTGCGCCAGCCGCCGATTCTCTGGCCTATTTCCATAATGACCCATATTTCCAAAGCCGGTACGATCACGAGCGACAGCAGCAGCAGGCGGCGGATCATCGCGCATCACCGAGCAGCCGGTACAGTTCCGGCGCTTCCTTATCGATACGTGCCGGCTTCCAATCCCGGTTCAGCCACATGTGTCGCGTCAGGCCCTCCACGAGCAGGTCGCCTACCGGCACGACTTCGTCAAGTTCCTGATCTTCGGACACGCTGGCGTTTTGGGCAGAAGCGTCCGTTTCGGCGGACGGGCGGCATATCCTCGATTCAAAATGAACGGTCATCGCCGTATAAGCCGTTATGCGGGTGTATAGATGAAGAAGATCATCATAGCGGGCCGGCTGCCGGAAGTTCGATTCGAGCTCGACCACGGGCAAATACAGCCCTTTCTCCTCAATGCTCCGATAAGACAATCCCCGTTCGCGGATCAGCTCCGTCCGGCCGATCTCGAACCAGTTGATGTAATTGGCGTGATACGCCACTCCCATCTGATCCGTCTCCTGATAGCGTACGCGAATGACATGCCGATGCCAGCGGCCCGGCTCTTGCTTATCCAGCTTCAAAGTCGTTCCTCCGCTCTGAAAAAAGTAGCCGCGCAGCCAATTTCGGCTTTCAGGCTTCAATCAAAGACAAATGGTAGTCCCTGCTCATTCATCTTACTAAACCGGAACCCATTCCTCAAATCGGGTTACGCCTCTTTAAGTAACGTAACTCTTATCGGATTGCTTTGGAAAAGGAATCGTCTGCAAATACCGGGCCACTCCATCCTCCGCGTTCGTCGCCAACACGCCCGTGGCCCGCTCCCGCACAATCGGATGCGCATTTCCCATCGCAAAAGCTTCGTCGGCGATCTCGAACATCGGCAAATCGTTCAGATTGTCCCCGAAGCAGACGATGCGGTCGGCCTGCAGCCGCTGCTTCAACTGAGCGACACCGTCCCGTTTGTTGGCCAAAGCATCGTTGATTTCCAGCCAGTAATAGCCCGGGCTGTAAATGTCCGGTCCGAAGTGGCACATCAGGCCGGCGCGCTCGCTCGCGAGCTTGTATGTCGCGGCCAGCTCCTCCTCGGTCCCGATGACGTTGACCTCCATAATCGCTTCGTCGGACGGAATGCGGAATTCGTCCACGAGCCGGAACCGCTCGTCTCCGCGCTCCAGACGGCTTGTGACATATAGATGCTCGCTCGGGTTGAACAGCCCTTTGTAGTATATTTTGAACTCGTTGCGGCCATTCACCGTATACACGATCGGGTGCAGTCCGGCCCGCTCCTCCGTCGCGATGAGATCCAGCGCCGTGTCCCGGTCGAGCAGGTTGGAGACGATATACGTCCCGCTGACCGGATCGTACAGAAACACGCCGTTCATCAGCACGACGGGCAAGCGCAGCCGGAGCGGAGCCAGCAAAGGGCCCGCGGAATCCCAAGACCGGGCTGTTGCGACCGAGAAGCTCCCTCCCGCGGCAATCCAAGCATTGACTGCTTCTATGGTGGGTTCGGACAGACGCTGCTCCCCATTCAACAGGGTACCATCGAGATCGGATACGTATAAGGTATGCATCAGACGGACTCCCTCCTTGTTGCCGAACGAATGCCGGCGGCGCTGCAACTTTCCGGTTTTCCATGCGTATGTACGGTAACAACCGGTCTACTCTATAGGTTAAGGTCATTCACGCACACCCTTTCAGATATGCTTTATTTTATCGGTAAAGCGAAGGAGATGACGACAGCATGACCACCTTGTATTTCCGAGACAACTTCTTCTCCTCGGGCGAAACGCCCATTACGGACGCCGACGGACGAACGACGGGGGTTCTCGACCTGCACGGGATGTTCAATTCCGGCATTACCGTGCGCGACGCCTCCGGACGAACGGCCGCAGCAGGCAAGTTCCGTTTCTTCTCCAACGCCTGGATCGTTTCGGATTCAGCCGGAAACGAGCTTGGCCTTTTGCGTGAACGGATCGCCTTTTTCAAAAAGCGTTATGTATACGAAAGCCCGCGTCTCGGCGAATTTACGATTGAAAGCCCGGCGTTTTCCCGGGAGTACGTCGTATCCGACGGCCGGGACGAGACAGCCGCCCATTTCCGAAAAGTCAGCGGCGCATTCGAGTCCGGGGCGTACGAGCTGAACAACCGTTCCTCTCTTCCCGACGAGGAGCTGGTCGCCGTCGTCATGGGCGTCCATGCGATCATGAAGCGGCACCAATCGTCCGCAGCCTCTCACCCGTAAGAACGCGTCATGAGCAAAGAGGATTGATGCGAAAAATCCCTTCGCAAGCGTTCAGTAAGGAGCGTTCTCTCACTGTCCGCCTGGAAGGGATTTTTGTGCGCTTCACGGCTGCCGCTGCCTTACCCGTACGCACAGCAGTATAGCCTGTCCCGCTATAGGCCCGGCTTTACAACACTTTGGCTTTGCCCGTGTAGATCACGCCGACCTCGGCGTACACGGACACTTCCATGCCGTCCGTCATCAAGGACGTAGCGCCATCCACGCCGACGATAACCGGAATGCCAAGGCTCAAGCCGACGACGGCCGCGTGCGACGTAATGCCGCCGGTTTCCGTAATGACCGCCGAAGCCTTCTGGAACGCCGGTATGTAGTCTTTATCGGTCGCCACAGTGACGAGAACCGAACCTTCCACCGTTTTATCCAGCGCCTCCTGGGCCGTACGGGCGACGACGACTTTGCCGGTTGCAGGCTGCGTGCCGATGCCTTGTCCTTTGGCGATCATCTCGCCGACATGGTGCACCTTCATCAAGTTCGTCGTGCCGGAACGCCCGACCGGAACGCCTGCCGTAATGATGACCAGATCGCCGAGCTTGATCAGCCCCGCCTTGATGGAATCGTCGACAGCGAGCTGGAACATCTCGTCCGTATTGCGCGCTTCTTCGCCGCGAATCGGCAGCACGCCCCAGATGAGGCACAACCGACGCATGACCTGCTCGCTGCGGGTTACCGCGATAACCGGCGATTTCGGGCGATACTTGGACACCATCCGCGCCGTATAGCCGCTTTCGGTCGGCGTAATGATCGCTTTGGCGTCCAGATCGAGCGCCGAATTCGCCACCGATTGGCTGATCGCCTCCGTGATCGTCGTTTGCTGCGCCGTGCTTTGGCGGATGAAAATCTCGCGGTATTCAAGCGCGGACTCGGCACGTACGGCGATGCGGGACATCGTCTGCACCGATTCCACCGGATATTTGCCCGCTGCGGTTTCGCCGGACAGCATGATCGCGTCGGTTCCGTCGAATATCGCATTCGCTACGTCGCTCGCTTCCGCGCGGGTCGGGCGCGGGTTGCGCTGCATCGAATCGAGCATTTGCGTCGCCGTAATGACCGGCTTGCCGACGTAATTGCATTTTTTGATCATCCGCTTTTGCACGAGCGGCACTTCTTCCGCCGGGATCTCCACGCCGAGATCGCCGCGCGCGACCATCAGGCCGTCGGACACTTCCAATATTTCATCCAGGTTGTCGACGCCTTCCTGGTTTTCGATTTTCGAGATGATCTGGATATGCGGAGCGTTGTGCTCCTCCAGCAGTTGACGGATTTCGAGCACGTCGGACGCTTTGCGCACGAACGAAGCGGCGACAAAATCGACGCCCTGCTCGATGCCGAAAATAATATCGTTGGCGTCCTTCTCGGTAATGCCCGGAAGAGAAATACGCACGCCAGGCACGTTGACGCCTTTCTTGCTTTTGATCGTGCCGCCGTTAACGATCCGGCACTCGATCTCGCTGCCGCGAACGTCCACGACGGACAGGCCGATCAGGCCGTCGTCGATCAGAATCGTCGAACCGACGCGCACGTCGCGCGGTAGCTCTTTATACGTTACGGAAACGCGCTTGTTGTCGCCGAGCACTTCCTCGGTCGTCAGTACGATATGCTCGTCCTGCACAAGCTCGTAAGCATCTTCTTTCAGCTTTCCGGTACGGATTTCCGGACCTTTGGTGTCCAGCAGGATCGCTACCGTCTTGTTTAGTTCGCGACAAGCTTCGCGGATGTTGCGGATCCGGTTGCCATGCTCTTCGAAATCGCCGTGCGAGAAATTGAGCCGGGCTACGTTCATCCCGGCCGCGATGAGCTGCTTCAGCGCCGGCAACGATTCGCTGGAAGGTCCGATGGTACAAACAATTTTGGTTTTGCGCATGTGAGTGCTCCTCCTAGAGTACAGTTCGACCTAATGAAGCCAAGCTGTCGTCAGACCAGCTCGGCTACTTCTTGCCATTGGGTAAATTTTCCGATTTTGCGGAACTTGGCGTAGCGTTCTTCCATCAGCTTGTCTCCGTCGAGCGGAAGCAGCTCCTTCAGATGACGCCCTACCACCTCGCGCACCGCTTCGGCTTGCTGCTCCAGGTTGCGGTGAGCGCCGCCGCGCGGCTCCGGAATGATCTCGTCGATCGCTTCCAGCCGCAGCAGGTCCTGGGCGGTAATTTTCATCACCTCGGCCAACTCCGCCGCCTTGGAGGCATCCTTGTACAAGATCGATGCCGCGCCTTCCGGCGATAAGACGGAATAAACGGCATGCTCCAGCATCAGCACGCGATTGCCGACCCCGAGCGCTAGCGCCCCGCCGCTGCCGCCTTCGCCGATGACGACCACGACGACAGGCACCTTGAACGTGGACATGGCGAACAAGCTGCGCGCAATCGATTCTCCGACGCCTCTTTCTTCCGCCGTCCCGCCCGGGAACGCGCCTTTCGTATCGAGAAAGGTGATGATCGGACGGCCGAACTTGTTGGCCTGCTCCATCAGACGCAGCGCCTTGCGGAAGCCTTCCGGGTGGGGGCTGCCGAAGTTGCGGGCGATGTTGTCCTTCGTGTCTTTCCCCTTCTGATGGCCGACTACCGTTACCGGAATGCCATTGAACTTGGCGATTCCGCCGACGATAGCCAGATCGTCCGCATACATCCGGTCCCCGTGCAGCTCGATGAAATCGGTGCAGAGGGCGTTAATAAAATCGAGCGTCGTCGGCCGCCCCGCATGTCTGGCAATTTGCATCTTTTGCCCGGCGGTCAAGCTGCTGTACAGCTCTTCCTCCAGCACGACGTATCGCTCTTCCAGCTTGGCGATTTCGTCGGTGAAATCGATTTTTTTCTCCGCGCCGAATTTGCGCAGCTCGTCGATTTTGCCTTTCAACTCCGCCAGCGGACGTTCAAAGGGCAGTTCGTTAGCCATTCGCGCTTGCCTCCTTCGTCGCTTTTACGGTATGCAGCTCCAGCAGCTTGGTCAAGGTCGTCCGCATATCCTTGCGGTGCACGACTTTATCGAGCTGGCCGTGCTTTTCGTTGAATTCCGCCGTCTGGAATCCTTCCGGCAGCTTCTGACGAATCGTCTCTTCGATGACGATCGGTCCTGCGAAGCCGAAGCGTGCCCCGGGCTCTGCCAGAATAATATCGCCCAGCATCGCGAAGCTTGCCGTAACGCCGCCGTAAGTCGGATTCGTTATAATGGATATAAAAAGCCCGCCGCGTTCGGCAAACTTGGCCAGCGCCCCGCTCGTCTTGGCCATCTGCATCAGGCTCAAGATGCTCTCATGGGTACGCGCCCCGCCGGATGCGGAGAAAATAATAAGCGGGTATTGCTTCTGCGTGGCCGTCTCGATCGCGCGCGTAATTTTCTCGCCAACAACGGAACCGAGTGTCCCTCCGAGAAAATCGAACGACATGACCGCAATCACGACCGGGCAGCCGCCGATCGTCCCTTCGCCGGTCACGACCGCGTCGCGCAAGCCCGTCGAATCCATTGATTTGGCCAGCCGCTTGGTGTAGTCCGGGAATTCCAGCGGGTCCTCGGACACCATATCGCGATCGTATTCGAACAGACGTCCTTCGTCCAGCGTATATTCGATCCGTTCCATGGCGCTTAATCTATTATGGTAACCGCAAGACGCGCACACTTTGAAATTTTTGCCCAGTTCCTTGCTGTACTGGATCGTGCCGCATTCGGAGCATTTGCTCATAATGCCTTCCGGTATTTCACGCTTCGATTGTTCGGACGGAATGGTCGCATACTTCCGCTTCTTCTGAAAAAAGTCTTTGATTGCCACGTCTACACCTCTCCAAACCGTTGTCATCCTTACGCAAACCGTATCAAGGGAATTGGCTATTGCCCTGTATTCCAAAAGGGAAGCCTGACTCCGTTAGCGAATTGCCGGCGCTTGGTGAAGAAGCCCCAATTCCAAATACGAAGCCAAGCCTCGAAACTTTTGCAGCGTCACCCGTGCAAAATCGTATTCAACACCTCTTGTACTTCCTCCAGCTCGCCCTCGGGAACGAGAATTTCGAATTGATGCTTCGATAGGCTGACAGGGCGTACTTGCACCAAAAACCCTTCGTCCGTAAGTTTTTGCTTGATGCGCTCTGCGATTTTCGCGGTCGGAGCTATATAAATAACCGTCCACATGAATCAAAAAACCTCCCTGACTACCGAAACGCCTCACGTATACATTGGATTTATGATACCATACTCCGTCTTTTACCCGCAAGGAAACTGGTGTCGAATCATGACGAGGCATCCGTGTTCTTTATGTCGTCTCCCTCTTCCGAATCGTATTCCTTGGCATTTTTGTTCTTGTGGGCGATTCTGGCGGAGGCCGCAGCGGCCAGACCGGCGACAAGGTCGTCCAAAAAGACGTGAATTTGGGAGGCATTGTTGTTCAAATCGCGGATGATGCCAGTTTTTTCCTTATCCAGATAACCAAAGCTGGTCAGCCCAATCATGCCGTACACGTGCACGATTCCGAGCGCCAGCGTCTCGTCCACCCCGTACAGCGATTCATCGCTCTCCATGATCGACTGCAGCGGCTGGGGCAGCAGCTTGCGTTCCGCCAGCTCGTCGAGCGCTATGCCGGTATATAGCGTAAACTGGACTTCCCGCTTGCCGAGAACGGCCAGTACGCTGTCCTCGCATTCCTCGACGGTCAGCCGATCGTTGTAGGGCAATTGCAGCTTGTAAACAATTTCCGCAACCTGGTGCAGGGTAACGCCTCGCCGAGCGAGCATTTGCAAAGCCATTTGTTTCGACATCGATACATCCCTCCTGGAAGACTTGTGGAGACTTGTCGTCGGCAAAAACCGGACGTCCTTCAAACCAAGCACCCCGTCCGGGTTTTACTAAATGTATGCAAGCACCGCGAATAATGTTCGTAAAACAATCGCTTGCCGAGCGCCCCGGCCCTCTCCTGTCCGGGCGAGCTTGGGCGGGCGGGTTTGTGCGGGCGGTAGTGTTAAAGAGAGCACTACGGCGTTCCGAATGTGTGATTTTGGGACAAATAAGTTCTTTCGAGCACTACTCAGGCTTCGTGGGCGGGTAGAGAAGCGCGGGAGGCGGATTTGAGCAGGCATAGTGTTAAAAAGAACCTTACGGCGTTCCGAATGTGTGATTTTGGGACAAATAAGGTTCTTTCGAACGTTACTGTGGCCTCGGGAGCGGGAGAGGGGCGCGGGAGGCGGATTTGAGCAGGCATAGTGTTAAAAAGAACCTTACGACGCTCCGAATGTGTGATTTTGGGACAAACAAGGTTCTTTCGAGCACTACTTGGGCCTCGGGGGCGGGTAGAGAAGCGCGGGAGGCGGATTTGAGCAGGCATAGTGTTAAAAAGAACCTTACGGCGCTCCGAATGTGTGATTTTGGGACAAACAAGGTTCTTTCGAGCACTACTTGGGCCTCGGGGCGGGTAGATGGCGTGGGGCAATCTGATCGGGTTTTGCGGGTTCTAGCAGTCAGCATAAATAAAATAGCATGTGGGTCGAGCGACTAAGGTCCTCGTCTTCCCCACATGCCACTGCTATCCCTATCCTTATTTGACTCGCGCCGAATCCTGACCCATCATCTCGCCGATTTCGCGAATCAGTTCTGGAGACGGCTTGACTCGATACGCATCATTCAGAGCGAGCAAACGCTGCTCCCGCTCATAGAAGAGCACGACCTGCATCGGACCGGCATGCCGTTGCAGCAGCGCCTGCAAACCGACAAGCCGCTGCTGCTGCTCGTGGTCCGCGGCAATCTTGACAAACAAACGCTGAGTCCGAGCCGTGGAGTCCTGGTGCGTCTCCGCTCGGGATGGCTCGCGAGGGGGCGTTCCTCCGGTAGGCCGTTCGCTTGAACGTGATGCTTCATCCGAACCGCCGCTCGACGGTTGTACAGCCTCAGCGGACGGCATCTGCGGGCGCTGAGCTGCCGACGACTCCCCTCGTGGCGGAGACGATTGAGGGGTGTGTCCGCCCCGCTCCGCCCTAGCCTGCGGCGCCACTCCCGCTCCGCCACGCTCCGCTCCTGCACGCGGCGCCACTCCCGCCACGCCACGCTCCGCACCAGCACGCGGAGCCACTCCCGCCACGCCACGCTCCGCACCAGCACGCGGCGGCTCTCCCGCACTGCCCCGCTCCGCTCCGGCCCGCAGCGGCACCGCCGCTCCCGCGCGCCCCGCGCCGGTCGGCGGACTCGCTTTCGCTCCTCCGCCCGAGGCGTCGCCGCGGCTCGGCCCGCCGCGCCCGAGGGGCATCCGACGCAGGCTGCGGGCCTGGTCGGCGGCGTCCGACGCATCCAGCGACACGACCCGCTCGGCGATCAGCTTGACGTCCTCGTCCTGATGCTGAAGCCGCCCGCGGACGAGCAGAGCATTGCCTTTGTGCACATACGGGGACGCCTGCTTCCATACTTCCGGAAACAGCACCACCTCCGCTTTGGCGATCCGGTTTTCCAGCTCTATAAAGCCCATAGGCAGCCCTTTCTTGGTGACGATCGGCTTGCCGGACAGCACCATTCCCGGCACGATTACATCGGCATTGTCCGGGTAGTCGATCAGATCGTGAAGCAGATCGGCTTCGATCTCGGCGATCAGCGCCTCATGAACGTCCAGCGGATGGCCGGACAAATAGAGGCCGAGCAGCTCGCGCTCGAACTCCAGCTGTTGCATCGGCGTATACGGCCGGACGTCGGGCAAGTCGATCGTCCAGTTGGCTTCCTCCGTAAAGCCGAACAGATGCAGCTGCAAATCTTCCCGCTCCTTCTTCCACTTCTGCGCAGCCTCGACCGTCTCGTCGAGAATGGCAATGTTCTGCGCGCGGTGGCCGGGCAGCGAGTCGAGCGCCCCGCCCTGAATAAGCGATTCGATAACCCGCTTGTTGCAGACGCGCAAATCGACCCGTCGGCAAAAGTCGAGCAGGTTCGCATAAGGCTGCTCCCCGCGCTCCCCGATAATCGACTCCATCGCGTGCGTGCCGACGTTCTTGATCGCCGCCAGCCCGAAGCGGATCGAGCTTCCGGCAGGGGTGAACTGGATGCGGCTCTCGTTTACGTCGGGCGGCAGCACCTCGATGCCCATCTTGCGGCATTCGTCCACGTATTCGGCCACCTTGCGGTGACTGCCCATCACGGAGGCCAGCATCGAGGCCATGAACGGCACCGGGTAATGCGCCTTCAAATAAGCCGTCTGAAAAGTGAGCACCCCGTATGCGGTCGCATGGGCGCGCGCGAAGCCGTAATCGGCGAAGCGCACGATCATGTCGTATACTTTGTCGGCATCGGCCTGCGTATATCCCTGCTTCAGGCTGCCCGCTACGAAATGCGCCCGCTCCTCGTCCAGCACCTCGCGCTTCTTCTTGCTGACCGCGCGTCGCAGCAGGTCGGCTTCGCCGAGACTGAACCCGGCCATGCGCGAAGCGATCTGCATAATCTGCTCCTGGTAGACGATAATCCCGTAGGTGTCGCCAAGCAGAGGCTCCAGCGACGGATGCGGGTATTCGACGCGGATTTGGCCGTGCTTCGCCTGGATGTATTTCGGTATGAACTCCATCGGTCCGGGACGGAATAGCGCCACAACGGAAATAATATCCACGAACGAGGACGGCTTCAATTCTTTAAGCACCCGCCGCATGCCCGGCGACTCGAGCTGGAACACGCCGGTCGTATCGCCGCGTCCGAGCATCGCGTACGTAAGCGGATCTTCATAGGATACTTGATGAAAATCGATGTCCGTTCCGTGCCGCTCGCTAATCCACCGCAGCGTCCGCTCGATGATCGACAAGTAACGCAGGCTGAGAAAATCGATCTTGAGCAGACCGATCGACTCCAGATGCTCCATCGAATATTGCGTCAAAGGGACGGAACCGGCCCCTTCCTGAAGCGGGACGTAATCGGTCAGCGGCTCGCGGGAGATGACCACGCCCGCCGCGTGAGTCGAGGCGTGGCGGGGCATCCCCTCCACCTTCATCGCCATCTTGACGAGCCGAGCCGTCCCTTCATGCTTGCCGCACAGCTCCTTCAGCTCCGGGTTGAGCCGCACCGCGTCCTCGATCGTCACGCCGAGCTGATGCGGGATCATTTTGGCCGCGCGATCGACCTCGTGATACGGCAGGTTCATCACCCGTCCGACGTCGCGCACGGCCGCCTTCGCCGCCATCGTGCCGAACGTAATGATCTGCGCCACATGCTCGCGGCCGTATTTCTCCACGACGTAGTCGATAACCTCGTCCCGCCGCTCGTCGCTGAAGTCGATATCGATATCCGGCATCGACACCCGTTCCGGGTTGAGGAACCGTTCGAACAGCAGGCCATAGCGGATCGGGTCCACGTCCGTAATGCGCAGCACGTAAGCGACGAGACTGCCCGCCGACGAGCCCCGTCCGGGACCGGTGACGATGCCTTGCTCGTGGGCGAACCGGATAAAATCCCAGACGATCAGGAAATAGTCCGAGAATCCCATGTTGCCGATGACGTCCAGCTCGTAGCGGAGTCGATCCTCCAGCTGCCGGCGGCTATCCGCCTCGTCCCATTCCGGCTTGCCGCCATAGCGCCGCTCCAGCCCTTCCGCGCACAGCTCGCGCAGGAAGCCTCCGGCGGTCGTCCCGTCCGGCAAGGGCCGGTATTCCGGCAAAATCGAGCGACCGAACTCCAGCTCCAGCGCGCATTTGTCGGCGACGATCAGCGTATTGGCCAGCGCCTCTGGCACATGGGCGAACAAACGCGCCATCTCCTCCGCGCTTTTCAAATACATCTGCTCCGTATGAAACTTCAGCCGCTCCGTGTCGTCCAGCGTCTTGCCGGTTCCGATGCAGATGAGCACATCCTGCATGACGTGGTCTTCGGCCTGCACGTAATGCACGTCGTTGGTGGCGATCAGCGGAATGCCGGTGTCGCGGGAGAGGGCGATCATCTCCTGCATCACCTTTTTTTGCTCCAGCAGACCGTGGTCTTGAATTTCCAGATAAAAGTCTTCGCCGAATATGCCGCGCAGCCGGAGCGCCGCAGCCTTGGCCTCCTCCCGCCGTTCATGCAGCAAGTGCTGGGAAATTTCGCTGCCGAGACAGGCGCTTAGGCAGACGAGCCCTTCGCTGTGCAGCGCCAGCTGCTCCAGATCGGTGCGCGGCTTGTAGTGGAAGCCGTGCAGATGCGCGTCCGAGCAAAGCCGCATCAAGTTGCGGTAGCCGGTCTCATTGCGGGCCAGCAGCAGCAAGTGGTGCGTCGGCTGGTCTTGGCGGGACGCCTTCGTCCGCATCGATCCCGTGGCCACGTATACTTCGCAGCCGATAATCGGCTTCACGCCGTTCGCCCGGCAAGCCTTGTAGAAAGGGATCGCGCCGTACATGACCCCGTGATCCGTAAGCGCAAGAGCCGGCATGCCGAGCCGTGCGGCTTGCTCCGCCAGCTTCTCGATGCGGGAAGCCCCGTCAAGCAGACTGTATTCGCTGTGTACGTGCAAGTGCACAAACCCGTTCAAAGCATGTCCCTCCCGGTTGTTCGCCTTTTTGTTCGCTTCGTTTATTGTAGCATATTCGGCGGGGGGATTCCCATACAATAGTAGCGGGAATGAAGCGGCCAAGCTTAGCGCTTCGGCAGCGTCGTCCGGGAAACCGGCGGCGCCAACGCGGACAAGGGGTTGAGCGGACAATGAGAGAGTTTATGAGCAATCTGGCGATCGATTTCTTCGTCGCATTCGGCATCGTGCTAGGGGCATGCATGCTGGCGGGGATCGGTTCCGTGGTGACGATGCAGGGGCCGGCCTACAAGATGCTGGACATCGCCGGACGCATCAAAATCTGGGCGATGGTCGCCGCCGTAGGAGGCACGATCGACCCGATTCGCGTCATCGAGACGAACTTCCTCGAAGGCCATCTCTCGCCGGCCATCAAGCAAATTCTTTATTTCGTCAGCGCTTTTGCCGGGGCGCATATCGGTACCGTGATCGTGAAGTGGATTTGTCAGGGGAGCGTCAACTCTTGAAGTGGCTGCCCGGCATCGGCCTGTTCATGTCCGGCATGATCGTCGGCAGCGCCGTATACATGAGCATCCATCAGCACAACTTCAGCCTTCTCGTGGAACGCAACTCCGTCATGCAGGACGAGAACGACAATTTGAAGAAAGAAATTTTAAACCTGAACAAATTCAAAAACAGCCAATCGGTGATCAAGAAGCTGACCGTCCGTTACGAGAACGTATCCCCGGAATCGCCGCTGGACCCGGTTCTCGAGCAGGAGCTGAAGCAGAAGGTGTTGAAAAAGCTGGAGCCGGTGTACGAGGGGCACAGCTTGTCGCTGTTCACGTCGGGAAGCGAGCGCGTCAACGAAATCCGCAAGCTGCAGGAAATCGTCTCCGACCAGTACACCGTCAAGGAGCATGTCTTCAAGGTGGAGTCGTCGGGCATCGCGGTCGTACAGACCGAGCTGATCGTCTTCATCCGGGCCAAGCCGTCCGCCATTGCCGATTCCTTCCGGTTTCGTTGATTTTTAAATCCAAAACGGATAAAGTAAAAGAAGCAAAAACCGGGATGCAAGTAAGCGGCAAAGGAGTTTTCGTCATCATGCAATGGCTTCATGGAGCCCTTCTTATCGTATTCGCCTGCTCGCTGTTCGGATCGGTCTTCTACAGCGTGCGCTATCGCAGGCAGCAGGCCCGCAAGGCACGGGGCATCGACGCAGCCAAAATGAACATGAGCATGGGGGCCATGCTCGTCTCGATCTCGTTGATTCAGCTGTTTCTGTTCGAAGGCTCGTCGGTCCGCGTCATCGTCGGCCTCGTCATGCTGCTGCTCGGCCTGTTTAATCTGTTCGCCGGAATTCGCAACTACGGGCTGTACAACCGCATCAAGGAGTAGATCGGACGCGGCCCGGGGCCGGAGTTCAATCGATCGCCTGGGCGGCGAGCATCGCTTTGCACACGAGATTGCCGCCGTGATAAATCTCCACATCGACTTTGCCGTATTTGCGGCTCAGCTCGATCACCTTCGGGCGGATCTCGATCTGGTTTTCCAATTGAAGAGGGCGCAGGAAGTAGGCGGTAAAGTTCTCCAGGACGAAATCGCCTTTTTTGTGCGTCTTCAGGGAGCGGTACGCGCACTGCGTCATCAGCGTCGTCAAAACGCCCTCGGATACGGTCCCGAGCCGGCTCGTCATCTGCGGCGTAATGACGCCCCGGTACGACAGGTGGCCGCCCTCCTCGCGCACTTCCTCCAGGCCGGCTACGATCAAGTCCTCGAACGTCTCGCCGATCTGCGGCTGCTTCTGAATGACCTGGAGCGCCTTCAGGACGTCCTGGCGGCTGATCACCGACAATAGCTTGCCTTTCGCGTCGACGACCGGAAGCAGCTCGATGCCTTCCCACACCATCATGTGGGCGGCCGACGTAACCGACGTTTGCGGAATGACGGTCAACGGGTTGCGGGTCATCAGCTTGTCCATCGTCTGTTCCTTCGGCGCGCCCAGCACGTCCTTGGACGCGATCATGCCGATTACGCGGTTCCATTCGTCGACCACGGCGAAACGGCTGTGCCCCGTCTCCTCCACGACCTTCTCCCAATCGCTCACCGTGCTGCTGCCCTTCAAGGCGCGCGGCGGCAGCTGGACCGACAAAATATCTTCGACCAGCGTAATTTTTTTCTTGATCAGCCGGTCGGTTATCGCCCGGTTGATGAGCGAGGCGACAGTGAACGTGTCGTAGCTGGTGGAAATGATCGGCAGCCCCGATTCGTCGGCAAACTGCTTCACCTCGTCGTTCGTATCGAACCCTCCCGTGATAAGCACCGCCGAGCCGTGCTCCAACGCGTAACGGTGCACCTGGTAGCGATTGCCCACGATCAGCAGGCTGCCCGGCTCGATATAGCGGGCCATCGCTTCCAACTGCATCGCCCCGATTACGAACTTGTTCAGCGTCTTCTCCAGCCCGTCGGCGCCGCCCAGCACTTGCCCGTCCACGATATTGACCACTTCCGCGAATGTTAGCTTGTCGATGTTCGTCCGCGGCTTCTTCTCGACCCGCACCGTGCCGATCCGCTCCCGCGTGCTGACCAGCCCCTGATTCTCCGCCTCCTTGATGGCCCGGTAAGCAGTGCCGTCGCTTACTTCCATCTCCTTGGCGATTTTCCGCACGGAAATTTTCGTGCCGATCGGCAGCGTCTCGATATATTTCAAAATTTGCTCGTGCTTCGTTACCGCTTCCTGAAGCAGATCATCCATCCTGTTATACCCCACCTTAACGAATCTGTATCTCACTGTATTACCCTATATCACATTTCCAACAATTTGTAAACAAAAATTCCGGTTACTCAATTACGCTACAAAACGATCCGAATATCCTTTATTCTGGAAATAGAGTAAACCGATACGCATTTTATTCGGTGAAGAGGAGGAACATGGGCAGACGGGAGCTTTGCCGCCAGTCGTCCAACCAACCCTTGATACCGATACCCCAACGAAGGGTTGTCGATACCGGGCAGCCTAAGCGGAGGACATTGAGTATGAGCTATAGATCCATCTCCCCCCAGTTAAAATCCAGCTGTTACAACTGTACGCATTTTTCGGCGTTCAGCGATATGCTGAACGGCTTATGCTTCCAGCAGTCGACGGAAGAAGGAACGCCGGCGATCGGCGTAGGCACCTGTGGTCATTTCTTGATGAAAGCCGACAACGGCCCAGCCCGAACGGGAGGCCTGTCCCGCTCCCCGAGAGACGCATCCAGACAAAAGCGGGCGGCGCGCTGACAGAGGTACCCGATTCGGTCTTCCCCGTATACAAGCAAGACGGGCGCATACTTGCACCGTCCGTTTTCCCCTGACGAGACAAACAATCGAACAACGGAACCGGCAAACGCAAAGAAGAGACAGCGCGGGCCGTCCCCGATTTTTTTTATGCTCCGCGATAGCGGAGTTTTTCTTTTTTAGCATACAATTATGGAAAAAATTACTTCTTGGAGCTAAGCATCCGCACCTTGCGCCCCAGCCATTGCTCGCGCTGCATCCGGCTGAACCGGCGGACGCGGGCCATCTCCCGCTTCGTTTCCTCGTCAACGCCCAGAATACGATGAAGATGGGCGGCCACGACAAGCAGGGCAAACCCGATCCAGACGATGCCGAATACGGCGGGCCATGTGAGGCCGTGACCGATCTCCAGACGCGGAACGGCGTAAATGAGCATACCGAGCGCCAAGCTCATATAGGCTACGCTTTTGAATTCCTTCACTGCGGATCTCTCCTTCACTAGACTATGATTGCCGCACTCCCGATCCGGGAGCCGCACCGTATAGTCCATCCTATGAGACAACCCGTCCGTTTATGACCGTTTTGCCGAATCCGCCTGACAGGCTCCAAGCCGTCCGCACCGTTTTCCCTCCTTTGCCCTCCCCCTTTCCGATGCCTGACGGACACAAGCCCACCATAAAAAAGGGGTCGTTTGTTCTAGTCCCGCTCCGCGAATCGCCGTCCATTCATTCACCAAGGGATATATGTCCTCATATGATGGGTGTAGTCTATGGAAACACGAGAAATCGCAGGATGGCGCTTCTAAAAGGAGACACACCATGACCAGTACGAAAATGTCAATCCATGTGCAAGGCATGGGCGGCCTGCTGCAAGATCTGACGATTGTTCTCGGGGATCGTGCGGCGCGCTCGCACAAAATTCCAACCGGCGGAACGGTAACGCTCCAATTCGGCGCATCCAAGCATCAGGTGAAGGTCGTCTCCGCCTCTCATCTTGACGGCCTCCGCATCAGCGAATCGTTCGCCCGCAGGCTCGGGCTCCATCACGGGGCGCTAGTAAGCCTCCGTTACCGGGCAAGCAGCCGGACGCTTGCGCTCGGTCCGGTAATCGGCGTCATGATGAGTCGCGTCTACCCCGGATCGCCGGACCGCCCGTTCGGAACGAATACCGCCTTCTGCAAGGAGCTGGTGGAGACGTGCCAGACTTACGGCGCCTTCGTCTACTTCTTCACCGCCGACAGTCTGCCGGCCGGCCAGCAAACCGTGGAAGGCTGGACGTATTCCGGCAGATGGCACAAAGCCGATTTCCCGATTGCCGACGTCGTGTACAACCGGCTGACGACGCGAAAGCTGGAGAACAGCAGCAGCGTTCAGCAATTTATGAAGGAAGTCAAATTGCGTTACGGCACGACCGTGTTCAACGAGAAGTATTTGGACAAAACGGACGTATTCGACGCCTTGAAACAGGACGGCTCGCTCGCCCGCTACTTGCCCGAATCGCACCTGTTCAAAAACTACCAGATGCTCAAGTCGATGTCGGCGCGTCATCCGGTCATCTTCCTCAAGCCCATAACAGGCAGTCTGGGCAAAGGGATCATCCGCATCGGCCGGGTCGGCAACCAGTCGTATACGTGCCAGACGACGAGTCTGAACGGAACGGTCCGGCAGACGTTCCCGACCATCGAAGCGGTGTTTTCCTCCATCTCCAGCAAGCTGAAGCAGCGCCGCTACCAGATTCAGCAAGGACTCCATCTGATTGAAGCGAACGGCCGACCGGTCGACTTCCGCGCGCTCGTCCAGCGCAACAACCTGGGAACCTGGGGCATCACCTCGGTCGTGGCGCGCATCGCCGGCAGCAACCACTTCGTCTCTAACTTGGCCCGCGGCGGATCGTTAAGCAAGGTGAAAGAAGCACTGGCCAAAACGAACCTGGCTCCCGCCCAGCAAAGGAACGCAAGCGTCCAGCTGCGCAAAGCGGCCCTCGATATCGCCAAAGGGATCGAAACACAGGTGAAGGGACACTTCGGGGAGCTGGGCGTCGATCTGGCCGTGGATACCCATGGCAAAGTATGGCTGCTGGAAGTGAACTCGAAGCCGTCCAAGAACGACGGCACGCCTCTGGCCGAAGGAGCCATTCGCCCGTCGGTCAAACAAACGGTACAGTACGCCCGCTTTTTAGCCGGATTTTGATGAAGGTGAGCGCCATGAAAACGAAAACCGCGCGCAGGACCGCGCAGACGGTCGGGATCATGGTTTGCCCGTCCGCGGGCGAGCCGCCCATTCCGGAAAAACTGTATTTCCGCCGCCTTTCCTTGCTCGGGCAAAAGCTCGGGTTAACGGTTTTTGTGTTTTTTCCGAACCGGATCGACTGGGAGCGCGGCCGTGTCGTCGGCTACGCCTACCGGGAGCCGGCAAAGCGGTGGGAGAAAGGTTTCTTCCCGATCCCGGATACGATCTATGACCGCTGCTTCTACTCCAATCCGCATACGTACGTCGCCTACCGCGAGCCGATCCGCAAGCTGGCGTCGCTGTCCGGAACCCGGTTTCTGGGTTATGGCTTGAAAGGCAAGTGGCACGTTCACGAGATGCTAATGCGCGACGAGACGCTCCGCCCGCATATGCCCGAAACCGAGCTGCTCCACGACTCCGGCGATGTACGCCGCTGGCTCGAGGAGAAAGGGGAGCTGTTCCTGAAGCCGCATGGCGGCAGTCACGGCAAAGGTGTGCTGCATATTCGTCAATCCGCCGAAGGCATCCAGGCAAGCGGCCGTACGGCCCGCAACGAAACGGTCCGGTTCAGCTTCCGCTCTCAGCGTCGGATGCTGGAATGGGTCGCAAGGTTTACGGCCGGACGCAAATATTTGCTGCAACGCTATTTGACCTTGAGAACCGCCGAAGGAGACGCATTCGATATCCGGGCGCTCGTGCAGAAAAACCGCCGCGGCCTTTGGGAGCTGACCGGCATGGCCGTCCGCCAGGGCGCCCCGGGAAGCGTCACGTCCAACCTGCATGGAGGCGGACACGCGGAGGAAACCGCACCGTTTCTGCGCCGCGCTTACGGGGAGGAAAAGGCGTCGCGTATCGTCGATACGGCGCGAAACGTTGCCTTGCGCGTCCCCGAGGTGCTGGAGCAATACCACGGAAGGCTGGCGGAGCTCGGCGTCGACCTCGGTGTCGATCAGGAGGGCAACGTATGGGTGCTCGAAGCGAACTCGAAGCCCGGACGATCCGCATTCGCCGCCCTGTCCGACAAGCAGGTCAGTTTGAATGCCATCCGCAACCCGATTCTGTACGCCAAATATTTGCTGGACAGCCGCAACGGTCGGCCCGATCCCTAAGCGGGCATTCGACCGGACGTTTCCTCTGCCGCCCAAGCTTCTCGCAACCTTTTAGGAGGGTAACTTCATGAGTTTGACAACGTGTACAATCCATTTCGCGGCGCGAACCGACAAGACGGTGTATGTCAGCTCCGCCCTGATGAAGTCGTTGCAGCTGACGGGAACGAAGCCGGTGACGCTCAAAATGGGGAGCAAGGCGGTATCCGCCCCGGTAAAAATCGTCAAAAAGGACGGCAACCATCTCTATGTTCCGGTTTCCGTCAAAAACCAGCTGCTCTTGCCGCGAAACGGAACCTGCATGGCCGTATCGAACGGCCCCCGCGAAATTCAGCTCGGACCGCTCGTCGGTATACTGACCAACGCCTCGACGGCCAACTCCGCCCAGCCGTTCGGCACCCGCTCCCAACTGCTGAAAGACTATATCCGTCCCGGCAGCCAGAAGTCGTTCTCCTTCGCCTTCATGCCGTCCGACGTCAACTGGTCGGCGGAAACCGTCGTCGGCTATTTTCCGACCGCCAGCGGCTGGGTGCGCAAAACGGTGCCGCTGCCGGACGTGATCTACAATCGGCTGTCCAGCCGCAAGGCGGAGAAATCGCTGTCGATCGAAAACTTCAAGGAACGATTCGTCCGCCGCGGCATTCCGATCTTCAACTGGAGCTTCTTCGACAAATCGGACGTCTATACCCTGCTCGACGTCGATAAGGAAGCGATGAAGCATGTGCCGGAGTCCCATCTCAATCCGTCTCCGGAGCGGGTGCGCGAGATGCTCGAGAAGCACCGGTTCGTCTACCTGAAGCCGACCGCCGGCAGCCTTGGCATCGGCATATACCGGCTGACGTATCACCCGCAGCGCGGCTACTTCGTCCGCTTCCGCAAAGGCGGCAAAAACGCGCTGTACCGGTTCCCGCAGTTTTCTAGCCTGATGAATCTGATTAACGCACGGAGCGGCCGGTTGCGCAATTACGTCGTGCAGCAGGGCATCCGGCTGATCGAAATCGACAGCTGCCCGATCGACTTCCGCTTCCATCTGCATAAGAACGGTCAAAACCAGTGGGTCGTCGCCGGAATCGGAGCGAAGAAGGCGGGGAAAGGCAGTGTGACGACTCACGTCAAAAACGGCGGCCAAATTATGACCCCCGAGCAAGTGCTGGACCGCGTGTTCGGCAGCAAAGCGGATGCGATTCTGACGAACGCCAAGCAGGTCACCGTCAAGCTGGCGGAATCGCTGGAGAAGCACAGCCGCCATCTGCTGGGCGAGCTCGGCTTCGATATCGGCATCGACCAGAACGAGCAAATCTGGATGTTCGAGGCCAATTCCAAACCGGGGCGGTCGATTTTCAAGCATCCTTCGCTCAAATCGCAGGGCAAAACGTCGCTGGGCCTTATTTTCGAGCATAGTCTCTACCTAGGTAAATTCAGGGCGAGGAGGGAAGCTTGAGTGGACATTTCCTCAGCATCGTCGCTGCACCGGCCGATTCTCGGCATCCTGACCATGGACGATCCGTCGGAGCAATTCCGGGGCAACCGGAGCAACTTCACGGACCTGATTCGCGCCGGCTCCGAGATGGGCGTCTCCGTGTGTGTCGTAACCGTCAAAGATTTGAAGCCGAAGCACAAAAAAATAACCGGATATATGTACGATCATGCTTCAAAGCAATGGTCACAGCAGATCATCGGCCTGCCTCACGTCCTGTACAACCGGATTCCGCACCGGGAGGACGAATCGTCGGCCGAGGTGCAGCAGACGCTTCAGGCGATTATTAAAAACCCGCAAGTCCGGCTGTTCAACCCGGCCTTCTTCAACAAGTGGTCGCTGTTCGAGTGGTTGAATAAAGGCAAAACGACGGCCAAGTACATTCCGGCCACCCGCAAAATGACCGCCAGCCATGAGCTGGAAAGCCTGTTCAAGCTCCATTCCACCGTCTATATGAAACCGATCAGCGGCAATGCGGGCAAAGGCATTATGAAGGCGGAGCGGTTGACGCGCAAGCTCGACAGCAAGCCGCAATACGTCCTGAGCATCCAGGAAACGAAGGGCAGCGTCGTGCACAAATATCCGACCTTGAGCCAGCTTTGGACCAAGATCAAGGAAGAGACCGGTCATGAGGATTATATCGCCCAACAAGGCGTGGCGATCATCCGCTACAAGAAACGGCCGTTCGATCTGAGAATGCTCGTGCAAAAGAACTCGAAGGGCATCTGGGACATTACCGGCATCGGCGCCCGGCTCGCCGGGAAACAGAGCATTACGACTCACGTTCCGCGCGGCGGCTCGATCGACGATCCCGAGAAGCTACTGGCCGCGGGCTTCGGAGCGGACGGCGCCAAGCGGGTGCTGCTGCGGGCGCGCAAGGCGGCGCTCTCCGTCGCCCGCCAAATCGAGAAGAAGTCCGGCCATTTGCTCGGCGAGATGTCGATGGATATGGGGGTCGACGTGCACGGCGGCATCTGGATTTTTGAAGCGAATTCAAAGCCGATGAAGTTCGACGAACCGCAAATCCGCAAAAAGTCGCTGGAGCGGATCGTCCAGTACTCGCTGTACCTCATCCGCTCCAGCCAGGCCAAAACAAGCGGGGTTTCGACAGGCAGCCCGAGCTGACGCCAACGGAACAGGAAGCATGTTTATAAAAAGTGGCCAATGAAGCAGGTGATAACGCATTGTGGCACAACCAACGCTCGGGATTATGACCATCGCAATCCGCGATATGGAGGAACGAAGCTACTTTCGCAAGCTCATCATTCAGGCGAATAAGCTGGGCATGAAAGCGATCGTCTTCACGCCGCAGGACGTCGATGCCCAAGGAAACCGCATCAACGCCCATCTGTATGACATCTCGGCAGGCAAATGGACCCGCGGCTGGACGCCGTTCCCCACGCTGATCTACGACCGCTGCCGATACAAGGAGAACGAGCAATTCCGCCAGTTTCGCCGTTTTCGCGAGACGTATACCCGGCTTATTTACTTGAACCGGCCGATCGCCAACAAGTGGGGCATGTATCAGTTTCTGGCCAAATCGTCCCGCATCCGTCCTTACTTGCCGGATACCCGGGTGTATTCCGACACGGCCATGCTGCTCGACGTCGCGCAGCGGTATCGCCTCGTCTACCTGAAGCCGATCAACGGTACCGGAGGACGCGGCATTCTCCGTATCGAGAAGCAGCGGAGCGGTCGTCTGCTCGTGCAAGGCCGGGAGTTGAATCGCCGGATCATCGCGCCCAAGCTCGTCTCGCCGAAGCAGCTTCCGTCCGTGCTGTCCGGCTGGAGCTTGAAAGGTCGTTATCTGGTCCAGCAGGGTATCCTGAACCGGCTTCCCGACGGGCGGGTGCACGATTACCGGCTGCTGATCCAGAAGAACGGCAGCGGCGAATGGGAAGTGACCGGCTGCGCGGGAAGAATCGGTCCCCGGCAAAGCATCACCTCCAACCTGCACGGGGGCGGGCAGGCAGTGTCCATGGCCGAACTGCTTGAACGCAGGTACGGGGACCCGGAGAAAGCCGATGCGATCCGCAAAGACGTATACAACCTCGGCTACGAGGTAGCGCGGGCGGTCGAGGACCACTACGGCAAGCTATGCGAGCTCGGCATCGACATCGCCGTCGACCCCGATGGCCATCCGTGGCTGTTGGAGTTGAACCCGAAGCCGGCGCGCGAAGTATTCAACCGGATCGGCGAGAAGGAGACGTATGAGAAGGCGATTTCCCGCCCGCTCGAATATGCGCTCTGGCTGTACAATCAGCACCGGGCTTCGGGCGAAGCGGAGACGCGCAAGAAAATACGCGCCGTCCCCGCTGCCCGTTCCCGCCGGCGGTTGAAGCTGCGCTGATCTAGGCGACCGTCTCAAAGAAGGACCTCATCTCCCACTTCATCGTGGAATTTGAGGTCCTTTTCGCTAAGCTTCGGGTTGTGCCGGTGTCATACGGACACGTTTGGAACAGCCCGATGTCGTCGCTAATGGCTTGCCTACCGCTTGAGCGCAGCCGTCGTTCGCGAGCCCAGACCGAGCTCCAGCAGCTTACGGGCGTCGGGATATACGTCCTTACTCGTCGATTGCAGCACGACGGCGATCACTTCCTTGCCGTCCGATGCGGCAGAGGAAACGAGACAGTACCCGGCCTCGTCCGTAAAACCGGTCTTGATCCCCGTCGCTCCGGGGAAATAATTGGAGCTTCCGGGCTGAAGCAGCTGGTTCGTGTTGGCAAGCGTCAGCTTGACCGTCTGTCCCGATCCCCCGGGCGCCGATACGACGACAGAATCGGTTGCCAGCACCGCCTCGCGGAACAGCTTGTTGGCCATCGCGGCCTTGGCGATCAGCGCCAGGTCGCGCGCCGTGGAGTAATGCTGCGGGTCGTGCAGTCCGCTCGGATTGACGAAATGAGAGTTTGTCGCCCCGGCCTTCTTGGCGCGCTTGTTCATCAGCTTGGCAAACTCCTCTTGAGCTTCGCCGACGCTCATGGCCGGATTCCCCGCCGTCTTGCGCCCGATATGGACGCCAAGCGTTCGGGCCGCATCGTTGCCGGATGGCAGCAGAGCCGCCTTGACCAGATCGTACAGCTTCAGCTTCTGTCCTCTCCGCAAGCCGGCTCGGCTTTCCTCAGGGTCCTCCGGGTCCGCCTCTTGGCCGACCGTAACGATTTCATCGGGCTTGCCCAGCTCCAGCGCAAGCAGCGTGGTCAATATTTTGGTCGTGCTGGCCGGGTAAGCGCGCTTTTTCTCGTTTTTGGCATACAGCACTTCGCCGTCGGCCGCATCGATCATGAATGCGTAGGACGCCTGCAGATCCGGAGCGCCGCCGATATTGCGGGACCACAAGGTTTGCGCTTTGGCCGCCAGCCGGCCCCCATCTTCTTGAAACACCAGCCCGAGCACCGCAAGCAGCGCCAGAGCGAATAGGACGAATACGCTTTTTCTCATTTGGAGACGATTCCTTTCCTTACGGTTTTATCGATATTCCCAGTGTATCGGGCAATCGTTAAACGCTTAGAAAGAAATCTTTAACTTTTTCTTAACGTTGTTTTAAGAAGCTTTCGTCCCCCCAAAACACAAACTGCCGCGACATCGCGTGCCGCAGCAGTTCGGGTATTGCGCCGATTCGGTTTAAGAGTGCGAAAAGTTGTGGCTATTCGGGCGGGACGTACGTTACGGAAGAAACGTCTCGGCAAAGCTTTTAATGACGAGGAAGGGCAGAGCGCCGATCGAAACGAACGCCATCACGATGCCGAACAAGACGGCTTTGACTGCCTGCAACGGTCTTAATGCTTTCATGAGAAGTCATCTCCCGTTTTTGGAATAGGATCAGTATATTCCTTTTCTAAACGGGCTACCTTAAATTAAGATTAAAGGGAGATTAAACTTTTACGGCCATTCCGAGGGCTGCGACGCCAAGTCAATTCGACGATTTGCGCCTCTTCGATAGCTTCCCCCCTGTTTAACGATTCCAAGGGTACAGGACGACTTGCCCTCGATTAGCCGCTATGACAATCCGAACAGCTTGATTGCATTTTCGCGTGCGATTTTTTGAAAAACCGTTTCGCTGATTTTGCCCGTATCCCGCCAATCGATCAACACATCCACCAATTGAACCGGCATCGTCGGAAAGCAAATATCCGTTCCGAAATACAATCGGTCCTGAAACTCGGTCAAAAACTTCGGTCCATAGTCCGGGTCGCGGGATATGGCATTGCAAGCCGTGTAGTCCGACAAATCACCGTACAAATTCGGGTACCTGCGGAACAATTTGGGTACGACGCCTTCTTCCTTGATCGGTCCTTCGGGAAGTCTGCCGACCTGACTACCGTTCAGATCAAAAATAATCGCTCTCTCGCCCGGCGTTTCCAGCCGTCCGATCTCGGCCCAGAACAGCGGTCCGTGTCCGAACAAGATCAGCTTCGGAAAACGTTGCAGCGTATGCTCCAGCTGCGGCAAGCCGGGATCGTCGTACAAGCCGAAAGAGCCGCCGATCTGATCCGAGCCGTCAAAGACGACGGGAAGGCCTACGCGCTCCGCATGGCGAAATAAATTTTGCACGAGCGGATTCATCAGCGGCACATTCAACATCACCTCGCCGACGCCTTTGCATCCCCTGTCCTTATAATAAGAAAGAATGCGGTCGAGCGGCGCTTCCGCCGAATTGGTCAAAGCCCGCGGGTCGACATTGCAGTAAGGAATAAACCGGTCCGGGTATTTCTCGGCCATATCGAGAATGTCTTCATTGGCCTGCGGGATATAGATTTCCGGACTGACGATCGGCAGCAGCACACCCTTCTCGATGCCTAATTCGTCATACCGCTCGAGCAACTGCTCCGCCGTGCAAAACTGGACGACGAACGGTACCGGTTTTCGGTAGGCATGGGCATGAATATCGATAAACATCGTATACGCTCTCCTCTATCGCTCGTTTGACAGTTCGTCTTGCTGGCAGGTTCGAATCCATGCCGCTGTGTCGGCATCGAACCAGGCGTCTGGGGTTTCCTTGAACAGCCGCAGCACGCTGTCTACATAGCGATCGGCCCGAATGCCGATCATCACAGCATTTCCGCATGTCGTACGGGCAACAAGGCCCAGCTCCTCGAGCGCCGCCTGCGTTCTCCTGACGTCGTGATACGGCCATACGCCCGGCACGTTATGCCTTGCGATTGCGGACATGGCCATGCACCTCTGGGCGGGGTTCGTCAAGCTTGTGCAGTAATGCTCCATCAGCACATATTCGGCAAAATGCTTGAACGTGTTGTACATCGTGTCTACGCCGATAAATACGATAAGGGCTTTATTGAAATACATCTTTTGCCAGGGCGACGAATAGGAAAAGCAATAGTCTCCGTAAATGCCCATTCGCGGCCCATACGCCGTATGCTCGGCCGTTAGTTCCGCGGCCCGGCTTCCCCAGGCGGCAACCGAATGGGTGGCCTGATCGCTGCGAAGGCTATCCGGGAGCAGTCGAAACGTTTCCGTAATGAGCCCGACGTCGGATGGCGAACGATTGACGTCCCAATTCCGATACGCGTTCTGAAAATCCCGCTGCACCAGCGTCGGGAAAACGACCGTCCCTTGTTCGGTCACCGTTTCTTTCGCGGCGTCGATCACGCTCATAGGTCCGCCCTCGACTTGACCGAAGCTTTTCAAGGACGAATGAATCAGCATCATGTCGGCCGGACCCGCTCCCAATTCTTTGAAAGCGCAAACAATATGCGATTTGGTTACGATCGATGACATGCCGTACGCTCCCCCGTCATGGACAGTTATGGTTCGTTGCCTAGCGCTCTTTTCCCTCTTAAATAAAAGCTTAGTTCTCTTTATTAAACATAATGTCTATGTATTATATATAATATGAAAGTTTATCATACAATAGTCGATACCATGAAGCAATAAGATTTTTCACATTTTTTTTGTTTCGATCCACGCACTTCTTAGGGGCGTGCGACTTAGCATACCGGCCAAAGATGGAACTATCCGTCTTTTCGGGTGCAAAATTAAATTGGCAATATGGGTTTTTGACTTATTGTTTGACCATCCAACTATCTAACCTTGCAACTTTAAAGTTGTAATTATTCTTGTCTTTTAGCCATTCTAATGCTTGCAATACTAACGGGGAACTATTTTCTGGAAATAATCTTCCAATACCTACCCACTCTGAACCAACGGAATCATTATTGTGCATTTCCGTACAATACGTCAGTTCTCCACTTAAATATTCAACTTCATAGTATATTGCAATGTGATGAATATGCGTTGTGCCACGTTTCTCTAATTTATAAGGAATAACATAATCCAGAACACCGAGATTTCGAATAACTTTTATGCTTATTCCTGTTTCTTCTTTTAATTCTCTATGAAGTGCATTTACCAACGGCTCATTTGGCTCTACCGTTCCACCAGGTAGGTCATACCGATTAGTGTATGGACCACCTTTCTTATTGATTAATAAGATTTTACCTTCATGAACACAAATCCCATAAACACCTAAATGCCTGTGCCAGAGTTCTTCCATATTAATCCTCCCAAGTGATAACTATTCCATACCTCCAATTGGCTTATATTAACATTATAACAATTTTGGCATTAAAACTGACACTGATATAAGGAAAAAGAGACATCCAAACTATGGTCAGTTTGAATGTCTCTTTTATAGTCAATCAAGTGCTTTGCACCTCAAAGGGGAACCCGTTAAAGTGAACGGTCACATATTTTTTCTAGAGATGTCTCGTGGATTTTTAGCGGTGTTTCAATCCACGCACTCCATACGGAGTGCGACCAAACTTACAATTACACGGTCGAAGCTGGTAACGTTTCAATCCACGCACTCCATACGGAGTGCGACCAGGACTTGGAGCAGTGCTCAAAGCAATACGCGTTTCAATCCACGCACTCCATACGGAGTGCGACCGGCAGGTGCAGCTGCCGACAGCGCTCAGTCCTGCAGGTTTCAATCCACGCACTCCATACGGAGTGCGACATAGCCGATATAGCGGAGCGTTTGCTCCTCCGATGTTTCAATCCACGCACTCCATACGGAGTGCGACGAACTTATTGTTCCGGTCCTTTTTAAATGATTTGTTTCAATCCACGCACTCCATACGGAGTGCGACTTACGGGACTGCTTGGGGGTAAAAAGTCGAAATCGTTTCAATCCACGCACTCCATACGGAGTGCGACTCGTTCCGAAATTTTATCGCCCTCCAGCTCGAGAGTTTCAATCCACGCACTCCATACGGAGTGCGACTAGTAAGTATATTAGAGAGTATAGAGAGTATAGAGTTTCAATCCACGCACTCCATACGGAGTGCGACTTTTGTCCATTGATTACCCGCAGCTCCAAAAGGGTTTCAATCCACGCACTCCATACGGAGTGCGACTTCGTTTTTGTCCAAAGCAAACGTTCGTCTAGGCGTTTCAATCCAAGCAATCCAAA
>NZ_BAAAYO010000001.1:1319178-1332927 GCF_039536325.1 Paenibacillus hodogayensis
TTTCAATCCACGCACTCCATACGGAGTGCGACGGTCTACCGAAGCTACCTTCCTCCGTCAGGTATGTTTCAATCCACGCACTCCATACGGAGTGCGACGAAATGCTCAAGGAACTCGGTCACGATCCTGATAAGTTTCAATCCACGCACTCCATACGGAGTGCGACGCATCGCGAGGAAGTGCAGCCCGGTATTTGTTAGTTTCAATCCACGCACTCCATACGGAGTGCGACTGTATTCATCCGACGCAAAGTAATAACCCAACATGTTTCAATCCACGCACTCCATACGGAGTGCGACAGCGAAAATGAGGCAATCCATGCCGAATTCGCATCAATTCATTCTGCATTTCATCGGAATCGATCGAATTTCAATATAAATTCAAACTTGACTATTTTTAAAGCCCTCCAAAAACGACTTCTTTCGACAAATTGTGAGGTGCGAAGGAACCGGGATTTTTATGGGAGCTACCCATTCGCACCAGCGAAAGCACAGTCGATTTTCACAGAAAATTTGCTCAAGTAGACGGTTCGGCATAAGCAGTTCGAAGGCTCGCGAATCAGCCGAGCCTCCTTGCTCCTTTGCTCGCGATCACCACTTGGAAGAGCCCGACGACTTGCCGCCGCCAGAGCCACCTCCGCCACCCCAGCCGGAGCTTCCGGAGGAACGGCCGCCGCCACCTCCGCCACCTCCGCCGCCGTTGCGCCGCCGCTCCTCTTCTTGATGCCGCAGGTATTCTCGTTCCAATTGGGATATGATACCTCTGCCGTCCGTGATGCGCCGCGTAGCTTCTTCAAACCGCCCGGTCGCGATCAGGCGTTCGATATCTCCCTTCATGCCGGCGTAAGAGGACGCATACGCAGCGACGTTGATGACTTTGCCGTAGCGCTCGTACCGGCTCATATAGTCGCTGTGCAGCTGGTTGTACAGCCGCATCGACTCTTCCTTCTCACGAGCAAGTCGGCCCACCTCCGCAGTCAAGCCGTCCACCAGCGTGCCGAACGATTGCAGCTGCTGCTCGACGCGTCCCATATCCACCCCGCCAGCCCGCAGGGCGCTCTCGACGCCGCTAAGCTGCGTCTTCCCGTCGGCGACCATCCGGCGCGGCGCATCCATGCTCACCTGCAGCCGGGCAAAAGCGTCGGCCGCCTGCAAGTACCGGGTACGGCTGGCCGCGAACCGGTCGTTCGCTTCGCGCAGCGCCTGTTCCATCCGGGCGCGGTACGCCAGGCTTTCCTCCCGCGTCTTGGCTGCCTGAGCGACAACCAGATTGGCCCGCTCTCCGCGTTGACGGGCCAGACGGTACTGCTGCACGCCGGGATCGAGCGCGCCGCGCAGCTCCTTCAACAGCCGGGTCAGCTCATCATTGGCCTGCTTCGTCTGCGCCAGCCGCCCTTCCTGCTCGCGCACGTGCGTCTCGCCGAACTTCCCGCGTAGCTGAGCAAGCTCGGTCGCGTAGGAAGCCTCGAATTCGCCGATTCCGGATAAAAACCGCTCTGCCTCGCGCACCGCATTGTGGCCGTAGTCCCGGTTGGAAACCATTTCGGCCACGGCGTCGCTGGCGCCCTGCAAACCTCCTTCGACGAGGTCCGAGCACGCTTTGGCCCCGGTCGCGTCCCCGCTTTCGATCAGCTTGCCGAGCCGGGGCAGTTCCCCCTCGGCCTGCTTCAGCATCCGGAACGGATCAGCATCGATCAGCAGCAGACGTTCGCGCTCAACGGCAAGCCTCAGCTCAGACTCGCGGTCGCGCAGGCGCGGCACGTAGCCCGGGTACAGCTTCACCTGCCGCCGCAGCTCGGTCACGCCCGCCGTCAAGACGGCGGCAAGCTGCAGAGCCTGCTGGGCAAGCGAATCGGCTTGGACAAAATCGAATTCGTCGACATTGTCGGCGTTCTCGCCCAGCGCGCGCACCTGTTTCAGCTGCTCCCGGAGCACCGGCAGCGGATAAGCCGTATCGGAGGCCAGCGACTCGAGCGCAACGGAAGCTTCCTCCGCCTGCGTCTTCACGCTAGCGACGGTATGCCGCGCTGCGGCGGACAACGACTCCAGCTCCTCCTGCGTCGCCTTCGCCTGACCGACCCGTCCGACATACGCCTCAACCTCGCCCTTGAGCTGCTTGGCGGCGCGGCCGTCGGCCGCCGCCGACCAGAAGGACATGCGCTGCTGCCCAAGGCGCTCGACCAGCTCCTGCCCCTGCCTTTGCAAATCGATCGCTTCCTTCTCGAGCCCGGACACGCGCTGCTTCGTTTCGCCCTGCATAAAGCCCATTTCCAGTTCCTTTAGCAGTTGCGACACGATAACGCCGCTGACCGTCTTATCCGCATCGGCGCGCAGCTTCTCCGCTTCCCGGATCGTTGCTTTCGCCTTGGAGCGCAGGCCAAGCTGGCGAATCAGCACCACGAGGAGCACCAGGATGGCCAAAGCCAGCACGACGATGGCGATCGTCTTGCCCGACATCCCCTTGACGCTGCTTGCCGCGCCCGCCGGTGCAGGTGGAAGCTCATTCACGTAGCGGCTGACGGCAATGACGCCGTCGGCTACTTTGCCGCTGCCCGCTAGCGGGACGAACGCTCGGTCGACGACGCCCTTCGCATTGCGCGCGGCGCTTGCCGCTACACGGTCCTTCAGCTCCACATTGTCGAACACGAGGTGAACGAAATTGGGATCGGTCGTAATGACCAAAATGAGCTGGTTCGGCTTCAGCTTCCAGCCGTCGTAAGCGTCGTTCGCCAGCTTCTCGCCGTCCTTCTCGTTCAAACCGCGAGCGGTCAGCACCTGCAGCTCGTATCCTTTACCGCTTACGCTGTCCGCGATTCTCTTCGCATCCGCTGCCGAAAACAATCCGACCGGATCGGTCACGACGCCCTCCTGCTTCGGCAACCCGGCCGCCCAGACAGGCAGCTGCGCCAGCATAAAGACCATGCATACGAAGAGCATCACTCTCATTGCGCTGTACACGTTTTTCACTGTCGATCCCCTTCCGAACGATGCTCGATATCGTCTATTTTGGCATGCCTTCAGTATACCAAAGAACGCCGCGCAAAGTCAGACCCCTTTACCAAATTCCGGCATAACCTCAAGACGCATCGAAGTACGCTCGCCGCCCGCTGTGGCAGACCGTTCGGCCAAAACGCTCCGCCTTCCGACCTGCCCGCAAACGGAAAGAACGACGTTATTTTACTCCCATCACACCCTGGACGAACGCTTTCATCGCGCTGTCGCCCGTGTCCAGCAGCCAGCTCCGCAATGGACCCGCTTCCCCTTGGAAGTGCCAGTCCAGCACTTCGTTCAGCCGAGCGTAGTACGCCGGGTTTTCCTTCGCTTCAGCGGCCAGATCGTCAACCAGATTCTTCCAGTTGCGGATAGGCGGCCCGAACGCCCGCTCGGGGTACATGCCTGCGAGCAGCGAAGCGTTGCGCGCAGACTGCTCCGTGTATAGAACGGCGGCCAAATAATTGCCCACGAAGCGATGGCTCCTGTCCGCAGAAACCGCTTCGGCCAATACGGGCAGCGCCTCCGCATAACGGCCTTGCATCATCAGGGCCGTCCCGTGCATAGACTGGTCGTACGGCGTCGGCGGCAGCCCGGTCACCCGGTCGTACAACGCAAGCATCCGGTCGTACCGCGGCCAGTCCCGTTTTTCATAAGCGTCCCCTCTCAATGCGCTCACATACATCGGGGCCGGATGCAGCTCGACCAGCCTTGTCAAATACGGCAGCGCCTGCTCCCCGTACGTTTTGTCGTCCGTCACCCAGCTCTTCGCTTGCAGCAGGCGAACGAGCATCCGCAGCGAATGAACCGGCTCCGGCTCGGCTTCCAGCTCGCGCATATAGCCGGCCAGCGCGTCGTCGAACCGTCCCGCCTGCACCAGTTTGTCGGCTGCAGTCATGCTGCGCTGCTTGACGTAGAAAAAAGGAGGATTTCCTACGGAGCCGTCGTCCAGACGGTACCCGTTGCTTTTGGTCAGCAGCTCTCCGCTTCCGCTGTACGCCTCCACCGTCCAAAACAAGCGGCTGTCCGGATTCGTAAATCCGAGCAAGGTCGACGGATCGGTCGACGACCAGTCGCCGGGCGTTTCGTAGGAAAGACCCGTCTGGACATCGTAGAGCGCCTGAGCTGGCACGCGCAGACGAGGCTCAGGAATACCCGTTCTCAACTGCATGCCTGCCGTACCGTTGCGAATTTCCGTACCGATCATCACCGTATAAAAAGCCGCTCCCTCTACCTCCTTCCATTGAAATTCGATATCTCCCTCGCCGATCGTTGCCTCCTTGACGGGCGATAGCTGCTCGATCAGCCGCTGCATCGTAACCGGCACCCTCACGTTGCCGCTCCCGTCCACCTCAATCCAGTCGTCGCGTACGACCGGCCATGTCCAGCCGCTGATCTGGTCGAAGTCCAGTCCCAAGTAAAGCTGGTAGTTGCCCGGCTCCACATGCTGAAACCGGAAGGCCCCGTGCTCGTCGGTCATTCCCTGATAAGGATCGTTCTCCTGTACGCTCTGGTTCACGATCCGTTCGTCCCGCAAATAGACGCCGGCGTGCGCGATCGGCGTGCCGTCGCTGCGCAGGACGGAGCCGGATACGGCCGACGCGGAGCTTTGCCGCCGAGCGGCCTCGCTTTCCAGGTGCGTCTTCATCCGGATCAGCTGCTGCCGCTGCGGGGAGTCCCCGCTCCCGTCTGTTCCGACGGCCGTTTCCGTCCGGGCGAGCTCTGCTTTCAAGCCCTCAAGGACAGGGATAAGCTTGCCGCTATCTACGGCAATCCGGGCTCTCCGCTTGGCGATACGATCATTCAGATCGTTCTCTATTCCGGTCAGCTTCAAGCTCAAGGCGGCCAGCATCGCTTCCGCTTCCTCCCCCCGCCCCTCATCGGCCCTTACGCCGGCGGCCCGGTAAACCAGCTCGTGACGCATCGTCTCGTACCGGTCCCCGGCCAGCCGCTTGGCTGCCTGCTCCAGTACAGCCACGGCCCGGTCGGTCTCTCCCTCCTCTTGGAGGAGATAGGCCAAATATTCGGCAGACCGTACCAAATAACCGTTCACCGGAGCCTGCCCGACGTATTGCTCCAGGTAAGGGATTTTATCTTCGCGGCTAAACAGCTCTTTCTGGCTGCCGTTCTGATATTGGGAAAAATTAGGTCCGATATACAGATCGAAATCGGAGGCGCGAACCTTATCCGGCGCATCTTCGATCATATAGTCCCGGATCAGCCCCCACCGCTGCTTGGCCACGATCGCTTTGCCGCCGAGCGCCTCGAGAATGCCTTCTCGACCCAGACTGTCGTGGGCGGCCGCCAGTTTGCGGGCATTGTAAAGCCGCGCCTGCGGAGCGACATATTCGGTCAGCAGCGGAATGACGATACCGATGGCGACGACGGACAGCACGAGCTGCTTAACCTTTATTTTCAATTTCCATCCCAGCACGGGCTATCCCCCTTTCGCTCCATCCGCCTTCCCGCACGGCGCTTTCGTCTTCGTCCCCGGCTGACGTCGGCGGCTTCTCGGCGGAAGGAACGGCCTTCTCCAATTGATCCTTCCAATACATGCTGCCGCCTGCCTCGACCAACTGCCGGGTGCCGGCCGCAGCCTCGTTCCGCTTATGCGGCGATGCCGCCTGTTGGATTCCGAACAGGAACAGCACCATCGCAACAGCGGCGCCGCCAGGTACGACCGGAATTTCCAGCTCCTTGTTCCACCAGGCGCGCAGACGCTGCCCGAACGTCCGGGGATGCGTCCGCCGCACGACCTGCTCGACCGCGTCGAAACGCAGCGGCTCCAGTTCTTCCCGGAGCCGCTCCCGAAGCGCGGCATCCCCCGACTCGCGGACCGCCTCCGACGTTTCCCCGCTCGAAGGAATTCCCGCCGATTCGGCTGCCGGAACGGATGGCCGCGCTTCTTTTTCCCGGCTCCCCGTTTCTCCGTTTGTCCCCGCCCGTTTCTCTTCTTCGCCGCGTTGGCCGCCTTTATCGCTCATCTTCGTTCGCCTCCTTCTCCAGGATTCGCTTCAGCTGCGATCGCGCCCGGGCGAGCCGGGATTTGATCGTATTGCCGTTTATGGCCAGCAGCTCAGACATCTCGCCGATTCCCAATTCGTTGAAATAAAACAACGCAATGACTTCCCGGTACGGGTATGACAGCCTGCGGACGGCGTCCGTCAACCGTCGGTCCCGCCACTCCAGCAGCAGCTTTTCCTCGGGCCCGTTTTGCGTCCGGTCCGGCAGCTCCGCGGCCGATTCCGGGCGAGCCAATGCGAGCAGCCGCTGCCAGCTCCACGAGCGCCGGCTCATCCGGCAGCGATTGACCACGATGCGGGTCAGCCAGCTTTTTATTTTATCAGGGTCCTGCAGCTGTCCGATCTTGTAGAAGGCCGTCACGAACGTATCCTGTACCGCCTCTTCGGCCGCCTGGCGGTCCTTCAGCAGCAGGTACGACGTACGGAGCAAATAGTCGCCGTATAGCGCCATCAGTTCCCGCAGCGCCACCTCGTCCTGCCTTCGCAATCGTTCTACGACATTCAGACCGCTCCCCCCTCTCTATCTATACATCCAGATGCGGCTTGCCCCGATCCGGTTGCATCTTTTCGCAAAAAAATTTCGCACGCCCGCACGGGACTTTACAGAAAAAAGCTCCTCTGCGCGAGGAGCTTCCTGTTTCCGTATGCACGGAGTCGTATGCGGTTGTTCAGGGCTGACTTGCTTCCCCAGTATACCTTAGTTGCGGCCTTGGTTTCAATTTGGGAAGGCCTCCAGGGCACTCAGCTCTTCAAATAACGCTGGTAAGCCGAGTTGTACAGCTTCAAGTATTCGTCCAAGCCCAATTTCTTGAAATTGTCGACGAATTTGTCCCAGTCCGTGAAAGGAATGTCGCCAAAAATAAACTTGGCTTCCCATTCGGTCACATAGGTGTTTATATCTTTATCCAAAATTTGGATTCTCGTATTTTCGTCCAGCGTGTAGTTGAAGATCGGCCATACTTCCTTCAAAATGTCCGCCTTGACTTTTTCCGTCGCAGCGGTTGCCGTCGGCAAGCTTTCCGCGCCTTTAAAATATTTTTGGATGACGAGCGCCGGGTAGCGGCCGCCCGGCCAGGACAAATATTGAATGAGCGCCTGCTCGACCGTCAGCCCTTTCGGATTGTTTTTGATTTCGTCGACAAAGTCGAACGAGCCGTCGGGAAGCTCCTTGTACGTCACGTCCTTGAAACCCATAAGGAACAATTTGACGCCTTCCTCGCCGTAGAAGTGGTCGATCCAGCGGACCGTCGCTTCCGGATTTTTGTTTTTGTTCGTAATGACGAACGAGCCTGGGTAACTAACCGCCGGCCGGGTCAGAGAGAACAAATGATCCCCGTACGGCCCTGTATAGGCCACGCCGCCGATATATTCGTTTTTGTTAATCAAGGTTTGCGGGTTGGTCGCGATCATCGCCCCGTACAAGCCTTGTGACCCTCTCGCTAAAAACTCGTTGCTCTTGATCGTGAAAATATCTTTATCGATCAGGCCTTCCGTATACAGCTTATTGATATATTGCAGCAATTCCTTGTACTTGGGGTCCGTCGGAATGAACCGGATATTGTTCGTTTTCGGGTCTACGTCCACCAGGTTATGCGCGGCCCCTCTGTTGCCGAGTCCCCATGAGCCCCGCAAATATTGCACGAGAGGGGTAATCCCTCCTCCGGTGCCGAACGGAATTTCGTCCAGCTTGCCGTTGCCGTTCAGATCGGTCGTTTTGACGAGCTTCAAATAGTTGTACAATTCGTCCGTCGTTTTTGGCTCGGGCAGGTTCAATTTGGCCAGCCACTCTTTGTTCAGCCACATTTTGTTGTTCGTCCTGGCCGTTGTGAATTCGGGATCGACCGCAGTCGGGAACGAGTAGATGTTGCCGTCGGTCATCGTGATGGCCCGCTTGATCTCGGGGTTTTTCTCCATCAGCTTTTTAAGGTTCGGCGCGTATTTGTCGATCAAATCGTTCAGCTTGATAAACACGCCCTGCTCGCCGTATTTCAGAAGATCGGTAGACGGAAATTGCGCCGTATGGAACGCGTCCGGCAGATCGTTGCTTGTCAGGACGAGGTTTCGCTTCTCCGCAAGTCCGTCGAATGGGACCAGCTCAAAGTTGACCTGGATGTTGCTCTGCTTGGCGTATTCCTTCCACAGCGTCAAGTCGTTCCAGTTCGCCGCGGTCGTGGCTGCTTTGCCGGCAAAAATTTTCAACGAAATCGGCTCCTTGACGATAGGAAAACCGGTCGTATTCAAATTTTGAACGGGCGTTTCTTTCGCAGGCGGCGTCTTTTCGGCTTGTCCGCTTTCCTTGCTCGGACTCGTTCCGCAGCCGGCCAGGCCCGTCGCCAAGGTTAAGGATAAAAAGCCAGTAAACACAGTTCTTTTTCTCATGAATCAGCCAGACCTCCAACAGGTGTAATTATCCTTTTACAGCGCCTATAAAAATCCCTTTCACAAAATATTTTTGCAAAAAAGGGTATAAAAGGAGCACAGGCAAATTGGCAGCGATAACGGCGGCATATTTGATCGATTCCGTAGTCAACACATTTTTCAACAAGGAATCGTCTCCGAGCGAAACCATATCCTGCAAATCGTCTTGGACCAATATTTCCCGCAGCAGCAGCTGCAAAGGATACATCTTGCGGTCGTTCAAATACAGCATCGCGTTAAAATAGGCGTTCCAGTGCGCCACGCTGTAGAACAGGATCATGACGGCAATAATCGGCATGGACAAAGGCAGCACGACTTTCCACAGCATCTTCAGATTTCCGCACCCATCGATGGAGGCGGCCTCCTGCACTTCCCCTGGAATGGTCGTCTGGAAATACGTTCGCATGATGATCACATTCACGACCGACACCGCGTTCGGCAGGATCATCGCCCACACCGTATTGATCATGCCGAGGTCCCGGATTAGCAAATAAGTCGGGATCATTCCTCCGCTGAAAAACATCGTGAACAGCAGGAAGGCGGTGACGAGCTGCCGCCCCATCACATCTTTGCGCGACAACGGATAAGCTGCGCATACCGTCAGCACGAGATTGATGGACGTACCGACCGCCGTGTAAATAATCGTATTGAGAAAGCCTCTTTGCAGCTCTGTGTTGTGGATAATTTTGTCATAGCCCGTAAATTGAATCCCCCTGGGCAGCAGCAGCACTTCTCCGGTGATGACCGCCTGCGGATCGCTGATCGACGCGATCACCACAAAAAACAAAGGATAAGCCACGATCAACACAATGAAGCAAAGAAAAATCGTAATGAACCAATGAAACCTTCTGTCTTCGCGTCCTTTTCCGAACAAAGCGCGTCCTCCCCCGTTTACCATAAGCCCGTATGATTCAGTCGCTTGACCGCCGTGTTGACCACAACCAGCAAAGTCAGATTGACGACGGAGTTGAACAGCCCGACCGCCGTCGAGAAGCTGAATTGTCCTTCCACGATGCCGGTCCGGTACACATAAGTCGAAATGATGTCGGACGCCTCCATGTTCAGAGGATTTTGCATCAGGAACGCTTTCTCGAACCCGACCCCCATGATCGTGCCGATTTGCAGCAGCAGCAGCACGATGATCGTCGGCATAATGCCCGGCAGGTTGACGTGCCGGATACGCTGCAGACGGCTCGCTCCGTCGATCCGGGCGGCTTCGTGTAGCTGAGGATCGATGCCGGCCAGCGCAGCCAAGTAAATGATCGAGCTCCACCCCATGTTTTGCCATACGCCCGAGAAAACGTAGATCGTCTTGAACCAGGCCGCATCGGTCATGAACGAGATCGGTCCGATCCCTACGTAGTGAAGCAATACATTGATCACGCCGTATTTAGGCGACAGGAAGATCATCACCATGCCGACCAGGACGACCGTTGACAGGAAGTGTGGAGCGTAGGTGATCGTCTGCACGAAGCTTTTAAAATATTTGTTTCTCACCTCGTTGATGCAAAGCGCCAGGACGATCGGAACCGGGAAGCCGACGACGAGCTGGTAGAAGCTGATGCCGAGCGTATTTTTGAGCAGCCTCCCGAAATAGAAGCCTTTGAAAAACCGTTCGAAATGGGCGAAGCCGACCCAGGAACTCCCCCATATTCCCTTGGTGGCCACAAAATTTTTGAAGGCGATCAGAACGCCGTACATGGGGGTGTATTCAAAAACGATAAAATAAACAACGACCGGCAGCAGCAGCGCATATAAATCCCAGTTTGCTTTTATATTTTTCAGCAGCCTGGAGCGTACGCGGATGCTGGTCGTTGTTTTGGCCTGGAGCACAATCTCCCCCGACGAATTCTGCATAACATAACCCCTTAATGAGTGGATATTGGCCGAAAAAGCTTTTCGCTGACGCGCGGCGCGGAGCTTCTTACAGCAACTTCAGCAGCTTGCGGGCGTTATTGCCGAAGATGCCCTCGATCTCTTCCTCCCGGAACCGCAGCTCCCTGGCGATGCGAACCTGATCCTGCAAATAACGGTAAATAAAGCCGCGCGGAAAGCCGTTCGAATCCGTCCCGAAAATGATCCGTTCCGGGCCGATCAGCTCGTAGGTTTTGCGGAACAGCTGTTCCAGCGTCAAGTCGTAGGGCGTCCAGCGGGTCCACTGGTTGGAGCCTGACGTCTCCACATAAATATTCGGGCATCCCCAGCACAGGTGGAGCAGCTCCTGGAAATAGCCGGCGCCAAAATGCGGGATGATGAACGGAATGGTCGGATATTCCCGCGCCACATTGAAGATCGACAGCGGGCTAATGTTCAAATGCTGCACGATGCCGCCCGTGTGCCCCAGCATGCCGAAATGGATCAGCACCGGCAGCCGTCTTTCGGCCAGAAACTCCCACACCGGCGTAAGCGAACGATCGTGAAACGGGATTTGCACCAAAGGGCCGAACAGCTTGTAGCCCCTCAGTCCGAGCGTATCCACCGCTCGCTCCAGCTCCTCCCGCGCATCCGGAGCTTCCAAGGAATGATGGGCGAAGCCGGTAAACCGGTCCGGGCGAGCGGAAATTTTCGCTGCCAGATCGTCATTGTTGGCGGCAGTCAGAAAGTTGATGCCCCCGATATTATGCCGGTCCAGCGATTCGATCCAGCGTTCCATCAGCGGCTTGCCGGCGTCCTCGGGGTCGGAATCCGCCTCGGGAAAGTCCCAGGTCAGCCTCATTTTTTCCGCGCGTTCCCTGTTCTTCTCCAGGAGGATCTCGTTGGTCGACATAAAGGTCTGCGCATACGGCAAATGGCCATGAATATCAAACACTTTAAAGTCGTTGGTAAACATAGATGCCAGTCCTCCTGTTCCATTCTTCAAGTCTCTTCCGCAGATAAACAAAAAGACACCAACTTTGAGTCATTGCACCTGTATCAACAGATCCAATGTCAGAAAAGTCCGTGTCCGGTAGTCCGGTATGTCCGGTTGAATCAATACCCCTGTAATCCAATTCATTTACTATGCTTTTCATGATCTTATACTCGGATCGCTTCGCTGTCAATCCTGTTTTTGCAAAATTTCTTGTTTATTTACAAAATTCCGATTAATTCAATAAGAATAGTTTACAAAAATCCGGCCAGTCATTACAATGAATAAAAAACGGGATTGGAGCCCATTTCCAATCTGCGGTGACGAAAACGAGATTGCATGCAAAGGTGATGACGATGAGCGAAGCCAACCGAAGAATGATCTTGAATCTCGTTTTAAGCAATGCCGGTTCTCATCGCGGAGCCTGGCGCCACCCGAGCACGAAGCTGGAGGACATTCACGACCTGCATCATTTCCTGCGCCTGGCCCGGAAGGCCGAGGCGGCCCGGCTGGACTCGCTGTTCATAGCGGACGGGTTGTCGATCGAAGTGAAGGCCGTCCAGCACGGCCCGATCTTCGGCTACGAGCCGTTGACCCTGCTGTCCTCCATTGCCACCGTTACCGAGAGAATCGGCTTGATCGCCACCGTCTCCACCAGCTTCACCGAGCCGTATAACCTGGCCCGGGGCTTCGCTTCCCTCGACCATATTAGCGGAGGACGCGCCGGGTGGAACATGGTGACGACCGGGGTGGATCGTACGGCGGCCAACTTCGGTCTCGAGCATCTGCCCTCCCATGCCGAACGATACAAGAAAGCCCGCGAATTCGCCGAGGTCGTGCTCAAATTATGGGGCAGCTGGGAGACGGACGCTCTCGTACAAGATCGCGCATCCGGCGTGTATGCCGACGCGGACAAAGTGCACGACATCTTCCACGAGGGCCCCTATTTCTCCGTACGGGGCGCTTTGAACATCATGCGCTCTCCGCAGGGACGGCCGCTGCTGGTGCAGGCCGGCTCCTCGGAGGAGGGCAAGGATTTGGCCGCAGAATACGCGGAATTGATCTTTACGATCCAGAGGACGTTCGAGGAAGGACAGCACTTTTACGCAGATATCAAGGCGAGAACCGCTAAGGCCGGCCGCTCTCCGGACAGCCTCAAGGTACTGCCTGGGCTGCATGTCGTCGTCGGAGCGACGGAAGCGGAGGCTCAGGAGAAGGCCCGCGAGCTGCGGGGGCTCGGCTCCATCGAACGCTCGCTCATGTCGCTGTCCAACATGCTCGGCATCGATTTCTCGGGCTACTCGCTCGACGACCTGTTTCCGAAGCTGCCCGAGCCGGGCGAAGCTAATGCCTATCAGTCGTTTCACAAGATGGTCAAGGCGGTTGTCGATCAGCGGCCGGTGACCATCCGCGAGGTGCTGGAGAAATACTGGGTGGGGAACGGGGATCTGAATATAGCCGGTACGGCGGAGCAGGTGGCCGATGTGATGGAGCACTGGTTCCGCAACGGTGCCGCCGACGGCTTCAACGTCATGCCACAGCTGAACGGCGACACCGATCTGTTCTTGGACCTCGTCGTGCCGGAGCTCCAGCGAAGAGGGCTTTTCCCCGAAGCTTATGCCGGACGGACGCTGCGGGAGAATCTTGGGTTGGAACCGGTTTTGTGAGGGGGCGGGGTGGAGGCTCAATGGGCAATGCTTTTGATCTTCCGAGGGAGCTGAAAGGGATGATAGGAGCTCTAGGACGAAATGCGATCATGCATCGATTTCCTTCTTCTGATGTCCCATCGTTTGTTTCCCAGGCTTGCATATGCGGCAGAGCAGTAGCGTAAGGAGTGCAACTGGAAAAGGATGAGCCCCCGCTGGATGCAGACGGGGGCTTCCCTGTACTCCAAATGCGTGCGGCCGCGTTTTCGCATGTCCGGCAATCAGACAAACGTTTGAATCCACTCACTCCATACGGAGTGCGACGCTTCAGCCATAACCTTGATCTCATACAGATACTTGTTTCAATCCACACACTCTATACGGAGTGCGACTTAAGTATTGTGGTACCTTCGCGGCGGGCGAGGTTTCAATCCACGCACTCCATACGGAGTGCGACGTGCGACTCGCTTCTCTCCAAGCCTCGTCGTATGCTCGTTTCAATCCACGCAATCCATACGGAGTGCGACAGGATAAATACCCACCAAGGATACAAGCAGCGCGTTTCAATCCACGCAATCCATACGGAGTGCGACGTATAAACTTTAACTTCGTCTTCTGTCATTTGTGTTTCAATCCACGCAATCCATACGGAGTGCGACCGTATCCTTGTTTCACAAAAGCCGGGTCGTCCAGTTTCAATCCACGCAATCCATACGGAGTGCGACCGGGGAGTCTGGAGGCATGGAATAAAGCGTTTAAGTTTCAATCCACGCACTCCATATGGAGTGCGACGGCCGACGTAGTTACATCCGGCTTCAGTTTTA
>NZ_BAAAYO010000001.1:1332952-1407195 GCF_039536325.1 Paenibacillus hodogayensis
ACGCACTCCATATGGAGTGCGACTACTCTATCCGCTACACAAAGTCGCCGATTAAGCGTTTCAATCCACGCACTCCATATGGAGTGCGACTTGTATATAGTGCAACTCAAGCTGCCCGTAAAGTGTTTCAATCCACGCACTCCATATGGAGTGCGACAGCAAAAATCGCGTGATCAATACTAAATTAGCATCAATCACTTTGATTTACGCAAGAATCGATCTAAAATAATCATACGTACAAACTTGACTTTTTTTGAAATCAATCATTTTCGATTGATTTCGACAAATTTCGAGGTGCGAAGGAACCGGGATTTTTATGGGAGCTTCACATTCGCACCTAAAATAAGCGAGCCTTCCATATCATAGGCCACTTTGGCCAGACGTTTTCGCCCCTCGCCGGTAACGGTACTTACATCGTACGTAATTAAAACAAGCATAGTACAACAACTTCGACAGAAAAGGACGATATTCCTCCAATTCCCCCTGAATCGTTATCACGAGCAGAAGCGCTTACGCTTAAGGACATATCCCGTGAGCGCCCCACACCCTCGCGTGAGCCATCCCGTGAAACAAAGCGATCATTTACCCTTCCTTCTTCGGCACGATCAGCTTGATTTGGTTATTCTCCTTTGTTTAATACCGAAAGCGCATGTCAGGCAATACTCGCATGGATTGCCCCTTTACAAACGTTTCCATTCGGCATACAGTAAAACCAATCTATCGCCCGCAACTCGGACGGTGTGCAGCGCCAAGGAGAATCCGAATAAAGCCGTATGCAACCTTCGAAAATGGGAGGAGGTCGACGTAATGTTTCTAAGATCGTACCGCTGCTGCCAGGTTAGCTCGGAATTTGGCGAATCGAGCGGAGGTATCCATCCTTTCGACGAACTGCTGTACATCCGGGAAGGTCATGCCGCCTTGGAATGGCGAGGAGGCTGCTTAGAGGCACCCGCCTCAAGCTTGTTTCTGCTAAACCGGGATACGCCGCACCGGCTCGTCTACAAAAGCGACAAGCTCAGCTTCTGGTTTATCGAGCTGGATATAATCGAACCGGACTGGTTTGTAACAGAGGAACAGGCCATTTGTTGGAACCGCTTGCAAGCCGGCAAATTAAATGATTCGTCCGTACTGAGAGTTCTCCGGCAAACGCTCGATTCGCTTACGGAATCGCTAGATAACAGCGAAAAGGGTATGCCCGAGTTCGGCGAGGAAATCATGCTGCTTGACGTCAAGAAGACGATCCGGCTCATTCAGGCCTACCTCGGCCAAAAGCCGGTTCCCGCCGCCATTCGCGACGGATCGACGCGGGAGCTTATCCATTCGCTGATGCGGCATATGGAAAGCAACTATTTCGACGATTTTAACCTGGAGACGCTCGCTAAAATCGTTCATTTGAATCCGTCCTACCTGGTACGGGCATTTAAATGGACGGCGGGCATCACGCCAATCCAATATTTGCACAAGCTTCGACTCGGTGCCGCCATCAGCTTTTTGGCCAATACCGACATGGGGGTTCAGCAAATCGCCGAGGCGACCGGCTTCGGAAGCATTCACTATTTCTCAAGGCTGTTCAAACAAAAATACGGCGTAAGTCCGCTGCAGTGGAGGCAAGCGCAAAGGAAGTAGGCGTAGTAAGGGGGCCGGAAACATAACTCTTGAACGGCCGATCTGCGAGCAGCGCAAACGCCGGGCTTTATAGAAAAGTCAATATTGTGCAAAGCGTCTCCCCCACACCGGGTTTCCCAAAGGTTTCGTTCCGAACCCCGTCTTCCCTATACTCATGCATATCCTCTAAAGACTGCTCTCCCTAATGCGGTGTACTGTAGGGATGTAACGAAATTACGTATGAGGGGGATGCAAATGAAAGCAGGATGCCGAACCGTAATTGCCGCCGTTTTAGTCGCCGGCTTGGCGGCCGGATGTGGCGGGCAAGTCGGACCAGAAGCGGAAGGCGGAAGAGAAAGCAAAGCAGACGTTTCCGCGCCCGTAACGTTAACGCTGTACATGCCGTCGGCTTTTCCGATCCAGGATTATATCGTGAATACTGTGAAACGCAAATTTCCCCATATTACCCTGCAAACGATCGTACGGGGCCCTGGTAAGCAGCCGGCGGAGCTTATTACGGCCGGAACGATTCCCGATTTGATTTACCAAAGCACCCCCTGGTATGCCGAGCTGCTCGATTTGAACATGCTATCCGACATGAACGACCTCGTGAAAAAAAATAAATTCGATTTGGGCCGGCTGGACCCGATCGCCATGGATGCCATCCGCATGTGGGGGGGCAAAGGGGAATTGTACGCCATCCCGTTCTACCGCAATTTCGGGGTGCTGTACTACAATAAAGATATATTCGACAAATTCGGAGTAGGCTACCCGCAGGACGGCATGACCTGGGAAGAGGCAGCCGATCTCGCCCTCAAAGTAACCCGGACCGACGGCGGAACGGAGTTCAAGGGGCTGGACGCCAGCGGCACCTACGAAGGCGTGTCTCAGTTGTCTGCGCCATTCGTGAATGAATCGGGCAAAGCGAACCTGCAGGCGGAAAGCTTCGTGACGATGATGAACAACCTGAACCGCATTTACACGATCCCGGGCAACAAAAAGGGCGCCAATATGCAAGATTTTTACAAAGGCACGGTCGCGATGTCGGCGTTCTGGAACGTGATCAACAACTTCGAGGAGATGTCCAAAAAAGGGACGGCGATGAATTGGGACATGGTGTCGCTGCCGACCTACAAGCAGGCGCCGGACCGATCGTACCAGGTCGATTCTCACAATTTAAGCGTTTCGGCGCTCAGCAAGCATAAGGAGGAAGCGTTTCAGGTTATCGCCTATTTGCTGTCCAAGGAAGTGCAGTCCGAAATCGTCAAGGACGGTTACGTATCCGCGCTCGTGGACCCCGATCTGCAAGCTTCCTTCGGCTCCAATCTGCAATCGCTCAAAGGCAAAAACGTGAAAGCGATCTTCAAGCTGAAATCGGCTCCGCTGTATAAAGTTTCGAAATACGACCCGATTGCCCAAGACGCTCTTGGGAAAGCGCTTACGGAAGTATTGGCGGGCCAAAAAGACGTCAATACGGCGCTGCGCGATGCAAACGAGCTGGCGAACCAGAACATCGACAAGCAGCGAGGCAAATAACGGTCGTTGGTTTATAGGCTCACACCTATCGCCGATCGGTTTCCAATGCTCCCACCAACCGCACAAAGGGCAGCTCGCCAGGCTGCCCTCTATCGTATTTTAATCTACACACTCCGTATGGAGTGCAACAGCCTACTAACCCATCCCCCAAAGCTTTCCTGCCAGTTTCAATTCACGTACTCCATGCGGAGTGCGACCCCGTTTTCTCCGCAAGCTGCGTGTTGATACTGCCGTTTCAATCCACGCACTCCATACGGAGTGCGCCCCCAGTAAGTACACGCCCGTCAGCGCCTAATCTGTGTTTCAATCCACTCACTCCATACGGAGTGCGACAGCAAAATTGCGTAATTAATACTAAATTCGCATCAATCCCATTGATTTGTGAGAGAATTGATCGAAAATAAACATACGTATAAACCGGCGGCAGATGCTTGCTTCAATGTATGAGTCGGATGAATTCCTATACGCCTAAGCATTTCTAAATCCATTTCCTATAACTTTTGAGGATACATGTTTCATATCCGTTCGATCAGCGTCACACCTGCAGGGAGCCTGTCACGGTCCAGCGTAAACGCATAATCGCTGAAGGAACGAACAGGTCCCTCCGAGACTTTAACCGCTTGAATCAAATCCAACAATTGATGCGCCGGGGCATTGCCGAGTTTGCTTGAATGCTCGAATACAATCAACTTCCTCACAGTCATTTGTCCACGGGAAGCGGAACGATCATGTTCGAACAGGTTGGACAGCGCTTCTAGCAGAAGATTCAAATCTTCCTCCGTGAACCCCGTCTTCTCTGCCAAATAAGCCGAAATATAGCCGTCCATTCGGTATAAAGCATACGGCACAACATGCTTACGCCCCATTTCCCGGTCTTTATCTGCCCCTTCTTGTGTTACAGCTTGACGAGTAATCGTCACTTCTTGAGCAAAGATCGGATCCAAGCTGCGGGCAAATGTGAATTGTACCGGTCCCCGCACTTGTCCGGTGTTGACCTTGGTCGTCATCACCGCTCCGAACGTACGAATGTCGAAAAAGTTGTTGCACATCCAAGCCGTTAAGCGGGCTGCCTCCTCGCTGTCTTTAGGCTTTAGGTCCTTAGCGTCTGCGTCGGACGGTCTGAGTGCCCTGTAGGCTTTGCGGTGCTGTTCGTTAAGAACGCCTCCTTCCGTCACATAAATGTGGCACCCAGGCTCGCCGGATCGGGTCAACTCTACATAATTTCTGACTTTACGCTTCAGGCATACATCCGTCACGATACCGTGTCCGGTCTCCGGATCGATGCGAGGCATATTGCCAGCGTCCGGGTCTCCGTTCGGATTACCGTTTACAACTTCAAAAAACAACGAGAACTCCAGTCGTTTCGTAAGGGCCGTATCCCTCTTATTGCTCAAATCTTGCTCCAACGTCGCCATAATCTTCTCGCCTCTCCCATTTCAAATATGATTCAAATCTAATGTAAAAGTTTCTTCTGCCCCATGATAGCTTTACTGTGCCGCCTCAGCAGCTGCCGCAGCCTCCTGTTTGGCCTCGGCTGCTGCCTTGATCTGCGATGCGAAATGCTGCTTCTGATGGTAATACCCCAGTACAAACACGCCTTGGCGCTGCAAATCCAAATGAGCGGGGAAGCTGTGAACTTCCTGTAAAATCTCTTGCACCTCACGGTCGCGGAAATCGCCATACCGGGATTTGCTCATATGATGCTGAGAGAGTTTTAGCAGAATAGGGAATACGGCACCCGGATTGGAGGAAGCGGCGCCAAAATAACGGTCCTTGATCGTCGCGTTTAATTTCCCGCTCGCCGCCTCCTGCTGTGCTTTTTCTAAAACGGCAAACAGACGTCCTAGCCTATAAGCGGGCTCCTGAGCTTGCGAATTCAACTCCACAGTCAGCTCCTCCTTTAAATGGTCGTTTCTGAAAATGCGGCTATACCGGCTCAAGTAAGCTTTCACAATCGAAACACGCAGATGATTTACGGTACCGTCTGCACGAATACGATTGATGATCATTGTAAACAGGGATAGCGGATAAGCTTTGCCTTGAATAACTGCCCGAAGCAGCTCTCCCCCAATAATAGACGGCGGTCCCTCTCCGACCTTTCTCCCGTCTCCGCCCACACGCATCGTTTCAGCCAATATTCGGTAGATCGTTGGCGTCTTCAAGTGGTGCTCTTCGTACCCCGCTAATGCCAAGTCGGCAACATGCCGACCGAGCCTGCTAACCAATTCCCCGAAGTTTCCCTGCCAGAAAAAGCGGACAGCGACCCGCGCATTATTTGGAGATAATCCCATGATGAAAAAGGGCGTGTTTCCTTGCGGAACCATATCCGAGTCAAGACGCGCTCCATTTCTGGCCCGTTTCAATATGTCTTGCACCTGCTCCGTCAGTTGCGTATCCTCCACAGGCTCCGGCTGCGAATCGAAATAAGCTGCAAAGGATGCCTCTATTTGCTCTGCATCCGTCGCTTGTCCGGACCAAAATACGACCGTCATATCCCCAATCCACATTCGATTGCGCGGGGAGGAGAGCAGATGATTCAGGGCCGTCGTATACCCGAACATGGCGGTTCTGCCGACCGGAGAGTTATAACTTTGCATACTGTCTTTACCGTAGGATTCCGCAGAATGAAAGTTAAAAGAAACCAACGACGCGCCGGCCGATTGGGCGTTACGAATGCCTTTGATCTTATCGTGCGTACGGGCAATCGGCACATTCGACTCGCCCGTCAAGAGGCATTGACTATTGTAGTCGGATTCAGCATCGGCTTGTTGGCGAGAAACAATCCAAGCAGTCCGCACCGCATCCGCCTCATCTATGCGGGCATGCTGAGTACAAAGCCGAAAAGCCATATTCGTATCGATGCCCTTGTCCAAATCGTTCATAATATGCTGAAGCTGCGGATGCTCCCGAACCCGTTCGGGATCCCATAGATCGTAAAAAGCCAGCATGGCTCGAACTACCGCAAGCTTCTTCTCGGATTCCTTCGCGTATTGCAATACGTCGCGCGCCAGTTGACGGGATGCTTCGAATTTACGCAAAGCATCCGTCTTTTTTTTCTCGGCAATCTTTTCGTCCGGGACTACCGAATAATGCCCGAGCAAATATTCGGCTTTATCACTCAGAAAATAGGGCGCTATTCCGCTGGAACGGCTGGACTGCTCTGGGACAACTAGCAATTGCGGTACCATTTTCTTTCCTTGTTTCATACGAATATCCGTTACTTGCAGCAGGCTCCCATCCGGCTCGATCTCCAGTAAATACGAAACTTTCCCCGCACTAAAGTATAGCGGACTAACCCCCGACGACGGGTCTTTCGCCAGATCCATATAACGTTGGTACAGTGACTGTAGGATCATACGAATTCAGCTCCTTCTTCCCAAGAAGGAACTTCAATGACTCCATTTCGCAAAGCAGCCCGAAAAAAACGCGGAGTCATATTTCGTTGGAAATCGATGTCATGCAGCATCCAACCGAGGTCACGATCCCCTGTATCTGCGTAAAAGGAACGCGGGAGCAACGCCTCTGTTTCCACTAAAGCAAACTGGGCGGCAAACTCGCGGCAGCCAAGATAGGGGCGATGAAAACATTGCCCCTGCCGGGCACGGCGCAAAAAAATGTTGTAATGCTTCTCCGGTGAATCTCCTTCTCCGACCGCTTGTGTCATCTCGAAGTGAGCCTCAATGACATAATCCGGATTTTTCAACATAAGCGTGGCTCTTTGCTGTCTCTCTTCCGTTACGTTCTGATACAGGACAGCCGTCTTCCCGCTTATAGCGCTTTTAATGGCCGAGGTTGATAATTTATTCTCGATCTCGTTGCGGCGAACGCTTTCGAAGCGTATTTCATTCAACACATGAATACGGTCGATCACCCAGCGGATTGCCGGTTTCCAGTGAATGGCTTCCAAGACACCACGCGCGGCGGAAGGAGTCATCGCATCGTAGCCGACTCGTTCCACCTTCATTTCCGGTCTAGTAAAGCAGGCATAGTCACCCCAGACATGGAGCTTGATTCCGTAACCCAAGTGAAAAACACCTCCACATCCTTGTACGACTAATTTAAAATGAGTTAAAATGGTGTAATAAGTATCAAACTAGGAGGAGTAGAGAAGTGTTGCCCCACTTCTCTACTAATTATACTTGGTTGAGGAATTACATTTATAAGCATAGAGCAGATAGTCCCTTACATAAACAAATAAGGGCTATTTGTGTTTAATCGAAAGAGAAGCAAAAGTAGTTGCCAGCATATTTCCAAACATTAGCATTAGGGCTAAACACCCATACGTAGTCAACATTCAATCCCTCCTTAGATAATTTCAATATTTACCCAAATAAGTATATCACCGTATTAAACCATTTTTCAATATATTAATATTAAAATATAGAAACATATCAATGAAATTTAGGTAGTATTTCAATGAAAATGAACATAACACTTACCTGAAGGCAAGTGTTATATTCAAAATCATAGAACGCATCTCAATGTTTCAATCCACACCCCTACAATAGGAGCGACTTGATAAGCTATCCTTGTAGGACAGGTCAATTCAACTCCAATTATATGGGGCGTTTTAAAAAGTTGCAAATATCAAGTTAAGAATCGTGAACTTCCTCCGCATGAAACTTCTCGGAAAATGGCCGTATACCTATGTCCTCGTCATACCAACGGTCCGGATTCAACAAACGGTATACGCCCTCCCGAACCTCTACAATTTCCCCAGCTTTAAGGAAAGCCGCAAATTCGTTAGGATACAGTTGTACTACATAGGACTGCAATTTGCGCAAAATATCCGTAAACTCTGTAGCGTTAGGCAGCGCCTCCAGTTGTTTACGAGACGCATCGTCGTAGCCTACAATAACCGGCTGGGCATCCGTCTGGATCAGTCTGAAGGCGCGAGAAACCGTTTCAAAAGGGAAAGAGAGCTTTCTGGCGTGCTCGTCAAGCATGGACAAGATGCCATATTTGTCTGTCCTGTCATACCTTCCACCTTTCTCTCCTAACGTCTGATAAAAATACAGCTCCTTAAAATAATGCTGCAAGGCCTCTAAGCTTAACGGGTCCTGAGCAAACAGTTTCAACGTTTTGGCGGATGCATTCGCGGTCAGACCGAACCATCCTGTCCGCAATGTCTCAGACGTCTCAAATACATAAGCCGTGCTTCTGGGACTAGTACCATTACGATTGCACCGTCCCACTGCCTGAGCAATGGAATCCAGACCAGCCAATTCTCGGTAAACGACTGGAAAGTCTATGTCTACGCCGCATTCAATCAATTGAGTACTGACCAGAATACAGGGGAGACCGCGATCGAGCCGGTCGTAAATTTGCTCCAGCTTCCGTTTTCGGTGATGCGCGCACATCCGAGCGCTTAAGTGAAAGACCGACTCCGTATTGATGGAGGTACGAATTTTTGTATAGAGTGTTCTTGCCGCCTTTCGCGTATTCACGATACAGAGTGCCTGACGGTCACGAGAAATCCGTTCCGTCAACAGATCATAATCCGTGTGGCCCATCGACTCCAGACTCACCCGCCGAAACTGCTCGAAACGGAGAGGCAAATCGGAAATCATTTCGCGAACGGAGACAGGCTTGGTAAACAAGGGCCGAATGTCGGGCTGGGTCGCCGTACTTAATACGACCGTAGCTCCGTAATGACGGGAAAGCTCCTCCAATGCGTGTAGACACGGTTTATAAAATTCTCCGTTCATCAATTGGGCTTCATCCAGCACAATAATGCTGTTAGCCAGGTTGTGCAATTTACGGCAACGAGATCGTTTATTCGAAAATAACGACTCAAAAAACTGCACATTGGTCGTGACAACGATAGGAAAATCCCAATTTTCCGCTGCCATGGCCAGCTTTCTCCTCATTCGCCGATGTTCCTCCAAAGTATCGTCCGCTTCTTCGTCCAAATCGTGCTGAACATTGGAATGATGCTCCAGCACATGTTCCGTGCCGAGCACCTCGCCGAATTTTTTGGCAGTCTGTTCAATGATACTTGTGTACGGAATCACGTAAACGATACGGCGAAGCCGGGGATGACGAGATGCGTGATACAGAGCAAATCCCAGAGAAATCAATGTCTTCCCGCTGCCAGTAGGAAGGGTGAGCGAGTATATTCCTGGCTCACCGTCGGCTTGTCGCAAGCACTCCTCCAATAATTCGGCTCGGATTTTATCGATCCAAGTACGTGGATTTGAAAAATTCGTCTCCATGTACCGCTTGTATCGCGGCAGCAATTCAGACACTGATGGTTGATATGCACGCAGCCGGGCTTTGGCAGGATCGGCATAACGCTGCGTGTCAAGCGAATCGGCATCTACGAGACAAGAAAAAATCATGCGCACAAACATCGAAAACTGCATACCCGCATGCATGCCTGGGGGATGGGGAAAGGCCGGCGGCTTATCCGTTATACCGGGCAGATGCTCTTCCATCGCTTCCCGAAAAGGATCGATGGGTTTAAGCAGCCTCCTTGCCAAGCAGCGCTCATCGCCAGCGTCGTTTCCGAAATCGGCCAGTCCCGTATGGTGCCCGGCGATACAATAGGCAAGGAAAAGGTAAAAGCGATTTCGGTCATCCTTCCAAAGCACCTGGATATATTGCGCTCCGGCTGTGGCATGATCGACAAGAAAAGGTGAACCATTTAGCCTGCGCTGAAATGCAACTGAAAACTTCCCAGCATCATGCAGCATTCCAGCTAACCTCCCCCAGGACTCAGCGTGAAACTGGGAGGCGAAGGAAGCCGCTATGTCCGCGACCCCATGCAAATGAGCAGTCAGGGTCTGCCATAGATCTTTATCAGCTCCTGATGTGCGGTGGGCAAAATACTGGATAAATGCCAACCCCTTCATAAACTCTTTTCTGGATCAAAAGAACCAATATATCCCGTATTATCCCTAAAACCAGTTCTTTTCTATTAATCTCAATTCTACCTTATGTTTTATATTCCTTCTTTTCCAAATTTTAATTAATAACAAAAATTCCATATGAACAAACCGTCAGAGAAATTTTCCCGGACGGTTTGTTGTGACTGTTTTGAAAGCACGCGGGAGATACGGTCGTCAGCTACGAGGTATCGTCGTTCTCGCCAGAACTATGACGAGCATGGTTTCAATCCACGCACTCCATACGGAGTGCTACTGGACGAATACCCTCCATTCCTATGGAAGTAGGTGTTTCAATCCACGCACTCCTACGGAGTGCTACAGCGAAAAAAGGGACATCGATACCTAATTCCCATGAGTCATAGCAAAATCAAGAGAATCCAGTGAAAATAAACATATATCCAAACTTGACTTTTTTAAACCCACTCAAAATCGACAATTCATGACAAATTCTGAGGTGCGAAGGAACCGAGATTTTTATGGGAGCTTCACATTCGCACCAAGAATAAGTCTAGTCGAGTTTATTTCTGCTGGCAAGCATAAAATACGGCATTCCATCCAGGCTTGCCGGGCCATAGACCCGAAATACAGTGGAAGAAATGCCCTGCTACCTCCCACCAAACTTGTATTCATCCATATAAAAAAAGGAAGCCCTCCGCAGGCTCCCCTAGCTTTTCACACATCAAACTCCAACTGCTTCTTAGCCTGCGCAATGAAGGCGACCGGCGTAGGCGTAATCTCTTTGTTGTACTCGACGGCCCCGATTTTGAGCACGAGCTCGACTTTGTATTTTTGCGCATATTCGGTACTGTTCAAGAGGTCGACGCGGCTCTTGAGACGATCGATAACGAAGTTGGCCCCCTCCCGGTCGGTGAACAACAGCATACCCCATGTCGGATTGTCCCGGTTGAGCAAATACAAGGAATCGTTCGTGCGGATGCTGGTCTGGCCGATCTGGGACAAGTCGTGCACGGCCTCCATCAGCTTCTCCTCGCTCACCATGCGCCGGATCTCGTCCCAATACTTCACGCTGAGCACGAGCAGGGTCAACGGGATGTTGTAACGCACCGACAACGCCATGAAGACGGTCGCGTCGCTTTGAAAGGATAAGCTGTTTTTGAGGCTCGTGCTCTCATCCATCGTCGCCAGCGACGAATTGATTTTTTTCAAATCTTCATTCTCGATCTGCAACTGCTTGCTGGCCATCGTGAACAACCAAGTCGCTATCGTAAATACCGGGGTCATGATCAGCCAAAAATAGTTTTGGGTCCCAACGAGGCTGCCCGCCACCACGGTCTGATACAAGGTGAACGTGCCGTAGCCGAAAACAAACAGGATGTTCAGGATCAAGCCGGTCGTCACGTTCGTAAAATAGGTGATGACCGCGATCAGAAAAGCCAAATTCAGAAAGATGATATTCTGGACATACAGGTTCGGATCGGCAGCCGTAAACACGATGCTCACGAAGCAAGCGATGAACAGCAGCAAGAACGCTCCGTCCGATACCGTGCTGCTTTGGAAACGCCTCATCGTCCTCTCCCTCGCTTCGTTGTCTTCTTATGCTTGCGGATCATCAGAATCAGGGAAACGAGCACCAGGATGAGCACCAGCGCGGCGGCCGCGGTAAAGCGGACTACGTCCTTGCGGGCCAGCACCTCGTTCAGGATGGAGGGGGCTTCGGGCTCGGCCAGCTTTTTGAAGCGGTACGCCTGAACCTTGCCGTCCTTATCGGTCACGACGCCGTCCCCGGACACCTTCCACAGCGTGCCTTCCATAGCGATCAGCTTGGAGGCCAGATAAGCATATTCCGGCGCCCCGCCCGTAACGGCCAACAGCCCGTTTCCTTTCCCGTAAGGTGATTCGATCAATTGCAGCGAACCGATACGCTTCCCGTAGCCGGACTCGATGCTCATTTTCTCATTGGAGAGAAATCCTTCCCCGTTCGGATCGTAGCGGAAATAAAGACTGTCGTTGTTGTCGCGGATTACCTTGTTGTCCCGGTAGCTGCCGAACGCAATGACCTGCCGTTCTTTCAGCTCGGCCGCTCCGACCTGATCTTCGTAGAAGCGAACCTCGCCCGTATTCGTCTGGGCGTATTGCCCGAGCAGATTGAACAGGCTCGTTATCGTCTGATACGTATAGGCGTCGCGCTTATTCGGGAGCACGACCCCCACCTGATTGTAGCTGCCGTCGCGGAGGAACGGATACGGGTAATTGTTGAAAAGCAAATCGGCCCGGTCCTTCGTGTTCAATTGCAGCACCGAATCTTTGCCGACAAACGCCCACGGCATCTGGTCCTGGTTTTCGATGCAACCCGAGTTGCTTTTCAGTTCCAGATCGAAGGCCACGGTAATGGTAAAGTTGCCGGAAATATTGAGATTTTTCGGAACCGGCAGCGCCAGATGATCGCCATCCGCCAGCTCGGCGGACAGCTTCTTGCTGCCGATCGGCGTCTTGTTGATCAGCACGGTAATCATGGAACGGTCCATATCCAGATTGCGCGCGTAGCGGAAATCCAAATTCAGCTTGCTCGCATCCGCCAAGGAACGGTTGCCCGGCAGCGCGATGAAATACGATTTCTCGCGGTGCATCGATCCGGTCAACTTGTCCCCGCTCTCGGTCAACGTCAAGTTGCGGCTCACATTGACGGCCGGCGTCTCGACTTCCGTCGACGCATCGACGACCTTGACGTTCGCCTCGAGCTGATTGAGCAGCTCCTGATTCGCCGCCAACCGTCCGGCCTTCACGAGCAGGCCGGCATCCCGGGAAGTGACGATCAACGTCGGCTGGCCGGCCGGACGAACCAGCTTGAGCAGCGCTTTGTCCTGAAGCTCGGCCGTACCTACCAACGCTTGCAGCTCGGCAGGCAGGTTGTCGTAGAGAGCGACCAGTACGACCGCCCGCTTGCCCTTCACTTGGTCCGGGCCGTACTCCACGAGCGGAATGATGCGGGATTTCAACGAATTCGCCTTGGCCAAGCCCGACAGGGCATACGTCGCCGCTTCCAGCTCGGCCGTATCGCCTTTGGCGGAGACGGCCACTGCATTGGCGCCCTCCTCCACCGTATCGAGGCCGATAAAATGCCGGTTGAAGTCGCGGATGCTGTCCTTCATTTCCTCATTGGCGTACTGGACCGACAGACGCGACGTGTCGAACACCTGCAGCCAGTTGTCCCGCGTATCCGCAGGCAGGCAGGCGAGCTGCGGGTTCGGCTCTGCCGTCTCCACATGGCCTTGTATCGTTAAAGCATTGACCCCTTTCACGAGCAAGGAAGCGGGCACCGCCACCGCCAGCTGCTGCTTCTGAGCATCGCTCGCCGCCGGACGGAAGGAATGGAAGGGCGTGCCGTTCAAAAGCAGCGTTACGCTGGAACGCTCGCTTTGCGTCAATGGGGACGCTTTGTAATCCAATAGAAGGCTGACCGTCTGCACCTGCCAGTAGTTTTCGATCTGAAAAAACTGCTCGACGGAAGGCATCCAGCCGGACAAGGAGGTGCCCTGGAACGACGTCCCGTACGTTTTGGGACCGGTCGCCCCTCCCTCCGTGCCTTCGGCGCGGGCCGCAAGCGGATGAAGCAGCAGCAACGAGCAAATCATGGCTATTACCAGCGATCGTTTGTTCACAAATCTTCTCTCCTGCCCTAGAAGCGTTCGGTTTTGTACCACTTTACTTCTCTTTTAAACACCAAGTCCTTCAAATACGTATAAATGCCATAAACCGCGACCACCATCCACATCTGGCAATACGAGACGTACATGAGCATGATGATCCATATGTTCGAAAGCCGCATTTCGCCCTTCTCGGTCACGAGCGTAATAAATGTGCCGACCACGAACAGCGTAATCGCCAGCAGCCATAGGAAGGAGCTGAAGCTGGCGATCGTCGTTCGGACGTACCCGAGCGCGTTCATGACGAGCAGCAGATCGGACATGACCAGCGAAGTCACCAGCAAAAAATAGATCGACAGCAGGTACAATATATCAAAGCGGATAATTCTGGCTTTCGGATCGAACAGCAGCGGCAAGTTTTTGACAATGACGTACACATTGCCCTTCGCCCAGCGCGTTCGCTGCTTGAACCATACTTTGACCGTCTGCGGCTCCTGCTCCCAGGTAACGGCTTTGGGCTGAAACTTGATCTTATAGCCCATCATGTAGATACGAAAGCTGATTTCCGTATCCTCGGCGATCGCCTTCACGTCCCAGCCGCCGATCCGCTCGACGATTTCCCGTCTCATGATGAAGTTGGTGCCGGGAATGGTGCACAGCTTGAACAGCCTCCACCGCCCCGCCTGCGCCATCCATTGAAAGGACAGCGTCTCGATATTGATAAAACGCGTCAGCAGATTCGCGTCGCGGTTGCGCGTGCGGAACTTGCCGATGACCGCGCCCAGCGAAGGATCGTTTGTAATCTCCGACACCAAATAATGCAAAGCTTTCCGCTCGGGGGTGTTGTCCGCATCGTAGATCGCGATCAGCTCGCCTTTGCTCAAGGCGAAGCCGAGGTTGAGCGCATTGGATTTGCCCTTGCCCCCCGTGACGCTGTCGGTGTTCAGAATCGTCAGGTTGCGTCCGGCGTGCTTCACTTGAAGCTTGCCCAGCAGCTCGCTGCTGTTGTCGGAGGAATTGTCATTGATGACGATAATCTCGTAACGGTCGCGAGGATAGTGTAGCGCCAGCAGCGCTTCCACCGTCTGGGTAATGACCTTGCCTTCATTATGAGCCGGCACCATGATGGTGACGAACGGCACTTCTCCCGAGAGCTCCGGGTCAGGCTCGTTCTCCAGCTTCATGTAGTACAGGTAACCGGCCACGATCAGCACGACGTTCACCAGCAAAAGCGACCATATGCATATTACCGAAATCAGCATCAATACGTCTGCAAGGGTCATTGTTTTCTCCCCGGATGAATATATTTGCGTTTGTACAGCCGGTACCCGATCAACAGGAAACCGCTGAAAATAATGAGCGTCGATAAAATCAGGATAATAAACACTCGGTTTTGTACCGTGAACAGGGCATCCAGGCTTCTGGGCCCTTCCTGGATGTACGTATGCGCGGAATCCACGTCCTCGTAAACCTTGTTCAGCAGGAGCGTTTTGCCGTCAATCTGGAGAAGCCCGTGCGCGGACTCGATCTCATGACGATCCGTCCGTACGGAATGATCCGAATTTTTGTAATCCGCGAACGTTCTCCAATCGTTCTGAAGCATCGCCAGCGTGTCCCGGAACTGCTTCTCGTCGCGTGGAAAATCGAACACCAGCGCGGCGTCCATGGGCAGAGGCTCCGTATTTCTTGCCGCCTCTCCATAGGCTTGGAGCTTCCCGGCTTCCAGGGAATATAGCAGGGAAGCGAACGTTTTGGAACGATCCGTCGGCGTCCGGTATACGATCCGTTCATTCGCAAACATGACGACGGAATCGAAGAGATCCATGCCTTGTGACGCGTAATGCTCGTCGTACGTCCAATACATCTCCGCCCCGACGGCGAGCGGCGCAATGCCGTACTCCGCCAGCGCGTTCACGAAGGCCGACATCTGTTTCTTCAGAGTCGTATAATCTTGACTGATCGTCGAGGCGACGAACGGCGCATGCACCACAATCGTACCATTGCGCGACTGCACATATTTCAGCGTCTCCAGATAGCGCTGCACCGCAGGGTAATCGAAATTGTCGAGCACGGGCCGGACGCTTGCCATGAACGGAATGCCCGACTCGTACAGCCGGTCCGCCATACGCCTCAGCATATCCAGATCGGAGAAAGGATAAATTTCTTTGAAAACGGCGTAATACCGGCTCTCCCCGCTGGCTCCGAGCCAATCCCGCAGAAGATAAGATACCGCAATTTCGCTTAAATCGCCTTTTTCCATAAACGGCACATACCCGTAACGGCCCTGGACGACCCCGTACGGAGACGTTTCCGGCCGGTTGCTGGAGCTCCAGCTGCCGTAAGCCTTGCCCTCGTATCCGACGATAGAAGAGAACAGCTCGGCTCGAATGGACGGCCCGGTGAACGGCCCGATCTTCAGTCGGACAATCGCTTGCCCGCCCGGCTCTTCCCGCAGCTTCAAGGCTTGCGCCGCCTGTTCCGGCAATTGGGCCCCGATATGCAGATAGCGGCCCCGGTACTGCTGCAGATCGGTCAAGTAGGCCGCGGGCGGGCCGGTCAAGTCCGGCGCATTGCGGATGACGATTACGTCGTCATAGTTTTTTAACGTATCCGGTTCGTACTTGTCGAACGATTTCAACGTCACCTGGACATCGAACGAAGCCAGCAGACGCTGGAGCGCCTCAACATTCCCCTCCTTACGGGTGCCGTGAGACAAGCTGTCGTACATGAGCAGCGTCTGTACGGGCCGATCATCGCCGCCGGAGCCGGCGGCCTGGGCGAAGAGGCAAGGAAACGCAAGAAGGATACATAGCGGCAATAGCAATATCGGTAAAACCTTCTTCCGGAACATCGCCTTCCTCCCATCGTGTAGAAGATCCGCCGAACCCGACTTTAGGACAGAGCGACTGCGCCTTTCTGCTCCAATACCGGACGGGGACCTGCCTCCGGTTCCGGATCCGGCTCGGGATTGCGGAACATCCTGCGTCCGAGCAAATCGGCCAGCGTCAGGAAGGTGACGAGATCGAAGCTTGCCGTGAACAAAAATTCGTGCTTGGACAAGTCCGCGTCGCCCGCCCCGATAATCGAGACGAGTATCCCCGATAGCCCGACTAAAATCATCATCGTCATCAGCGGCGTTCGCACCATATGCCTGACATGGCCCGAACGGGCGGCCTCGACGAACGAAGGCATGTACATCCCCACCACGAGCAGCGTCCATATGATAATGAAGCCGAACGTTTTCGGGGCGAGCGCATCCTTCAGCACGCTGTAGCCGGAGAAAAACGAGGTCTGCGTGCCAAAGGGCTTCCCGACCGACAGCTCGTAGTTCCCCATCGCCGGCGGACGGATCGTGAAACCGCTGCGGGCGGCCAAATTGAGCATTTTGCCCGCCTGGTCGAGATGCCCCATATAATAAGTCAAAATGGAGACAAAACCGTACTTGCTGTAAAACTCCTTCTCCAGAACTTCGGAATTAACGTCCACCGTCGTATAAGCCAAATAATGGTTGCTGCGATTGAGAACCGCATATTGCTTATCGATGCCGAACGTCTTGAGCGTTGCCTCCGGGTCGGTGGAGTCCATGAGCACGCCGCGCGTCATCGCATGGTATTGATTGATATTGACGAATTCCTTCGGAATGAGCGTATACGTGCCGATCCCTGCTGCGAACAAACCGACCATGATCCCCGCTGCTATCGTCCTGTACGTCCTGCCCGGCCGCAGCCAGATCAGGATGGCGCCCGCGAAGCCGATAATAAGGCCCACGGGAGCGTTCTGCTGCTTGCTGGTCGTCAAAATCAAGGCGCTGACGGCGAACACCGCCAGCATGACATAATCGTTGTACCGGTTCCGGTAAAGCAGCAGCCCGGAGGCGATGACGAGCATGGCCGTAATCATCACGACGCTTTCGCTGTAGAACGAGCTGAAATAGGCGGTATAGCCGGTATCCGCAAACATAAACAAGGCCAGCGCGGCAATGACATATCCGATCTTTCGCGAAAGCCTCCAAGTGACGGCCTCGACCAGCAGGAAAACCGCTATCGTGTACAAGACGGTGAAGATAGCCGTCTGAAAGCGGATATCGAATACCGCCGAGCTGTGGAATAAACCGTTCAGCAGCATCGCCATACGGATGAACAGCGTCTGCGACGAAAATAATGCATCGCCGTTCTCGTTGTAATATTGCAGAACGCCGAAGGTTTTTACAAAATAGCCAAAGTATTGGCTGTCGTAATCGGGCGCATTGAAGTACAATCCGTTTCCGTACAAAATCCGGAAGAAGTCGCCATTATCCGCCATCCCGATAAAAGGCGGCACGAATAAAGCGAAAACCGTGATCAGGAACACGCCGGCTGCAGCCGCCGCTGCTGGCGACACTCGCCGGACGATCAGACGCAGAACGTTACCCGCTGACATGCTGCAAGCCTTCTTTCCCGTTAGTATGCGTACGCCAGCAAAGCCATCAGATTATCGAACGAATACGCTTGGCCGGAGCCCGTATCGCCGAACCCTCCGTACAACGGGCTGGCGCTGTCCGATACTTGAAACTCTCTCATTCTCCGAATGCTATCTTCATATAAAGAGGAATCGCCGAGCTCCGCCCCGATCATCGCCGTTATGGCGTAAATCGCCGTCGACCGAATATCGGTGGCCGGCTTCCCGTCCCTCGTATACTGGCCGTACAAGGTGCCGGCCTTCACCTGTTCTTTCACGTAACGGATGCTGGAAGGCTGATGCTGCCGGACTTCCGCAAGCTTCAGGATCGTCAGCAGCGACTCGACCGTCTGGATCGTTTCCGAGCTGTAGGCGGCTTTCTTGTACACGTACCGGGTTTCGTAGAACGGAAAATCGTCGGAGATGTACCCTCTCTTACTTATACCCAACATGTTGCCGATAAAAGCAGTTTTGTCCTTGTCGGCAATAGGCAGGAGATTCAATGTTTTTACATCAATATAACATAAAGTGACAAAATCATTCGTTAGATAATAGCGAATATCGTAAAAATCGTACAAAAATCCGTCCTTTGCATTGTGCTCGTAAAACCGCAGCCCGTAAGCGTTCGCCTCGTCCGTATAGGCTTGATCGCGGAACGTTTGTCCCGCTTCGTAAAGACTGCGAATGATGCGCAGATCGTCGACCGCGGCATTGACGGGGTACTTTTTATCGTGCAGGGGGCTGTACCTGTAGCTGAACCCGGACGGAAGGTCGAAAATCCGCTTCGTTCTCGCCCACTCCTCGTCAAACTTCCGACGCTGCCCGGTTAGAGCATAATAGCGCATCAGAAGACCGGACGACTCGCTAAGCACCTCGTGTCCGGTAGCCGCCTCGGCGGATTGGCCGCTCTCCTTCAGGTTCGTATAGACGCCGTTCGGACCCGTCAGGCGGGTTTGAATAAAAGCAGCCAACAGGTCGCGGCTCGTTCTCATCGAGGTCTCGTTCCCATATGTTTTCTGGGGCAACAGGGAGATGTCCGTTCCGATCGTTTCGGGCTTGTGGACAGGCTTGCAAGCCGCCAGCGCAACGAGGAGTACCATCCCGCTAATGCCGAGAACAGCAAGCTTTCTCATAAACAACGCGCTCCCTAATGCCTATTCTCGTCGATCTTTCCATGAGCCCATTTCTGTCAATTGCTTCAACTCTATTATTATATAGCACTTCTCTATTTCATGACGAATTGTATATTTTACTATTTTTTAAATAATTGTAAATATAGGACGTTCGGCACTTCCCAAACATTCGACTGGTAAACTTTAGGTGGAATTAATCCTTATATCGGCAGCCCTCTCCAAATAGTGAAGGGCTAATCCGCGAAGGTTTGCGGGATCATTTTGGATATGGATAAGGGGGTTTCATTTCACTATTTTATGGAGAAAAAGCGGTGTGGAGGACTTGGGAGGGGGCTGGGGACGTTTTAGCGGAAAGCCTACCGTCTAGTTCTGCTTTTCGTTTCGTCCCCTGCCCCATGATATGCCAAGCCCTGCTGTTTACGGTGGCGTCTGTTGTTAGGCAAGCCTTACGATCAAATTCTTGTTTCAATCCACGCTCCCCTACGGAGAGCGACTTTGGCCGGTAAAGAGGGGCGGGCAAAAAGCTGGGTTTCAATCCACGCTCCCCTACGGAGAGCGACCGACAAAACCGGTGCCCGCGTCCGCAGCGAAAGGTTTCAATCCACGCTCCCCTACGGAGAGCGACTATCAACAATCGGCCCGCGAATCCATTCAAAACGTTTCAATCCACGCTCCCCTACGGAGAGCGACCTGAAATACCGGTAATCGGAGCCGCCAAAAAGTGTTTCAATCCACGCTCCCCTACGGAGAGCGACGATGAAAACCTCTTGCTCAACGATTTCCCCGCCAGTTTCAATCCACGCTCCCCTACGGAGAGCGACAATCAGGAACGTACGATTAAGGCCGCGATCGAGGAGTTTCAATCCACGCTCCCCTACGGAGAGCGACCGATTCGCCGTCCGCGTGAAAATGCACTCCCCGCAGTTTCAATCCACGCTCCCCTACGGAGAGCGACCGGCGCCAGAGTTCGACTTTGTACTCGTCGTAAGCGTTTCAATCCACGCTCCCCTACGGAGAGCGACGATAAACACGGCGAGGAACATGGAGATGTATTCGTTTCAATCCACGCTCCCCTACGGAGAGCGACACGGCATAATCCGCATAAACATCCAACGGGTTCGTTTCAATCCACGCTCCCCTACGGAGAGCGACGCGTCCTTCAATCAACAGTACGCCGCGCTATGGGTTTCAATCCACGCTCCCCTACGGAGAGCGACAGCGCGCCTGAGAGGCCTTGTCTGACAAGGGCTCGCAAGCGCTTCAGTGCGAATCTGCTTTTTCAGACCCTTTCGAGCGGGCTCTAACGTCCATCAAACGCCGAAATCCCTTGCGGGACAACAGGTGCGAATGTCACGGGATTTTCATGTGAGCTTGGGGTTCGCACCTAGTACAAGACTTGGCTTTGGACTGGAACCCGGTCTAGGCCCGGCGCTCGTAAAGCTGGACGATTTCCAGGATCACCTTCGTCGCTTGGATCATGTTGTCTACCGAAACATACTCGTACCGGCCATGGTAGTTCTCCCCGCCCGTAAACAAGTTGGGCGTCGGCAGCCCCATATACGAGAGCTGGGAGCCGTCCGTCCCGCCGCGAATCGGCTGAATGACCGGAGCAATACCCAGCTTTTCCATTGCTTCGCGGGCGATGTCGACGATTTCCATAACCGGTTCGATTTTTTCGCGCATGTTGTAATACTGGTCCTTGATCTCCAACTGGATGCGCTCTTCTCCGTAAATCGCCCGGAGCTCCTTCACGGCTGTCTCCAAGTCGGCCTTTCTTCCCTCGAAACGCTCGCGGTCAAAATCCCGAATCAAGTAATGCAGCTTCGTTTCCTCGACATTGCCTTGAATGGAGATGAGATGAAAAAATCCCTCATAGCCTTCCGTCCGTTCAGGCGCTTCATCGGCGGGGAGTCGGCTGTTCAGCTCCATGGCGATTTTGGCGGAGTTGACCATTTTGCCTTTGGCCGTGCCCGGATGGACGATTTTGCCTTTGCATGTAATCCTCGCCGCTGCCGCGTTGAAGCTTTCGTACTGGAGCTCGCCGAGCGGGCCGCCATCCATCGTATACGCATACTGGGCTCCGAAAGCCGCCACGTCGAAGCGATGCGGTCCCCGCCCGATCTCTTCATCAGGCGTAAACGCTACGCGGATTTTTCCATGCCGGATCTCCGGATGGCGGATCAAATAGGCCATTGCGGTCATGATTTCGGCCATTCCCGCCTTGTCGTCGGCACCGAGCAATGTCGTCCCGTCCGTAGTGATCAGCGTATGACCCGCATAACCGGCCAATTCGGGAAAATCGCGCGGAGATAGTACAATCCCCAAAGCCTCGTTCAGCACGATATCGCCCCCGTCGTACCGCTCGACGATTTGCGGCTTGACGCCCGCCCCCGTAAAATCGGTCGCCGTATCGATATGGGCCAGAAAGCCGATCGTTGGCACAGGCTTGTCCGTATTCGCCGGCAAGGTCGCCATGACGTAGCCGTTCCCGTCTATCGTCACTTCCTGCATTCCGATCCGCTGCAGCTCCTCGACCAGCATCCGGGCGAGCGTTAATTGCCCCGGCGTGGACGGGCACGTCGAGCTGCCGTCGTCCGATTGAGTGTCCACTTGCACGTATTCGGTGAATCTGGCTATGATCTCGTCCTTCACGTCGTCAGCTCCTTTTACGATCATTTTTTACTGCAAGGTGCAGCGTATTGAAAACGGTGGTGTTAAGCGCATTCCTAAGCACATGAACCAGCTTCACGATATCTGTACGCGCATAACGATGAGATACCTTACTTACTCAAACTTCATGACGCTACCCATGAACTGGTCACCTCTAATAGCTAATGCCAAAAAGAACCTTATTTGTGCAAAATCATCATCTGTTTGGAGTAATAGCGTTCTTTTGAGCACTAGAATGGCCGAAATCCCGCGAAATAAGCGAATTCTGAGAAATTTCTCTCATATTAGTGTCAAAAGGAGCATTATTCTCGTGAATTCGCTGCATTTCGGCCCTCATAATGCTCTTTTGGACATTACGAGCTCCCTCGCCCCCTCCTGCTTCAACCGACTCCCCTCAAGAGAGCGGAAGCCGGATTTCGAACACCGTGCGGCTGCGGTCGCTTTCGGCGCGGATCGCCCCTCCGTGCAGCTCGATGATTTGCTTGGCGATCGCCAAGCCCAGACCGGAGCCACCGGTGCTTTCGGAGCGCGATTTTTCCACGCGGTAAAAACGGTCGAAAATATGCGGCAAATCCTGTGGCGGAATGGGGCTTCCGTAATTGATAATCTCCACGACCGCCCCGTCGTCCGTCAGCTTGACGTTGACGTCGATATAGACGCCGTCCTTGCCATAATTGACCGCATTGCCCAGCAGGTTGTCCAGCACGCGGGCCAACTTGTCCCCGTCCGCCTGAAGCATCACTTTATGCGGAGGAAAGGACAGTCGAATTTCCATGCCGGCCTGGCGCATTTCGTATTGAAACTGCGCGGTAAGTTGACCGAGCAATTCGACCAGGTCGAGGGATGATTTGCGCAAAGTCAGGCCGCTTCCGCTCAGCCGGGTATATTCGAACAGGTCGTCGATCAGCGCGTGCAGCCGCTTCGATTTCTCGTAAGCGACGTGGACATACTGCCGCAGCTCCACCTCGTCGCGGTAGCGATCCTGCTCGATCAGCCCGAGATAACCGGTTATGGACGTTAGCGGCGTACGCAGATCGTGGGACACATTCGTGATCAGCTCGCTTTTCGTTCGCTCCGCCCGGCGTTCGTCTTCGATGGACGTTTTCAACTGCTCGGACATTTTGTTCAGATTGGCGGCAAGCTCGCCCATCTCATCGTTGTAACGCACCGGAATGCGCTCGTCGAAATGGCCGTTGGCTATACGCTGCACCGCCTTCGTAATGCGGACCAGATACACGATCCGCCTATGGCTCAGTACGAATATATAAATAACGAATAGAAAAATGCCGGCTACGATGAGGACCGTCGACAAGCCGAACATGTTGATCATTCGTCTGGCCAACACGTACAAGCCCAGCGGATTCAACTCCCGGGTGGCATACATCAGGAAAAACAAGCCGAGCAAACTTAGGCCGGCCAAGGCCAAGCTCAGAATAAACAAAGCCAGCAGTTTCCAGCGGAGACTGTAGAACAACTTACCGATCAAATGCAATCGACCAACTCTCCATGAATGGATAAGACGCTTCCTCCATTATGCCATAAGGATTTTCAGAGTTCCAATACATCCCTGAAGCCCGCGACCCGCCTGGAAAAAGCATGACAAAAAACTCCAGCACCGCGAGGAAGCGGCGCTGGAGCAGATATTCGGGGAATGACCGGAGGGATACGCAGGCTACCGGTCGAATTTGTACCCGACTCCCCAGACGGTGTGAATCCATTTTTGGCCGGAATCCTTCTCCAGCTTGTCCCGCAGCTTGCTGATATGTACCATAACCGTGGTAAAGGTTGGGGAATACGGCTCGTTCCACACCCGCTCGTAGATCGCTTCGGCGCTGAACACCCGTCCGGGCTGGCTCGCCAGCATGTACAAAATACCGAATTCGATCGAGGTCAGATGAATGGGCTTGCCGTCCATCGTCACGCTATGCGTCGCCTTGTCGATCTCCAGCGAGTCGAACGTCATCACGTTCGCGTTGCGAGTTTTGTTCGCCTTCACGTTCAGCCCGTACGCCCGGCGCAGCAGCGAGCGGACCCGGGCCAGCAGCTCCAGCGGATTGAACGGCTTCGTCATATAGTCGTCGGCGCCGGTCATCAGCCCCATAATTTTGTCCATATCTTCCGTCTTCGCGCTCAGCATGAGAATCGGCATCGCATGGCTGGAGCGGATTTGCCGGCATACCTCAAGGCCGTCGAGCCCCGGCATCATGACGTCCAGAATGACGAGACTGGGGACGCTGCGGACCAGCCGCTCCAGCGCCTCTTCGCCATTATGGGCTTTCAGTACCTGGTAGCCTTCGTTCACGAGATAGATTTCGATCAAATTCGCTATCGCCTTGTCGTCGTCCACGATCAGAATCGTTTCGCTCACTATCGGTAAACTTCCTTTCCACACGTTCGCTTCCTGTTATCATACGCCAAAAAGCCCAAAAGCGGCAATACCGCGTATCGGCAGCGGAAAAAGCGGGAAAACAAGAAAATGAAAAGGGGAAAATAAAATAAACAAAAAATTATTTTGCATACCGGACCCATTTCGATTATAGTCTAAAGCCGTACCGTTTTTTATTTGAAAACGAGGTGAATTATGGATCGCAAGCAAACGAAAATCAACTGGGTCGTCGCCGGCTTGCTGCTCGGCATGTTCGTCGGAGCGCTCGACCAGACGATCGTCTCCACGGCGATGCCGACGGTCATTACCGAATTGGGCGGCTTTCAGCATTATGTATGGGTGTTCTCCGCCTATATGATCGCGACCGTCGTCGCCACGCCGATATTCGGCAAGCTTTCGGACATTTACGGACGCAAGCTGTTTTTCCAGCTCGGACTCGTGCTGTTCCTGATCGGTTCGGTGCTGTGCGGCATCGCCGGCAGCATGACGGAGCTGATCGTCTACCGCGCGATTCAGGGGATCGGAGGCGGCGCGCTGATGCCGATCGCCTTCGCCGTCATCTTCGACATTTTCCCGCCCGAGAAACGGGGCAAGATGAACGGCCTGTTCGGTGCCGTATTCGGCTTGTCGAGCGTGTTCGGTCCGGCGCTCGGCGCCTACATTACCGATTACATCGACTGGCGCTGGGTGTTTTACATCAATGTGCCGATCGGACTGGTCGCGATTGCGCTCATGCATTTCGGCTACCGCGAGAAGGCCGTCCACCGCAAACAGCAGATCGACTGGGTGGGCGCGACGTCGCTCGTCGTGGCGATTCTCAGCTTCATGTTTGCCATCGAATTGGCCGGCTCGGATACGTACGCCTGGGGCTCGTGGCAAATTATCGGGCTGTTTGCGCTGTTCGTCGTCTGCTTCGCGTTGTTCCTTGCCGTCGAGCGCAAGGTGGCCGATCCGATCGTCGAGCTGAAGCTGTTCAAAAGCCGGCTGTTCACGGCCAGCCAGGCGATCGGTTTTCTGTACGGCATTATTATGGTGTCCGGAGCGACGTATATTCCGCTCTTCATCCAGGGCGTCTACGGCGAATCGGCCAGCGCGGCCGGTCAGACTCTGACCCCGATGATGCTGGCGGTCGTCGTAAGCAGCATGCTCGGCGGACCGTTGATCAACAAAATGTCCTACCGCAACATTATGTTGATCTCTACCTTCATTCTCGCCATAGCGATGGCGCTGCTCGGCACGATGACCGTCGAAACGCCGCGCTGGACGGTCACGATGTACATGGTGCTCGTCGGACTCGGCATCGGCGTCAACTTCGTCGTGCTGAACATTTCCGTGCTGCACGGATTGCCCGGGCAATATAAAGGAGCGGCCATTTCGCTCATTACGTTTTTCCGGACAATCGGATCGGCGCTGGGCGTTACCGTGCTGGGCGTACTGCAAAAATCCGACTACAAAGCGCGCATCGGATCGTTATTCCCCGACCCGGCGCAGGCCGAGCAATTCGCCGACCCGAAGGCGCTGCTCATCCCGCAAGTCCGTGCGGAGCTGCCTTCCGATGTGGTGCAAAATGCCACCCATGCGCTGGCCGGTTCGATTTCGTATTTGTTTATGCTTTCCATCCTCATTACAGCTGTCGGCCTCGTCTTCGTGCTGATGCTCGGTCGCGACCGGATGGAGCTGCCTTCCGGGGACAGCAAGCAAAGCGGTATGGAGCCCGGTCCCGTCGGGCATATGTAAAAAAAGCAAAGCCTGCGGGCGAGCGCAATCCGCTCCCGCAGGCTTTTTTGTCCGCCGGCTTTGTATTAGCCTTTCAGCCGTTCCTGCTCTTCCAGATGCTTGCGGAGCCGGATTAAATAATCCGGCGCATCCAGCGGATCGGTGACGATCAGCTCAATGATGCACAGCCGACTCGTCTGGGCCTGCTCTGCCGCTGCAATCGCCTCATCCAGCTCGCGGTTGGTGCGGGCTTGGGCCGTGAATGCCGTACCGCCAAAAGCTTCCGCGAGCTGCGTATAACGCCAGGCGGGAATTTGATTGTACCGTTGATTGGCGGTCTTGACGTTCAAATACTTTTCGATCGTATAGCCGTTGTTGTTCAGAATAAACAAAATCGGCCGGCAGCCGTTGTCCAGCATCGTGCTTATTTCTTGAACCGTCAGCTGCAGGGAACCGTCCCCCGTAAACAACAGCACCCTTCTATTCGGCTTCGCAACGCAAGCCCCGAACGCGGCCGGCGTTGCATAGCCGATACTTTGCCAGCCCTGCTGAACGACATAATCGGCGCCCGCCGGAAGCCGCACTTGCGACATGCCGTACGCAAAGGTTCCTGTTTCGACCACAACAATATCTTTGTCTTTCAACATGCGCTGAAAGCGCGGATAATACGAGGCCGCGCGCATCGGCTGATCCGGTTCCCCGATTATAGCATCGTAAGGGAAAGAAACGGGAGGCAACCCTCCGTTCCGTTTCCAGCCGGCCGCGCTCAAGGCCGCGATCAGATCCGCTGCCATAACCGGCTCGTATCTGGATTCCCCGACCCGTACATACTCCGGCTGAATGTCCACGAGGCGGAGACGGTCGAGCTTTGCCGTTTCATTCCCCGAATTGATGTCGGTCCACACCATCCCGACCGCAATTACACAATCTGCGCTCTCCACGATATGTTTTACTTGTTCGCTGCCGAACGCTCCGCCGTATACGCCGATATAGTTCGGGTGTCGTTCGTCAAAGCTGCTCTTGCCAAGCAGGAGCGAAGCGGCCGGTACGTTCAAACGCAGCGCAAGCTGCTGAACGGCATCCCGGAGTCCGTAGCGGAGCGTTAGCATATCTGTCAGCAGCACCGCATGGTTTGCCCCGTTCAGAAGTCCGCCGATATGCTGAACCGCCGCATCGAGCGCAGGCTGGCTGCTAACGGTTTTCTTCTCTTCCGGGGCAACGCGACGAACGATGGGCTTGGTGACCAAATCGATTGCGACCATCAAATAAACCGGCTTGCGCTTTTGCTTGGCTATGCGAATTGCCTCCGGAATCTCCTGTTCGGCATTCTCAGGCGTCAAGATCGCCGTGTAGGCGCACAAGTGCGTGTACATTTGCCGGAATACGTCAAAGTCGCCGTTCAGCAGCGTATGATGCATCAGCTTATGCGCCTGTTGATCCGTCGATTTGGGAGCTCCGACAATATGCACTAGAGGCACATATTCGCTGCTCGCTCCCGCAACCGTATTGCAGGCGCTCATCTCTCCGACGCCGAAGGTCGTAATAAGCGCCGACAGGCCTCGGAGACGTCCATAGCCGTCGGCTGCATAACCGGCGCCCAGCTCGTTGCGTCCGTTAATGAAGCGGATTCCTTCATACCGCTCCAATGTATCCAGCAGGCTGAAATTGTAATCGCCGGGAATGCCGAAAATGTCGGTAATTCCTTCCGCCTTCAAACAATCGAAAAGGTACTGTCCGAGCGTGAGAGAAGATACCGGCATGGCGGGTGCGGGTTGCTTCTTATCCGTTCTCGTCGCTATTAATGTCAATGGTCTATATTCCTCCTTGTTAGCTTTCGCAGGAAAGCCAGTTTTGCCCTTGTATGGGCAGGTCTCGCAGCTTCCGCTCTAAATTGCCCCATTTGCCCCTTCGACATTCCCGGTTGTTATCCGGTTCTACTAGTACAAAGTCAGACTCAAGGGATCGAATCTTCGAGTCTTCCCTAATACACAGGATTAGCACTGACTTTGTACTAAGGCTGCAAAAATCGGACTGCCATGGAGTCTTTGCTTAATACCTGGAATCGATACCCTTGTTCTTGCAGCAATCGGATAATATCCGGCAGCGCTTCGACAGTTGTTGTTTTACCGGCCGAATCGTGCATAAGCACAATAATCGTTTGCTTCCCTTGTGCTCCTTGCCGTACCGACTCGACGATATCCTCGCGTTTTTGCATTTTGGACGCTGCATCGGTCGAACTGACGTTCCAGTCGAAATACACATATCCCTCTTCGCTTATCGCAGCGGCAATATCGGACATAATGCGGCTGCCGCCGTGTTTGCGGGCTTGGTGGTTGTTGGACCCTCCGGGAAAACGCAACAGCTCCGGGCGCTTCCCTGTCGTCTGTTCCAATAAGGTATTCAGCTTTTCTACATCTCGCTTGAACGAAGCGACGGACTTGTACACCGTCGAGTAGTCATGGGAAAATGTATGGTTGCCGATCGCATGCCCGCTATCCGTTATTTTTCGGTACAGGTTCCGCCCTTGCTCAGAGCCATTGCCGATCACGAAAAAGGTTGCCTTGACACCAAATGTGTTTAAAATGCCGAGGATGTGTTCCGTGTTAAGGGAAGGACCGTCGTCAAAGGTAAGATAAGCGATTTTGGCGGGTACTGAAGCTTTCGGGACGGAGGAAATCAATGGCTCTCGCACAGATTCGCCAGTTGGCGCCGGTTCGCCGGACGATTCCTTGCCGGTATCGGCGGCGTTTTCCATTTGCGGCGAATGAGTAGGCGGTCCCGATTGCAACGGCGGCCCGTTCGCACAAGCAGATAATACAAACATAATCGCTGCGGCATAAATCCAACCTCTGCTTTTCAATGGTATCCGCCCCCTGTTCCAATCTATTGGTAGTATGTCGTTGTCCGCCGTTCGACTATGGGTACCAATGTTTGCCTGACGCACGATTGGAACTTCATCCGATCGACAAAAAAGCCCGCGATGGACGCGGACTTGAATGGTAAATCCGTTTCAACTGCCGCACTCCTGTTCCTTCATTCCGCCGGGATGACGTATCCTGTCTTTGCAGATAGTATTCGACTTCCCTGAAAGCGTCTCCAATCTTTGGCCCGGCACCGTTTGCGGCAGGCGCCGCCATTTGCACAAAATCGACTTTTTTGCCGGTCAAACGCGCATCGGCTTCCGTTTCGTATGGTAAACTGGTGAATATCCAATCTGGAACCGTGAACCCGTTGAAACGGTTCGTTATCGAGGTGAGCTGCCATGTACTTGCGCAAAATCGAGACTGTGGATTTACCAGCCGTGGTGGGCAAAGAAACCGGAGGGGGCATTCATCCGTACCACGAAATTCTTTTCATATCGGAAGGGACGGTACTGCTTCAATGGATAAACCGGGACTATGTGGCGTCCGCGCCCGCTCTATTCCTGCTGTCTCCGAATACCCCGCACACGCTGATCAGGAAATCGGCCTTCTGCCGTTTCGGTTTCATCGAGCTGGACATGGAGGGCTCGACGGAATTTCCGAACCTCGCCCAAGCGCGCTTATGGAACGGGATGCAGTCCGACAAAGATCCGCTCGGGGCGGGGATCGCTTCGATTTACGAGATGGCCTTCCAAATCTGGAACAACCTGAATCCGCTTAACCCGTACAAATCGATCGCCATGGACCTGATTCCACTGGACATCCGCAAGCTGCTGCTGCTCGTCTCCTGCTTTCTGAACGCGCGGGAGCCTCGGCTCGCCGACCCTTCCCGGGTTCCAGCCTTTCCGGATAAAGCCGATGCCACCGAACGGATTCATAAGGTCATCCGATACATGGAATCGAACTATCAGAACCCGCTGACGATCACCCTGCTGGCCTCCCATGTTTATTTGGACGTCTCCTATTTCATCCGGTCCTTTCATAAAATCGTCGGCAAAACGCCGCTTCAATATTTGCACGAATTGCGCCTGAACGCCGCGATCAGCTTTTTGTCCACGACAAAGATGTCCATCCAGGACATTACGAACGAGATCGGCTTTCAGAGCATTCACTATTTCAGCAGGCTGTTCAAGCAAAAGTATGGAGTCAGCCCGTCCTTGTGGAGAACGCGGCACATCAGCTGAAAGAGACCGGACGTCAGGGAAAAAACGCTTTCCCTGACGTTCGTCCTAAACCGGAGAAGTCATTCGTAGGGAACGGGCAGTTCTTTGCCGGCTTCCGCCGACGTGCCGGTCGTCTCCAGCACCGCGATGACCCGCCGCGTCTGCTCCGGCTTCACCTCGAGCTCCGCGCCGTTCATCAGATGATCGGCGATATTGCGGTAGTACGCCATCGGCTGGCTCGGTACGTACGGAATTTTGCTTTCGACCTGGACGCCATTCTCCTCGGTGTGCAGTGTCAGCTGTCCGTCGCCGTTGTCCACGACGGCGCCCTTCGTCCCGAGAAAGCGGCGGGCCGCCTTGCCGATCCGGGCGATCGAGGATTGCTGCACATGGGCGAACGCGCCGTTCTCGAAGGAGAGGATGCAGTCGATATGATCCTCGTTCGTCGTTTCATGCCAGACGCGGTTTTGCACGAATCCGCGAACGGAACGAATCGGCCCCGGCACGGTGCGGAGCAGCCAGTCGACGTAGTGCGCCCCCCAATCGTAGAACGCGCCTCCGGATAGCTGTTTATCGGAACGCCACCAGTCGCGCGGACGCTGATAGGAACCGAAAAACATCTCGACATGAAAAATATCGCCCAATACCCCTTTGCCGATCAAATCCTGCAGCGTCAAAAACCAGTCGTCCCATCTGCGGTTATGGTATACGCTCAGCATCAGTCCTTTTTGTGCCGCCAGACGGACGAGCTCATCCGCCTCCTCGGCATGGATGCACATCGGCTTCTCCACGATGCAATGTTTCCCGCTTGCCAGTATTCGCTTGGCGAGCTCCGCATGCGTGTTATGGGGAGTAATGACCGTAACGAGGTCCAAATCGTCCTGCGCCAGCAGCTCCGCTACATCGGTATAAGTGCGGATGCCAGGGAAGTCTTGGCTGGCCTGCTCCGCTCTTGCCGGGTCCAGATCGCAGGCGGCGGCGAATTCGAAACCGGCCTCCATCATTTGCCGAGCATGCGCCATGCCCATGTTGTACGCTCCGCCGTATCCGATTACGGCGCTTTTCCATACCCGTTCGCTTGCCATCGTCTTCCTCCGCCTTCGTTATTTGGCTTTAAGCTCGGCAATCTTCTTGGTGAATTCCTCGTCGGCCTGACGGAGCGCCGTATTGATATCGCTTTTGCCGGTGACGTAGTTCAGCAGTTGATTGCTTGCGCTCGTCACTCCGTCCCGATCGAATGCCGTAACCGGCGGAATGACCGGATACGTTTGGGTAAACAGCGGCTTGAGGTTTTTGCCTTTGGCAGCAGGATTGTTTTCAAACGCATGCTCCAGCAAGGTCGTGTCCTTCAGCGCGGATACGCGTCCGTTCTTGCTGGCTTCCGCCTGCACTTCGGGATCGGTGCTCAAATAAGCGATGATCTGGAAGGCCAGATCGCCATGCTTGCTGCCTTGGGGAAGCAGGAAGCCGTCGGAGAACAGGCCGGCATTGACATTCGGCTTCGCCTTGAGCGTCGGGAATGTGACGACGTCCCAACGGAACCCTTCCTTCTCCGCGGCAACCATGTCGGTGTTTTGCAGCAGCAAAATATCCGGGAGCATGGCCGTTGTCTTCGCCTTCAAAAATTCGTCTCTCGTGCCGAACGGGCTTTTGAGCGGCTGGTTCGACACGTCGTTAATCCGCTTGAACAAATCGAACAAAGCTTTCCAGCCGTCGCTCGTGAGCTGCGATTTCTCCGTTTTCGCATCGATAAAAGCAAGCTCGCTTTGCATTTGCAGACGGTTCAGGGAATACGGCGGACGAAGGCCGACATAGCTCGTATCGCCCTCGGTGCGCGTCAGCTTCTTGCCGAGCTCGATCACTTCATCCCAGTTCATATTGTCCTTCGGATAAGCGACCCCGAATTTGTCGAATAAGTCTTTGTTGTAGTGCAGGGCGAACGCGAGGACGTTGTACGGCATGTAGAAGATTTGGCCCTGGTCCGAATAAGATTTGATATTGTCGATCATTCTGGTATCGTATTTGTTAAAATCGAAGCCGTTCTTCTTCGCTAGCGGCTGCAGGTCGATCGGCACTTTGAGCGGCGTCAGCATGTTGATGTTGGTCAAGCCGCCCCAGATGATGTCCGGAATCTCGCCGGCTTGCAGCAAATCCTCGATCGTGCTGCCTTTTTGGTTTTTGACCAACTCTAGCGTCACGTTCGGGAACTTCTTCTTGACGAACTGGTTGATATATTTCTCGAAATCGTCGAGCACCGTATGGGCGTAAAATTTCAGTGTGACGGGTTCCGCAGCCTTCGTTGCGGCCGTGTTGCCCGGCGTTGCCGCGCTTTCCGGCTTTTTCTCTCCGCCGCAGGCAGCCGTAGCGGCTGCCATGGCTAGAAGCAAGGATGCGAGCGCTATTTTCTTCATGGGGTTAAAGCCTCCTGTAACCGCTTAGTCGCGGAATGATGGTATGCGATGGAACGTGGTATAGTTGGCGTCGTGGAAATTGTGGGCGCCGTTCAATGCCGTGCGGGACACGAACAGCAGATCGTCGCCGTCGACGATCCAGTCCACGTACTGGAAGCCGACCTGCCTGTCGTTCTCGGGCCAGCCGTTGTGCTCGTAATTCAAGATGTCCCGGACGACCTCCCAGCGCTCCATGTCCGCCGAACGGACCAGCGCCAGCACGTTACGCTGACCGGCATTTGTTCCGGTGACCCGGCTGACCAGGGACCAATATTTGCCCGAGCGCTCGTCGTAATGGACCGTAAACTTGGACATATTGCCGTGGAAATCGATCGTTTTGCCGAAGACGAGCGGCGCGTCGGGACGTTCCGCATCAGCATACAGCACGATCGTTCTGCCGTAATTCGGAGTGCCGCCGATCGTCTGGTAGCGGGGAATGACCGCGAGACGCCCGTCGGGGGCGACAACGGCATTGCCCTCCAGCAAATTCGGCAGCGAGCCGCCGCTGATCGCGCCCGGCCATTGCGGATCATACGGGAGGAACGGCGTCGTCGTCCAGCTTGCCGCGTCGAGCAGATCCGCGTCCTCCGGCGCGGACAGCATCCCGGTCCGATGGCCTCCGGCCTTCCAGGCGCCGCAGTCGATCGACGTCCAGATCCGGTTGCGGTGCACGATCACCGGCATCGGCGCCTTATGCGGACCGCCCGTTTCCCGAGTGCCGCCCTTCATCAATATCGTCGGGGCGCCCCACGTATCTCCGCCGTCCTCGGAACAGCCGATCAGTAAATCCCCGTATTCCGTGCTTGTGGCAAGCATATACAGCCGTTCGCGATGGACGAACAGCTTCCCCCAGAAGCAGGGGTACAAGTAGGAGACGAACCGCCAAGTCCGCCCGTCGTCGTCGGAGCGGAAAACCATGCTCAGATTTTGCCCGGCTTCCATCCAGAACACATCGTGAGAAACGACGAGCCGGCCGTCGGGCAGCTTGACGATCGAAGGACTGGCCGTCGACCGTCCGGAAAACTCGTACGTTCTATCTTCCGGATGAATGTAATTGACGATCGTCCCCGGCACGAGACCGCATCGGAACAGCCGGGCCGGGCCTACGACGGTAGCTGCGGAGCCGTCCCCCGAAAGCCGGGTCAAATGAACCCGGTAATCGATCCCGTTATCCAACCCCGATATGGTAACGCTCTTATGATCCTCGTCCGCATCGAACCGCCGTACGATCGGCTCCCGGCCTGCCGCCTGCAAATTCACCTCCAACAAGCAAGCCCGGCTGTCCCCCTCTCCCTTTCCATTCGTACGCCAGCTAATCTGTGCCTCTCTGTCTCCCGGCGCTATCCGATCGATATGCAGCTCTTCCGCGAGGCTGCCGGTTTCCCCCGTCCAGCCGTCCGTGCCGCCGCTATTCCATGCCCGCCTTGTCAAATTGCCGTTCACCCGCGTCGCTCCCCCCTCTGAATCGCCTGCTGTTGCTCGTGATCGCTTTCAGGTTCTAATCATAGCAAACCGGGCACGGCGGGTCTTTAGAGAAAATCTCTTAATATGCCTTGCCCCCTCCCGAAGAGAAATCGCTTTCTCGTGCTTGCTTCTCATACCTATTTGCACAATATCGTCATGACAAAAAAAAAGAGAAGCTTGAACAATCTCAAGCTTCTCAATGACCTTCGGGCCTGACGGCCCCGCACCGTCGGTTAACCGACCAGACTACGTCGCGCTACTTCAAGCCCCGTTAAGGTGCATAAGCGCAATCTGGCGTATCCGTTCCTTATCCTTACTTTAGTGTGGCAGCGAAACTGCCCCCGCCCTTACGGGCATTCGCGCACCAGCTCGAGAATTTGGGAGAAATCCGTAATGAGATGATCTGCCCCGTCCAGCTCGCTTGCTTCGCCGAACTCCGCGTAGCGGCAGCCGATGACGGTCAAGCCGTTGCCCTTGCCCGCCTCGACGTCGGACGAGCGGTCGCCGACCATCCAGGCGGAGCGGATGCCATGGTGCTCCAGCAGCAGCCGCACGAGGTCGACCTTGGAGCGGGTCGCATACTCCCCGGCGCTGTACAAGCCGGTAAACAGCTCCGCAAGCCCTTTGCGGCGGATCACCTCTTTAACGTACACCTCGAGTCCGTTGCTGGCGACGAACAGCTTGATGCCTTTGGCGTGAAGCGCGCGCAGCGTCTCCTCGACTCCGGGGTACAGCACCCCTTCGCCGCGCTCCAATCCTTCCGTCTGATGGCGCAGCAGCAGCTCGTCGGCGCGGGCTCGCACCCGTTCGTCCGCATCGGGCAGCACCCGCGCCCATATATGCTCCAGCAGCATGCCGAGGCTGCTCAGCACGAGCTCCTTCGGCGGCGTTCCTTTCGTATACGTACCTTCCCGGTTTAGTTGATCGAAGGCGGCATCGTAGGCGGGAAGCAGCAGCGTTTCGGTTTGGAACAGCGTCCCGTCGAGGTCGAATAGCATCGCTTCCGGACATGCTGATTTCATGATTGCGCAGTCTCCTTTTGGATAGGCCGATTTGGGGTAATACTATTACCCTATCAAAGCATGTCCGATCGTCCGGTGTCAACATCCGGCGATTTCGGAAAGCAGCGCAAAATCGCCTCGAACACGGGCGAAACGTTTTGTTCGGATTGTCTAGCAAAGAAAATAATTTTCATGTATAATGGAAATATACAAAAATAATTTTCTTATCCTGAAGAGGTGAACGCTCTCGCCATGTCGGATTTGTTGAATTCGATTCACGAGCAAATGCCGGGCCTGAACCCGAAGGAGCAGGCGCTGGCCGCCTTTATAGCCGAACATCCGCAGCTGGTCGTGCGCATGAGCATCACCGAGCTGGCCGATCAGTCCCAGACGAGCGCCGCCACCGTGTCCCGCTTCTGCAAAAGCTTTCACACCGGCGGCTTCTCCGGCCTGAAGATGCAGCTGGCCACGGAGCTGGCGCTGCAGCCTGCGGCGGATTCGTACCAGGATATCGTCGCCGGCAACACGCTGGAAAGCATCGTCTCGGCGATGGAGACGAACCATATCCGTTCCATCTCCGACACCTCACGCCTGCTCGATCCGAGGCAGTTGGAGAAAGCCATTGCCGCGCTGCACGGAGCCGGCCAGATCGACGTATACGGCGTGGCGACCTCCGGCGTCGTCGCCCAAGACTTTTATCAGAAGCTCGTGCGCGTGGGCAAAAAAGCGACCGCCTTCTCCGATCCGCATATGCAGATTACGTCGGCCTCCGGTCTTGGCGAAGGCGATACGGCGTTCGCCATCTCGTATTCCGGCGAAACGCCGGAGACGATCGACGCGCTGCGCTGCGCCAAGGAACGCGGGGCCGTGACTGTGTCGCTGACCAAGTACGGCCCGAGTACGCTGTCCGCCTTGGCGGATATTCCGCTGTACACGTCCTCGCTGGAGGAAGGCATGCGCCGGGGGGATATGGCTTCCCGCATCGCCCAACTGCACGTCATCGACATTTTGTTTACGGGGCTGATCAGCGAATCGTTCGATGATTATGTGCCCAAGCTGGAGCTTTCTTATCAACTGGTGAAAAAATATCGCAAAGAAAAAGGGAGATAACTAGCATGAATATTTTAACATTCCGCTCCACTCAAGAATTGAACGAAGCGGGGGCGGGCATCATTACCGGCCTCGTTCAGACGAACCCGCGCGCGGTGCTCGGCTTGGCAACGGGAGGAACGCCTGTCGGCATCTACGAGGAAATCGTAGGCTCCCACCGCAAAGGAATGGTCAGCTTCAAATCCGCTACCTCGTTCAACCTGGACGAGTACGTCGGCATCGCCGAGGATCATCCGGAAAGCTACCACGCTTATATGAACCATCATCTGTTCGCGCACGTCGATTTCGCCAAGGAACGCAACCATATTCCTAACGGCAACGCGGCCGATCTGGAGCAGGAATGCGCCCGCTACAACCAGTTGCTGGAAGATGCCAAGCAGATCGACCTGCAGCTGCTCGGACTCGGCCATAACGGACATATCGGCTTCAACGAGCCGGATCATGCGCTGGTCAGCGGCACGCATATCGTCAAGCTGCGTGACGAAACCCGCGAGGCGAACGCCCGGTTTTTCGACTCGATCGAGCAGGTGCCGACGCATGCGCTCACGATGGGCGTAGGCACGATTCTGAAGGCGAAGATGATCCTGCTCGTCGTGCGCGGCGCGGACAAGGCCGAGATCGTCCACCGCGCCTTGACCGGACCGATTACGACCGAATGCCCGGCTTCGCTGCTGCAAACGCACCCGCACGTCGTCGTGCTGCTGGATAACGAATCGGGGAGGCTGCTGAACGCATGAGCGCAAAACGGATCATCACGAACGCAACCATCGTCACCGAGCACGAAGTGATCGAAGGCGGCCATATCGTTCTGTCCGGCGGAACGATCGAAGCGATCGGGCGCGGCCCTGCGGCCGCCGACTCCGCGGCCGAAACGATCGACGCGGCCGGCGGCTGGGTGCTGCCGGGCTTCGTGGACGTCCATGTGCACGGCGGCTATGGCGCGGACTTTATGGATGCGAGCCGGGAATCGCTTGATACGATTACGAAATTCCACGGAGGCAACGGGACGACCTCTATCGTCGCGACGACGCTAACCGGCCCGCGCGAGCATTTGACCAAGGTGCTGGAAACCGTGCATGCGTACATGCAGGGCGATATGCCATACGCCCAAGTAGTCGGCGTTCATCTGGAAGGACCGTTTATTAACGTGAAATACAAAGGGGCACAAAACCCGGCTTATATCGTCCCTCCGCAAAAGGAATGGCTGGAGGAATGGCATGCGGCTTACCCGGAACTGATCCGCCAGCTGTCTCTCGCGCCGGAGCAGGAAGGGGCGCTGGAGCTGATTGCGTGGCTGCGCGAGCACGGCATCAACGCTGCGGCGGCGCATACCGACGCCACCTACGATCAAGTGATCGCGGCGGCAAACGCCGGACTGAACCAGGCGGTGCATACGTTCAATGCGATGACCCCGCTTCACCACCGCAATCCGGGCACCGTCGGCGCCGTTCTGACCGACGACCGCATCCATGCGGAGGTCATCGCCGACGGGCACCATGTTCATCCGGCCTGCATCGGGCTGCTGACCAAGGTGAAGACGGCGGATAACCTGATCATCATTACCGACGCCATGTCGGCGGCCGGGCTTGACGACGGCATCTACGATCTCGGCGGACTCGCCGTGCAAGTAAGCGGCGGGGTGGCGACGCTCGTCGAAGGCAACAGCCTGGCAGGCAGCACGCTGACGATGATCGAGGCGCTCCGGTATGTGACGTCCCGCGTCGCCCTGACCGTTCAGCAGGCGAGCCGCTACATGAGCGGCAATCCGGCCCGGCAGCTCGGCATCTTCGGCCGGACCGGCAGCCTCGAGGCGGGCAAGCAAGCCGACGTGCTGCTGATCAGCCCCGAGCTGGAGCTGCAGCGCATCTGGGCCGCCGGCCGGGAAATCGAGCCTTACCGGGCGTAGTCGAGCGAGGCGTTAGCCGGCTTGGGTGGTGGACAAGCAGGGGGATAGATGGTTTGGGTGGTAGATGGATTGGTGATAGATAGCCAGGGTGGTATCCGCAAAAGTGACTCCTTTTCGCTGAGATAATGCGCTTTCGAACACTAACATACGTCTCTCGCACGAAATAGCCCGCTTTGGCCGGGCTTCGCGGCACCGTAGTGTCCAAAGGACCAAAGGAACACTATATCCGCAAAAGTGACTCCTTTTCGCTGAGATAATGCGCTTTCGAACACTAACATACGTCTCTCGCACGAGATAGCCCGCTTTGGCCAGGCTTCGCGGCACCGTAGTGTCCAAAGGAGCACTATCTCCGCAAAATTGGCTCCATTTCGCAGGGATAATGCGCTTTCGAACACTAACATACGCCGCTCGCACGAGATAGCCCGCTTTGGCCGGGCTTCGCGGCACCGTAGTGTCCAAAGGAACACTATCTCCGCAAAAGTGGCTCCATTTCGCAGGGATAATGCGCTTTCGAACACTAACATACGCCGCTCGCACGAGATAGCCCGCTTTGGCCGGGCTTCGCGGCACCGTAGTGTCCAATGGAGCGCTATATCCGCAAAAGTGACCCCTTTTCGCTGAGATAATGCGCTTTCGAACACTAACATACGCCGCTCGCACGAGATAGCCCGCTTTGGCCGGGCTTCGCGGCACCGTAGTGTCCAAAGGAGCGCTATATCCGCGAAAGAGCCTCCATTTCGCTGAAATAATGCGCTTTCGAACACTAACATACGTCTCTCGCACGAGATAGCCCGCTTTGGCCGGGCTTCGCGGCACCGTAGTGTCCAAAGGAGTTACTACTTAGGTCAGCCAAAAACTGAAAATCATGGCGAATGGCAGCGGAGAGTGAGGCAAGAATGGGGAGTTGCTGTTTGCGCAAGGTGGAGATGAAGCTGCGGGCACGAGCAAATTGATCCGCTCCTTGACGGGTGCGGAACGTGCCGGAGATTTTATGTTTGACCTTGGCCATGCGAAGATCGCGTTCGGCCTGGTTGTTATCGAAAGGAACACGGTCATCCCGAAGAAAACGGAGAATCGCCTCCTTGTGAAGTCGGAAGCGCTCGCCGAGATTGGCGGCCTTGCTCTTGCTTTTCCGGCCGCAAGGCCCGGTCTTCTCCCGCTTACGACCCCGCTGCGATTCAGACTTGCCGAGCCGTAAGATCGCCTCATATCGAGAATCGATATAGGTCAAGGTGTTGGGAGCCAGAGGGCGGTTGGCTTGTCGTGCTGATCGGACCAGTCGCCAACTCTGTTGAAGCAGGCCTTTCATCTGCGAGGCCCAGTGATGATGGTCGTACTCCGCGATGCCCTGGCATTCCCTCAAGAGATGGGCGCCGCATAAGGCATGTTGAAAAGAATACTTCTCTTTGAAATAAGGCATATTGCAGTCGTGCACGAGAATGCCGGTGTAACGGGGCAAGAGGCCGAGGTCATCGAAAGCCTTGCTGCCGCGGTGTTCGTGAACCCCTTGAAACGTCCAGTTGGGGGTAGACAGATTATGCAGCCACACCTTGGACTTGTCCACCCGAAGGGTCGTCTCGTCCGCATGGGCAACCTGGGAGCTCAGTACCCGCTTACGAATCGTCTGTTCGTAGGGCGCCAGTTGCGTGTGGGCCCTATCCAGACGGGAAAGAAGTGTCGCTTCACTGGGACGATGACCGGTCAGATCGGTAAAGATCTCGCACGTCCGACTCAGGGGCAGCATTTGATACGCCATCAGATAAACCGTCCAGGTAGTCAGGCTATCTCCGTACTGAACCGGGGCGTTGACTTGGTCTGGAAAAGCGGCCTGTTGCATGGAACGGCAGTGCGGGCAGCATTTCTTCTCCGCCCGATACTCGGTAATGAGGAAGCGAGGTTGCGGGAGGTCGAACACTTGGCGCTTCTCATACCCTTCGCTAGGTTCCCCGACAAGGGAGGCGGCACAATGCGAGCAAGTCGTCACCGGGTGCAGAATAATTGTATCGGGATGTTCGGACAGGTGCAGGGTATGTCCCGTGTGGCCTTTGGGGGCTCCCTTTTTTCCACCAGACTTGCGCGAATTCGAGGGTTTACGGAACCCATCGCTGGAAGGTGGTTTGCTGCTATTTTGACTATTTTGACCCAATTGCCGTTCCAATTCGGCCACCCGATTTTCGAGTGCGACAATCCGGGCAGCCTGCTGATCGATGATTTCCAGCAGCCGGGTAATGACCGCAGCAATTTCGCTTGGTGTACCGTGGCTGATTCGTTCAATCTCTTCCGGACTCATTTTCATAGCCAGTCGATCCCCTTTTCCCTTCAAAACTCGGTTACCCATTTTTAACCAAGTTTTTCATGTTTGAAAAGGGGACCTAAGTAGTAACCCAAAGGAACACTATCTCCGCAAAATTGGCTCCATTTCGCAGGGATAATGCGCTTTCGAACACTAACATACGTCTCTCGCACGAAATAGCCCGCTTTGACTGGGCTTCGCGGCACCGTAGTGTCCAAAGGAACACTATATCCGCAAAAGTGACCCCTTTTCGCTGAGATAATGCGCTTTCGAACACTAACATACGCCGCTCGCACGAGATAGCCCGCTTTGGCCGGGCTTCGCGGCACCGTAGTGTCCAAAGGAGCACTATCTCCGCAAAAGTGGCTCCATTTCGCAGGGATAATGCGCTTTCGAACACTAACATACTAGCCTCTATCGCCAGTGTCTGCAATCCGCTCAAGCCCCTGAAACAAGGTGGCCTGCGAAAGGTTTTCGAGTCGGCCTCTGGCCTCTCCCAATAAAGACAATCGGCCCGCCATACGCGAGCCCCGCACCAAAAAAGACGACCGGTCCGCACATGGCGGATCGGTCGTCTTCGATTCACTCTTTATTTTTCCCAAAGCGCCTTGACGCCCTTATAGATCAGCGTCCCGGAAAAAACAATCATCGAAAGCAGCCCGGCCCCGTCCAAAACCGGTTCTACGCCGCTCAGGAACGAATCGGCCGCCGGCATGGCCGTCAGCACGTAACCGCCCAATATGCCGCCAACGTAGGTGAGGAGTTGTTTATCCATGGATCTCCACCTCCTGTCCGCTTGATACTGCCAGTTTATGCAACGATGCGGCAGCGTGCTTGGACAAGAGGCTGTTTTCTATGAAACTACTTTACAAATCCTTGCTCTTTGATCTGCTTCGCCGCTTCGTCGACATACGTTTTATACTTGAATGTCGTCTCAAGCGTCTTGAGGAAATCGGCATATTCGGCGATCGGCCGTTTGCCGGTGACGAACTTGATCATCTCTTCCTCGGCGAATCGGTCGGCGTCGGCTTTATTAAAGCCTGTCGGCGGAATGACCGAGCTGTCGAACGAGGAGATGCGCGGCGTCTTGATGGCGAACTCGGTCGCTTCGGCCTGATTCGGGAATTTGATCGCCAAATAGTCTTTGTTCGGGCGCCCGGTGAACTGGTACAGGTTGAAATAGTTGCCTTCCTTCGCCATCAGGTCGGTCGGCACCAGCTTGCCGTCCTTCATGTTGTAATGCTTGCCCTCCAGACCGTACATGACGAGCGTGTTGCCTTCTTTGCCGGAGATGTAATTCAGCACGTCGAACACCTTTTGCAGCTTCGCTTTGTCTTTCTCCAGCGCCTTCGGGATTACCCAATAGCGGGACGGCCGGTCGTAATCGTAAGAGCCGTCGAATTGCCCGCCCGGTCCTTTCACCGGCGTCATTTGCACCCAATCCGCCTTCGGATTGATTGCCTTGTACTGGGCGACGAATTCGTCTTTGGCGATGTCCGTCCAGCCTTTGAAGATCAGCCCGGCTTTGCCCTGGAACGCCTTCTGCACCTCGACGTTGCCCTTGTTGGTCATCAGTTCCGGATCGACCACGCCAGCGTCGAACAGCGACTTGATATACTTGAGCGCCTCCGGCATGCCGGGATCGTAATAGGCATTCATCACCTTGCCGTCCTTCTGGTAGAACGAACCGGGCAGGCCGACTCCGTAAGCGCCCAAAATGGTGGCGAAGCTGTCCAGTTTGGCGCCGGTGATGCCGTACGTGTCTTTTTTGCCGTTACCGTCGGGGTCCTGCTCGGTAAACGCCTTGGCGACTGCCGCGAACTCCTCCAGCGTGGTCGGCACTTTCAAATTCAGCTTCTCCAGCCAATCCTTGCGTACCCACATCGAGCTGAACGGCACGTCGGCAGTCCGCGGGATGGCGTACTGTTTACCGTTGACCGTCACCTTCTTCAAAATATTCGGCGTCAGGCCGACGACAAAGTCCTTCGCCGCCCTCAGCTCTTTGTCCATATAAGGCGTCAGGTCGAGCAGCAGCCCCTTGTCGGCGAATTCCTTCACATCGGGAAAATCCACGGAAAACAAATCGGGATAATTGCCACCGGACAGCCTTACCCGGATCTGGTTTTTATAGTCGTCGCCCGAAGCGATCGCCGTCAGCTGCAAGTCGACGTTCAGCTTCTTGTCGATCGTCTTCTTGACATCGTCGGCATCGGCCGCAGGCAAACCGGAGGCGGCCATCGCCACTTGCAGCTTGACCGGCGCGCCGCTTTCCGCCGGCTTGCCCCCTTCCGCAGAGCCGCTTCCATTCCCCGTCTTTGCGGTATCCGAGCCGCATCCGGCCAGGACGCCCCCGGCGAGCAAGACCGTCGCGAGTCCAAGCGGCGCCCATCTTCGGGCCGAGTGTTTGCTTTCTCTTTTGGCTTCATGCATACGTTCCATATAGGTCCCCTTCTTTCTGTCGGATTATCCCTTAATCGAGCCGAGCAGCATGCCCTTCGTAAAATGCTTCTGCAAAAACGGATACACGACCAGCACCGGCAAGCTGGCGAAGACGACCGCGGCCATCTGCATCGTGACCGTGGGCACCTGATCCTCCGCGTTCTCCAGCGGCTGCTGGGACAGCATCAAAATTTCGCGGACGACCACCTGCAGCGGGAACAGCGACCGGTCGGTCACGTACATGATGGCGCTGAAGAACGAGTTCCAATGTCCGACAGCGTAGAACAGGCCCACCGTAATCATAACGGGCAGCGACAACGGCACGGTCAGCCGGAACAAAATGCCGAACTCCTTCGCTCCGTCGATGCGCGCCGATTCGAACAGCTCCTCGGGCAATTGCTCGAAAAAGCTTTTCATGATCAGCACGTTAAAGCTGGAAACCGCTGTTGGCAAAATGAGCGACCACAAGCTGTCGATCAGTCCAGTCGCTTTGACAACCAGGTAAGTCGGAATGATGCCGCCGCTGAACAGCAGGGTGAACACGATCATGAGCATGAAGTAGCGCCGGCCCGGAAGCTGTCTGCGGCTGAGCGGATAAGCGAGCAGCGCGGTCAGGATCAGGTTGATCGTCGTACCGATAACCGTAATGTAGACCGTGACGCCGAGCGAGCGCGGAATCGCCGACGTGCCGAGCAGCTTCTTGTAGGCGCTGAACGTCAGCTCTTTCGGAATCAGCACGTAGCCGCCGTGACGCAGCACTTCGGCGAACGGGGTCAGCGACACCGAGAATACGTAAAGCAAAGGGACGACGGCGGCGAGACCTACAATCGCCAGGACAAGGTAACTGACCGCCACGAACCATTTGTCTCCCGTGTTGGTCACCATATGCTTTCCCCCCATCGTTTCGCGAAACGGTTCGACAAGTAGACGAGGATGAGCCCGATGGCCGATTTGAACAGGCCGACAGCGGAGGCGAGGCTGTAATTCCACTGTTGAAGCCCGGTCCGGAACACCCAGGTGTCAAGAATGTCGGCAACCGGATAGACGTGAACGTTATACAACACGTAGATTTGCTCGAATCCCGCGTCCAGCATATGCCCGAGCCGCAAAATCAGCAGCAGGACGATGACGTGCCGGATGCCTGGCAGCGTAATATGCCATACCATGCGCAGCCGGCTGGCCCCGTCGACGCGCCCCGCCTCGTAAAGCGTCGGGTCGATGCCGGCGATGGCGGCCAAATAAATAATCGCGCCCCAGCCGAGATTTTGCCAGATTTCCGAGCCGACCAGCACGCTGCGGAACCATTCGGTCGAGGACAGGAACGGCACCGCCTTGAAGCCGGCATCGACAAGCCAACGGTTGACGACGCCCGAATCCTGCGACAAGAACATCAGCAAAATGCCGTAGATGATGACCCAGGACAAAAAATGCGGCATATAGCTGAGCGTCTGAATGAGCGATTTGAACCAGCGTACCCGGCATTCGTTCAGCAAAATCGCCAGTATGATCGGCGGCACCATGCCGAACAGCAGCTTGTAGACGCTGATTAGGAACGTGTTGGTCAGCAGTTGGGCGAAATAGGGAGACTCGTAAAATTGCTGAAAATATTTGAACCACGGGTCCGCCCAAGGGCTGCGCAAAATGCCTTCCATCATGTCGAAATCTTTGAAGGCGATAATGACCCCATACATCGGTACATACTTGTAGATCAGGTAGTACACGACGCCGGGCAGCAGCATCAAGTAAAACTCTTTGTACGCCCATAGCCCTTTGAGCCGTTTGTGCAGCCTGGGTCCGGCTGCCGGCGAAGCGGGGCGCTTCGCATCCATGGTGTGATCGGGCTGCATCGGATGTCACTTCCTTTCCCGGAAAACAGATTGTCGTTTTGCATCTGACGGGCAAAACACGTAGATTTAAGCTTCGGCCACCACTTACGGACGCTGGGACTAGAGAACTTGCCTGGCTAGCATGCTGCCCGTAAACACTTCCTTCGAGGCGTTGAAATTCATGTACAGCCCGCCGGCAAATTCCTCGTTCCAGTCGTTCCGGGATTCCCGGCCGAGATCGTACGGAACGCCGGAGGCAGCGGCGAAGTCGCCCTCATACGTGGCGTCGATAAGGCGTCAGCCGTTATCCAGTAAGCGCTTTCTTTGTTTGCGATCCAAAACCTCTAACGCTCGAAGCGCCTCCTTTTCCAGCTGCACGGAAGAGCTCTCGTCATCAGGCCGGCGATATGGACCGACGGGTCCAGCTGGACGGTCCGCCGGCCACTCCGGGCTGCGGTAATCGCCGCTCCGACGCCACCGGGCGCCGCTCCGTATAGCGCCACCTCGTAAGCTTGCCTGGTCATGAAGCCTGTTCCTCCTGCTTCTGTTCGGTAGTGGGATGATCGCTTGCATGTTCTTGTAATAACGATAACACCCATGCCGCAACCGCATAAGGAACATTTTTTGTGTGCCGATAGAACAAATTTGGGGATATGTTCGGATTGATCTTCAGCAGCCCGGACGAAACTTGCGCCGCGACCGACCCGAGCAACGCAACCTGATCGACCCCTTGGCTAACCTGATCAATCCATACGCCGAACAAGACCGGCTCGACCATCCGGAGCACCGATCCATGGGGCGTCCGTTCAGCTCGAGCCGTGCCGGTATTCGTTGGGCGTGCGTTCCGTCCAGCGCTTGAATATTTTAATAAAATAGTTGGTGTTCGGAAAGCCGACCCGCTCGCCGATCTCCGACACCGGCAGCACGGTTTCCTCCAGCAGCTTCTTCGCTTGGCCAACCCGCGCCTGCTGCACGTAATGAATCAGCGTAACGCCGGTTTTCTTCTTGAACAGGCTGCTGAAATAAGCTTCGTCCATCGTCACAAGGGCCGCCAGTCCTCTGAGCGTCACGTCCTCGTGCAGATGGCGGTGGATGTACGCAAGCGCCTTGTCGATCTCCGGATGGCCCGTCACCGGCTGCGCGCCGGCCGTCCAGCGCTCGGCATACCGTTCCGCCCGTTCCAGAAGCCGTTCGCCCAAGGCGCGGTGGGTCGTGCAGCCCAGCAGCGAATCCGCCGGTACTCCGCCATGGCCGGCAATACGGGCAAGCGTCCGGTCGATACGGACCGCAGTCTCCTTGACCAAGGCCATCGGCAGGCGCTGACGTCCGATCGCGCTCCAGCCGGAACGAAACCGGCTGCGGAATTCGTCCATATGGCGCTGCTCGAAGCTTTGAATCCATTCCCGTTCCGTCTTCCAGTCCAGGGACGGCGCTTCCTCCGCTGCCGCCCCGCCGGATGCCGGCACGGCAGCCCCTCCGACGGCGCTCTCGTACCAGTGCCGGTCAAGCGCCCTCAGCGTCTCTTTCCAGACGCGCAGCACGTCCCGGGGGGCGGAAACGGGCGAGCACGCGAACGCCCAAGGCGCCGCGGCCCCATTCGCCCTGCGCCCGACGGGGCCGGATGCCGGATTCCAGACGAACACCGTCGTTTGCCCGGAATGGGGAAACAAATGCATGACGGTCCGGCTGTCCGTTGAGACAAGGCCGAGCTTGCGGAAGTCGTCAAGCGTAAACGGCTCCTCCCCGTGCAGGAACGATCCGACCCAGACGGATGCATACGGCTTCCCGTCGGCGTCTGCGAACGACATCGCGGCTGCTGCCGGCCCCTGCCCCGTGGCGGCTTCTCCTGACCCGCCTCCATGTATAGCCTGCCACATCTGCCCGTAAAACCGGACGAACGATTCCGAAACCTGCTGCGACCGTATCCGCAAGCTTCCTGCAAGCTCCCGGTCGACCTTGGACAGCGCCTCCCCGAGCGACTGCTTGTTCATCGAAAGCTTCAGCAAATAGCCGGAAGCGCCGTATTCCAGCGCCTGACGGGCATATTCGAATTCGTTCATGCATGTCAGCATGACGAAGCGGCAGTCCAGCCCTTCGCTCCGCGTCTGCTTGAGCAGCTCGATTCCGTCCATCTCCGGCATGATGATATCCGCGATCACGAGATCGGGCGCCTGCTCCCTCATCCGCTCCAGCGCCTCCCGGCCGTCGCCGGCCTCCGCCGTTATCGTGAAGCCCATCTCCTCCCAGTTCACAAGCTGCCGGAGCGATCGTCTGACAAACACTTCGTCTTCAACGAGCAGCACTTTCCACATCGCGGACACCTCCTTCGGAATAAGGCGCGGATACGAGCAGAGGGAAGCTTAGCCGTACGCGCGTCCCTTCGGACAACGGCTCGATGTCCATCCTCGCCTCCTGCTTGAACAGCAGCTCGAGCCGTTCCCTGACGTTATTCAGCCCGATGCTTTTGCGCTTGCGGGCGGCGTTCTGCGAGGCCGCCGGATTCCAGCCGACGCCGTTGTCCTCGACCTCCAGAAAGCAGCGGCCCGCCTCGGCATAGGCGCGAATCCAGATGATGCCCGCCCGGTCTTTGTGCGACAAGCCGTGGAAGATCGCGTTCTCCACGAGCGGCTGCAGGCTAAGCTTGGGAACGAGCGCATAGGCGAGCCGTTCGTCGCATTCCCAGCGCACCTCGAACGTACGGTCGTAGCGGAAAGACTGAATCGACACGTACGCCTCGGTCAGCTCCCGTTCCTCCTGAAGATGGATCAGGTCGGCCTCCTCGTTCAGGCCCGTTTCCAGCAGCTTGCCGAGCGACACGCAGATGGCAGCCGTCTCCTCGTCTCCTTTGCTCAGCACATTCCATTTCACCATGTTGAGCGTATTGAGCAGGAAATGCGGGTTCATCTGCGACAGAAGCATTTGGAAGCGCACCGCCTCCTTCTGCCGTTCCTCCGCTTTAAGCCGGCGCATCAGCGCCTGCAGGTCGCTTACCATCTGGTTGAACGCTTGCGCCAGAGCGAGCAGTTCCCCTTTGTAATTGCCTGTGAACAAATGGGTCATCAACTGCTTGTCGGCCACCTCCGCCATTTTCTTCTGCAGCAGCCGCAGAGGACGCGTCAATGTGGAAAGGATCAGAAACGTAATGACGACGAACAACAGCGTGAAGAGCAGGAAGCTGGTCACCATCCGCTCCTTCACCTCGGCGATATTGCCGAAGAACAGCTCCAGCGGGAACCGGCCGGCCAGCGTCCAGCCCATCGCGGGCAGCGGCATGGCGTTATATAAATAAAACCCTTCGATACGGTGGAAGCTCTCCTCTTGCCCGTGCAGGCCGGACAACGTCGCCAGCAGACGCACCTCCGTCAGATCGCCGGTTCCGCCGAGTATCGTTCCGTCGCCGTCGAGCATGTAGAAATCCTGGGTAATGGGAAAGCTTCTGGCCATGGAGGACAACCACGCCTGCACGTCGATGCCGATGCGGATCAGCCCGATCGGCTGGCCGGCGCTATCGCGGTACGCCGAATACAGCACGATCAGGCTGGAGCTTTTGCTTTCCTCCACGCGCACGTCGGATTCCTCGTAAGGCGCCCATAAGTAAGCTTCGGTGCCGTTCTTCAGATCGGCCAGCTGCGGCCTGTTCATCTGTTCCTCGTAGCTCAGCGGCTTCCTCGGTACATAAGAGGCGTACTGGCGGCCGTTGCGGTCGAGCAGCGAATAGTAGACGAAGGGGGACGAAAGCGTCTTGCTTCGGAGTTCGTTCCACAGTTCGTCCATCCGCTTGATTCGGTCCGCTTCGCCAAGACCGTCGCTGCCGTCAAGCAGCCCGGCCACGGTCGGATCCATCTCCATGCGGACGGCGATGCGGAACGCCGTGGAACGCATATCCTCGAAGATCAGCTTGAGCTGCTCCAGCTGTTCGGTGTTTTGGCGGACGATCTGCTCGGTGAACGATTCTTCGATCTGGGAAACGCTGTGAAAGTTAAGGAACGAATAGGGGAGCAAAATAAGCAGCAAAAATACGAGAAACAGCCGGTTTTTCAGCGATGAGAAGGCGAAGAAGCCGAGCTTGTCTTTCAAGAAGCACACCTCCGTCGTGTAAAGTTCGCGTGCAGATAAGTTTGAGGGTAGCATGCCTTGCGCAATTGCGCCAGTCTGTTTTTTCGGACTATTCCGGTAAATCGGAAGCGCTTTCTCTTCCTTCAACGTAATGCAGCCGGTCTTTCCGATCAAGTTTTAATTTAGTTGAAATTATAGAGAGGAGAATTCAAATACCGCAATATGGAAACAGTAAGAAACACATGGCCCACGAAGGAGCGATCTTTATGCCCAATTCTCATGGAACATTTACCAAAAAACCGCCTGCCGTAACGTTCGCCCAAGTATTGCTTTATCTTGCGGCGCTGCTGAACGTCGGTAACGGCATTTACTCCCTTGGCAGCACCGATGCCGTCAAAACCGCGATCTGCATCGCCATGATCGTGTTCGGCATTGCCGCCGCTTTCGTGGCGTCCCGGCTGAACAAGCCCGATCCCGCCCGGCGCCAGGCGGCCATCGCGTTGTGCGGCGTGCTGATCGTTCTACGGATCGTGGAGTTTGCCGTCTGGTCCAGCATCGGATTTTTGCTCGGTCTGATTTTGCCGGTCCTCGTCATCTGGAGAGTAAGCGGTCCCGAAGCGAAAGCCTGGTTCCGGTAACGGAAAAAGACGCCTCCCCAACCCGCGAAAACAAGCGGAAAGAGAGACGTCATTCGTTTGCCTATGGCTGGATTTCGTGCAGCTCGAGATCGTCGATCCACGCGTAATCGTTAGCCGTCTGGCTGATCGATCCGTAAATGCCGATGGCGACGGCGTTCGGCGCGGCGGTAAAGATCAGCTCGACCTGCTCCCAATCGGTATGGAGTCCCGCCGCCTGCCAGGTGTAGGAGATCGTGCCGTTGCCGGCCTTCAATTGTCTGACGCCCAGGGAGACGGCTCCTGCGGTTGCGTTGTTCTTGACCCATCCGCGCAAAGCATACGTTTTACCCGGTACGACCGGTACGAAGCTGGCCGAATTGGTCAATATCGTGTTGTTGGCGTTGGCCGAGTCCGGATTCATCCGTACGGAAGCCTGGCCGCTGTGCGCTACGTTTCGGTCCCACGTATTGCTGTTCAGATTCCAGCCTTCCGGTTGACTCGTGCCCGGCTTGAGAAGCTCGAAGCTAGGGTTGACGATCGGGTTGCGGTCGATCTTCACCGGCAGCGGCAGCAAGTGCCGCACGAGACCGTCCGCCGAGACCGCGATCGTCAGTCCGTATATGCCCTCGTCGAAGGAGGACGGAACATTAATGCTGCCTTGTATCGTCTTCTCCTCATAAACCGCCAGACTGACGGTTGCGGGAAGGGTTACGCCCAGCGGTCCCGCTTGGCTGTAGGTCAGCCCGACCGTCACAGGATGCGCGGAGACGTTTTTCAGCTTGACGGTGAACGGGTAGCTGCCGGTGCCGCCCGCTTGGATCGAGCCGGGAGACAGCTTCGCCTGTACCGGAGACAGCACCGCAAGCCGGGCGGCACCGCTGCGGACGAGCGGCTGGCCGTCGTACGAATAGCTCAACTCGGCCGCTATCTCATAAACCGAGGCCGCTACGGAAGCCGGAACCGCGAACGTTTCGGTGTAACTGGAGCCCGTTCCCGCCGTCAGCGTGCCGATCGTACGCTGCACGTCGGGCTGCTGAAACGCCGCCGGCAGACGGAGATCGAGCCGGGCGTTCTGCACCATCTTGCTCCCCGCGTTCGATACGCGAACATGCAGAAGCCAGGAATCTCCGGATGCGACTTGCCCCGGCGTGGTCCACGCTTCGAGCAGGATCGTCGAGCCGGCGATCGGAGCGACAATCCCTCCGATTCGCTCCACCGCCTGCTTCAGCTGCGCTCTCTTGCCGCCGAGCGCCGCATCCGTCTGCGAATCGAGCCAAGCTTGCATCTGCGCCAGCTGCGTCACGGCCGCTACGGCGTCGTCGGTCGCCGCCTGCTCTACCGGCTGTGCCGCATCCAGCTTCTGGACGAGCGTCTGAAGCCGTGCGCCAAGCGAGCCCGTCAGCGTCTGCCAATCGGCGGCGGAGAGCAGCCCGGCAGCAGCGGCATTTTCCGCGACCGCCCGGCCGGCTTCGGCTTTGAACGAGGTGATGCGGAAGACTTGCGCCTCCTCCGGCCCGAGCCGCGCCGTCAACGCATTTCCCCACGTTCCCCACCGGTCATGCGCGCCGCCGTACACCCTTTCCACCACACTGCCTTTGGCTGCGAACGGAATGTCGACCGTCCGCTCTTCTTTCCTAACGTTCAAAGCGACCGCATACGTCTCGGCGCCAAGATGCCAGACACCCCATTGCGTATCGGCGCCAATGGAGAGATCGGCCCGCGTTCCTTTCAACGTCAAATCGGAGATCAGCTTCATTTCCGCGCTGAAGGCGGTCAAGCCCGGCCACAGGTCCGTTTGCCGAAGCTCCCAGTTCGGATCGTGCAGCGAATAATAGCCGATTCCTTTCGCTCCAGCCAACAGTGACTGGTAAGCCATGTTGCGTACTTGACCCACGGTCGGCTGATCGGTCAGCGGGCGGTAAGTCTGCAGCAGCGTCCATACCGGCTGAACGCCCCCCGTCGCCGTATAAGCCTCGCGAATCCAGTCTCCGACCCGTTCGATCTGCGGCGCCGGCAGCGCATACGGATAAACGTCGGTCGTAAGCACGTCGGTCGCTTGCGCGCTGGACCCGTAAGCCGCTTTATCCGATTCGACGATGTAGGCCGGGTGAACGGAGTCGATCGAGCGTACGAGCCGGTATACGTCCAGCAGCGCATCCTGCGAAATTCCGTTAATCGTCGGCTCATCCATGATCATCCAGGTCAATACCGCGGGATGCGACTTGAACTGCGTGACGATGCTCTGGATGGTGCCGAGCTTGTCGGCCGCGTCGAAGTACAGAACGACCATTGCCTTCAGCCCGTTCGCCTGGGCGGCATCCAGCGTTGCTTGCAGTTGCGCCGCATTCGACGTGCGAGGCCCCTGCACCGTATTGACGCCGAGCTGGTTGAGCAGCGGATAATCGTCCACCCCCGCGTGGTAAGCGATCACCGGGAAGAACGGCTCACCGTTTACGGTCAGCGTCCGGTCGGCCCGGATCGCCGATGGCCGGTTCCAGCGGTAGAGCGTCTGCTCCTTCTGCGAACGAATCGTCCCCGTCGCCTCCTTGAACACCGCCTCGATCCGGTAAGGGCGGCCCGTCGTCATGACGGACGGATCGAAGACGACGTCCATCGCCGCGCTCGCCGCCAAGCCGCTGCGCGAGAATACCGGCGCGCCTCCGGCTGCGTCCGTGATGCGCACGTCGACCGTCCTTCCGGCGAAGAGGCCGTCGTCAGGGAGCAGCTCCAGCAGCGCGTGTCCGGCGGTTTGCTCCGAATAATAGTTCAGCCGGTCGGGCTTCAGCGTCAGCTCCGGCTTATCCCGTTTCTTGACGACGGATGCGTCGTCCAGATAGACGGTTCCCGTTCCGTACAAACGATAGTATGCGAACATGTACCGTGCTCCCGCAGGGGCTTCCGTTTCGGCCGCGTATATGTGCCATTGGCCGTCCAGATGAGCGGCCGGAGCTTTGAACGGGTAACCGCCGAGGCTCGTTTTCCCGTCTATGTCGGCGTAATATTCGATCTTCATGCCGACTTGGCCGGTTACGGCGCCAACCGCCTTAAACATGGCGGCCACCTCGTAGGCGGCGCCCTCCTGCACCTGCACCTTTTGCATAATCCACGGGTTCGCGCTCGTCGCCGCCTCGATGGATATGCCATACGAGCCGCTGTAGGCGGCTGCGGCAGCGGCCTTTGTCGTCGCGCGTTGGGCGACCGGAATGTACCAGACGTCCGGAAGCCCCCCGACCAGCTGCTCGAAGCCCGGGTTGACCAGCAGATTGCCGGCAGGAGGCGGATCGGCCAAAGCCCGCTTCGGGTACACTGCCGAAACCGTTTGCAGCAGCAGCAAGCAGACAAGCAGCATCGCGAATGCATGTTTCTTCTGAATCATAACAATCTCCTCCTGATCGCTTTGCTCCGGGCAAAGCTGGCGTCGTCAAACGTGAGCGGAGACGATGATGCGTACAAAAAAACGGAAAGCCAAGCAGGGCGAAGGGAGCGGCCCAAGTCGTTTCGACGATTCCGGGTGGACTAAACGGCTCTTACCTGCCGGACCGATCAAGAACGGTTTACTTGCTGCCCGACTTCGCGGTTTCGATCGCCTTGTTGGCTTTCTCTTCGGCTTCACGCAGCGCGCTGGCCACGTCCTTCACTCCCGAAGCGGCGTCGGAAAATGCCGCGTTCAGAGCGCTCGACAACGCATTCTGGTATTTGGTCAGCGTAATCGGCTCGGCGAACTTGTCCGGGATGATCGCCTGAACGTTTTTGCCTTTAAGCGCCGGATTCGCCGTGCCGAATTCGTTCTTATAAGCGCTCTTTTTAAGCGCGGGCACGATTCCGTTGTTGATGTACGTCTGCTGCACTTCTTTGGAGGTCAAATAAGCCAGCACCTTAAACGCTTCGTCGCGATGGGTGCTCGTGGTCGCCACGTTCAGGAACACCGGGTACGGACCGGAGCCTACCCCCGGCTTCTCCTTGTAAACCGGCAAGCCGACGACGTCCCAATTCAATTGCAGCAGCAGGTCGCTGTACGATTGCCCGCCTACGGACGCGAACATCGCCACCGTCTTGTCTTTGTAGAAAGGCGTGGACGGCGTGCTGATCGTCGTTTTGTCGAATTCGTTGCCCGGGATGCGGTAGAAGCGGATCAGGTTGTCGAATACTTTTTTCCAATTGTCGTTGCTAAGCGCAGCCTTGCCGGTCTTCGGGTCGATGAACTCCTGGGACAGCTGGTTCATGCTGGCGATGTGGCTGAAGGAGGCGAGGAAGCCTTTATACTGCACGCCTCCGTCGGTGCGCGTCAGCTTCACGGCCAGATCGTAAAGCTCGTCCCAGGTCATGCCGTCCTTCGGGTAGGGGACGCCGAATTTATCGAAGATGTCTTTGTTGCAAAAGATCGCGGAAGCCGGAATTTTCAGCGGCAGCCCGTACAGCTTGCCGTCGCCGGCTTTGCGCAGCATTTCCACGGCGCTCGGCTCCAGTTGCGACAGGTCGTATTTGTATTTGGCGATCAGGTCGCTGACGTCTCCGCCAAGTCCGGTATCGGCCAGATCGGCGATCGTTCCTGCGGAAGAGCTGATCAGGTCCAGTTTGACGCCTGACGCGATCAGCTCGGACAGCATCGTTCCTTTTTCCCGCGAGTACAGCTTGAACGTCACATTCGGAAATTTCTTCTTCACGACGCTTCCGACGTCTTTATCGAACATCTCCTGGGTATACCCCGACGAGTTCTCGTAATACGCCAATTCTACCGGTTTGTCGATTGCGGTCAGATCGTTCCCGCCCTTGTCCTTCTGCTCGGCTTCGGTCTGAGGGGGCTCCTTGGAGGACGAGGTGGAACCGCCACAAGCGGTTAATGCCAACAGCACGCTTGCCGTCGCCAGCACGGCCGTCCCTTTGACCGCGAAACGTCCTGCCCGACGCCGCGCCGCCGTGACCGCGCCCGTTTTTGCCGCGGGACCGCTCTGTTCCATCCCTTTCTTGTCGCCGGCTTTGCCCGAAACCGCTCCGTCTCCTTCTTCTGCTGGCGCCTCTCCAACCGTTCCGCTGTCTACAGCTTCTGCGGCCCGTTCCGGCTCCGTCCTCTCCTCCCGCTTCGCGCTCCTCCCCCCGCTCTCCCGTCTTGCCGGCAAACGCTTTCTATGCATCCCCGTCTCGTCCGTCGTTCGCCCAAATTCGTTGTGCTTCAATGTCGCTCTCCCCTTCGTGTGAAATACTGTAATCGATTACTTAACTCCATTAATAACACATCTGTTTTTCCGAAAACATGAAGTATATAATATGGGCATGAACAAAATTGCTGACTTGGAGTGAAACGATTGCCTCCTACCGGACAAAGATCGCAGGTCAGAGTGACGTACGCGGATTACGCCTATCATTACGAGCGGTTTCGGAGCCACAAAAGACGCAGCAAAGGGTATCATATCCGGCTGCAGGTGGAAGGGCAATGCCGGCTTTGGGTGAATGGACAATGGTTTCTCGCCGCGCCGGGAGACTTGAGCTTTATGCAGCCGGGCGATACCGTCCAGGTGGAGTTCGACGGCGATCCCGGCGGCCGGGGCAAGCGACATCTGATTAGCGGCAGCTACTATTTGTCGTGCGGAGGCGAATGGCTGGAGCAGTGGTGGAGGCAAACCGAACGGCCGGTTGTCGTGAACATTCCTCTTCATCAAAACGTGCTTTCGATCCTTCAGTCGATCGTTCTCGAGCATAGGATGACGAAAATCGGTAGCGGAGACAATGCAACCGCTTACTTGCTCAGGGCGCTTTGTCTTATTCTGGACCGCGTAGCTGCGGAAAGCTTGACGGGCAAAGAAAACGAGCTGCTTCAAATCGCCCAGCGGATGAAGCATTACGTCGCCGAGCGGGCAACGCTGCCGATGCGCGTCGACGATGTGGCCAAGCATGCGGGATTGAGTCCGTCCCGGGCGTCGCATCTGTTCAAATCGGTGTTCGATCAGACGATTATGGAATATGCGATGGAGGTACGCCTGTCGATCGCTTGTGACAGAATGAAATTTACCGCCATGACGCTGGACAAAATCGCCGAGACGTCCGGCTTCGGCAGCTACACATATTTTCACCGCGTGTTCCGCGCGAAGTACGGCATGTCCCCGACCCTTTACCGGCAAAATAAATGAAAAAGCAGCATTCATGACTATAATGAGCCTATCTCCAGCGTAATGGAGATGAGACCGGTCCTGACTTTCTATCCGATTGGGGACAGCGCGTTCACGCTGTACAAGGACCAGACCACGAAAGCGGGGATCCTTGTTGGAAGTGACTACTCGCCTTGGAGGCTGGGCAACCATAGCGTATGGGGGGGCAATCCGTACCGGTGGACTGATTTCCATTCCGGACACAGTACGTGAAGCAGCCCGTTGTTGCCTGCTCTTGCTCATATGCTGGAGCAATCGCCCGACCACGATGTCGCCGCACTGCTCGACCGGATGTGCGCGTTCCAAGCCGTTTCCGTGCAGCCAAACGGACAATACCGGTTTATCGGGTTCGAAAGCGGCGAGACGTCGAGCAATGCGCTTATTCATACATGCGCTCCACGCATGAGGAGCCGTATGCCGTCCGATCGGCAGCCGCCGTCCCGTGCCTTGGAAGCGAATAACAACCGGACTAGCAGGATATTACACGCTCCGGCACACTCCCTTTGAACCAGCCGTCCATTTTTGACCGGACAGCGGGAAACAGAGGGAGTTTTCCTCGTCTGCAGATGGTTACAGGTTCAATCCCCCCGGCGTAGCCCCCAGTACTTGCGGTAGACCCGAATAAAATGGCCAGTGTCGCGAAATCCGGTCGAGGCTGCGACTTCGGCGACTTTGCCCCCGCTCTGCATCAGTTGTTTCGCGTACGTCATCTTCTTCTCCAGCACATAATCGGAGAAGGATACGCCCGTCTCCTGTTTAAACAATCGGCTCAAATGCGACGCATTCACATGCAGCCGCTCGGCCGCATCGCTTAGCGTGAAAAATTGCTCCTTCATCCCCTCGTTGACCATTCCCGTCAAGCGCTGCACAAGCGGATGCATAGACGAATTACGCGCATTACGCGAGTACGCCGTCACTTGCTCCGCAGCCTGGAACAGCAGCAGGCGGCTTTCTTCCCGCGACGTCATGGTCTGCAGGCGCAAAAACTGCTCGTAGTTGGCGTCCAGTACATCCTTCATCGCCCAGTCTTTGCTCTTCATGAAGCGAACCAGCAAGCCGCTCAAGTACAAATAGTAGGCGTGAATGTCATCCTCGTCGCGAGCTTGCCCGGTTCGCTCCTTCAGCAGCCGCTCAAGGGCGCTCCGGGTTTTGTCCCAGTCTCCGCGCTCGAGTCCGATCTCCAGATGCTTCTCGCCGCCATGGGAGCCGAGCGACGGCTCTTTCTCGCCTGCTGTATGGGACGTCCGCTCCGTTTCTTTGCGTGCGGGAGCATCCGATTTGCCCCGGATTGCGCCAGTCCGGCCGCGGCTCGGCTCCGAACCGTGCGTCAGTTCAATTTGTACCCGCTCCGCAGCCGATTCCTCGATATGCAGCTGGACGCAGCCGGACAACCGGTCGTAAAACCAATGGAGAGAGGCCGTCGCTTTTCTCGCCTTGCCCGCTTCCTTGTACTCTTCTTCGTTTACGGTCACCCGGGAAGGCTTCTTGTTCGTGTAAACGAATAGATCGTAGCTGCGCTTGGCCGGCATCCCGGAGTACTGCCCGACCCGCCGTCCGACCCGCACGACAGTCTGGCCTTCCTTCGAATCGCACGTATACGAGGTGGTGGCGACGGCTCCCGTCAAGTAGCCGAATGACGTCCCGTCGTCTTCATACAGCGTATATTCACTGAATCCGTACGGATACACGTGCAGGCTCATGCGGGCAACCGATTTTTGCCCGATGTAATCCATTTCCGGCCACATCGGCACAATCGCCCCGGCACGCAAGAACAACGGCCCTCCGACATATTCCGGCAAATCGCATTCCAGCTCCTGCGATCCGCGATGTCTCTGTCCCGACCAGTAGTCGATCCATTCCCCCGCAGGCAGATTCACCCGGTTGGTGAAAGCGGCTACGAGAAAATCGCCGCCGAACATGTACTGTGTAAGGTGGTTGGCAAGGTCGGGATCATGCGAATAGACGAGCGGCATCGCCCGAATCATCGGCATCCCGGTAAGCGCAGCCGTATGGGCGGCCGAGTAAATGTACGGAATGAGCCGGTATCGCAATTTGGCGTACTTTTTGAAAATATCGCGCAAGTGGCTTTCCAGCAAACAAGGGTGCCGCCAGTAGGCCCAACTGTTTACTTTGCACCAGGATTGAAAGAACCCGAAATGAATGCTCTCCGGGGAATGAATATTCATTTCGTTCGCTACGTGATGCAAACCGGACAGACTATCATTCAAAATGGCAATCAGCGTCCGTTGTTCGCCCTGCTGATCGATGCCGCCCTTAAACAATGCCGCATACTGCTGAATGCCCACAAACGACTCCGCCGAATAGATCATCGGACGAAGACCCGTCTGCTCTCTAAAGCCGTCATGCATCTGTTTGCTAAGCAGCACCGGGTACAGCAGTTCCATCTCGTGCGTCATCATGCCGTTGCCCCACTGTCTGTCCGGGTAAAGGTGCCCGATGTTGCTCTCGCTGAGCTTAAACGATTTGACGCCCTGGTCGACAAATTTCTTCAAATGCTCATACCAGGCTTCCGCCTGAACCAGCCTATCATCGTCCCCCGTTCCGTCATCGTCCTGTTCCGTCCCTGTTTCCGGAAGCCGTTCTTGGCGCAGTCGAAGCTCCTCGTATACGCTAAGATCGTAATCGCAGCACAGCCAAAGACTGAGTTTGAAGCCCATGCCTTCCAGTGTTCCGATAAAGGTATGCTGGCCTTTCGATGACCAGTTCGGAATGAAAAAACGCTGCGGATGCCAATTTTTAGAAGTCGAACGATCGTACTGCTTTTCCATCCAATTCAATTCCAAGCCGACCATATCGCATGGAATGCCTTCATGGCGAAACTTCAGCACGTCCTCGATCGCCTCGCGCGCGTTCGACTGCTGATTGCAAATAAAAGTCAAGCCGTACGCCCAGATCGGCAGCAGCGTCGGGCGGCCCGTCAAACTTGTGTACTGGTCCAGCAACTGCGGGTAACCGTTACCGGCAAACCATACAAAGTCCAGTTGAGATTCGGGCAAGATGAAGCTCAACTTGTCCGGGTCCGTGCAGCCGAGATCCACATCATGTTGGAGCGTCGTACAAATAAACAGCCCCCAGCCCAAACTGCTCATAACGAATGGAACCGGGGAACGAGTCTTTTCCTTGGTTGGGCGAATGCGGGTAGTACGGCCCCGTTTCATGATCGTTTCCCGCGATTCGTCGCCAAGCCCGTAAAACCGCTCATCCGGCGCGAGAGTAATTTCAGCGCCAAGCTCTTTAGTCGTATCGGAAAAAACCGGGTTTATCGATAACCTATGGTGGGGATAAGAGATCGTAACTTGACCGCTCGAGCGGTCGGCCCGCAGGACGATTTTTTCGGTCCGGATCGTAACCGCATCGTCGTCTTCCGTCATCGTACAGGGTGTTTCGTGCGCCGGGAACCGGACGATGCCGTAACGGACAAGCGCTGTCTCGGGAAAATCGTCCCGTTCGCACATTCTGATGCGAAACATATCCGGAGCCAGCACTTGTATACGCATATAGCAGGTTCCCACAGGCATTCGAAATTGAACGCAAGTCCGTTCATTGAGCAAGGCAAGTACCCCTTACACGTGAATTTTTTAAGATTATATCATAATTCGTTGACATTCTCATGAGATTACCATGCACTGCAATCAAACTCCATTTCATCGGCAAGGCCTGCATCGTATACTATTTTTAAGCCAATATCGTACTATACGAACAGACGGGGGTAATGACGATGATGACAATGCGCAAGTTAATGTATGCGTTTACTATTTTGTCCGCTGGGGCAATTGCGTTAACCGGTTGCGGTAGCAGCACGAGCACGGGGTCCACGGGAAATACGGACAATTCCAATCCGCAAAGCGGGAAAGCGGTTCAGCAACAGCCGGACACTCAAAAACCGGCCGAGCTTTCGATATACTTGAACTCTTCGAACAAACAGGAGTTCGACGAGCTGCTGGCTCCTCTTATTAAAGAGAAATTTCCGAATTACACGTTGACCGGTATTGAATCGAGTTCGAAAATGGGCGATCTCGTCGCCTCCGGGAATGTACCAGACATCATCATCGGCACAAAGGGAACGATCCCGAACACGATTCTGGAGTTCGGGCTGGATCAAGACTTGTCCGAGCTGATCAAAACCAGCAAATTCGATTTGTCCCGAATCGAGCCCACTTACCTGGATACAATGAAATATTACACAAGCGGAAAAATTATCGGCCTGCCGCTGAACGCCCCAGTATTCGCACTTCACTACAACAAAACGCTGTTCGACAAGTTCGGCGTTGCGTATCCGAAAGACGGCATGACGTGGGACGATGCCTATGAAATCGCCAAAAAACTGACAAGAAATGAAGGCGGCATTCAATACCGCGGCTATAGTGAACGCTGGCATCAAATGTTTATGGAGTTCAACCAGTTCAGCCTGCCTTACCTCGATGCGAAAGAAGACAAGGCAGCGGTCAACACGGACCAGTGGAAGACGCTGATCGAAGGCTTCGTCCGCTTCTACAAGCTCCCCGGCCTGTCGTTTGACAGCAAGACGGGATATACGGAAGAGGATTTGAAAGTATTCGCAACCGGCACCTCCGGCATGCAAATTTTTGCCCAGCCAGAGAAGTTCACCACCTTCGAATGGGATATCGTCTCCGTGCCTACGTTCAAAGAAAAGCCGAACGGCGCGCTATGGGGAAGCCCGCGCTTCATGTTCATTACGAACGCAAGCAAAAACAAAGAAGCCGCAATAAATGTAGCCGCTTACATGACGTCGGATGAAGTGCAGGCGAAGCTGAATCGCAAAGGGCTTGCGCCCGTGTTGGCCAAAATTACGCCCGAGATGAAACAGACGTTCAACCAAGACAGCACGTTCTACAAAGGCAAAAACACAGCTGCGTTCCTCTACAATAAGCCGGCCGCGGAGCCTCCTGCAAGAGCCCCCGGCCTGGTCAACTTCACGAAGGCGCAAGGAATCCTGATCGCCGAAGTGCAAAAGATGTTTACGGAAGGATTGCAAGTAGACGTCAACACTGCGCTGCGCACAGCCGAAGAACTGATCAACAAAGGCATCGCCGAGCAGAAGGCATCCAAAAAATAATCGTCGATTCTGACCGCGTAAGAAAAGCTTCGGATCGAAGAGGTTGCTTTTCTTGGTACAGAAAGTTTAACAAGAGGCTGTCCCGTCGGGACAGCCTCTGTTCGCGTTAAAACATCAGCTCTAGCCATTGCTCCTGCGTCAGCCGCCCGAAGTAATGGGTCAAATCGATCTCCTTCAACAGCTCGCCGACCGCCGCCTCATCGTACCTGACGCCGACCAGCTTGTCCGCAAATTCGCTTGCCTCGCCTACACCGAAGAAGTCGCCGTAGATCGCCGCTCCGGCGATTTTGCCGCCCTCGACGTTGAGCCGGACGTCGAACGTGCCTACACCCTCGATCCGCTTCGTCTTCTGGACGTTGAACGACGGCGACTTGCCGTAATTCCAGTCCCAGCTCCGGTATCGCTCGTCGGCCAGTCGCCGCACTGCCTCCCAATCCGCTTCGGTCAGAGCAACTTGCGGCACGTCCTCGCCGCCGAAGATCGACTCCAGCAGCTTCCAGCGGAATGCGTCGACGGTAAGCGGCTCGCGCAAAAACTCGGAGATGTTCGCCACCCTGCTGCGGATCGACTTGACGCCCTTCGACTGGATTTTGGCCAGATTGACGTTCAGCGCTGACACGACATGGTCGATCTCCGAATCAAACATCAGCGTGCCATGGCTGAACATGCGGCCTTTGGTGGAGTATTGGGCGTTGCCGGATATTTTGCGCTCGCCGACCTGAACGTCGTTGCGTCCGGTAAGCTCCGCCTCCACGCCCAGCTGGCGCAGCGCCTGCACGACCGGCTCCGTAAATTTGCGGTAATTGTGAAAAGACTTGCCGTCGTCATTCGTAATAAAGCTGAAATTGAGGTTGCCCAGATCGTGGTATACCGCACCCCCGCCGGATAGACGGCGCACGACGTTAATACCGTTTTCCTTCACGTAATCGGCGTTGATCTCTTCCACCGTATTTTGATTTTTGCCGATAATGATCGACGGCTCGTTGATATAGAACAGCAAATAGTCCTCGTCCGAGGGCAAGTTCTTGAGCGCATATTCCTCCAACGCCAAATTCAGCGTCGGATCGGTTATGCCGCGGTTATCGATGAACTGCATGGCGTCGTCTCCTTGTTCCGCTAGCGTATCCGTCCGTCCGAAGACGGCCGTCATCACCAATATACCTTATCGGCGGAAGATGTTCCACCGGCGGAGCCGGCCCGGCAACTGGGAGCTTCCCTTCATGAGTCGATCGATCAAGTTTAAAGCCTCTCCGGTCCGCCGCCGACGAACACGGTCGTGCCGCGCGTTCTCGCCCATTCGGCAATCCGACGGGGATCGCCGGACCAGAGCCGCTGCTTGCCCCAAGCATTCGTCTCCGGCCTGCCCTCGCACTCGATCTTGATAACCGGGAACAGCGAGGTCGGCCGCTCCGCAGGCAAGCCGCGGATGAGCAAATCTTCGCCCTGCCGCTCGAAAGCAAGCGGCTGGCCTGTAGTCAGCAGCGTAACGCTGCGCACCGGAGACGTCAGATCGGCGAGCCTCAGCTCCGGCCGGCCGTCCCAGAAGCGGATGATCAAGTACAGACAGTTTCCTTTCATCGTCTGCCGTCCGCGGGTGACGAATTCGGTCAGCGATCCGCCGTCGGTATCGAAGACGGCTTCTCCATGAATGTCCAGCCAACGACCGATCTCCAGCGCCCGTTCCACGAATGGCGCAGGCAGTTGGCCATCCGGCTGCGGGCCGACATTGAGCAGCAGATTGCCTCCCCCTCCGTCGCCCGTTTCGGCGCACTCGCACAGCAAATCGAGCCATGCGTCGGCCGGCTTCCACCGCTCGCCGTAGGCATATCCCCACAGCCGCCACGTCGTGACCTGGCACGATTCCCACAGCCGGTCCGCTTCGGCGGCAATCCGATGCTCGGGCGTGCCGAAGTCGCCCATATCGGACCGCTCTCCGGCTCCTTCCCCGCCGTCGGCATGGCTTCCTTGACCCGGGTCGGCAGCGCCGAGCCGGTTGTTGATCAAGATGTGCGGCTGCAGCTGGCGCATGCGGCGGAGCAGCTCCGGGCTGCCCAGCTCGGTATAGCTGCGCGGCCATGCCCCGTCGAAGAAAAAGTGGTCGATCCGCCCGTATTTCGTCAGCAGCTCCTCGACCTGTCCGTGCATATAACGCCGCATCGCCTCCCAGCCCTCGGGGTCCCGATCCGGACCGTCGAAGAATGCCGGTACCCGCCAGTCGGCCCAGGAGTAATACAAGCCGATACGCAGCCCTTCCGCGCGGAACGCGTCGACAAACTCCTGTACAAAGTCCCGGCCCGGCGCCTGCCTGGCGCTGGAATAGTCGGTATACTGCGTGTCCCACAGGCAGTAGCCGTCATGATGCCGGGTCGTAAAGCAGGCATATTTCATTCCCGCCTTCTTGATCACGTAAGCCCACTGCCGAGGATCGAATTGCTGCGGATTCCAGCGGCACGCCCGCTCCTCGTATTCCCGCTGATCCAGGTGTTCCCGGAACAGCGCCTGCTCGCCCCGGCCCAGCTCGGCATAAGGCCCCCAATGGAGAAATGCGCCGTAACGTCCTTTCGTAAACCATTCCCAATCGTGCGGAACGGATCGTCTTTGCGAACCCATCTGATGCTCCGCCTCCCTTCTCTATACAAGGTAGCGCATCCGCCGGCCGTTTCCTACAGGCCAGGCCGACCCCACATAGCACCAGAACGACTTCGCTCCGTTCCCTTCTATACGTAGCCCCTCCCCGCCAAACGGTAGCGAATCGGAGTCGTGCCGGTCATTTCCTTGAACAGCCGGACCAAATAATTGACGTCGAGAATGCCGATTCGCTCGCCGATCTCGGCCAGCGGCAGGTCGGTGCGATGCAGCAGCGATTTCGCTTCCTCGATGCGCAGGTGTTGGACGTATTTGACTGGCGTCATGCCGGTATATTTTTTAAAGCAGCGCGCTATATAGTCGTAATCGAAATGCAGCTCCCGCTCCATCTCCTTGGCGCGAAACGGCTCCCGCATCGTTTGCTTCAAATAATGGATCGCCCGTTCCGAGATTGCCCGGGTTTGCGGAGCAAGCTGGCGGCACAGCGAATATTGAAGCTGAGCGAGCAATTGCAGCATCAGAACATGAGCCTCCAGCGAGCGTTCCAGCGTCAGCATGCGCTGCTGCCGGACGAGCCGCTCGAGCAGCGGCTCGAACAGCTGGAAGTCGGTCGAGGCATACTTGGGTAAGATCATCACATGCTGCGGCGGAATCACATCCCGACTTGTCCCCGCCTGCAGCACCGTTTTCCATGCAATATCGCCGCTATCCACGATGCGTGCCGGAACGCTATGAACGAAATGAAGCCAATACATCTCGGTCTCTTCCCGGGAGGCTTCATGACCGTAATGCAGCAAGCCCGGCTCCAGCACGAGCACTTCGCCCGGCTTGACTTCGTAAGGAACGCCGTTCTCGGTCATATAGAGCGCGCCGGTTTTGACAAACACGACGTCGTATACGTCAAATCGCCTCTCGAAATGCTTCGTCCCCGGCGGCCAGACCGTATGACCTGCCGTGACGTGCTGGGGCAGCGTTGTGATGGAAAGCTCCATACATTTCAAATGGCAGTCCCCCTATGCAGCCGGCATGCCCTTATTATATTTCATAGGTTGACATATGCAAATATGGCGAGAAGAGGGAACGGGCGATAGGTACGATGCGAAGCCGCCCGTTCGGCTGAGGTTTGGATGGGCGGTCGGGGCGAGGGGGGTATACCGGCGGCCTGCCGTCGCTCGGAGACAGGATTCGACCTCCGGGGCGATTGTGATTTCAAGAGCGCCGTCTGGTATGATAGAGCCGGAGGGATATTACCGATGGACTACCGCGTAACCGCCGAATGGAATGAGACGATCTGGCGCCTGGCCGAGCCGATTTACCGCCATGCGTTTCCCGAGCACGGCCGAAAACCCGAAGCCATTATACGGCGCATGTTCGAAAGAGGGCTGTGCCGCCTGCATACAGCAGCCGTAGACAACGAAACGATCGCTATGGCCCTTACCGGCATCGACGCCCGGGCTTCTGCGCTGCTGATCGACTATATCGCCGTCAAGCGGGAAGTCCAGAGCCGAGGCTATGGCCGCCTGTTCCTGGAACGCATCCGGACATGGGCGGAGACAAGCGCCAGGTGCAGAGGCATTATCGTCGAGGTCGAAGCCGATCCCTCGAACGAAAACCTCCGCCGTATCCGCTTCTGGGAGCAATGCGGATTCCGCCTCACCGACTATGTGCACCACTACATTTGGGTTCCCGAGCCGTACCGGGCCATGGCGCTAAGCTTCCGCCAGGACGATCCGCTCCCGGACGACGGAGAAACTTTGTTCCGCAGTATTACCCGGTTTCATCAGCAGGCTTACCGGAAATAAAGTGCCCGCTTCGCCGTTGCTTCAGCCGTGCGGGAGGTCCAGCCGATCACGCCGTGCCGCCATCGCCGCCATACTTTCGCCGCCGTGCAGTCATCGGTATGCTCTCGCCTGGGCACTGGCGCGCTCTACATCTGGCGGTATACGCTCGGTGCCAGACCGGTTTCTTTCTTGAACAGCCGCGCAAAATAAAACGAGTCGACAAAGCCCACCTGCAAAGCAACCTCCCGAATCGGCAGACGGGTTCCGCGGAGCAGCTGCCGTGCCGTATCCATGCGGATTTTAAGCAAATATTGCATTGGGCTGCGTCCGGTGTGCAGCTTGAAAAACGCGGAGAAGTACCCCGGAGACAGCGAGCATTCCCGGGCCAGCCGCTCCCGGCTAAGCGTCTCGTGCATATGCTGCTTCATGTAGGCGATGGTCCGGTTCAACGTCTCGTCGTCTCTGCCGTCTTTGCCGGACCTGCTTCTCAGAATCGCCGCGAACCGTTCCAGCAGCTGGAGAAATTCCAGCTTCGCCCGCCACTCGTAGCCGGCGTTCTTTTTATTCCATATGTCGAAAACGTTCTCGAACGACTCCAGCAGCCGCACGTCCCGATGCGTCTCCACGCTCACGGGAACGGGCAGCGGGCCGTTTACCCTTCCCTCCCAACGATCCTCATCCCGGACCCATCTTAGATGACCGTACCCGAAATGGACCGAATAAAAAGATAACGTATCCCGACTGTCGGTCGTAATGCGCAGCCGATTGCCGGGCCAGCATTGAAAGACCGTGCCCGGCACCAGTTGAGCGACCGTGTCGCCAAGCTCCAGCACGCCCTTCCCCTCGGTGACCAGAGCCAAAATGTGCCGCATCGACTGTTTGCGTACCAGCTCATAGTTGAATTCCCGCCAAAACGCCTCATCCCGCTTCACCACGTCGATAATCCCGGGGCTGAAAGAAAGCAAAAAGTCGTAATCCACCGGTTCCCTTCCCTCCGTGCGCACGAATGGACGATTCTCGCCGCAAACTTTGGCAAAGTCCCGGCCGCCCCGTACGATCCGTTTTGTTTCTATTGTACCAGACGACCTATAAGCGAAAAACCCTCCGTCGCCGCATCGATCACGGACTCGGGAAGGTTATGGCGCACGGTTTCGATTGTCGCCAGGTCCGCCAGTGTCGCCGGAAGACCGCTTCAAACTGTGGTTGTCTCATGCGAAACGAGGATTACCGGCGATGCCGCGGTCATTCTAAGCAAAATTGGCTGCTCTTACCGCATTAGCACATAGAGCTCGTCGCCATCCGTCTCGACAGGAAAGCCGCGCAGCTTCGCGTCTCCCCCCAGATGCCTGCCGTCCTTCAGATCGAATTCCCAGCCGTGCCAAGGACAGCGCACAATTTCGAGATGCTTGCCGTATTCGTATTCGTAGACGAGCGAAGGCAACCTCGTCCCGCATACCGGCCCCTCGCATACCGGAGCGGCGGCGTGCGGGCATACGTTGCGCCAGGCATAAAACTGTCCGTCCACGTGGAAAAGGCCGATCTCCATGCCCTTGACCTCGACGATCATCCGTCCCTTTGTCCGGACTTCCCCGGCCTTCGCCGCATAATAACGGTTCATCTTCCGTCGTCGCCTCCGTCCGTCTCCCGGCTGTCGTCGGACGAGGCGGCCGGTCCCGTCTCCGCTGCAATCTCGTGCAGCCCGTACAGCTTGCTTGCATTTCCGGCCATAATGCCCTCCCGCATCCGCTTCGGCAGCGCATTCAGCACCACCTTCGGATTGTCGAAATCCCAGTGGGGATAATCCGTCGAGAACATGACCGTATGCTCGGCGTCGCACATATCGAATATTTGCACGAGATGCTCCGGCTTCTCCGGTTCCTCGATCGGCTGCGTCGTCAGACGGATATGGGTTTTGATATATTCCGACGGCAGCCGTTTCAGCCAAGGAACCGTGTCGCGGAGCGCTTTGTAGTTTTTGTCCATCCGCCACATCAGGTGAGGCAGCCACGCGATGCCGCCCTCGATCGCCACGAACGTCAGCTTCGGAAATTTCTCGAATACGCCTTCGCACACCAGACTGTTAACATGCGTCATGTAGTTCGTCGGCAATATGTTGTGCCATTCCAAGTACCGGCTCGGATACCCGGAAGGCGTAGGTGGCCCTGCCGTACCTCTGCCCTCCGTGCCCGGATGCACGGCAATCGGCAGCCCGTTGCGCTCGCACGCCTCGTAGATCGGGTGATAGAATCGTTGCCCGTAAGGCATCCGCGCCCCGCTTGCCATAATGACCTGGACCATATCGGGATGGGATGCCCACCGGTCGATTTCCCCGGCTGCGTACGCCGGGTCCGAGGCGTTGATCAGGATCGATCCTTTGAAGCGCGGGCTTACCTTGAGCCAATGCTCCGCCAACCATTCGTTGTAGGCCGTCACGACGGCATTGGCATAATCCGGATCGACGTGCAGCGATATGCCGAGAACGCCCGAGCCGGTCAGGATGGAGTAATCGATTCCGTATTTATCCATATGGTGGCGGAGCAAATAGTGGGGATCGCTGCCCGGCTGACCGCCTTCGGGCGTTTGGGCGTCCTTGCGCATCACTCCGATGGGGGAATAGTAAGGACTCGCCACGCCGATGCCTTGACCGAGCCATTGGCTGTGCCAGACTTTCGGCAAATACGGGAGCAGGTCCTTCGGATGGCGAATCGCATTGTGCACGTCGGTGTCAATCCATTTGGGCGCACGGTTCATGGCGTTCTCTTCCTCTCTTCCTCTGCGTCAAGATACGTTGTCGTCATACCCGGGCAATCGCATAAAAAATCGGCGGCAAAGCGAGGCTGCGGTGACCTTTGCTCCTCCAATCGCACTTGAAATCGGATTCCCTGTTTGGGTGATAGCTGGCGGAATCCGATCTCAAAGGCGACCGCTTCGCTTTTGCGGACCCAAAGGCCCCCCTCCGCCTTCTCTGCATAGCCGGACTATGTCAAACACGATTGCCCTGTCGTCATACCTTGATTATAAAATCGCATTGCCGGATAAGGAATGGAGGTTCAACCGGGAAATCTGGATTATTGGCAGATGTTGCGCGAGGCCCCGGCGTTCTATTTTCCGCCCCCAACCGCATACAATAGCCGGAATACCGCCATTGGCGACTCTAATACCAAATGGGGAGTGGAGCGATGATTACGGTAGGGCAAGGCGCCATTCGCCCGGATTTGCTATCCGGAACGGAAAGGGTCATCTATGAGCAGAAGATGGGCAGCTCCACGCCGTTTCATTACGAGACGGCCGACGAGCTGCTGTTTGAGCTGAAGCTGAGGGCGGCCACCGTAGCCGCGGCGATCGCGCTGGAGCACAGCGAAGTGGCGTTCGCCACGTTCAAGAAATCCCGCGCCAACAACAACTATTGGAGACGCACGAACGAGGGAGGCTTCGAATTGCGCAAACGGGCCAGCCCCTCTGCCGCGATACGGGACATTTATGCGAACGGAGGGGAATACGGGTTCGAATGCGCGACGGCGATCGTCATCGTCCTGTACAAGGCCGTGCTCGATACGATCGGCGACGAGACGTTCGACCGGCTGTTCGGCAACCTGTACCTGTACTCGTGGGAGCACGATTCGGATATGCCGCTTGTGACCGAGGACGGCAAGCGGGAGACGTTCCCCGGGGACGTTCTGTATTACATCAATCCGGACTACAATCCGGAGACGCCTCAGTGGCAAGGCGAAAATGTCGTAAAGCTGACGGGGGATATGCTGTTCGGGCACGGCATCGGCATCAAAAACGAGCGGGGAATTATCGACGAGCTGAACGAAAATCGCAGGCCCGGCAGCCAAATCTCCGCCCGCCTGTTCGAACGAACAACGCATCCGGACTACAGCGCGATTCTGCAAGAAACGCAGGTACGCTCTGGGACGTCGGGGCCGGCTTTCGCCAGGTCGTGGCCGGCGGGCGCCATCGCCGGGCGAATCGGCAGACGCACGCGCGTGTACGGTTGATCCGGGAGAATTGGCTAACGGGGCGGGCACTGCCGCCGGGGCTGTTGCCGCCGGGCCGGCTCTCGCGCGACCGGCTCGCTTATTCGCTCCATGCGGCAGACTACGGCTTAGCGGCGTTGCGGAAGCGGATGATGGAGAAATCCAGCGTGGAGGCGATGACCCGATCGCGAAGCGGGTGCAGGGAAGGCGTGAAGCGAAGCTCCACCCGCTCCACGAGCAGCAAAGCGAGCAGATCGCCGACCGGCTCGACACGAAGAGGCTTCACAACGTCGGTCGAGACGTAGTAGCCGGCGGATCCGTCAAGCATCCGGAAACCGGCGGCGGGAAACGCGTACCGGTACAGCTTCGTTTGACGAATGCGGTCGAGCCAGCCGTTTTCCACGGCAACGACCTTGCCGGCGGCCGAATGCGACAGGAAGGCCAGCTCGTCCTGTCGGGTCGTCCGCTCGTTTTTCCAATAAATGACTCTCGGACAATCTCTGGGGAAATAATAGTGCGGACTCCGTTCCCTGTCGAGTGCGAACACGACCGGCGGCAGCTCCGGGAACGCCGGGGCCTGCCGGGGCCGGAAAACCTCAATATCCGGCTCCTCGCTAAAATGAAAAAGCTCCATCCGCTCACCTCCATTCAATCGGTTACCCCTACCGTAAAGGAGCGATGGGCCGAATGCAAAGGAAAGAACGGGTTTATCGGTTTTCGGCTGCATGAGCTTCGCCCGTTAAGCCGCAAACCGCCGCCGCCCTTCTGTAAATCTCGGCCAGCTCGTCCGTCCCGACCCGATCGGCGTCGTGCTCGAAGGTCAGATGAAACCGCGAATTCCGCGCCGCAACGAACGCCAGGTAAGCGTAGGCCTCTCCATATGTCGCGTCTCCGTCCTGCCCTTTCCGAACAGGCAAATGGTGAACAAACGTCTCGTCCGCGTAATGGACATTGCTGTAATGGACTACATATACGGAAGAAGCGGTCCGCTCCAGCCAAGCGAACGGATCGAAGTCGTGAAACGCTTTCGCCGCAATGTCCAGACGGGCGGTATCGACGACCAGCCCGATACTCGGGTGATTCTCGAACGCCTCCGCGACCCAATCCCCATAGTCGCCGAAGAAGTCGTGCTCCAGCACGATGCGCTGGTCATACCGGCGCTGCAATTGCTCCAGTTCGGCAAACAGTCGCTCCGAAAGCGAGCGAAACCGGTCTATCGGGAGCCGATCATAGCCGTATCGAGCCGCCGCATCCGGCATACGGGCAAACCTGCGGCGAAGGGGCGGCTGAAATACCGGCAAATACGGATAATGAAACAGAATGTAGTCGGCCCCGTATCTGGAAGCCAGCTCGGTTTCCGCCTCGACGCGGCGCAGCGCTTCGCCCCGTTCCGCCGCATCGGGCGACAGAAGCAGCGGCAGCTCATAGCCTCGTCCGCTTAGGATCGGACCGTGAACGCCGAATTGCAGACCATGACGGTCACAAAACGTACGAGCCTTCTCCAGTTCCGCCTCGTCCTGGTACCCGCTAATTTCCAAGCCGTTCAGCATCCCGAGGCTGTATCGTTCCCACCTCGCCGGGTCGCATTGATGCCACATGCCCAACTGCAATCGTCTCATTGCCGTCTCCTCCCTTTCCTCCGCTCGGTTTACGATCGTGACGCCGCCGTCTCCGCTCTCCGTCTTCTTCACGCTGCGAATGGGGTTCAAGCTTTGCCGACCGTGCCTTTTTTGCGCTCGCCTTTATGTTTCGCTTGCGGCCCTGCCAACTCCTTCTTTGTCGTTCCCCCTTGCCAATCCCGTGCCGCAGGTTGAACGGCGCGCCGAAGCGTCATACTATGAAGAAGAACAGGAGGGAGTTAAGTATGGATCGCACGCCGATGCAAACGGATCTCGGCCACGGAGCCGAGTCGGAAACCACGAAAGGAACGCTGTTCATCTACGACAGCTTCGAGCTGACCGAGGAAGGGGAGGCGAGCGCAGACGGCGGCCTGGACGTCGCCGCGCTGCAAATGTTGACGAAATGGGCGGAGCAACGATGGATGACGCGCGCCGTGCTTTACGTTCCTCACGAGGAGACGTTGAAGCGAATGGGCGTCCACTATCCGTCCCCTTTGTACAAGCGCGAGAAGCACCTGAAAGAAACAGTCGAACGGCTGGACGCTGCGGTACCGTTCTCCATAGACGGCTGGGAGCACAAGCGCAAAAAGTATACGCCGATTGACGTGGCGCTTCGCTATATGCACGAACGGTACGCTTCCCCGTACTTTATAGGCATGAGCGCGGCCTATGCCAATCGGTTCGCCTCCTATCAAGGATTCGAAGACTGGATTCGCCGGCTTCGGCTTGTCGTGGTAGAGGAAGCGAGACCCTTCGACGCGCACCCGCTGCTGCGCAAGCATGAGAACCGCTGGCACCTTCTGCGGCGAAGCGAGAGATAAGCGGCCTGCACGAAAGCGGTCATGCCGGGACGGTACGGCTTTAGCTCCAATCCCAAGGCATCCGTACCGGATCGCCGATTCGCTCGTACCGAAACAGCCGCTTGGCGGTAGCAGACACAGCGGCTGTCCGCTCCGAGTAGCTTGTCGACGATCGACATGACGATCGGATGGGCGATGACGCGATTATGTTGGAAAGTCGGCAATCCGTTCGAATGAAGCAGAGCGCATATGAACGAACAAATCGTGTATCCCGCTAGTACCCGATGGCTGGCTTCGTTTGCGGTTCATCTTCCTTACCGCTCAACTTGTACGATAAAGACATAGCTTGCATCTCCACTAACATATTTTTCGGAAATCTTCCATTGGGCAAATATTTGATATACATAAACTCCTTCTTCCGATGGAAAGGAAAAGACATTATCTATGAGCGGTTCCCTTGCGGTCTCCACTTGCTGCCCGTTTTCAATACGATACCTGGTAACCGTTACCGCAGCAGGCTTTGGCGTATAATCAAATTCGACTGTAACGCTATCACCAGGCAGTACTTGCACCGGCTTTTGGTTTTCAACTCGTCTCACCGGGCCAGGGTAGTCGGCACATCCAATCCAACAATACGAAGATAGTAACGGCGATAGGTTTGCATTGCTTTTGATGTACGGAACGGGGGGGAGGCTTCCTTTAATGGGAGTCTCATCGAAATAGCCGACTTTAAGTTCTATGCGAGCATAATGAGTCAAATCCCCGTTGCCCCTGGTCTGAAATGGGTGGATCCCCCCCATTTGATTTGGGCGGTCCAATAATACCCCGTAATCGGCCTGGCCTATTTCCATCCCGGATTGGTTATAGAAATGTAACGTAAAGAAACAGTAGCGTGGATTTTTTTGGGTTTCCAGATTTTCATCGACTAGCAGCTGGCCCTGTATACTGGTCTCACCGCCTTTCTGATTAAGGACCAAATTGCCGACACTTATACTCGGAAAAAGGGGATCTTTTATAACGATCCGATTCGTCGAGAACAGGACAGAAACCGTTTCACTGGCAGCATTGTAACCAATAGAGGCCCCTATTGATTCTGCGAAAAAGCGAATCGGCATATACAAATGGCCATCGTAATTAAAAGCTGCATATTCCTGGCCCATCGATATTGTCTTGCCGTTAACTACGAAATTGATCGATTGTTTAATCACTTCCAATTTGTTAGATGCTACGGCAACGGATGAAAGGGAAAGCAGTATTCCGAGTACCAATCCCAAAACAAACTTTTTCATTACTCATACAACCCCCTCTATTATTAGTTCGATGTAATGACAAACCGGAGCCCTGTGAATAACTCATTTGCAGCCCTGCCACGCCAACTGACGATAAGCGCGCATGCAGCTGTCGATTGCATGGCCTCCCCCATTGCTTACTTTCGACAAATTGGAAATAAATCCCTTTAAAAAGCAAAAAGAGGGTTCCGCTCGATCCGGAACACCCTCTCGTTATAGCCTTCATTGGATTTCGTTACTCCAGCTCGTTCTTTAAAAGCGCCTTGAATACCGGCTCCAGCGTATCGGCCATCCGCAGGAAACCGAGATCCGTCGGGTGCACCCCGTCGACCGTACATTCGTTGTAGCTGTCCGTCCCGAGCAGTACGGTGCCGTCGAAGAAATGAATGTTCGTATCGCCTTTGCTGCGGCAGGCCTCTACCGCTTCCATCTCCACCCGTTTCATGTCCAGCCGTCTTTGCAGCAATTGCGGATCGAATCGCTCGCGGGCGTACTGAATTTTCGATACGACCAGAATAGGCGTATCCGGATGCGCTTCCCGGCAAATGCGGATAAATTCCGGCAGCGTCCGCTCCATCATCTCGACGTCGACAGCGTTGGCTTCATAATCGAGCACGATCAGCGCCGGATCGGCGATTTCGCTTACCACATGGGCCACCTCGGACTCGCCGCGGCCGTTGCCGGAGAAGCCCAGATTGATGAATTCCAGCGGAATGCGGCGGCTCAAAATGTTCGTGTACGCCATGCCGGGACGGGTTGCACAGCCTCCCTGCGTGATCGACGTTCCGTAGACGACTACCTTCTTGCCGCTCTTGTACGGCAGCGGCGGCTGCACCTCATAGCCCGGCTCGATGCCGATCCATACGTTCTTGACTCCCTGATATAACGGGAAGTTGAGCGTAATATGCCGATCCGCAGCCTCGTATTCGTACAGCACCGACTCGTACGTCTCCAGCGTATGGTCATACCGGATCGTGCCGCAGTACTGCTGATCGCCCGCTTCGCCCAAGTACAGGTCGAACCCGCATTGCCCGGTCGCCGGCATATGGTACATGCTGGCCTTGCCGCCCAGTTCCACCCGGATCGCCAGCTTGGGCGAGTCGGTGCGGAACATGATTTGTCCGCCCGCCGTCGAATTGGCCAGCGCGTCCACCGCCGGCGGCAAGGGATGGCTCGGCTTGGCCGGCAGTCTCCGGTACAGGCCATCCTGCCCGAACCAGGCGAATCCGGACAAGCGGAAAGGCGCCTCCTTCGGCGACAGCCACTCCAGCCCGAGTCTCCCCGGCTGATCCAGTTTCATATTCGGGTCCAGCTTCTGCGCATCGACCCGGTTCGATTGCGTCGTTTGTTCCGCCATAGTATTGCGGCCTCCTTGAACGGTACATTGCCGTTATTGATCGCGTTCAATGCCGATTGTACCACAGCCTCCAGGCGGAATCGATTTCATTTTTTGCTGTTATTTTGGCTCTACCTCAAAATCAGTGCTTGACGTGATGTGAAAGTCCAGAGAGCCTCTTCTTCCCTAACGTCTTATGAAGCATGGAGAGATTTGTACGATATTTCACATAAGTTGTCTCCAAAGCAATTCCAATTTATTGCCGTTGTGCGAAAAATCGTACAAAAAGCAAGACGCGGCATTCAAAAAGCGAAAATTTGTACGATATTGCGGTTAGCATAGAAAGTGGACACCGAATAAGGAACGTTAGATAATTAACGTAACGAA
>NZ_BAAAYO010000002.1:0-699261 GCF_039536325.1 Paenibacillus hodogayensis
CAAACGCCGCTCCAGCTAAAGGTTCCTTAATTCACTGTCCACTTTCTTGACATAAGTCCATATTTCATATAAAACAGTCGTCATTGCCTGGGAAAGATCGTTTCCTGTATGAAATATCGTACAAAGCGGCGGCCTTCCCTCCAACGACATTCTCTCCCTGCGCGCTCCAGTCAACATCATCATGGGTCAAGCACTGATTGAGCCGTTATTTTAAAATAAACGGCATCCTTCCTCCGGCCTCTTCCTTATTCCGGCAGGCAAGCCGCCGCCACGACGTTGTGGAAGCAATTGCGCAGCCGCACGACCGACTTCTCCCGCCCGTAATGCACCCGGTTCGTAAGCAGCACCGCGAAGCAGTCTTTCGCCGGGTCCATCCAGATGCTCGTTCCGGTGAAACCGGTATGGCCGAAGCAGCGCGGAGACAGGAGGTCGCCGGAGGCGTCCCAAGGGTCGCCTTGAAGCACCCAGCCCAAGCCGCGGTTGGCCGGCAGTCCGTCCGTATGGCTGCGAATAGCTGTCGCTACGGCCGCTTCGCTGAGCAGACGCCCCTGCCCGCCCTTGCCGCCGGCCAGCCACATGGCGGCATACTTCGCCAGATCGCCAGCCGTCGAGAACAGACCGGCATGGCCGCTCGCTCCACCCAACGCTCCGCAGTTCTCGTCATGCACCTCTCCCCATTTGTGCCGATCGAGAGCATCGTCGTATTCGGTCGCGGCGATGCGCGGAAGCAGCTCTTCCGAGGGCAAATAGCGCGTATCCGTCATGCCGAGCGGCTCGAACACATGCTTGGTCGCAGCAGCCGCAAGCGGCTCGCCGAACAAAACCGAAGCGATCTCCCCCAGCGTAATGAAACCGAGGTCGCTGTACACCATCTTCGTTCCGGGCTCGTATTCGAGCGGCTGAGCGTAAATATGCGCCTTCACCTCGTCCGGGGACCAGCCGTGCGAGTACAAGTCCTTGTGGGACAGCAGGCCGGACGTGTGCGACAGCAGCTGCTTGACCGTTACGGCCGATTTTCCCGCCGCCGCGAAGGCGGGGATATACTCGGCAACCGGGTCCCCGAGCCTCAACCGTCCCCGGTCCGTAAGCAGCAAAATAAGCGGCAGCGTCGCCACCACCTTGGTCAAGGAGGCGCAGTCGTAGATCGTATCCGTCTTAACGGCAATGGAGCCGTCTCCGTCCGATCCGGACGTTGCGGACGTATGCGCCTGCCCGGCAGTATGTACGCCGGCTATCCGGCCATGGCGGCCGATCAGCGCCGCGCCGCCCGGCGTATCGCCACGCGCGACCGCCTCGTCCAGCAGCCGGAACGCATCCCCGATCCGCTCCGGGTCCATATTCGCTTGCACAGCCGTACTTGTATGAAGCTCGCTCATTCCGTTACGCCTCTCTCCCTGAAAACGTCCGCATCGCACGGCCGTTCCGTTATTTGGTTGACCTGATCTAGTATAAGCGCTTCCACAAAAGAAGAAGCGGCAGGGCTGCCCGCGCCTTGCGCGCGACAGCCCGCAGCCGACAGCACCCGCCGAATCGGCGATTCTGCTCCGGTCGCCACTCCTTACCCCGGCAAAGCCAGCTTGCCCATAATCGTCGCCACAGGCGCGCCCGTAGCCGAAGGCAGCGTGTTCGGCACGCCGAACAAAAAGTTGTTCCCGAACAACGCGAACGCCACTGCTTCCTTGGCGTCGCTCGACATGCCGAGTGCATCGGTGGAAGTAACCGTCTGCTCCGGCAGCAGACCGGCGATCATCGCCAGCAGCGTCCGATTGTGAGCGCCTCCTCCCGACACGACGATCTCATGCACGGTCATGACCGGCAGCACGTAATCACGGTAGCTCCGGGCGATCGAATGCGCCGTGAACGCCGTGAACGTCCCTACGATGTCGGCGTCGGACAGACCTTTCTCCCGCATCCGCCCGATCCATTGCTGCGCATAAGCTTTGCCGAACAGCTCCCGTCCAGTCGTCTTGGGCAGCGGCATGGAGAAATACGGATGGCTCATCATCTCCGCCACGATCGTCTCGTCCGCCGCCCCCTGCGCTGCCCATTGCCCTCCGTCGTCATAGCTTTTGGCGCCGCCGGACAGTGTATGGACCGCCTGATCGATCAGCATATTTCCCGGCCCCGTATCGAAGGCGACGACCTGCTCCGGCAAACCGCCGGCCGGAATCGCCGCGCAGTTGCCGATGCCGCCGATATTTTGCAGAATCCGTCCCTTCGCTTCATGACGAAACAGAATAAAATCGGCGTAAGGCACAAGCGGCGCCCCTTGCCCGCCTACGGCCATATCGGCGGTCCGGTAGTCGCCGACGACCGGCTTGCCGGTACGCTTGGCGATCACGGAAAGGTCGCCGATCTGCAGCGTCGAGCGCACGAGCGACCAGTCGGCGGGGTCGGCGGCCGGAATATGCCAGATCGTCTGGCCGTGCGAGCTGATGAGGTCGATGTCGTTCATGGTCAGCCCGGCTTCCCGGACGGCCCGTTCGGCTGCGTCCGCCAATACGTCGGCGATATAAAAGTTCATCCCGCATACTTTCGCCACATCGGAATGCTCTAGGCTGCACAGCTCCTTCAGCTTCTCGCGCAGCGTGTCGTCGTACGCGACCGTCGTGAACGAGAGCAGCTCCGTCTTCGTATCCAGCCCGCTGCCCTCCACCTTCACGATGGCGGCATCTACGCCGTCCAGCGACGTGCCGGACATCAGACCGATAATCAGCCGGGACGGCTTGGCAATCAAATTGGCGATCATGAAGGTTGACCTCCCGTGTAAGCCGGATATTCCGGCGAGATGGATACGGGCAGCCGCCCGTGCGGGCGAATCGATCCGGCGAGCGCCTTCGCTGCAGACTGCAAAGCGAGCGGCCGCGATTCGTAGACGGCGATATACGCCGGAACGTCCGGGAAAGCCGCGATATCGTAAGGATTGCGCAGCGCCACGACGACCGGCCGTGCTCCTGTATCCAGTATAGCACGGACGAACGCCGCCTGTTCGGGCCGGAGGGAGGCGTTGTACGTGCCGATGACGATTTGCTTGAAGCCCGAGGCCAGCCGGACCAGTTCATCGGTATGCTCGGCAACGCGGTCAAGCGGGATCGAGCGTTCCTCCGTATCCACGCCTTGGGCGGCCAGCGCCTGACCGAGCGTCAGCGGCAGGTCGAGCGATTCGTCAACCTCGGACACGGCTGTCGCCTGTACGCCGATCACGAGCGTCCGTTCCCGCCCGAGCGGAAGCATCCCGTCCTCCGCCTTGACGATCGTCACGCTCGCTTCGCTGATACGCCGCGCCGTCTCGCGGTGCTCGGGGCTGCCGACCTTGCGAAACGCCTCGCCGGCGAAATAAGCTTCGTCCGCAGCCGTCGCTACGGTTTCCGCCGTTACTCCGCGCTTATGCTTCATCGCAAGCAGCCGCTCAACGGAAGCGTCGATACGCGCCTCGCTAATACGCCCGCTCTCCACAGCCGCGACCAACGCTTCGATCGCCTCTTCCTGCAAATCGTGACGGTGGCTGATCAGCACGCAGTCGGCTCCCGCTTCAACGGCCATGACCGCGGCGGCGACCGTGCCGTAATGATCGAAGATCGCCTTCATTTCCATGCAATCGGTCATGATAACGCCCTGGAAGCCCAATTCCTCGCGCAGCAGCCCGGTCAGCACGTTGCGGGACAGCGTAACCGGCAGCTTTTCCGTTTCGAACGAAGGGAAATAAATATGAGAGGACATGATCGCATCGATACCTGCCTCGATGGCCCGCCGGAACGGCGCCAGCTCGACCTCGTAAATCCGTTCCCGCGCGTGCCCGATCGTTGGCAAATCCAGATGGGAGTCCGTATCGGTATCCCCGTGTCCCGGAAAATGCTTGGCCGTGGCGGTCACGCCTGCTTCCTGCAAGCCTGCGATCGCTTGCACGCCGTAATCGCCTACCAGCTGCGAGGACTCGCCATAAGAACGCACTCCGATAACCGGATTCGCCGGGTTCACATTCACGTCCAGCACCGGCGCGTAATTCAGATTGACGCCCAGCGCGCGCAGCTCCTCCCCTGTAATCCGGGCGGCCTCGTAGGCCGCTTCGGGCTCTCCGCCGGCCGCTATGGCCATATTACCCGGCATCAGGGCTACGCCCTCGGTCAAACGGGCAACCATGCCGCCTTCCTGATCGATCGCGATCGTCAGCGGCGGGACGCCCGCCTCCTCGGCGATCCGCTGCAAGCCGGCATTCATCGCCGCCACCTGACGAACGTCGCGCACATTGCGGGCAAACAAAATAACCCCGCCGATATGCCGCTCGCGGATCAACCGGGAAATGTCCTCGCCCGGCTCGAAGCCGTGAAAGCCGCAATGAAGCAATTGCCCGATTTTTTGACGCAGCGTCATCGCGGATAGCTGCTCCGCGACAGCGCCCGGCGCCGCCCTATTTCCTCTGCTCGTGTCGCTCAACGTCTTCTCCTCCTCAGTACCCCAAATCATAGCTATTCCATCTGTAATCGTTCAAAACGTTTCCGCTTCGCCCCCGTGCTATCGTTACTCATAAAGAAGATAAGGCTCGCGCTCGCGTTTCCATTCGTCGGCCTCAAGGTTCCACCGCTCCACGATCCGCTCGACTTCCTGCGCATCGTGTGCTTGGGTGCGCACCAGCTCGCTGCCGCTCAAATAGTCGATGAACGGCTTGCGCCCTTCCTTAAACGGCGGAATCCAATCGAAACGGTCCGGCGCCAGCCTGGATGCCTGATGGACAAGCCGCAGCCCCGTCTCCACCGCGCGGAACGACGCCGGATCGGTCACATAGAGCTGAACCCCGGAGCATAACTCGCCCTGATGCTTGGAAAACGTCGGCGTAAAATAGACCGGCTGGAAATGCACGCCCGGCAAGCTTTGCCGGTTCATCTCCGCCGCCAGCCGACTGCCGTCCAGCCAAGGGGCCCCGACCAATTCGAACGGTCTCGTCGTCCCCCGGCCCTCCGAAACATTCGTACCTTCGAACAAACATGTGCCGGGATAGACGCGGCAAGAATCGAGCGTCGGCGTATTGGGAGACGTCATGATCCAAGGCAGGCCGGTCTCGGCAAACCCCATCGTCCGCCGCCATCCTTCCAGACGCACCACCTTCAATTCGCACGGCTTCTCCAAACGACTGTTCATGTACATGGCAAATTCGCCGAGCGTCATCCCGGTCAGAAACGGAACCGGAGCGATGCCGACGAACGATTCGAAGCCGGGAACCAGCTTGCCGCCCTCGCAGCCGTTGCCCCCGAACGGATTCGGACGGTCGAGGACAATCAAAGCTTTGCCGACTTGCGCGCATGCTTCCATCACATAAGAAAGCGTAGCCAAATAAGTAAAAAAACGGACGCCGATATCTTGAATATCGAACAGCACGACGTCCACATGCGACAGCATCGCCTCGGTCGGCTTCTTCGTGTCTCCGTACAGGCTGAATACCGGAACGCCGAAGCGGGGGTCTGTTTCGTCGCCGAATAAGACTCCCGCTTGCCGTTCGCCGCGAATGCCGTGCTCGCAGGCGAACAGCGCCGTCAGCTTGGCGTCGGTCAACGCCCCGCAGCGGTCCACCGTCGGCACGAACTTACTGTCGAGCGCAGCGGCGCAAGTCACCAAGCCGACGCGGGCGCCGGCAAACACCGTAGCCGACGCTTCCTCGAGCTGATCCGCCCCTGTCCGCACCTGCGGAATGGTTCTCGAAACGTATGTCATCGTTTTCCCCACCTTCCCTCTCCCTACGCCTGCATCCGGCTTATCTCCCTATAGCCGACGCGGCGTCAAACCGTTCTCCCGGCAAAGGCTGAAGCGTCTCTTCTTTGGAGGAGCCGTTCTCGCCGTCCTCTTTCTCGAACCGGCCCAACACGTTGGCGGTCACGAGATTCGCATAGATGCCGTACATGCCAAGGAACAAGCAGCCGAAACCGACGATCGTAATCCCGAGCAGCACGGTTAGGCACAGCAATTGGATAAACGCTCCGATCGTATAGCCCGGATGGCGCAAAAACAGCTTCACGCTGCGTCCCATAGCGGCAAAAACGCCCATGCGCTCCTGCACGATCAGCGGGAGAGCATACACTTGCGAGACGAGCACCATCGCCACGAAATAGGTCTGGAATACGGCAAGCGCCAGGGACAATGTGCCGGACCGGCCCCCGTAATACCACCAGGTCGATACGATGATCAAGGAGAACAGCGAATACACGACGGCAAGCGCAAAAGAAGGCAGCAAAAACGTCCAAGCTCCGGCAAACATCGTCCGCACCTTCAGCTTCGCGCCTTTCATCATCCGGTGACTGGCATGGAGCGCCCCTGCGCAAAGCGGTACGAACAGGAAAGGCAGCACCAGCAGCGATAGGCCGACCGGCAGCAAAAAAACGAACGGTACAAGCAGCAATGCCCCGACGATGCTGAGCAGCGCGACGGGGACAATGTCTTGATACACCCTTTTTGCCGATTGAATGACAATGTTGCTAAGTTTACGCATTCCCTTGCATCTCCTTTCATACAAAACGACGCCGGACCTTAACCGGCCGGGACGCCCCTGCCTCCGGCAGACGAATAGTCCGCCGGGCAGAGCCGCCCGCCCAAAGGGTCTTCTTATTGGACCGCGATACGTTCTTCCGTCTTCGGATCGAAGAAGTGCATTTTGTTCGGGTCGAATATAAAGGTGATCGTCTGACCGAGCCGAATATCCGTCTCCGGATTGACCCGTGCCGTCACCATCCGCTCGCCGACGCGGAAGTAGACCAGCGTCTCCGCTCCCAAATGCTCGATCACCTGAACGGTCGCGTTCATCGAGTTAACGTCCGAAATGTCCATCTTTTGCGCGAACAGCGGGTCGTAAATATGCTCCGGTCTGACGCCCATTGTAACCGGCTGTCCTTCGTAAGCTTTCAACGCCCGGATCTGCGCTTCGCTCAAAGTGAAGGTCGCGCCTTCCAGATGAGCTTTGCCGTTCTCGAAGCGGGCATCCATGAAATTCATCGCCGGGGAGCCGATAAATCCGGCCACGAACATATTTTGGGGCTGGTTGTACAGCACCGACGGGGAAGCGATCTGCTGCACGCGCCCCTTGTTCATGACGACGATCCGCTCGCCGAGCGTCATCGCTTCCACCTGGTCGTGGGTGACGTACACGATCGTCGCGCCGAGACGCTTGTGCAGTTCGGCCAGTTCGACGCGCATCTGGATGCGCAGCTTGGCGTCCAGGTTGGACAGCGGCTCGTCAAACAGGAACACCTGCGGATCGCGGACGATCGCGCGGCCTACGGCAACCCGCTGACGCTGCCCGCCGCTAAGCTCCTTCGGCTTGCGGTCGAGCATTTCGGTCAAGCCGAGAATGTTCGAGGCGTCCATTACCTTTTGCTCGATCTCCGCTTTCGGGCGCTTCAGGTTTTTCAGCCCGAACGACAAGTTTTCCTTGATCGTCATATGCGGATACAGCGCATAGTCCTGGAACACCATGGCGATATCGCGGTCTTTCGGGTGCAGATTGTTGACGATCCGGTCGCCGATAATGATATCTCCGCTCGACTGCGTCTCCAGACCGGCGATCATGCGCAGCGACGTCGTTTTGCCGCAGCCCGAAGGGCCGACGAACACGACGAACTCTTTATCCTGAATGACGAAATTCGAATCCGATACGGCGGTGAACGTTCCGCGCTTTTCGTCGTGGTATTCCTTGATTACATGCTTAAATTCAACTTGAGCCATGCGGTTCCCTCCTAAATGACATCGTGAGCGGTCCTGTTGCGACAAGCCCTTATCCTTTTACCGCTCCGATCGTAATGCCCTGCAGGAAATATCGTTGCAGCGCGAAGAACAGCACCATCATCGGCAGCGCGCCGATCGTCGCACCGGCCATAATCGCCCCGAAGTCGGTCGCTTCGGCGAATCGGAAGCTGGCCAGGCCGACCTGAATCGTGCGCATTTGATCGGTTTGCGTGACAAGCAGCGGCCAGAAGAAGTCGTTCCAGCTCGCGACGAAGGTGAAGATCGCCAATACGGCCAAGCCCGGCTTCGCCATCGGCAATATAATTTTGCGGAAAATACCGAACTCGCTGCAAGCGTCGATCCGCGCCGCATGAATAAGCGAGGTGGGCAAGGTGGACATGTACTGCTTCATCAGGAATATGTTGCCTACCGTAACGATGGACGGCAATATGATCGCAGTATACGAATCGGCCAGGTTGAACACGTTGATGACCAATACGTACAGCGGAATGAGCGTAACTTGAGCCGGGATCATCATCGTGCTGAGCAGCACCCAGAAGATCGAGTCGCGTCCGGGAAACTTCAGCTTGGCGAACGCGTAGCCGGACAGGGAAGCAAAGAACAGGTTGGTGACGGTAATGACCGCCGAGACGAACAACGAATTGAACAACCAGCGCAAAGCGTTCGTTTTCGTAAAAAACCGTTCATAAGGAGCGATGGACCATATGCTGGGCCACATTTGCGGCCGGAAAGAAGCCGACGATTGCGAATCCTGGAACGAGCCGATGACCATCCAGTACAGCGGGATGATCGTAATGATGACCCAAAGCAGCAGAACGGCCGCCGCAATGCTGATGAATATCACTTTGGATTGCTTGGACACTAGCGACCGCCTCCTTAATATTCAATATCCGACGAGAAAAATTTGAACTGAATGACCGAAACGAGCACGATAATGCCGGCCAGTACGAACGATTGCGCGGAGGCGAGGCCAAAATCGTAGAACACGAACGCCGACTGGTACACGAGATAGGCAATTGTAGTCGTGGCGTAGTTCGGTCCCCCGGACGTCATCAGGTAAACGCTGATAAACACCTGGAACGATGTGATTACTCCGGTTACCATCAAATACAGCGTCGTAGGCTTGAGCAGAGGCCACGTAATCTTGCCAAACTTCGCCCAGCCGCTGGCGTGGTCGATGTCAGCCGCCTCGTAGAGCGATTTCGGAATGCCGCCCATAGCCGCCAAATACAATATAATGCCGCTGCCGTGAGCGCCCAGGTAGTTCATCAGCATCAGCGAGAACAAAGCCTTGTTCGACTGTCCGAGCCAGACGACCGGATCGAGGCCGAACAGGCCGATGACGCGGTTCATCAAGCCGGAGGCGGTCGGATCGAAGATCGCCAGCCAGACGAGCGAGATCGTTACGCCGGACGCTACTGCCGGCAAATACAACGAAGCCTTGAAGAACGTTTGCCAGCCGTTTTTCATCTGGAAAATAAAGAATGCCAGTATAAACGTGATCGCGATATTGACCGGCACGGTGCCTACGGTGAAAATCACCGTGTTTTTGATCGATTTCCAGAACACTTCGTCCTTGATCATGTAAGTATAATTGTCAAAGCCGATCCATTTGGACTGCAGCACGTTATATTTCTGAAAGCTCATCAGAAAGGCCGAGATGACCGGGTAAAACGTAAACAGCAAAAATAGCAGCACCGGGGCCAAGATGAACAAGTACGCCCAGCCGTAATCTTTCCAGAACTGAACGAATTTCGAGTTCGGAGCCTTCGGTCCCGGTATTGCACCGACCGATCTATTGTTCATTACAATCCTCCTCAATCAAATTCCGGTTTTGTTCGCAAGAGAAGCTTATCCGGAATGCAGTCTAACACATGACGTGAAACGCCCCATATGCTGCCATACAGGGCGTTGGTCCGTCATGCTTCAAGTACGCGCACGGAACAGCGTCGACGCCGGGGCGGCTCCGCGGCAATGGGCCGGACGCGGAAGCCGTCGTATCCGCTCCCGCACCGATCGCTCTTCCCTCGCGTTTTGAACCGTTAAAGGTTTGCCTGCTTAGCGCAGCATTTGCTGCCCTTTGCTCTTCAGCTCTTCTACAGCCGCTTCAGGCGTCTTCTCGCCCGTAAGCAGCGCTTGGAAGATCGGTCTTTCCACTTGCTCGCGGTACTGCTTCAGCTTGGCCGCTTTGTCGACATCAATGGTGAGCGATACTTGCGGAGCAAGCGTTTCGCGCATTTTTTGCGATACCGTAAAGTTGATCGGCTTGGCCAAACCTTTGCCCTCGAACTCTTTCGCCTGCGATTTGCGCACGAACGGCAGACAGAGCTCGTTGGCGGAATTGCCGGCTTTGGCGCCGCTCAGCGCTTCCATTACCAGGAACGTATTTTTCTTGTGCTGGTCGCTGGTTGCGCCCTTTTGCGTAAACGCGACATAGCCTTCGCCTGCGCCCGCCGTTACGCCGTAGCCTTTAACCGACGAAGAGTGCGGAACCGGGAGCTGGATATATTCGATCTTCTCGCCTTGCACCTTGCCGGAATCGATGTCCTTGTTGCGGTTGTCGATCATAACGTCGTAATAAGGAATCGCTTTGCTGATAATGGCCGCTTGTCCGGCATAGAACATTTCCGAGCGCTTGGCCGGCTGCAGGGCGACCGTTTCTTTCGGCAGCACGCCGTCCTTAACAAGCTTGCTGATAAAACCGATGGCGTCGGCAATTTTGCTGTCGTTCCAGATGAAGTTGCCCTTCTCGTCCACCGCGTCGACCAGGCCGGCGCTGCGGCTGATCATATCGAGGAAGTCGATCGACGAGCCGTCGGTTACGAGCGCATATTGCGTGTTGCCGTCAGGCAGCTTTTTGTTCAGCTTCTTGGCCGCTTCGAGAAACTCGTCCCACGTCCAGCCGTTCTCTTGAATCTTCTTGTAATCGACGCCCGCTTCTTCGAGGATGCGCTTATTCGCTCCCCAACCCCAAAGCGACTGGTACAAAGGCATGCCGTATTGCTTGCCGCCGAACTTCATCGTATCCAGCGTTCCGGGCAGGTAGTCATTCTTGATCTCGTCGGTCATGTAGCTGTCGATCGGCAGAGCCAAGCCCGTGTTGACGTATTGACCGTTCATGCCGCTGAAGTACAGATCGGGCGGATTGCCGGCATTGAGGGCGACGTCGAATTTTTTCGGCCCTTCGGCCCAGGACAATACTTCGTATTCTACTTTAATGTTAGGATTCGTTTTATTGAAATCGGCAACCAACTGCTTGATATCGTCCTCATATTTGGCATGAACCGGATAAGTCCACACTTTAACAGTATCGGGTGCCGCGCTTGGTGTCGAACCGTCCGCCTGAGGCGTTTCCGCCGTCTTTCCGCATGCTGCGGTAACGGTAGCAAACACGACTACCATGGCTATGGAAAGCCATTTGTTCAATTTCATTTCTCGTTCCCCCTTGATTGTTGGTTGAATTCGGCAGTTTCCGTTTAGTTTGCAATCATGCCCGGCTTGTTATTCAAAAATGTTTCCCGGGGAATGATGAAGAGACGGACAATGTCCTTCCATCCGTTATGTTCCCGAAAACGTTTTCTTTCTGCTTCTGCAAACCGCCGAACCGGCAACAGACGGCTTTCCTGACTGCCATATGGAGAGGCTAACGTCCACATGGGCTATTATATCGCCTAGGAAATAATATTTCAACAATAATTTAATATCGATAAATTTTATTTTACAAAGCCTTAGCATTCCCTTATACTTGAACTGACAAGAGAACATGCACAAGCGATTTTATAATCCAATACTATGCGATTAGCATGGAATAAGCGGGTGAACAGTGTTGCATTACGTCATTGGCATTGACGGCGGGGGCACGAAGACCGAAGCGCTTCTGCTCGCCGAGGATGGACGGGAATGGCGCGGTTTTACGGTCGATTCGACCAACCCTCACGCCATTACATTCGAAATGGCTGTCCGTCACATGGAAACACTGCTGGACCGGGTATTTGCCTTTCCCGAAACGCAAACGATGACCTGCTCCGCCATCTGTCTCGGCTTATCCGGCGTCGACACCGTGGAGGAACGGGCGCGCTTCCTTTCTTATATGGAAGATTATCGGACCAGACACAAGCTGACCTTCGCCATCTTCATGAACAATGATGCGCAAATCGCGCTGATGGCGACGCTTGGAGACGACCGGGGCATCATCGTCATATCGGGCACCGGCTCGATCGCATACGGGCTGACGGAAGAGCGGAACAAATACCGCGTTGGCGGTTGGGGGAACCTGCTGGGCGACGAAGGCAGCGGGTACGACATCGGCATCCGGACGCTGCGCGCCGCGATGCGCAGTCATGACGGGATCGAACGGCCGACGATGCTCGGCGCCATGATCGTGGAGGCTTACGGCTTTCAGGCGATTACCGATCTGCGCACTTATATTTATCAACCTCATATGAAGAAACACGATATCGCCAAGTTTGCGGAGCTGTGCATCCGCGCCGACGAACAAGGCGATGCCGTCGCCAGAACCATTATGGATCAGGCGGCCAAGGACTTGTCCGATACGGCAGCCGCGCTGATCCGCAAAGACGCCTGGTTCGAACAATGCAGCCTGGTCACGACCGGCTCGATCTTTCATTACGCCAAACGATTCGCGGAGACGTTCCGACAGGAGCTGCTGCTCCATGCGCCGCTGATCCGGATTCATCCGGCGACGCGAGAGCCGGCATACGGCGCCGCGCTGCTCGCTTGGCGACAACTACGACAAAACTGACAAGATAAAGGGGCTAGACGGAATGAGCAATTTGCTGAACGAACTGACAACGGAGCAGGTGAACGAACGCACGAAACAGATAGACCGGCTGCCAACAGAGGAGATCGTCAAGCTGATCAACAACGAGGACCGGCTGATTGCCGATGCGCTAGGGGCGCTGACGCCGCAAATCGCCGAAGCCGTGGATCATATCGTCCGTTCGTTTCGCAGCGGAGGCAGGCTGTTCTATGTGGGCGCGGGAACGAGCGGACGTCTCGGCATCCTCGATGCCAGCGAATGCCCGCCGACCTTCGGCACCGATCCTTCGCTCGTGCAGGGATTGATCGCCGGCGGGTTCCGCGCAGTTAAGGATGCCGTAGAAGGCGCTGAGGATAATGAAGAGCTTGGCGCTCAAGATATGAACGAGCACGCGATCGGCCCCAAAGACACCGTGGTCGGCATCGCCGCCAGCGGACGGACGCCCTATGTGATCGGCGCCATGAAGCGGGCTAAAGAGCTGGGGGCTTACGTGGTGGGGCTGTGCAACAATCACCATACACCGATGATCGGCATCGCCGATCTTATGATTGAAGCGGTCGTCGGACCGGAAGCGATACTCGGCTCAACCCGCATGAAGGCAGGAACGGCGCAGAAGCTGGTGCTAAATATGCTGTCGACCTCCGCGATGATCCGCCTGGGCAAAGTGTACGGCAACCTGATGGTCGACCTGCAGCCGACGAACGGCAAGCTGGTCCACCGGGCCAAACGGATTATCGGCATGGCGACCCAGGCTTCGCAGGAGCAGATCGACGAAGCGTACCGACTGGCGGACGGCCACGTGAAAACCGCGATCGTGATGCTGCTTGCCGGCGTAGACAGGACGCAAGCCGGAAAACTGCTGGAGCAAAGCGGCGGCTTTGTGCGCGGGGCCATCGACCCGGCAGCGCAAACGAACTGACAGTATGACCAAAAACCCTCGAGGCCCGCTGGCTTCGAGGGTTTTTGGCTTCATTTTTGTCGTTGGGGGCCGAGCACAGCCCTTACAGCAGCTTGAGCCCGCTGATCAGAATAAGCGAGGCCATAATGGCGCGCAGCGGCTTCGATGGCAGCTTGGCGCTTAAGGAACTGCCGATCCAGACGCCGGGCACCGAGCCGATCAAGAGCTGGAACGCCAGCCCGAAGTCGACGTTGCCGTAGCTGGCATGCAGCAGCCCCGCTGCGGTTACGAGCAGCAGCGCATGGGCGATATCGGTGCCGACCAGTCTGGAGGCTTGAATCCGGTACAAATACATAAGCGCGATCGCGAACAGCGAGCCCGAGCCGATCGAGGTTAGACCGACGATAAAGCCCAGCACGAAACCGATTCCAATGGTCATGGCCTTCTTCTGTTCGAGCGGCTTCGCCTGCCAGCGATTTTCCGATCCCTTCCGCTCGAACAGCTGCTTGGCGATCGTCAGCACCGCCACCACGATCAGCATAATGCCGAGCGCGAAGCGAACGATCTGCTCCTGATTATGATAAAAGGAAGAAAACTGGTGCAAAGCGACAATCGATACGACCGCGCCGGGGATACTACCCGCGGCCAAGAAAAACACAAGGCGTATTTCCACCGTCTTCTGCCGGAAATGTTGAATCGTCCCGAACAGCTTCGTTACCGAGTTGTAAAATAAATCCGTCCCGACCGCCAAGGTCGGGTTAATGCCCACGAGCACCAATATCGGAGTCAGCAGCGCCGCCCCTCCCACGCCGGTCAAACCGACCAAAAAACCGACCAGCAATCCGAGCAGCGAGATGCCCCAGTCCATCTCCATCGTGTTTCTCCTCCGCGTCAATCATATCCGATTAATATACTAGGATTATAGGGGGTTTTACCCAGTCTGTAAACCATTTCTTTTCGGACGGACCCACCGTCCTTACCGCCCGCATTGGCCTAAAGGCAGTGTATTCCTTGCCGGGCTCGTCGGTGCCCGCCGGAACGGTATTTTGGCCGCCGACGGAGACGGCCGTATGAGTGCGGACAAGAAAGGATTGGACTGCCCCATTGAATATGATACAGTTTAAACGTGCGAATACAAAATCTTTTTTCTGTAAGGGGACTGCATCCATGAATCGTGAAGTCCAGCAATTTAAAGCGGAATTTTTTAAAGCGTTGGCTCACCCTATGCGCATTCGAATTTTGGAGGTATTAAGCGAAGGGGACAAAAACGTCAATGAGCTTCAGAGCATACTGGAAAGCGAAGGCTCGGCCGTATCCCAGCAGCTGGCTGTTTTACGCAGCAAAAACGTCGTAAGCGGCACGAAGGACGGCACTTCGGTCATTTACTCCCTTCGGGACCCTCTGATCAAAGATCTGTTGGCCGTAGCCAAGCAAATTTTCGACAATCATCTTGTAGACGCCATTTCCATGCTGGAGAACATCCGAACCAAGTAAGGGCAAGATGCGTTCGCCGGGCGCATCTTATTTGCCGATTGACAAAACCGGAATTACGGGTGTATATTCGCCATATATTCAAATAATCAAATATATAAAATTTATAATATTTATAATATTTATAATATTTATAAAATACGAAAAGTAAGAAGGTTTTGGAATGAGAGGGTCGGGGAGATTTGAAGGGTACAGCATCCGTTCCTTGCGCAGAGATCTTCTTGCAGGGACAATCGTAGGGGTCGTGGCGATTCCGCTCGCCATGTCGTTCGCCATCGCTTCGGGGGTGAAGCCCCAATTAGGCCTTTACACGGCCATCGTCGCCGGGTTTCTCATCGCCTTGTTCGGCGGCTCCCGGTTTCAGATCGGCGGTCCTACCGGCGCGTTCGTGCCGGTTTTGCTCGGCATCGTGCTGCAATACGGATACGCGCACCTCCTCCTGGCCGGCATGATGGCCGGGGTTATTCTCCTTGTGATGGGATTGCTCAAGCTCGGCGCGTGGATTCAGTTCATTCCCAAACCGGTCGTCGTCGGATTCACGTCGGGGATAGCCGTTATTATCTTTACCGGGCAAATTGCCAACTTCCTGGGACTGGATCACCTGCCCAAGCATGAGCGGTTTTGGGCCACCATGCAGGAAATCGTCACCCACCTTGCCTCCGCGAACCTTTACAGTATCATTACCGCGGCTATCAGTCTGACCGTCCTGCTCGTCTTCCCCAAGCTGTTTCCGAAGCTTCCTGCTTCTTTGGCCGGGCTTGTCGCCTCCACCGTCGTAGCAGCCTCTATGTTTAAAGGAAAGCTGGCGACGATCGGCTCCGCCTACGGAGCGATTCCGGATGCGCTGCCCACGTTCGCCTTCCCGCCCATGTCCCTCGATCTGGCGCTTCAGCTGTTTCCTTCGGCTCTGGTCATCGCCCTGCTCGGCGGGATCGAGTCCCTGTTGTCTGCCGTCGTCGCGGACGGCATGACGGACGACAAGCATCGCAGCAATCGGGAGCTCGTCGGTCAAGGGATCGCCAATATCGTCGCCCCGCTGTTCGGAGGAATTCCCGCCACCGGGGCGATCGCTCGCACGGCCACCAATATCAAGAGCGGCGCCGTCTCCCCCTTCTCGGGAATGATTCACGCGCTCGTTGTCTTGCTCGTTCTGGTGCTGGGCGCGCCGCTCGCTTCCGCGATTCCGCTCGCCGGCATGGCGCCGATCCTGATGCTGGTGGCTTGGAATATGAGCGAAAGGAAGACGTTTGCCCGGCTGATCGGCGCAAAAACCGGAGATTCCCTCGTGGCCGCGGTTACGTTCGCGCTTACAGTGCTTATCGATTTGCCTACGGCCGTAGCGGCCGGACTCGGTCTGGCGATTCTCCTCTTCGTGAAGCGGATGCGGGATGTCCTGACGGTCCGGCAGATGCTGCCCGACCCGGCAGAGCCTGACGAGAATGGGAAGGGGCACCTTGTGACCGAAGGCCGCGACTGTCCGCAGATCGCCATTTATACGGTCGAGGGGCCTCTGTTCTTCGGCTCCGCCAGCCTGTTCGAAGCCCGCATGATCGACGAGCTGCACCGGCAGCCACACGTACTGCTGCTTCGCTTGGGGAAGGTTTCGTTCGTCGACGCTTCCGGAGCGGCTGCGCTGGAGCATATCGTCAAGCGGTCGGCGCGTTCCGCCTGTATGGTGCTCGTCTCCGGCATTTCTCCGGGTCCCAAATCCTGTTTGAAAAAGCACGGCTTGGTCCGGGCGATCGGGGAAAGCCGCTTTTTCGACCATACGGGAGACGCCGTGCGTTACGCGCTGGGCGAGGTGGACGCGAATCGGTGCCTGGGCTGCCGGCAGTCCGCATTCCGGGAATGCGCCGCCTGGGCTGCCGGAGACGGACAAAAGGGCGTCGCGAGGGCTGTGTCTACCGCAGAAACGGCCTGCGACCGGGAACGCGAGCCTGCGCCGTACCCCGCTTCGGCGACGGGCGTTCCTCCCGATTGTTAAGTCCGCAAGGCCAGTTTATTCCCGCAAATGGATATGCCTCCTGCATTTGCATTGCTCGATGCTCCCTTATACAATGAAGGCAGCAGAACGACTTGACGCGGCCAACACAACCGCAAGGGAAGGAAGAATGATGCGATGCAATGCGAGGTGCTGACGGCCGGCTATTCGTACCATACGAAGCCGTTTCTATCGGAGGCTTATCCCGGACTGACCCATTACTTATTCCGTTTTCAGTCCGAGGGCCGGTGCAAAGTGCTGGTCGACGGCACGCTCCGCACCGTCGAAACGGGGGATTTGCTGGCGCTCAAGCCCGGCGACCCGTATGAGCTGCAAGTCGAAGCCGAGACGCAGGCTTCCGGCGAGTCGGCTGTTGCCAGCGGCGATTACTACTTCTTTTGCCGCGGGGAATGGCTGGATCAATGGTGGCAGGAGCGGACGCGGCCCGCCTTGATCAGCATCCCATTGCACGACGACCTGCTCTCCATCTGCCGCCAGATCGTATTGGAGCATTACCGGAGGAAGCGCCCTTATAAACAAATTACCGATTATTACATGCGCATCTTCTGCCTGACCGTCGACCGCGAGATGACCGCCCACTCGGCCAGAGCCGACGGCGGTCAATCGTTCCTGGCACAGCGAATGCGCAATTACGTCGAGGAGCACGCTCTCGAATCGTTCAAGCTGGAGGATGTCGCCCGCAACGTCGGGCTGAGTACGTCCCGGGCGGTTCATTTGTTCAAAGCCTGCTTCGGCCAAAGCATTATGCAATATGCGCTGCGCATGCGGCTTTCCATTGCGAGGGAGCGGATGCTGTACAGCCCGATGTCGCTGGAACAGATCGCCGAGCTGTCCGGCTTTAGCAGCTATTCGTACTTTCACCGGACGTTCCGCGCCCGCTACGGGATCTCGCCGAAACGATACCAGTTGGAGCTGCTGCGGCAGCCGGCGGGGCGGGAAGGGGAGACGGAGGGCATCGGCCCGGCTGGGCCGGCAGGGTGAGACCAGTAGACCGCCCGTCTTGCAAGGCTGCGGGCGACCACCGTGCCAAACCGACGTTCCACGAAGACAACTTTACCGGACCAGCCAGTTCAATTTCACTGCCGCGCCGTTTGGCGGAGCCGTCGCGAAGGAGACCGTAATATGCGTTTCGTCGGCACTGTCTACCCATACCCCGGACAACGCTGCCGCTTCCGATGCGGAGCTGACATGATAGCTGCCCGTCGTCGGCGCATAGCCGAGTTGGTGGACGATCCGGAAGGAAGCAGCGATAAGCCACCTTCTTCACTATAGGACATTCTTTCGATTGCCGTTCAAATTATTGCAGTACGCCCGACAGCTTGCGTCCCCCAACAAGGAAAAGCCCCGCCCTTCAACTTTACGTTGAAAAGCGGGACTCGATTATGCGTACGTCGTATTCAGCTATCCATTTATGCCAATCCGTTTGCCTTGATCCAGCCGATGCTGTTTGCCATCGCTTCGAACGGCGGGTTTTGCGTAAGGTCCTGCTCGTAGATCAGCCATTCCGCTCCGGCTTCGTCCGCCGCGTTGGCGATCGCCTTCAGATCGACCGAGCCCGTGCCAAGCTCGACGGTCAGCCATTTGCCTTCCTCGGTGCGGCGCAGGTCCTTGAAATGAACGAGCGGAATGCGCCCGGCATACTTGCCGATCGTCGCGATCGGGTCGTGACCGGCTGCATAAACCCAAGCGGAGTCCAGCTCCACCTTGAGCGTGCCGGCCGGTACCGTATCGAACAGAGCGGCCAGCGCCGTTTGGTCGCCGACGTTTTCTTCCAGCTCGAACGCATGGTTGTGGTAGCCGAACGGAATGCCCTGCTCCGCGCACTTGCGGCCAATGTCTTCCAGCAGGCCGAACGTTCTGCGCCATGCCTCTTCGCTGTCACGGTATTCCTTACCCAGCCCCGGACAAACGATGTAAGAGCTGCCGATCGTCTTATTGAAGGCGATTTCCTCGTCAAGCGCTTCCTCCAGCCGTTTGATCCCGACATGGCTGCCGATCGCTTTCAGCCCCAGCTCGTCGAGCAGCTTCTTCAGCTCGCCCGCTTCCAGCCCGCCGTAACCGGCAAATTCGACGCCAGCGAAGCCCGCTTCGGCTACTTTGCGCAAAGCTCCGACGAAATCTTTGGACGTTTCTTCGCGGAGCGTATACAATTGAATCCCGACTTTCCAGGAGCTCATCAGCGATCACCTCATCAATGGTCTGTGCAAATCCTTCTTCGTTACCATCTAACCATACGCCGCAGTTCCTGTACATGCCGGATACACAAAAAAGATAGCGAATCTGGCTATCAATCGCCCAGCCATGCGAAAAGACCCCTTGCCGTCGAACGCTGGCAGGGGTCCTTCCGTTTAAGCCGTATGGCTGCGGATCGCTTCGTTGATTCTTTCGCGGCATGCGAGCAGCCAAGCCGCGTCCCGCGGATAAACGTCGAACGTAATCGGGGCGTCCGTTCCTTGCTCCATCAGCTCCAGCGTCCGCTCGCGGCCGATCAGCGATTCGAGCAGCGTAAGCGCCCGCAGGTCCTGAAGCGCTTCGCGGAACACTTCGAGCCGCAGCGACTCTACCGGAGTGCCGTCCTCGCCCGGATAGACGACGAACGGATCGCCGGACGGGAAGGCGTAGTTCGCATCCGTATTGCGATACGGATCGATCGGAAAACGCGAGTATTGCGCATACCAGAAATTATAGCCCCAGTGCAAAAAGCCGGCGATCTGAAACTTGTATAGCTGCAAGCCTAACACGCGGTTGCGGGCAGACGGCATGCTGATGAACCGGTTGGCCACCTGCTTGTACTGGGAACAGCAATAATAGGTCCACAAGCCGGGCACGGCGTTTTGCAAAAACGGCTCAATATGGTTGCTTGCCGGTACTGGCGTCGGCACAAGCCCTTTTTCATAAAAATCGTAGTCCGACAGCGCGTCGATCGACGGGAAATCGCCGACAAACCGTTTCAGCAAACGGCTGGCGCTCTCGTACCACGGAATGTGGTCCTTGTGAGGCTCGTCGGATACGTGAAAGTATACCCGTTCCTCCAGCCCGTTGCTGCGGATGAACCCGACCAGCTCCGGCAAAAACTGCTCCAAGAAGCTTTTGTAGCCCTCCCCGGTGGCGTCCGTATCCCAGCCGAAAATCCGCTTCGTCTCTCCGTCCTCGACAGCGACTATCTTAGGCGCATGTTTCGCCCCCCACTGGGTAAACAGATGGGACAGCTCGAAATAGCGCACGCCGTTCCGGTCGCACATCTCGACCCAGCGCTTCAGCTTCTCGAAGCCGAACGTATAGGCATCGCCGGCCTTCTCTACATCCACGAGCTGCACGGTCGGCCGTTCGCCGCCGATCGCCGTATCGAGCGGCGGAGTGAACAGAGGCGTCAGCAGCATATTGATGCCATGGGCGACCGCCGTTTTCACATAGTTGTCGACGATTTCCCAATAACGCTCGCTGAAGACGTCGACCCCGTAATAAGTGGCGAGGCAATCCGTATGAAACCATTCCGTATGAATCAGCTTCTGCTCCGGCAGGGCGGCAGCCAGCACGTCCAGCTCCAGCGTCTCGCGGGCGAGCTCCTGACCGTCCTGGCCCGTAAAGACGACCGTAATCGGATAGGAGCCTGCCGGCACCCCTGCGGACAAGTCGACCGTTACCCAAATAGAGCGCCATTGGTGCGGCAGACCGGTCAAGCCTTCCGCTTCCGTTACGGGCAGCAAGGGATCGGGATACAAGCCCGGCGTGGAGCGCAGCACGTGTTCATCATGGTCGTGATACACCGGCATCTCGGCGGGGACCAGTCCGACCGTACGGACGGCGATGCTCGATGCCAGTGCGGATTCGACCCGAATCTGGATCTTTTTGGCCAGTTTGGCAGAGCGGTAGGCAACCTGATAAGAAAACGTTTCCTTTTGCAAAGCGGTAGCGCGGCGGAACTCGGCGGCTTGCAGCTCTTCGTCGGCAAACACTTTCTCGAGCGAGCTGATGGTGCGGGTAGTGAAAGATGAATGGGCGGCGGTCAAGTGTAGCTCCTCCTTTGATTAGGAAACGTATGATTTGATAAATGAAACCAAATGAAATTAAAAGAACATATTCACTCAGCATTATCATATCATAGCCGCACTTGCGAATCTATACGATCATAATCTCAGGAGCTGCTGCAATAAGAGAACAACTCTTCGGATCAGATTTCGGAAGCCCGCCTCAGGGAAAATGTTTGACATTTCCGAATAAAGTGAATATTATAATTCAAACAACGAAAACGATGAACCGGAGAAGTACGCCGATTCCGCAGCGCACAGAGAGCCGTCCCTAGGCTGGGAGGACGGCGGCCGCGACCGGGGGAACGACACCGGCGAGTTCCGCCTGAACGATCGCTGACGCTTGCGATCCGGTAGGAGCGGACGTCCCCCTCGTTACGGGGCTTTGAGCGATCGCGCTTCGCCGCGTGATAATCAGGGTGGTACCGCGAGCCGTTATATCGAACCTCGTCCCTTTTGTGGGGACGGGGTTTTTCTGCATGTTCGGGATTGCCGGACGTACGGAAGGCGGGGTTACGTTGTGGACGTATATTTCAGGGGAGGTGATGCGCATGGACGACGGCGACGATGATGATGACGACGATAACAACAACCATTTCGGCAAAAGCCATTATGACGATCGACCGGATGCCAACCGGAGATCGAACCACGAGGAGTGTATAAACCATGTCAACCCATTCATCCGTTCAGCCGCGCACGCTGTGCGCGAATCTCCCCGACTATGCGGAACAGCCGGTTATGCTCGAAGGCTGGGTGCACAGTATCCGGCGCCTGGGCGGCCTCGCCTTCCTGAATGTGCGTGACCGCAGCGGCATCGCGCAATGCGTACTGGAGGGGGAGCTGGCCAATGCCGCGCTTGCCCCGGAATCGGTCGTCGCCGTGAGCGGCGTAGCCGTCCTAGCGCCGAAAGCGCCGGGAGGCGCCGAGCTGCGCGCCGCCTCCGTAGACTGTCTGAGCGCCGCCGCCCCTTTGCCGTTTGAATTGAACAAGAAGACGATCCCGGCCCGGCTGGACACGATGCTCGATCATCGGGCCCTTTCGCTTCGCCATCCGCAGACGCATGCGACCTTTACCGTCCAGTCCGCCTTGGCCGGGGCGTTCCGGGAATTCATGAGCGGGCGCGGCTTCACCCAGATTTTCACGCCGAAGCTTGTGGCCGCCGGCACCGAGGGCGGTTCCAACCTGTTTCCGGTCGATTATTTCGGACGGCGGGCTTATTTGGCCCAATCGCCGCAATTTTACAAGCAGATGATGGTCGGGGCCGGATACGAGCGGGTGTTCGAGATCGCGCCCGTCTACCGGGCCGAGGAGCACGATACGTCCCGTCATCTGAACGAATACGTCTCGCTCGACGTCGAGATGGGCTTCATCCGCTCCGAGGAAGAGCTGATGGAGCTGGAGGAGGAGCTGCTGCGCCATATGTTCGGCGAGGTCGCGCGGACGTGCGGGCCGGAGCTGGCGCTGCTCGGCGTCGAACTGCCGATGCCGCGGGACATTCCGCGCATTCCGGTCGCCGAGGCGCAGCGCATTTTGCAGCAGCGGTACGGCAAGACGTCTCCCAAAGGAGACCTGGACCCGGAAGGCGAGCGTCTTCTGTGCCGGTACGTAAGCGAGCTGAACAAACCGGCGTTCGTGTTCGTGACGCGCTATCCGCGCGACATCCGCCCGATGTACGCCATGCCGGCGCCGGAGGACGGCACGCTGACCGCGTCGTTCGACCTGCTGTTCAACGGTCTGGAAATTACGACCGGAGGGCTGCGCATCCACGACTACGGCCAGCTTGCCGACTCCATCCGCGAGCGCGGGCTCGACCCCGGCAGCTTCGCCGGCTATCTCGACCTGTTCCGCTACGGCATGCCGCCCCACGGCGGTTTCGCCATAGGGCTGGAACGGCTGACGTCGCGGCTGCTCGGGCAAGCCAATGTGCGCGAGGCGTCCGCCTTTCCGCGGGACCGGAGCCGGCTGACGCCCTGAACGGCTTGGCCGAACCTTCAATCTGGGCGGTCCGGAAACAGCGCCTCCCGGTCGAATAGCTTGTAGACGGCCTCTTGCTCTTCCGGAGCAAGACCCCGGCCGTCGCAAAATTGGACATTCCTTCGGATCACCTCGGAGTTTTCCGCCCCGGTCAACGTTACGGCGATGCCGGGGTGGCCGAGACTGAAGCGCATGCCCGGTTCGATAAGCCCTCCATTCGACGTACGGCGTAGGAAGGCGATACGCTCCATCCTCTCCTGCGCCTGTATGACGATGTCTTTCTGCATAAAAGAAGCAGGCGAGTCCGCCAGCAGCCCCATGCCTAGCACGCTGCCATTGATCACCCCGATATTCAGCCGCTCGGCGAGCGGGATGACCGCGTCCTTGGCCGTATGGTCGATCAGCATATAGCGCACGTAAAATTGAATCGTATCGAAAACGCCCGTATGCATATACCGCTCCAATAGCGAAAGCTTGCGGGTACTGACGCCGATATGACGGACCTTCCCTTCCCGTCTTAACCGGTCCAATGCAGGTACGGCCTCGTTCATGACGCGGTCGAACGATTGGGTCTCGACGTCGTGAAGCTGCAGCACATCCACCCAGTCCGTCTGCAGACGGCGAAGACTGTCCTCCACCGACTGGTAGACGGTTTCGTAATCGTAGATCCGGTCGGAGGTGGCGGCTTTCGTAGCGAGCACGACCCGGTCACGCCGGCCGACCAGCGCTTCGCCGATCCGCTTCTCGGATTCTCCCTTCCCGTAGAGGGGAGCGGTATCGATAAACGTAATTCCCGCATCCAGCGCCTCGTGGATCATCCGCTGCACTTCTCCCGGATCGGTCTGACCGAAACCGCCCGCCAGCGGAGCCCCGCCGAGCCCAAGTCGGGATACCTTCAGTCCCGTACGGCCCAATGTCGTATATTCCATTTCTTCCATTCCTCCCTGTCGTCGTCAAAATCGCTTGATTTCGTCGAACCCAAAACGTTATCCTTCCGCCCTTGCTCCAGTAAAAAATCAGAGCTAATCCTGTGTATTCGGGAAGACTCGATCCTTTGCGGTGCAAGGGATTCGTCCATTTCATGAATACGGTTTGAGGTCTGACTTTGTACTAAGCTTGCGCCGGGGGCAAGCCGTATAGGCGTCTGGCGTTTTCCGCGCGTACAAGGCTCTTATCCCGCTCGCTCCATTCGGCCGGGAGCAGCTCTTCGAACAGCCGCACCACGTCGTCGTATCCGCCGCCGAGCAGGGCGACCGGCCAATCGCTGCCGAACAGAAGCCGTCCGGGACCGAATGAATCCGTCAAGTGCCGAACGTACGGGTTTAGCCGTTCGGGGTCGTATCCTCCGGCTTGCGTAATCATGCCGGACAGCTTGACGGCGACGTTCGGGAGCGCGGCCATATTTTCCATAAGCTCTGCCCATGGGTCCATAAGCTGCTCGCGGACGGGAGGGACTCCCAGATGATCGATGACCGCCGTCAGTCCGGGAACGTCCCTCAAATACGTCTCCGCCGCCGCAAGGTCGTCGGGGCGAACGAGCAGCTCCAACACAAGACCGGCCCGCTCCAGCAGGCGCAGCGCCTGCTTCAGCCCGTCCCCGGACATGCCTTCCTGCTCCCGGAGCAGGCTGCCGTTGACCCGAATTCCGGCGAACCGGGGATGCCCCGCCAGACGCTCAAGCTGCTCGCGGAACGTTTCGGTCAGCGGATTCAGGCCCCCGATGACGCGGACGGGCAGTGGAATCTGCTCGGCCAAATCAATCATATAATCCGTCTCTTCGACCGTGTGCGCCGCCTGGACGATGACCAGCCCTTCCACCTGATGCCGGTGCAAGGACGGCAGCAATTGTTCCGGCAAATAGTCCCGGTACAACAGTGTATTGCCCGGCTTCAGCCAGTCGTAATCGCCCCGGTCCAGCCTCCAAAAATGAACATGGCTGTCTATATACATGACATTTCCTCCCCATTCTTGCGAAATATGCGGCGAATTGCTCTCATTTGACCCGTCTCCCATATAGTAAATTGTAGGCCATCTCCGTTATAATCAAATAGCAAAACTTCCCCACCCTATGGATTATCTTCTCTTTGACGCATATAGGAGGCATCGGCCGTGGAGTTTATTTATACGTCCCCGCTCGGACTGGCGGACTTGGAAGTATGGGAGGTCGGCACGCAAGACTGCTGGCCCGGAGCGATTTTCGGGCCCGGCGTACGCGACATGTATATTCTTCACTACGTCCATGACGGACAAGGGACGTACGAGCAAGGCGGACGAGCGTTCCGGGTCGGACCGGGAGAGCTGTTCCTCATCGTGCCTGACGCCGTCCACGCTTACCGCCCCGATGCGGCCATGCCCTGGTCTTATTCCTGGATCGGCTTCAACGGCTCGTTCGCCGCCCGGTTCATTGAACAAGCGGGCTTCACGGAGATGCTTCCCGTGAAACAGGCCGATCCCGACCGTCCGGTAGAGCCGTTGTTCCGGGATATGATGGGCTGCCGCGACCTCCCGGCCAAAGAGCTGTTGCTTACCGGACTGCTGTACCGTCTGCTCGGCATGCTGGCCGTGCCGGACGAGACGGTGCCGCTACGAGCGAATGTCGGCGTTCACGTGCGACAAGCCGTCGCTTTTATGAACGCGCGGTACATGGAACGGATCGGCCTTGCGGATATTGCCAGTCATGTCGGGCTGGACGAGAAATATGTGTGCCGGCTTTTTCAACAAAGTCTGTCGATGTCTCCGTACCGGTACTTGACGGAGATTCGTATGCGCAAAGCTTGCCGCTTGCTCCGGCGGCAGCTGCCCGGCATCGCCGAGATCGCCCGGTCCGTCGGTTACCAGGACCCGCTGCTTTTCTCCCGGATGTTCAAAAAAACGCTGGGCTTATCCCCTTCCGCCTACAGGGAACAATCCCGCCGGCAATCGGTATAAGAAAAGTTCCGGTTATTGACAGACGGCAAATAGCGTGTTAGCATTAGTCACAACGTTTTACCGAGTTAACTCATTGGATTACTTTACTTTTTACCCGGACAGAACGATTTGTTGACCGGACAGCCGGAAGAGATATACCGAATCCCCATTCGGTCATATCTCCTTTTTTTTTCTTTCAGCCGCCATGGGGCTGGAAGCGACCCGCCAAACGTCCAACACTTTTGCGTTCCAGGGAGGAATCCACATGAAGTACCGCGCGTCCTTTGTCCTGCTTCCCTTTCTCGGCTCTCTGCTTCTATCCGCCTGCTCGGACAAAGGCAGTTCCGCCATCCCGGGCCCCGCCGGCGATGCCGCCGTCTCCGCGGTCCACGGCGTAGGGACCGCCGCGTCCGCTCCGCGCGAGCCGGTCAAGCTGTATTTTTACGTCAACGGGCCTACGCTGACGGATACGGAATTCAACCAGCTCATCGCCAAGCCGATTACCAACAAGTACCCCCACATCACGCTCGAACGCATCCAGCCCAAAACCGGGGTCACCATCGAGGACGTATTTACGACCACGCCGCCGGACTTTTCCCTGATCATCAATCCCCATCCGCTCATTCGCTTGAATGCCGCCGAGGATTTGCGGCCCTATATTCAAAAATACGGCTTCGATGAAAGCCGTCTGAAACCGATTCTGTACGACCATATCAAGGAATTCGGCAAAAGCGGGGAAATTATCGCCATTCCCTTCAACTCCAATCAGGCCGTTCTGTATTACAACAAAGATATTTTCGATAAATTCGGGGTCGAATACCCGCCTGCCGGAAAACAGCTTTCCTACGAGCAGCTGCTGGAGCTCGGGCGAAAGCTGACCCGGACGGTCAACGGTACCAACTACATCGGGTTTGAGCCCAACGGCGCCTCCGATCTGATGAGGCTGCTGCAGCTGCCTCTGCTCGACCCGGACAGCGGCAAGTCGCTGCTGCTGGAGCGTCCGGAATGGACGAGAGTGTTCTCTTTTCTGAAAAAAGTGTACGATACGCCGGGGTTTGTCGGCGCCAACCGGACCTACAGCTACGGACGGGATGCGTTTATGAAAGACCAGACGGTCGCCCTCCGCGTCGCCAACCTGGCGAATATGGTCGGTCCTCTCGAGGAGCTTCGTCAAGGTGGGGTCGAATTCAACTGGGATCTGGCGCCCAGCCCGAATTTCGAGGATCAGCTGCCGAAAGCCCGGGAGGCGCAGGTGCATTCCTTCGTGATTACCCGGACAAGCAAGCATAAGGAAGAGGCGTTTCTCGGGATCAAAGAAATTTTAACCGATGAGGTACAGCGGCTGCTTGCCCGCAACGCCCGGGTGCCGGCCGTCATAAATCCGCAGTTGGAGAAAGATTTCGGCTCGGACATCCCCGTTCTGAAAGGAAAGCGCATCGAAGATACCTTCGTCGGCCAGCAATTGAAAAACCACCGGATTCACGAATATGAAGATAAAGTCACTTCGATTTTGACCGAAGTGTCGGACGATATCGTCCTGAACGGCGCGGACGTCAACTCGGCGCTGCGCAAAGGGTCGGAAAAAGTCGACAAAGCGGTACAAACGCTCAAAAACCTCAATTAACCGGAGAAAGGAACGATCCCACATGTCCAACGAACAGCGCAAGCGCAAACTGCATATCAACGCGTTTATTTCGGCGACCGGCCACCACGAGGCGTCCTGGAGGCATCCGGTTTCCGATCCGAAGCGGGGTCTGGATGTCCGCTACTACGCAGAGCTCGCCCAATTGGCGGAAAAAGGGCTGTTCGACTCGCTGTTTCTCGCCGACGGCTATTACGGCCGCACCGCCAACAAGCTGGAGCCTTTCACGCTGCTGTCCGCGCTGTCGATGGTCACCCAGCACATCGGGCTGATCGCCACCGTCGGAACGACGTATAACGAGCCGTTTCATATCGCCCGCAAGTTCGCTTCCCTCGACCATATTAGCGGAGGCCGCGCCGGCTGGAATATCGTGACGACCGGGACGGAAGCGACCGCGGACAACTTCGGCTTCGTCAAGCATCCCGAGCACCGGCTGCGCTACGATATCGCCGAGGAGTTCGTGGAGGCGGCCAAGCAGTTGTGGGACAGTTGGGAGGACGACTCCGTCCTTTACGACAAAAACTCGGGAGTCAGCATTGTGCCGGAGAAGGTCGTCGACATTGATTTCAAAGGCAACACCTACTCGATCAAAGGACCGCTCAATATTCCGCGGCCGCCGCAAGGCTACCCCGTGTTGGTGCAAGCGGGCTCGTCGGAAAGCGGCAGGGAGCTGGCAGCCAAAACCGCTGAGGTCGTCTTCACGGCCCATCAAACGCTGGAGGAATCGCAAAGCTTCTATGCGGACGTCAAATCGAGGCTGATCCGGTATGGAAGAACGCACGAGCAGCTGCTGATCCTGCCCGGGCTAAGTCCGATTATTGCCGATACGGAAGCGGAAGCGAAGGAACAGGAGGAAGAGCTGAACGGTCTAATCAATGAGAAACGCGCGATCGCCAGCTTGTCCGGCCGGCTGGACATCGATCTGTCCGACTGCGATCCGGACGGCCCGATCCCGTACGACCGACTGCCCGGCGTCGAGGCGATCAACGGCCGGAAAGGCCGCTACCAGCTCGTCGTCGATCTGGCCCAAAGGGAAAACCTGACCATCCGCCAAATCATCCGGCGGTTGGCCGGAGCGCGCGGGCATATCACCTTCGCAGGGACACCCGTCCAGTTGGCCGATCTGATCGAACGTTGGATCGACGGCTACGGGGCGGACGGGTTTAACCTGATGCCGCAGCTGTACCCGAGCGGGCTGCAGGCTTTCGTCGACAAGGTCGTCCCCGAGCTGCAAAACCGCGGACTGTTTCGTGAGCGGTACGAAGGAACGACCTTGCGCGAAAACCTCGGCTTGGCCCGACCGGCCAATGCCCGGACGATCGAGAAGGCGGAGTCCGGCTCCGCGGCGGGGTAATTTTTTCAGATTCAGCAACAAGGGTTAATTCGCGCTCCCCGCATGGGGAGCGATTTTTTTATTTCTCAAAACACCTTCTGAGCCTCCCGGTCCTCCTTCAATATCTCCACCGCTTCGCGGAAACGGAGCGAGTGAATGATTTCCCGCTCGCGCAAAAACTTCAAGCCGTCCTGCAAATCGACGTCGTCGGTCATGTCGATCAGCCATTGGTACGTCGCCCGCGCCTTCTCTTCGGCGGCGATATCCTCATACAAATCGGCGATCGGATCGCCCTTGGCCTGGATATAGGTCGCCGTCCAGGGGACGCCTCCGGCGTTCTGGTAGAACAAGGCGTGGTCGTGGTTGGCGAAATGAGCCCCGAGTCCGGCTTCCTCCATCTGGAGCGGCGAAGCGTCCTTCGTCAGCTTGTATACCATGGTGGCGATCATTTCCAAGTGCGCAAACTCTTCCGTGCCGATATCCGTCAGCAGCCCGATCACCTGATCCGGGATCGTGTAGCGCTGGTTCAAGTAACGCAGTGCCGCGGCCAGCTCGCCGTCCGCGCCGCCGTACTGTTCCAGCAAAAATTTGGCCATCCGCGGGTCGCACTTGCTCACCCTGACCGGATATTGCAGTTTCTTCTCATACACCCACATGCACGTTCCTCCTGATCTGGCGAACGCCGCCATCGTCGTCTACGGATACAATCCCAAACCATACCGGGACCGCCTTTCACCCGCCCGGCAGCATGCTCTCCAAACCGCCGGACGTTTGCCGGAAAGCGATAGGCCGGATTGGCCTGCTGCTCGATCTATGTGCGCCTGGACGCGCAAGCGTCCGGCAACGGCGGAACCGCCGTCATACTTGCCAGGGCCAAGGGCTGTTTTTCCAATCCCATGGAAACCGGCTGAAGCTATGTCCGAATTGCAAAAGCGGGCCGAACTCGTTCTCGAACTCGCAGGCGATCGTCTGGCGGTGCAGCGCCATCTGGTTGAATTGCTGAACGGCCTGCAAATCGTCGGGATGCGTATCGAGATAGAGGGTCAGCTCGACCAGCACGAAATCTGCCTCCTGCAGCTTGCACAGCAGCTCGTAATAACGCGCGTCGACTTTGTTCATCCTAGCATCTCCTGCTCTCGTAAGGGCTGAAATAAGCCGGCCATAGCGTGCCGAACCTTAGCGCCTCGGCCGGACTGAACTGCGGTAAGTTCGGGGCTTGAAACGGCATCGTCACATTGGGCGGGATGATGAACGTTTTGACGGCAACCGGCGGACACGGGTCGAACGGTCCGATAAAGGGCCGCCATGTCCGCCACTGCGAATGCTTCGCTTTCGCCTGCTTCGACGGATAGGGATGATTCAAAGCGGCATCCTCCTTGCTTGGCATATTTGACGGCCGTATCGCCGCCTCTTTGCTAAGCATATGAGGATAGCTCGCTCCTCTTTCCTTTTTCTTGCTGCGAGTCCGTAGGAGCGTGTTCCACGCACTGAAGAAACGTTTGTCCGGGCAAGCTCCATGGTATATAATGAGCCGAAAACTTAGTGGCGGAAAGGCTGGTAACCGGATGATAAACGGCTTCTCTGCAGACTGGTCGCTTATGACGACCGGGTACAAATATTGGAGGAAAATCGAGCATTTCATGCTGGAGGCGGATACGTACCCCGACCACGCCCTGTTTGCCGTGGAGGAAGGGAGCTTCAGCTACGAGATCGGCGACCACCGGGGAGAAGCAACGTTCGGAGATCTCGTCTTGTGCCCGCCTGGGGTATCGTTCAAACGCAAAACACTGCATCCGCTTTCGTTTCATTTTGTGACGTTCCGCTGGGTGACATCTCTGCCCGTCGGCACTGCCGCGTTTCCCGAAGGAAAAGTGGCGATCGCGGACACGAAGCGGCTGTCGTCCACCTACCGGTACTTGCGACAAGGAGGCTGTAAAACCCCCCATATCCTGAATCATTACATCCGGGATATTTGGCAGCAGGCGGCCTTGGAGAGCGCCCCGCCCGTTCACGCGGATTCGCGTCAAGCCGAGTCCCCGCTCATGAACCAAGCGCTGTGCTACATTCAAGACAACGCCTTCGATACAATGAGCCTGGGCCGTTTGGCCAAGGAGCTGAATATGACCCCCGTTCAGCTCACTCGCCGCTTCCGCTGTGCCTTCGGACAAACGCCATCGGAGTATATTACGGAGCTGCGACTCGGCAAAGCGTGTACGCTGCTGGAGGAAACTTCGCTCAGCCTCGACCAGATCGCCGTTCAATGCGGGTACGAAAACGGCTTTTACTTGAGCCGGATTTTCACTCGTAAAAAAGCAGTCTCTCCGTCGCAATACCGAAAAGCCCATCAAGTATGACGGGCTTTCGTGCAAAGCTTGTTTGGCTGCCTCGTCGTCGGGGGGCGATTATTTGCCCCGCTCCGTCTCTACCATCTTGTTGATTTCCTCCTCCGCCTGGAGCAGCGCGGTGTTGACGTCAAGTTGACCCGCGTTGAACTGAACGAACTTCGCGCTAAGAATCGCTTCCGCCTTGCTGCGGTATTTGGAGGCAATTGGGTATTTGACCGGACGGCTTTTGAATATGCCCTGTACGTTTTTCCCTTTCATTACCTCTCTCCCCGCTCCGAAAGCGGCTTTGAACTGCGGATCTTTCATCGGCGTAACCCGGCCCTGCTTGGCGCTGGCCAGCTGCAGCTCGTCGGAAACGGCCGCTTCTATAACCTGTAAAGCCTGCTCCTTATATTTGCTCGGCTTTGTAATCATCATGACATTGACGCTGGCATTGCCATACGTGTTCGGCTTTTCCGGATAGCTCGGGTATTGCACGACGTCCCAGTTCAATCCGTCCTGGCTCGCCTTCTCCAACTCGTTGATAATGCTCAAATTCGCGTACATCGCCACCGTCTTGTCGGTGAGAAAGCCCTTTTTCGGATCGCTTTTATTTTCGTTGCCCGGTATGGCGTATATCGATTTCATCAGTTCGAACACTTTTTTCCACGAATCCGTGTTGACGGTCGCCTTATCCGTCTTATAATCGATCGCCGCTATGCCGAGAGGCTGGGAAGCCCATACGATGCTGCCGGGATCGAGTCCCCGGTACTGGGCGCCTCCGTCGGTACGCGTCACTTTTTTGGCAAGATCGATCACCTGTTCCCAGGCCATCCCGTCCGTCGGATACGGAGCGCCGAATTTATCGAAGATGTCCTTGTTGTAATACAGCGCGTGGTAGTTCAAATTGATCGGAATGCCGAACAGTTCGTCCTTCGTCGAAGCGATTTTGGCGTCCTCGATAATGTAAGGCTCGAACCGGCCGAGATTGAAGCCATATTGCTTGGTTAGCGGCATGATGTCGTACAGCAGGTCGAGCTCGTTGTAGGAAGCCATGTTGCCGTTATACGTAATGACGATATCGGGCGTATCGCCGGCGACGATCAGTTCGCGAAGCGTCGTCCCTTTGCCCGGCTTGATATAGTCCAGCGTGATGTTCGGATGCGTCTTCTGGAGGACGCCGGCAAGCTGCTCCATGAAATCGTCGTCCAAATTCGTACCGTCGAGCGATACGCGAATTTTGACGGGTGCGCTGCTGATCGCCGGCGCCTTGTTGCCGTCACCCGGTTCCTTTGCCCCCGCCTCCTGGTTATCCGCTTTCCCGCAGCCGCCAAGTACGACGGCCGCAAACAAAATGATGGAAATCGGTAGCGCGAATGCCTTTCTCATTCCAACCCCCCCAATCGTTTAAAAAATGTAATTTTAATTGCTTTACAGATAGTTCCATCATAATGTAAGCGATAACATAATTTGAATGCACCTGTTTTCAACCGAGAAATGCACTTTTTTTCATCAGAACGGCAAAAAAAGCCCCACGGCATCTTGCCATGGGGACAACGTTTACTGAAAATTACGGTACGAGGGGTTGCCATACGGATTGTTCACCGAGTTTTGGCCGTATCCGTTCGCGTAAGCGTTGGAGGCGGAATACTGTGCCGTCTGCTCGATTTGCCGACAAAGCTCGGTCATGTGCTGCATTTGCTGCATAGCCAGCTGATGGCCGTGCAAAGCGTTCTGGATCATCTGCGAAGCCTGATGCTCCCGTTGAGCCAGTTCTTCCAGACGCGCCGCATTTTGCTGCTCCTGCTGGAGAAGCTGCTGGTACGCCTGCGTCGCTTGCTGGGTTTGATTCATCAGTTGGCCGATCAGCTGCTCGCATTGCCGGATTTGATTCGTAACCTCGTGCATTCCGTAATTCCTCCTGTGTTTTAAAATAGAACCGCGTTTATTTTGTTCCTTTTGCGGCATTTCATGCATGTTGTCATGCATCCTGACAAAAGCTCCCCGAAGAACGTTGTCTCCGGGAAGCTTCTGGCACGCTTTATTTTTTCAGGCTGTTCCATGTTTTCTGGAACTCGTCGAACATTTGCTCCTTCGTCATCTTCTTGGCCACGTATGCTTGCATCGCATCGGCGAACTTCTTGCTCGACGCCTCGCCGCCCGGGAACTTGAACCAGTTCCAGCTAAGCGTCTTGTTGTCTTTGACGTATTTCATAATGTCGGCAGCCAATGGTCCGAGCGTCGCTTCATCGGCCGGGATCGATTTGAACGCCGGAATGAACTGGAATTCCTTCGTCATATACGTTTTGCCGATATCGGACGTCACCATCCAGTTGAGGAACTTTTTGGCCTCGTCCTTGACGGCCGAGTTTTTGTTGACGACCCAGTTGTTCGGCACGCCGACCGGCAGCTTGTCGTTGGCCGCCGCATCGTCGCTGATCGGCATCGGCAGGAAGCCGACCTTCAAGTTCGGGTTTGTTTTGGTCAACTGTACCTGCGTCCAGTTGCCCTGCTGCGTCATCGCCGCCTTGCCGGTGGCGAACGTCGTCACTTGGGTGTTGTAGTCGGTTTGCAGCGGGTTGGCGTTGCCGTATTTCAGCTGCAGGTCGAACAGCTTCACCCAGTTGTCGAAGGTGGCGTTGCCGGCGATTTTGGCCGTGCCTTTATTCAAGCCGTCAATGAACGTATTCGGGTTAGACTGGTACGCGAACGGCAGGTTAATGAAATGGTTGCCGAGCACCCACCACTCGCCGTAGCCGTTGACGAACGGGGTAATCCCCTTCGCTTGCAGCTTCTTGGCCGCATCCTCCAGTTGAGTCAGCGTCTTCGGCAGCTCGGTAATGCCGGCCTGTGCGAACAGGTCTTTATTGTAGACGAAGCCGTAGCCTTCCAGATTGAGCGGCTGGCCGTACAGCTTGCCGTCCTTCGTCATCGGCTCCTTGGCCGCTTCGACGAGATCCTTCACCCACGGCTGATCGGACAAGTCCTCCAGATGCTCCAGCCACAGATCGAGATCGGTAAAGCCGCCGTTGTTGAAAATATCCGGCTTGTCGCCCGAGCTGAACTTCGCCTTCAACGCGGCGCCGTAGTCGGCTCCGCCGCCGACGGTGTCAATTTGGATTTTCACGCCGGGGGTCTGTTTCTCGTATTCCTTCGCCAGCTTGGCCAGCTGCTCCGCGATTTCTACTTTGAATTGGAACATCTTGATCGTTACGTTTTTCGCTCCGCCGCCTGTCGAACCCCCGGAAGAAGGCTCCTTGCTGCCGCAGCCGGCCGCGACGATGGAGAGGGTTAAAGCGGACACGACACCGAGTATGGCTACACGCTTTTTCATTGAAGTTCCTCCCTTTTTTGAAATCTATTGTTTGATTTAGGTTCTACCTGTATTGTAACCACTGTCCTTCACCACCGACACGTACGGGGATGAACGAACAGGTGGAATTTTGTGAACCGCTTACCCTTTGACCGAGCCGGCCGTAATCCCCTCGATAATATGCCGCTGCATCGCCAGGAAAAACAGCACGATCGGCGTTACGCTGAGCACAAGACCGGCCAAGGCCAAATCCCATTGCTTCGTATATTGCCCGAAAAACGAATACGTCGCAAGCGGAATGGTGCGCAAATCCGGGCTGGCCAGTATTAATAAAGGCAGCAAAAAGTCGTTCCAGATCCACAAGCTGTTCAGCAGAACGACCGTGACGGTCATCGGCTTGAGCAGCGGGAACACGATTCTCCAAAACACGCCAAACGGCGAGCAGCCGTCCACGACCGCGGATTCTTCGATCTCCTGCGGAATCGACTTGACGAAGCCATGGTACAAAAACAAGTTAAGCGATACCCCGAAGCCGAAATAACAGATGACCAGTCCGGGAATGCTGTCCATCAGATGCAAGGTATCGGCCACTCGTACGAGCGGGATCATGACCGATTGGAACGGGATGACCATTGCCGAGACGAAGCCAAGCAGCAGCAGCTTGTTCAGACGGTTCGGCACGCGCACCATGCGGTAGGCGGCCATCGCGCTGATGACGACAAGGCCGACGTTGCTGGCGATCGTAATCATCAACGAATTGGCGAATACTTTGGGAAACTGCGTAATCTCCCATACCCGCGAATAGTTTTCGAAATGCAGCGACTTCGGCAAATTGGCCGAGTTGACGAGAAGATCGCCGAAGCTTTTCACCGAATTGACGATAACGAAGTAGAACGGTGCGAGAAACAGCAGGCCAAGCAGCACCGCCAACAGCTCCAGAAGCAGCGTGCGGGACGAATAGCGGGAACGCGCTTCCATCAGGCCTCCACCTCCCTTTTCTTCGTAAGGCTAACCTGAATGAGCGTAACCAGAGCGACGGCGGCGAAGAACACGACCGACTTCGCGGAGCCCAGTCCGAGCATATTGTTGCGGAAGGCGTCCTGGTAAATATTCAGCGCAATCGATTCGGTAGAGCCGAACGGCCCGCCTTTCGTCAGCGACATGTTCAGATCGAACATTTTGAACGCCCAGGAAATCGCCAGGAACAGACTTACCGTCACGGCCGGCATAATGAGCGGCACCGTAATGTGGCGAAGCATCTGCAGCCGGCTGACCCCGTCGATGCGAGCCGCTTCGATAACGTCCTTGGGCACGTTGCTAATCGCGGCGATATAGATGATCATCAGATAGCCGGCGCCTTGCCAGACGCTGACGATGACCAGCCCCCAGAAGGCAGTCGTCTCGTCGCCGAGCCACGGGAGGTTGAAGAAGCCGATGCCGGTCATCTCCCCGATCGTCGAGAAGCCTTTGACAAAGATAAATTGCCAAATAAAACCCAGCAGCAAGCCCCCGATCACGTTCGGCATGAAGAACACGGTCCGCAGCACATTGCGCGTCTTGAGCGCCTGGGTGAGCAGCTGGGCCAGCAAAAAGCCGAGCACGTTCGTCAGCACGACGCTCGCCACCGTAAAACGGGCGGTGAAGGCAAAGGAGTGGAGAAATGCTTGGTCATCGGTTAAGATGGTTTTATAATTGGCAAAACCGATCCATTTGATATCCGAGCTGACTCCGTTCCATTCGGTAAACGAATAATAGATGCTCATCAGAAACGGTACGAGCACGATCACGGCGAACGCCAGTACGGCAGGTCCGACGAATGCCGCCTGGAGCGACCATTCGGTCCATCTTTTACTGCGTTTCATGGCATCGACCTCCTTGATCTTTATACTTGTATTGTAAACCCGTATTTAATCCGATCAAACGTAACATCGTGATCTATTAGGTGGAACCTGATGACGTCGTGATCCCTGCAGGGCATGGCTGAAAGCGAGTTGAGACTCTGTTGTTCCGGACAAGCATTCGCAACAAACTGATTGCCTTCCTGCTCGCCGCGGTCATCGTGCCGCTGGCGACGTCGATTGCGATCAACTATGGGTATACGAAAAAAACGATCACGCAGGACAAAATCGAGGTCACCTCGACGCTGCTGGCGCAGGGCAAGGAAAACATCCGGCACTACATGGACACGATCCATCAGGCGACCTTGTCCGTCTACAACGACGCCAAGCTCAACGCGATCATCGAGACCGGATCGACCGATTATTTGAGCGACCAGGAAACGTACCGCGCGCTCATGCACATGGCCAATGTGATGCCGGACATTTACCAGGTGTACCTGTACATGGAGAAGGCGAAGAAGCCGTTCGTCATGATCAACGCCCTGCTCAAGCGGGTGCCGGAGCCCGGCTCGCCGCAGCCGTACCAGCCGGATTTCGGCGGTGCCGAAGTCATTGTCGAGCCCCCGCATCCGAGTCACGATTACGGCTTCGCGCCTACCGCCTATATCGCGCCGGCGACCGTCATGACGATGCACCGGAACATCCGGCGCGTGCCGTTGACCGAAGGGCTGGGCATTTTATCCATGGACGTCAATATGCAAGGATTGCGGGCGATGGCGGAAAGCTTGTACGACCCGGGCCGGGAGCAGTTCTATATCCTCGACCGCTCCGGGGCGGTCATCTACGGTCCGGATGAACGGTTATGGGGCAGCCGGCTGACCGGCGGGTGGGCTTCCGGTTTATTGGCCCGACCGGAGCAGGCCGGCAGCATGTTCGCCAAAGGCGAAGGCTTTCAGGGAGTGCAGGTATACGATACGCTGGAGACAAGTTACTTGAGCTGGACGATCGTCAAACGCATTCCCGACGAGGTTCTCTATAAGCAAGCCCGCGATTTGGCGCGGATCAACACGTTCGTACTGGCCGCTTTCTCGCTGCTGTCGATTATCGTGACCGTAGGCGTGGCCATCTTGTTCACGGCTCCGATCAAACGTTTGATCGGCTATATCGGCGCCATCCAGAAAGGCAATATGAACGTGGATATCGACATACGGCGAAAGGACGAATTCGGCCTGCTCGCCGCCAGGTTCCGTTCGATGATGCAGCATATCAACAATCTAATCGTTAAGGAATACCGGCTGGAGCTGGCGAACCGGACCAATCAGCTGAAGGCGCTGCAGGCGCAGATTCACCCGCACTTTCTATACAACGCCCTGCAGTCGATCGGCACGCTGGCGCTGCATATGAACGCCCCGCACATTTACAAGCTGATCTCCGCGCTCGGCAAAATGATGCGCTACAGCATGAACACGTCGGAAACAACGGTTCCGCTCGCCAAAGAAATCGATCATATCCGCTCCTACGTGGAGTTGCAGCGCAACCGGTTCGACGAGCGGTTGACGCTCGAGCTGGAGATGGACCCGGCCACGCTGCACATCCTGGTGCCCAAGATGACGCTTCAGCCGCTGCTGGAAAATTACTTCAAGCACGGCTTCGACGCGGCGTCCGAGACGACGGGGGCGATCGTCGTACGCAGCTCGTTTACCGAAGACGGACGCATCGCCATTAGCGTCGCCGACAACGGCAAAGGAGCGGACCCGGGTCAGCTGGACGAGCTTCGACTACTGCTGCGCCGGGCCGGCAATGACCTCGATGCCGAGCTCGACACGGCGAACGAAGGCGGAATCGGCCTCGTCAACGTGCTGTCCCGGTTGAAGCTGACGTACGGAGATACGGCCGATATGCGGATCGGAACGGTAAAGCCGCACGGCTTCGAGGTGGACATCCTTATTCCTGCGGAAAGAAACGAGGCTGACGATGAAAATCATAATCGTGGATGACGAAAAGCATGTGAGGGATGCGATCAAGCTGCTGATCGATTGGAAGGCACTCGGTATCGATACCGTACTAGAGGCGGCGGACGGGGCCAGCGCCATGACGCTGATCGCCGAGGAGCGACCGCAAATCGTCTATACCGATATGATGATGCCGAACGTGGACGGCATTTCCCTGCTCCGCTGGATCAAGGAAAACGCCCCTTCCTGCAAAACGATCGTCATCAGCGGCCATGACGACTTCGAGTTTGTGCGGGGGGCGCTCAAATACGGCGGTATGGATTACCTGCTCAAGCCGATCGACGCCGAGCAATTGCTGGACATTACGGAGAAGGCGCTGGGAAGCTGGCGCGACGAAGAGAAGGAACGGACGGAGGCGCACATGCGCTCGATGCGCATCAATTCGCTTCGCCCTGTCTATTACGACCGGCTGCTGTCCAACCTGATCCGCGAGCCGTCCTCCTATTCCGCAGAGAAGCAAACGTTCGCTCAGGAATTTCCCGGGCTGGCCGAAGGCGCTCCGTGCCGGATCAGCCTGCTTGCTGCGGATACGCTGCATGGCAAGCTGCGCGGCAAATTCGCCTCTCATACCGATCTGCTGTTGTTCAGCCTCGTCAACATCTGCAACGAGCTGCTTGGCGAGCAGCAGGCCGGTATCGCCTTCCGGCTGTGGGACAGCCGGCATCCGGTCGTCCTGCTCCATTGGGGTCGGACCGACCAAGCCCCGGCGCTGCTGGCTGCGATCAACGACGGGCTGCAGCGGACGTACCAAGCCCGGGTCGAATTCGGCCTGGGCGGCGTCCACCCGTTTCCTGGCGGGGTAAGCGAATCGTTCGGGGAAGCCGAGACGGCGCTGCGCCAGCGCAACCTGCTGAAACGCTCGTTATGGGTTCACGCCTTCGATCCGCAGCAGAAGCCGCACGCGGCCGAGCTTCACCTCTCCGAATTCGAGGAACCGATTCGGCTGGCTATCCGCAGCGCCAGCAAGCCGAAAATGGAAGAAGCCGTCGGGGGGTGGATCGGGGAGGTGCGCAAGAAAACGTTCGTTTCGTTGGAGCATCTGGAGCTGTGGAGCCACGAATTTCAGGCGTTGAAGTCGCGATGGGTGAAAGACTTTTTCCCCGGAGACGATGGAGACGTGCGCATACCCCCGGAAACGGCCGCCCTGCCGCTGCCTTTGAACGCGAACGGCGAACTGTCCCTGGATTTGTGGCGGGAGGAAATGAGCGCAAGTCTCTTCCGGTTGTCCGAGCTCGCCCGCAAGGTGACGCAGCAGGAGAGCCATTTGATCTACGAGATCGCCCGCTATTTGCAAAGCCGGATCGATCAGGATATTAGCGTCCAGGAGGTAGCCGCCCACTTTTATTTGAGCCGGGAATACGTCTCCCGCCGGTTCAAGCAGGAGTTCGGCGAGACGATCAGCGATTTCCTGCTGCGCCACCGGATGGAGCGGGCGAAGACGCTGCTATTGAACCCGGAGCTGAAAATCGTGCAGATCGCGCATATGACCGGCTACGAAGACGAGAAATATTTCAGCAAAGTATTCAAAAAGACGTTCGGCAAGTCGCCGGCGGAATACCGCAAGGAGCCTGCGGGCGGGGGCTGAGCGATAAAAAACAAAAAAGGAAAGTCCTGGTCGGACTTTCCCTTGGTGATTACAGATAAAGGAATAGAGCAATAATGGCTGCAAGCACAAAACGGTAAATGGCAAAAGGCGTGAGCTTGATCCGTTGAATCAGCTTCAGGAAAAAACGGATGGATATCAATGCGAATACGAATGCGCTGATAAAACCGGCGATAAAAAACGGCAGCGCCTCCGGCGTAAACGAATCCCAATGCTTGACCAGCGAAAGAAGGGTTGCTCCGGCCATAATCGGCACGGCCATAATAAACGTAAAGTCGGCGGCCGCGCGGTGGCTCATGCCGAGCAGCACCCCGCCGGAGATCGTCGAGCCGGAGCGCGAGAAGCCCGGCCACATGCCGAGGCATTGGAACAGGCCGATGCCGAATGCCTGCTTATACGTAATTTTATCCACGGTATCTACCTTCAGTACTCGCGGTCCCAGCTTGTCCGCAACGATCATCAGGATACCGCCCAACACGAGGCCGATGAGCACCGTGTGCAGGGAAAACAAATATTTGTCGATATAGCCTTCGAACAATACCCCGGCAACTCCCGCCGGAATGAGTCCGACAAAGACCTGGGCCAGCTTCAAGCGAGGTTCGCCCTTTCTGGCCGGAGCCGCTCCGGGCTTGCGCATTCTGCGCAGGCCAAGCAGATCGAGAATGCGATCCTTGAATACGACCACGACCGCCAAGATCGAACCGAGCTGGATAACGACCTTGAACGAATTGGCAACCGAGGCTGGAAACAGCTCTTTCGAATGAAGCAGCATATCGTCAACCAAAATCATGTGCCCGGTGGAAGACACCGGCGCAAATTCCGTCAAGCCCTCGACGATCCCGAGCACGATCGCCACAAAATATTCCCACACACCCACGCTCTTGCTTCTCCTCTCTCTACTACAAACAGATTTTGACTTTTCAAAGGCCAACAAAAAAGACGACGAAAGCGATAAAAAGGTTCGATACCGCTTTGCCGCATTCAAAAAAAAACGGAGATGCCGCCAACCGCGCTTCCAATCGAGCCTCGGCGCGCACCCCCGCGCTTTCCAAACGCCTGCCACTTGCTTGCCGTATCAGCGCCGGGTTCGAAGCCTCCCGCTCCGACTTACGTCTGCTCTTCGCTCTCCTGAGGCGTCTTCACCTTCGTTATGTTTACCCGCATAATCCGCAGCCGATCGGTCTCGGCTATCTCGAATAAGTATCCGCCGTACTCCACGCTCATGCCGTTCACCGGCACATCCTCCAACTGCTTGAACAGCCAGCCGCCGATCGAATCGACCTCTTCGTCCTCGATGAGGATATGGAACATATCATTAATGTCTTCCAATAGCATCCGGCCTTCAACCGACGTCACTTCGCCGTTCACCTCGACGCTGGAACGCCCTTGGTCGAATTCGTCCATCATTTCGCCGACGATTTCCTCCAGAATGTCGCCAATCGTCACAAGCCCGGCCGTGCCGCCGTATTCGTCGATAACGATCGCGATTTGCGAACGCTTCTTCTTCATCAGCCGCAGCACATGACTGACCTCCATCGACTCCGGAACGGTCAAAATCGGACGGATGAACGTTTTCAGCTGTTGCTCTTCGTCGGGATCGCACGTCAGCAGATCGGTAATGTGTACGAAGCCGACGATCCGGTCTTTGTCGCCTCTCGCCACCGGATAACGGGTATGCTTGGAGGCGTATACGGTTTTCAAATTTTCTTCGAAGGACAGCGTCGTGAACAGGCAGTCCATGTCCGTACGCGGCACCATGACCTCGCGGGCCAGCCGTTCGGAGAACTCGAAGATGTTGTCGAACAGCGCCATCTCGTCCTTGTCGATATGACCGCTGCGTGCGCTCTGGTTCATCAGGATGCGAATCTCTTCTTCCGTATGAGCGGCTTCGTGCTCGCTCGCCGGTTCTACGCCGAACAAGCGCAGCAGCCGGTTCGCGGCCCCGTTCAACAGCCAGATGGCCGGCATGAACAGCTTGTAGAACAGCATCAACGGAGTGGACAGCCACATCGAAGTGCCCTCGGACTTCTGGATCGCGAGCGACTTTGGCGCAAGCTCGCCCAGTACGATATGCAAAAACGTAATGACGCAGAAGGCGATGATGAACGACACCGTATGGCCCCATAACGCATCGCCAAATCCCAGTCGGGCAAGCAGCGGGTCTACGATCAGTCGCGATATGGCCGGTTCCCCGACCCAGCCGAGTCCGAGCGAAGCAAGCGTAATGCCGAGCTGCGTGGCGGATAAATACGAATCGAGATTGTCCGTCGCTTTAAGCGCCGCTTTGGCTTTGCTGTTCCCTTCGTTGGCAAGCTGCGTAAGCCGGGATTGACGCACCTTGACAAGCGCGAATTCGGCGGCCACGAACAAGCCATTCAGCAAGACGAGCACGAGCACGAGGAGCATGTACAACAGCAGTTCGATCCAATTATAGTCCACTGGTCACTCTCCGGTAACTCCCGGAGAATTCCTCCTTTTCGTGCGCGATTGTCCCCATGAGGACGGGCTTGTGCTACACATAAGCCCGGCGCCGCTTGAAATCGACATCGCGGTAATAGGCGTCGGCCACAAGCAGGTTAGGCCCGCAGCAGGCGGCCGCGTCGCAATGGCAGTCGACCCCGGATTGAAGCGGATGGGCTAGCCAGCGGTCGAACACCCCGTTGAACGAATCGGTCGCCATATTGCCGAGCGAAGATAAATCGGCGAAGTCGGTTACGAACAAGTCGCCGGTGAACAGGTTGACGTTCAGCCGGTTTCTGCCGTCGGGATCGTTGCGTACCGTTACATTCCGCTCGCGGCGGAGCCGCCTGACGATTTCCTGATCGGCAGGGACGGAGCTGCAAGCAAAAAACGGCAAAGTCCCGAACAGCATCCACATGTCCGGATCGCGGTTGTCCAGCAGACGGTCGATAGCCGCCCGGATTTCCTCGAGCGACAGCTGCGGGAGATCGGCGGCGAAAGCGCTCGGATACATCGGATGCACCTCATGCCGCCTGCAGCCCATTTCGCCGATTAGCCGGTGAATATCCGCTATTTTGTGGTGAGTGCGGAAGTTGATCATCGATTCGGCGGAGACGAACATCCCGCCCTTGCTGAGCTCCGCCGCATTGCGCATCATCCGCTCGTACATCGCCGAGGCCGTCTCCCGACCGACCGGGTGCCCGGCATGGGCGAACCCGACGCTATGGAAATCGTCGGCTCCGGTGTAGTTGAACGAGATGTGCATCACGTCGAGGTACGGGGCCATCTGCTCGTAGCGCGACAGGTCGAGCGTCACGTTCGAGTTGATCTGCGTCCGCACCCCGCGCTCCCGCGCATATTTCAGCAGCGGCACGATATAGTCGCGCACCGTCTTGGCCTGGTATGACGGCTCCCCGCCGGTGATGCTGATCGTCTCCAGATGCTCGACCTCGTCCAACCGCTTCAGCACGTCCGCCAGCGGCACGCGCGCGCCCTCGGTCATCGTCAGCGCATCGCCGACCGCGCAATGCTCACAGCGCATATTGCATAAGTTTGTGACGGTAAATTCCACGCTGGTCAGTACGTGGCGCCCGTACTGCCGCAGCGACCGGATCGGGTCCCATGGATCGTAATCCGGCGACAGCGGCTGCAGGACAACCGTTTGATCGTTTTGTCTCATTATGGCCTTTCCCCACCTGACTGTTCCTTATCTTACCCATTTTACCCGAAAGCGGTGCAAAAAGAAAACCCGTACACACGGTTCGCGCGCTTGCGGCGGCTTCCGTTTGACGGGCAATGGCTCTATATGACATTCGTCAGCTTGACGTCTCCTACGCCGACGACGATCAGGGATAACTGCTTGGACAGGTCGAGCTCGTAAGGCTGCCGGATCGTCTGACCGTCGGCATCCTCCAGAATCCGCACGACCGGCCGCTGCGGGAACTGGCCGTTTACATCGACGACGACGCCGGTTTCCCCGGTATTGAGGGTCACTGTGACGCCGAGCGGATAGATCGCCACCTTGTCGCGGAAATGCTCGACCTTGCTTTTCTCATAAAGCGTATCGGCTCCCGCGTACAGCTGCTCCATTGCCTGGTGCGGCAGCATCGCCTTCCGGTAAACCCGGGTGGACGTCATGGCGTCGTACGAATCGACAAGGCCGATCCATTTGGAAAAGTCATGAATGTCCGCTCCGACGATCCCTCTCGGATAGCCGCTGCCGTCCATCCGCTCATGGTGCTGCAGGGCGCAATGGGCGGACAGAAGAGGAATATTAGGCTCGTCCTTCAACAGCTTGAAGCCGAACTCGGCATGCTTCTTCATCTCTTCGAACTCTTCCTCCAGCAGACGGCCGGGCTTGCGCAAGACGTCCATGCGGATTTTCGTCTTGCCGATGTCGTGCAGCAGCGCGCCCAGACCGAGCATCGTCAAGTCGCTGCGCGAATAGCCGTCGGACAAGCCGAGCATCGTAGCGTAAATGCATACGTTCAAGGAATGCCGGTACAAATAATCGTCCGCTACGCTGATGTCGGTCAGCATGATCATGGCATTCGGATTTTGACTCAGGTCGTCGATAATGAGCGTCAACGCCTCCTTGAACGCCTTGCCGATAAACGAGTGCCCGACCGAATAGCGGGGCGCCGAATCCAGCATTACCTTCTTAAACTGAGTCCGTATCGTGCCGAGCGCCTCGCGTCTCGTCTCGTCGCGAAGCGGATCGTTGGCGACGATGTCGTCGGTTCGCGAATCCTCTATGTATAAATGAGCAATCCCATATTGTGCCAGCCGTTCAATCATTCTCTGCGACAGCTCCACATGCTCCGCCAGCAGCACGAGTCCTTCCTCATTGAACACTTTCTTCCCGAGCCGCATGCCGGGGCGGCACAACTGTATCGGCACAAGCCTCATGATTTCTCCCACGCTTCTCTTCAATTTCACAATCCGCTTTCTTTAATGTATCGGATCGCGCGAGAAAGAGCAACAGAAATCATCACCATTCGACAAAAGTCCCATTCAAAAGATGGGTATAATTACCTAAAAACCTACTGTGTACATGTAAATTAGCACAATAGCCGCCAAGACGAAGCGATAATACGAAAAATAAGTCAGCTTCAGCTTGCCGACCAGCTTGATGAACGTGACGACGGCGACGAGGGCAACGACGAACGAAACGATGAAGCCGACCGCCAGGAAGCCGATGTCGTCCGCCGTCATCGAGCCGAAGCTCTTCAGCAGCTCGTAGCCGGTTGCCGCGCACATGACCGGTATAGCGATCAGGAAGGTAAAGTCGGCGGCGGCGGCGCGGCTAGCCCCGGCCAGCATCCCGGCGGCGATCGTCGAGCCCGAGCGGGAAAATCCCGGCCAAAGCGACAAGCATTGCGCCACCCCGACGAACAAAGCCTGCCGGTACGTAAATTGGTCCATATCCGTGGCCGAAATTCTCGGCTGCTGCTTCTCGCCGATAATCATAAAGATGCCGCCGGCCACGAGACCGATTACGACCGTCTCAGGCATAAACAGCAGCTTGATATAGTCGCGCAGCACAAAAGCGAGACCGAGCGCCGGCACGATCGCCAGCGCGATATGAATCAGGTTAAGGCGCTTCGGCTTCGCCCGAACTTCCCGATCGTTCAGCCCGAACAGGCGCAGCACGCGCCGCCAGTAAATGATCGCAACCGCCAGAATGGCGCCAAGCTGGATGACGACCTCGAACGTATCGGCCTTGTCGCCCGTAAAGCCGATCAAATGGCCGACCAAAATCATATGACCCGTCGAAGAGACGGGTAAAAACTCCGTCAGCCCTTCAACGATCCCGATAATCAACGCTACCCATAAGCTGAACATAAATACCGATTCCTCCCGATGACGGCAAGTTAAAATGAAACTGAAAACCAGCGCTGAGAAGCGCATTGCCGAACTTCCTCTTCGTCGTCCAGCTGCTGTGCCAGTACGTCGCGGATAAATTCGGGCAAAAAGTAGGAGACCGTTTCCCCGCGGCCGAGCGACAAGTAGCCGATGCCGAACGTGAACATATCGATCGTGCCGACCCGGTACGTCCGTCGTACGTCGAGCGTTTCCCCGTTTACGGTAACGGAGCGCAGCTTGGCGTAAGGCTCCGCTTCCTCAGCGTATTCCGCGCGAATTCCGGACAAGCACAGCGTCCCCAGCTCCTTGCCGCGAAAGCCGAAGCCCTTGATCGGCTTATGGATAAAATCGCCGAGCAGCGCTTCCTCCAGCGCCAGCAGCAAGTCCGCCCCGCTCAGCAGCACGAGGCAAGGATTGATCGGGGACGGGCATATTTCCAGCAGCTTGTACTGGCTGATCTCGCCCGCCTCCAGCTCTTGCAAAATTTGCCCGGCGTTGACGATTCCGACCTCCGCTCCGGTCGAAAGGCGTAGGCCCGAAGCGAGCAGGTTGCCGAGCTCGGATTCCCGCTCCCAGCTTAACGCGAGCGGCCGCTGCAAGAAAGCGACCGGACGGGCCAGCCTCAGCCGACTCGCTTCCTCCTCCTTGCGGATAATCGACTCCACAACAGGCAGTGGAGAAACGTTTTCCGTCTCCAGCACCCCTCCGGCGACAAGGCGAAGCGTCCCTCCGTCTTTGTCGTAGGCAAACTCCAGCTCGCCCACATGCCTGCCATGGCTGCCGGCCGCCGCTACATACGTCCGGCCGATCTGAAGCGGCTGCTCCAGCAAATGATGCGTATGGCTGCCGATAATCAGATCGATGCCGGCAATGCGTTCCGCCATCGCCTTATCGTTGTTGATGCCCAGATGGGAGACGACGACAAGAACGTCCACTTCCGGGCGAAGCCGTTCAACCAGCCGCGCCGCTTCCGGAATAGGCTCGGCAATCGACCAGCCGAGCAGCGAGTAGAAGTCCGGATAATAGGCCGTCAGTCCGATGATGCCGACGCGGATGCCGTCGCGCTCCTCGATCCGGTACGGTTCCATCCAGGAAGGAGGCTCGCCCGTAGCGGCATCGAGCAAATTGCCGCACACGACCGAATAGCCCCGCCTACGACCGTAGGCGATGCCGAGCTGCTCCATCGTCATCGTCAACCCTTCGTTATTGCCGGGTACGATCACATCGTAGCCGGTCTCATTGAGCACCGCGATATTGGCCAGACCAGTGCTTCCTTCGGTCTCTGGCCTCATCCGGTCCATATGGTCTCCGCCGTCGATTACGATGGGTCGATGTGGCGCATGTTTGTCCCGCAATTGGCGGAGTACGCCCGCAATACGGGGCATCCGTTCGAAATGGCTGTGTATGTCGTTCGTATGAAGAAGGACCAGTTTTCGCTCGTCCATGCTCCAAGTCCGCCTCCTTCGCTTCCTTCATCACCATACATTCGATCTGCCGCCCGCAAGTTCCTGCATCGCCGTGCGGCCCCCCCTCATTCTATGCCTATTTTTACCGGGACATGCTTCGACCCGGTACGTCTGAATAAACGCAAAACCCCCAGCGCCGCCTTCAACGGTGGCGGGTCTGGAGGTCTGTTTGGCGGGTACCGGTCAGGAGCCGACCCGTTTGGCGGTCAAAAACGTCTTCTTCCAATAAGCCTGATTGATATTGGAAATTTGCACGCCGTTATCCGGAGCCGGCGATGAATGGATCATTTCGTTATTGCCCATGTAGATGCCGACATGTCCGATCGTTTTATCCGACTTGAAACGGCCGGGCACATAGAAAAACAGCAAATCCCCTTTACGCAGCAGCTTCCGGCTGGTCAGCACCCCTTGGCGGGCTTGCGCCCGCGCCGTACGGGGGAGCGTGATGCCCTTCTTGCCGTATACGTACTGCGTGAAGGTGGAACAGTCGAATTTGCCGGATTTGGGATAAGGGTCCGCTCCGAACAAATAGGAGATGCCCAAATACCGTTTTGCCGTAGAGATTACGTCGTTCATATCGATATTTTTCAAAGCTTGCCTGGATTCGTCCGTCTGGCGGTACGCTTTGGCCGCCATAAACGCGCCTTCCGCCTCTTCCGGCAGCCAAACCGGCGTCTCGGCGTTCCGGTAAGGATCGTCCGGATCGTCGGCGAAGCTGAATTCGTCGGTTTTTCCCGCAGGCTCGGGCGGTTCCTTCAGCACGGACTTATCGATAAATCCGGGCGCCGGATGCAACGCTACCTCGCCTTCGCGCAGATTGTAGGAAAACACGTCGTGACGGAAAATGTCGCCCAGTGCGTCTACAGGAACGTAGAGCGTCCCTTGATGAACTTGCGGCGCTTCAGGCAGCGTCACGTTTCCTCCTTCCATAACGGCTTGCTTGCTGCCTCCGGTCAGCTCGTATTCGGCATCGTTGTCGCCCATACGCAGCTTCCCGGCTGCCGCATCCCAGTCCTGCTGGTAGTCGAGCAGCTCGGCCAGCTTGGCGGCAGAGATCATTTTTTTGCCGTCCACTGTGACGATTGGGATGGTTCCTTCCTCCGCCTGCAGCAGCCGGACTTCGGGGCCGGACAGCGTGCCCGTCTCCGATGGGGTGGAAGGGTTGACCGTCTGCGGCTCGGGCGCCGCCTGCGGCGTTTTTCGCCAGCCGGTTCCGTTCATGGCTCCGCATGCCGGCGTCACGGCAATTCCGGCCGCCAGCAGCAGCGTTACGCCAATTCGCATTTTTTGCTTCATATGCTCGCTCCTCCGTTTGACCGCTATAATAGACAAGCTTCCAAACTATAGCTTAAGGAGCGGAGATACGAATTATACAAGCCACGGGCCGGTATGAAGCATGCAAAAAACGGCATTTTTGCCAAATCACTTGCCGCATACGGAGAGATGTTTTATTTTCGAAGCGGATTCGGTCGATCATCGCCGGACCCGTATCGTTAAATGAATACATAAGCAATACAAAGCCCGATCCCGATTAACGTGAACATGACACCCCCGAACCGGGTAGACAGCTTGTACAAATCGGACGGCTCGGTCGCATCGTTCGACTTCCACGATTCCGTGATTGCCCAGATGAGTGAGGGGCGAATCAGCATCGTTAGGCCGATGAAAATAAGTATAATGGCCAGAAAGAGCATAAGGGTCTCCTAGGAGGTAGATTGTTTCTTATAAAAAAATCGTTATATCCATGATAGAACAAGGTCCACATGAGGATCAACCTTCCAAGGGAAAGCGGATAGAAGATGACAGTTTGAAGAAGAATGTAATAAAATAGTATAAATGGGTTTAGTTTGTTTTAAATAAGATCCTATGCAAGGGAAGTGAGATTTTGCATGATACTATTCCTTTGGGCCGCCGGTGTAATCGTTATGGCAATCGGAATGATCTCAGGATTCAATACCAGTGATCTCTTATTGGGAGCGACTAGTCGGTTTGGTATTACATCGGGGTCGATTTGTTCCGAGCGAATAAAAAGACTTTTGTGAAGTTGTCCAGTCTAGGTTTTGTCTCCATCCTTAGTAAAGGCCAAGCAATCATAAAATTCAAGTTCCATGATCAAGAAGGATAGAGGAGGTGTTCTCGCTATGTTAAACGCTTTGCTGCCAAACCCCTTAACCGGGTGCTGCTATGATAACCGCTGTGGCGCTCGGGCTGCTGTTGGAGGCGCTGTGGATCGCGGCGCGGTCGTGATTGGGGCGGGGTTCGGAGATATAACGGGAGGTCTTCCATTGATAGAGCAAAATAACGTCCTCCGGACCTTCATGCATAGCCGTGCGTCGTTCAAGCCGACTTCTAACTGCTCGAGTCACAATTTTCTTCCATCACATGAGCCTAAATACGTGAAACAAAGAATAGAAAGGTTAGAGAAGTAGACTCCAGTGAAGCAAACTGAAGGAAAAGGGAAAAGTTCCTTATTTCTTCTTTCACCCTGGAGGTGCTCTCATGAATCCTGTTCGTTTCCAGCTCGATCAGTCCGTCGAGTGGCTGATGCGAAGGTACGTCGCAGAAGGGTGAAAGTGGTCATTGAGAACTTGATTTGTCTCGCCTCCCTCCTGGTTGAGCATGCGCGACAAACCAAACTTCGTTTCGGTCGACACAGCCCCTGGTTTCCAACATTTCGACGTATTTACATGACTTTGTTGGAATGAGTGCAAGATCATATGTTCGGTTTGGGCTTTGTTTCAGGGCAGGCTCTGTTTCCTTATGCCGAACAACAGGCTATTTCGCTTGAAATTGAAGTTCAGTCCTGATCTGTGCAGGAAACAACAGAGTCTATTGGGTTTACTCGGTGTTCTCACGTATTCAGTAAGAGAAGAATCTTTACAATTTAAATAGATTTATTATTATTTTTTAAAATTTATGCAACTTTTTCCCAGTATAAGTTGTCTAATCTATCGAGTGGAATATTTACCCAATTATCACTCAAAAAATATGAGGAGGATTTATTTATGAAAATGAAGAAAAAACTTGCAGCATTGGCTCTTGCAGGGGCGCTCACGATTACATCCGCATCATCTGCCTTCGCCCTTTCTGGTTGGGCAGACACTAAGGCGACAGCCCAGCCTTTGACATTGGGTTCGAGCACTTTTCAGGTGCTTTCTAGCGGAGCGGATGAAGACTGGTATTCTTACACTAATACGACAGGTTCGTCCATTAATCTCGTACTAGAACTCTACTCTCCATCTGGTCTTAACTACGATTACGACTATACCATGTCGTTTATTCCTGGTTATGTATTTCCTGTAGGAGATTTGGGCCCTGGTGCAGTCGATGCCGCTGCTATAGGTAGCCTACCTGCCGGAGAAACAGTATGGTTTAGAGTGCATGGTCATACCCCATCTGACTATAACCCTGCTGTCGCCTATACCGCTTGGCTGCATACTTATTAAATTTTATACAAAAAAGGGCTCATGCATATTTCTTGCACCGAGCCCTTTTCCCTGCAATAATCACAGCATTGAGCAAAGTACCCCATCACAATCAGCCCCCCCTTGCCCTGGGCCCGCAGCGGTTTATGCATCTACGGACTATCGAAGCCGGGTTAACCTCGATGTTGGGAATATCGACTCAAGGATTTAACCCATACCAAATATAAGTTCGGTGCAAATATAAAATACGTGCCCAAGTGACTTTGACACGCAAGCGTGCAAATCACGCGGACACGTATTACATGTTACAAAAAAGATCGAAGGCGGCGCCCATTCTCTTTACGACAGTACGTCAATAAAAATTAAATGGGCAAACGTTCTGCCATATCCCCTAAATCCTTATTCCAGCAAGCCTTACCCAATACTGCCTTCCATCTCCATCTTGATCAACCGGTTCATCTCGACCGCGTACTCCATCGGCAGTTCCTTGGTGAACGGCTCGATGAAGCCCATGACGATCATTTGCGTCGCTTCCGCTTCGCTCAAGCCACGGCTCATCAAGTAGAAGAGCTGATCCTCGGACACCTTGGATACGGTCGCTTCATGCTCGAGCGTAATGTTGTCGTTCATGATCTCGTTGTACGGGATCGTGTCCGACGTCGATTCGTTGTCGAGAATGAGCGTGTCGCATTTGATGTTCGCTTTGGACCCTTCGGAGTTGCGTCCGAATGAAGCGAGACCGCGGTACGTCACTTTGCCGCCGTGCTTGCTGATCGACTTGGAGACGATCGTCGAGGTCGTTTCCGGAGCCAAGTGAATCATTTTGGCGCCCGCATCCTGATGCTGGCCTTTGCCGGCTACCGCGATGGAGAGCACCATGCCCTTCGCGCCGCGGCCCTTCAGGATGACGGCCGGGTATTTCATCGTAAGCTTGGAGCCGATGTTGCCGTCGACCCACTCCATGGTCGCATTTTCTTCGGCAACCGCGCGCTTCGTGACGAGGTTGTAAATGTTCGGCGCCCAGTTCTGGATCGTCGTGTACCGGACGCGGGCGTTTTTCTTGCAGACGATTTCCACAACGGCGCTATGCAGCGAGTTCGTGCTGTAGATCGGTGCCGTACAACCTTCCACGTAGTGGACGAAGCTGTCTTCGTCGGCAATGATCAGCGTGCGCTCGAATTGACCCATGTTTTCCGAATTGATCCGGAAGTACGCTTGCAGCGGGATTTCGCATTTGACGCCCTTTGGCACATAGATGAAGCTGCCGCCGGACCATACTGCGCTGTTCAGGGCGGAGAACTTGTTGTCCGCGATCGGAACGATGGTGCCGAAGTATTCGCGGAAAATTTCCGGATGCTCGCGCAGCGCCGTGTCCGTGTCGGTGAAGATGACGCCTTGCTTCTCCAGATCTTCCTGCATGCTGTGGTAAACGACCTCGGATTCGTATTGAGCCGATACGCCGGCCAAAAACTTTTGCTCCGCTTCCGGAATCCCCAGCTTGTCGAACGTATTCTTGATTTCCTGCGGTACTTCCTCCCAGGTCTTTCCTTGCTTCTCTGAAGGCTTTACGTAGTACGTAATATCGTTGAAATCCAGATCGTCCAGATCGCCGCCCCAACGCGGGAGCGCCATTTTATTAAATTGGTCGAGCGATTTCAGACGGAAGTCAAGCATCCATTGAGGCTCGTTTTTCATCGTGGAAATTTCGGTGACGATTTCCTTCGTGAGTCCTTTTTCCGAACGGAATATGTTCTGATGCTCGTCGCGAAAGCCATATTTGTAATCTTCCATTTCCGGCATTTGCTTGGCCATTGTCGTGTCCCTCCTTGTTTGATGAGAATCGTGCCAGTGTAGGTCGGCACATTACCCGATGCTGTTGAAGAAACGTTCCGTATTGCGCAGCGCCGTTACTAGCTTTGCCACGTCGTCCTCGGTGTTGTACAAGTAGAAGCTGGCGCGGGCGGTCGCGTTCACGTTCAGCCACTTCATCAGCGGCTGGCAGCAATGATGGCCTGCCCGGATGGCGATGCCCTCCTGGTCGATAACGGTAGCTACGTCGTGGGCGTGAATGTCCTTCATATTGAAGGTGACAAGTCCGGTCCGGTCGCGCGGCCCGTAAATCGTGAGCCCTTCGATCTCGGAAAGCTGCTCGTAAGCGAGCTGGGTCAGATGAGCGTCATGAGCGCGGATGCGGTCCATTCCTATGCCGTTCAGGAAATCGATCGCCGCGCCGAGCCCCACCGCTCCGGCGATGATCGGCGTACCGCCCTCGAACCGTTCGGGCGGGTCCTTGAAGGTGGACTCGAACAAATCGACACGGTCGATCATCTCGCCGCCAAACTCGATCGGCTCCATCTTCTCCAGTAGCTCCATCTTGCCGTAAAGCGCGCCGATTCCGGTCGGACCACACATCTTGTGACCGGAGAAGGCATAGAAATCGCAATCCAGCTCTTGCACATCCACTTTCAGGTGGGGGGTGCTTTGCGCTCCGTCTACAACCATCCGGGCCCCGTGCCGATGGGCGATTGCGGCGACTTCGCGGATCGGATTCGTGACGCCGAGCACGTTGGATACGTACGTCATGGCAACGATCTTGGTCCGGTCGGTAACCGTAGCCTCCACATCGGACAGCGAGATCGTGCCGTCCTGCTGCAGCGGTATATATTTCAGCGTGGCGCCCGTCGCTTTGGCGACTTGCTGCCACGGAATGAGATTGCTGTGATGCTCCATCGGGGTAAGGACGATTTCGTCGCCTTCACCGCACACGGAACGGGCGTAGCTCGAAGCCACCAAGTTGATGGCCGTCGTCGTGCCCCGGGTAAAGACGATCTCCTCGCGGCGCTTCGCGTTCAGGAAGGCGGCGACCTTGTCGCGTGCCTCCTCGTAGGCGTCGGTGGCGCGGGAGCCGAGCGTATGCACGCCCCGGTGCACATTGGCATGGTCGTGCTCGTAATAATATTTAATCGCTTCGATGACCGCAATCGGCTTCTGGGAGCTCGCGCCGCTATCCAGATAGACGAGCGGGTGACCGTTTACTTCCTGATGAAGAATCGGAAACTGTTCGCGAATGTCGGCTCCTAGGCTGCTCATTATACGAGTTTCCTTTCGACGAGCGACTGAAGCTGCTTCTGAACGTTTTCCAACGGAATTTCATTGATAACCGGGGCGAGGAAGCCGTAAACGACCAGCTTGTGGGCTTCGTCCCGGGTAATGCCGCGCGACATCAAATAATGCATATGCTCGGGATTGACCTGGCCTACGCTGGCGGCATGGCCGGCCTTAACGTCGTCCTCGTCGATCAGCAGGATCGGGTTGGCGTCGCCGCGAGCTTTCGGGCTGAGCATCAGCACCCGTTCGGTTTGCTGGCCGTTGGCTCCGGTCGCCCGCTTCTCGATCTTCGTAATTCCGTTGATGATCGCCGTCGCTTCGTCCTTCATGACGGCGCGCGTAATCATATCGCTCGGCGTGTTCCGGCCGAAGTGAGTCGCGCGGGTCGTCAGGTTCAGCTTCTGGTCGTGCGTGCCGACGGAAATGATCTTGGCGTCGGAGCTGGACCCGTTGCCCTTCAATACGGAATCGGTATCGGCTACCGCATTGCCGCTGTTCAGTTCCCCTACGATCCATTCTATGCGGGCGTCGTTGTCGATGATTGCGCGGCGGTACGTGAAGGCGGTCGAGCCTTTGCCGAGATTTTGCACCGTTGCGAACTGGACGCGCGAGCCCGGCTTGGCGATTACTTCCACGATGCCGTTATGCAGAAGCTCCCGTCCGTCCTCCGACAAATAGTTGTCGACATAGACGACCGAGCTGTTCGATTCGGCTACGATGAGCACGTGCGGAGCGAACGTCGCCTCTCCGTCGTCGGAGAAGAAGATCGCCTGCAGCGGCAGCTCGACTTGAACGTCCTTCGGCACGTACAGGAATACGCCACCGTTCCACAAAGCCGCATGAAGCGCGGCAAGACGATGTTCGTCCGGCTTGACGGCCGTCATCAGATAGCTTTGCACCAGCTCGGAATGCTCCCGCGCCGCCGTCTCCAGATCCATGAAGATGACGCCCTGCTTCGCCAGCTCCTCCGACAGGTGGGACCATACCACCCCGGAGTTGCGGTGCACGATCAGATTGTCGGTCGTTTCGCCAAGCAAGGTCCGGGCCGCCTCGGGCAGCTGATCCAGGCTTTCCAGCGCGACCGGCGCTTTATAGGTTCCGTATCCGTCGAGGTTCCAACGGTCGATTCTCGTCTTTTCCAATTTGGGCAGTTCCAACGATCCTGCCAATTCCAAAGCTTGCAAGCGGAGATCGGTCAACCAGGAAGGCTCGTTCCGGCTTTTGGACAACTCAGCTACGGAATTGCGGTCGATTGGAAGAAAGGTTTGCGAGCTCATTCATATTCCTCCAAGCGTATTAGTTTTGTCCGACCGTCTCGTCCACGATGCCAAGCTCTTCCTTGATCCAGTCGTAGCCTTCCGCTTCCAGCTTCTCAGCCAGCTCCGGACCGCCCGATTTGACGATGCGGCCTTGCATCATGACGTGCACGAAATCCGGCTTGACGTAGTTCAGCAAACGCTGGTAGTGGGTAATGATCAGGAAGCCTCTTTCCTCGCTGCGCATAGCGTTGACGCCCGCAGCCACGATCTTCAGCGCATCGATGTCGAGACCGGAGTCGATTTCGTCCAGGATAACGAATTTCGGCTCGAGCAGCATCATTTGCAAAATTTCGTTCCGCTTCTTCTCGCCGCCGGAGAAGCCTTCGTTCAAATACCGGTGCGCAAACTCCGGATTCATATCAAGTTCTTTCATTTTCTTTTCCATTTGACGGATAAACTTGATCAGCGAAATTTCGTTGCCTTCCTCGCGTCTTGCGTTAATCGCGCTGCGCAGGAAGTCGGCGTTCGTGACGCCGGGAATTTCGCTCGGATATTGCATGGCCAGAAACAGCCCGGCGCGTGCGCGCTCGTCGACGCCCATCTCCAGCACGTCTTCGCCGTCGATCGTGACCGAGCCGTCGGTGACTTCGTACTTCGGATGGCCCATTAATGCGGATGCGAGCGTGCTTTTACCGGTTCCGTTCGGACCCATAATCGCGTGAACTTCCCCGCCGTTCATTTCAAGCTGGATGCCCTTCAAAATTTCTTTGTCCTCGATCGACGCTCTCAGACCGTCAATAGTAAACTTAGGTACGTTTGACATGTATGCTTCCCTCCGACATATTCGTTTCCCAGCTGCAAAAAATCGCGGCAATGAGTGATAACTATATTGGAATCATTATAACCTAATGGTCAATACGAAGTTGAAATTCGTATAACATGATTCTCATTGATTCTCAACAATTAATCTTATTATAAACGTTGCGGGTAAATCAATAAAGGGCAATCCGGAATTTTCCCAACATTTTTGTTTAAAAAGTAAGTAAATGCCGAATATTTCCGCTGATCCGTTCGAACTCCTCGTCGTCCAAAACCGGCGTCCTGGCTCCGTCCGGAAGCTCGTCCTCGATGCGAATCCACGATTTGCAGCCCGAATAGGCGTCGAGTATCCGCACGCTCGCCGGATCGTCCAGCTTGTACACCCTCAGAATCAGCACATGAAGCGGCTTCTGACGCTTCCACCTAAGCCGTTCCTCGGCAAATTCGTCGGTCCATACGTGGAAATCGCGAATGCGATCGAGCTGCTCCTGGCTGGTCACCTCGATATCCGCGGCCACTTCGGCGTAGCACGTAATGCCCGCATGCGTCATCTCCGGGCTCCACCCTAACAGGGACTCGTCCAGAAGAAACTTCTCCTCTTCCTTGAACAACTCCCGCTTCTGATGCTCGTAGGTTGGATACAGCCAGAACGATGGGCTTTCCAGCCGGAATTCCCTCGTCTCCTCGACAATGCCCCCTTTGCGCAGCAGCACGGTTTGCCGTCCCTCCGACAAGGCGCGGATAGCAGCGGCCCATTCCTTAAGCGCGATTGGTTCTATGCTCATGTACACGAAGCACCTCCATCACCCTTCATTATACGATTGAAAGGGAAAACAAAGCAAACCGGAGGGCGCATAATTCCCCGTAAACCGTCGAATCTAATAAAGGTTGTTCGCTTAGGCAAGCACTCTGTCGCGAAAGAAGGTGAACCGCATGAGAGAAGGATTGGTGCCGACCGTACTCGGGACGGCGGTTACAGCCTCCGGCGTGGCCCTCGGCCGGAAATACCCGGCAGTGGGAATCGGCATTGTCGGCTTCGGACTCGCCCATATCGTTTTGGGTGCCATCGATTTAATCGAACACCGCAGGTAAGCCGCATCAGCAAAAAGGAAGAGGGCTCGAAGCCTCTCTTCCTTTTTTGTCCACATTTTCCCTTCGCTAAACGAAGCCCGGTTCTTTAGCCCAGCAGCGCATCGAGCATCCAGACGTGCTTTTCCAGCGATTGCTGCACCCCGGTCAGCATATCCGCCGACGTATGGTCCCCGGACTTCTCGGCATTCTCGATGGCGCTGGCGATTTCGCCGATCATCATCCGGAAATCGTTCACGATTCCCTTTACCATCTGGTCGGCGCTCTCGTTGCCGCTCGCTTCCTTCACGGATGCTTGGGCCAGCATATCCTTCATCGTGGCGACGGGCTTGCCTTTGATCGCCAGCACGCGCTCGGCCAGCTCGTCGAACCATTTGTCCGCCTCGTTATACAGCTCTTCGAATTTCTCGTGCAGCGTAAAGAAATTGCTGCCTTTCACGAACCAGTGGTAGTTGTGAATTTTTACGTACAGCACGCCCCAGTTGGCAATTTGCCTGTTGAGCGTTTCCACTACAGTTTTCGTATCGGTTGCGGCTGCCATCGGTCCATTCCTCCTTGGAATTCATGTGCGCTATGGTTTCTACTTAAACGCCTGGGACTTCTTTGAAACGTTCGCCCGTTTATTGTGGCTGTTCGCCGGTTGCGTTATGTGCAGGAATACATATTAAGATGAAGTAAAAATAAATATACACTTTTCAGGTTGGTCAACTAGGTATTTCGCCGGGCATCGTTTTGCCTTATACTAAGAGAATAAGTTGTAGCAAATAACGGAGGTGCTTTATGACGCAGCAGTACCACCCGCTTACGGAACCGGAAGCGATCGAATTCGCCAAAACGATCCCGGGCTTGTTCCGGCCCGACGCAGTCTTAACGTCCCGCGAGATCGGGGACGGCAACCTGAACCTGGTGTTCCATATCTCCGATCCTTCTTCGGGAGCGAGCATTATTCTGAAGCAGGCGCTTCCTTACGCCAAAGTGGTGGGCGAATCGTGGCCGCTGTCGCTGGACCGGGCGAGAATCGAAAGCGAAGCGCTGCGCATCGAGGGAGAGCTGTGCCCGGACCTCGTCCCTCAGGTGTACCGTTACGAGCCCGAGCTCGCTTTGACGGTCATGGAGGACTTGAGCGACCATATCATTATGCGCAAGGGCTTGATCGAGCGCCGCACGTATCCGCTGTTTGCCGGCCACATCGGACGTTTCTTGGCCCGCACGCTGTTCTTCACGTCGGATCTCGGCATGAACCAGCAGGACAAGAAGGAGCGGCAGAAGCGGTTCATCAACCCCGATCTGTGCAAAATAACCGAGGATCTCATCTTCGATCACCCGTACACGGACGCCGACACCAACAGCTTCGACGCGGCGATCCGCGACGAAGCCGAGCAATTGTGGAACGATAAGGAGCTTCATCTCGAGGTAGCCCGCTTGCGCCACGGTTTTCTGACGAACGGTCAGGCTTTGCTGCACGGCGACTTGCATACGGGCAGCATCTTCGTTACCGAGCAGTCGACGAAGGTCATCGATCCCGAGTTCGCCTATTACGGTCCGATGGGCTTCGATATCGGCGCCGTACTGGCCAATCTGCTGCTTAACTACGCCGGTCAGGAAGGCTGGAACGAAGAGGGCGAGAGCCGGAACGAATACCGCGCCTATTTGCTGCAGACGATCAAGGACGTCTGGACGACCTTCGAGCGGCAGTTCCGCGAGCTGTGGGACGAAGCGAACGTCGACCGCATTTCCGGCACAAAGGCGTTCCAGGATATTTACGTCGAACAGCTGCTGCGAGATACGTTCGGCTACGCCGGCTGCAAAATGGTGCGCCGCATCGTCGGACTGGCCCACGTCGCCGACATCGATACGATCCCCGACGCAGCGGCGAAGGAACGTGCCCAACGGCTTGCTCTGACTATCGGCAAATCCTTGATCAAGTCGCATCGGCAGGCGGCTTCCATCGACGAACTGATCGAGCTTGCGGAGAAATCGGTTATCTGACATGCAAGATCGGCCATTTTCCTATAGAAAGGAATATCTAATCGTATGAACAACTCCACCAATCCGGCTGCCCCGCAGTCGGAAGGCGCGGCCAAGGAGCCGCTGCAATCGGTTCAATGGGCCGGCGACCATCTCAGCCTGCTCGACCAGCGGCTGCTTCCGGAGCAGATCGTGTATTTGCCGCTTACGACGGCCGAGGACGTGTGGGAGGCCATTCGGCACCTGAAGGTGCGCGGCGCCCCCGCGATCGGTATAGCGGCCGCCTTCGGCGTCTACTTGGGCGTGAGCGGCGCGGAGGGCGACGTCCGGCACGTATTGGACGAGATCGTCCGCAAAGCCGACTACTTGGCCACATCGCGCCCGACGGCCGTTAATCTGTTCTGGGCGCTCGACCGGATGAAAGCACGTGCGGAAGCGGTCGCGGTCCGGAGCGGAGTTACGGCGGAGGAGCTGAAGGCGGCGATGCTGCAGGAGGCGATGCTCATTCGCGCGGAGGATGAAGAAACGTGCCGGCTGATCGGCGAGCATGCGCTCGGCTTATTGGCCGACGAAATGGGCGTCCTGACGCACTGCAACGCGGGCGGGCTCGCCACGGCCAAGTACGGGACGGCGCTGGCGCCGCTGTATTTGGCCAAGGAGCGGGGCTGGAACGTCAAAGTATTCGCCGACGAAACGCGTCCGGTGCTGCAAGGCTCGCGGCTGACCGCCTTCGAGCTGCAACAGGCGGGGATCGACGTGACCTTGATCTGCGACAATATGGCGGGAATGGTGATGGCCAAAGGATGGGTGCAGGCGGTAATCGTCGGCACCGACCGGGTTGCGGCCAATGGCGACGTCGCCAACAAAATCGGCACTTACAGCGTCGCCGTGCTGGCCAAAGCCCACGGCATCCCGTTCTACGTAGCGTGTCCGCTGTCCACCATCGACCTGGGGACGCCAACCGGCGCGGAAATTCCAATCGAAGAACGGAACGAGCAGGAAATTACCGAAGGGTTCGGCAAGCGGACCGCACCTGTCGGAGTCAAAGTGTTCAACCCCGCTTTTGACGTCACGCCTCACGAATATGTAACGGCCATTATTACGGAGAAAGGCGTCGTGACGGCGCCCTATGAGGAAAATTTGCGGAAGCTGTTCGGGTGAACGATTGAGATTGAAGACACTGGAAACAAAAAAAGAAACCCGACGTTTCCACAAGAAACGCGGGTTTCTTAACAAACAGAAAGGGTCGCTCATTCCAACGCAAGACCATATCCCGACCCGTACGGCACCCAGTCGGCCAACGGATACGTTCCGGAATCAAAGCCCGGGTTTACTAGCAAGTTCGCCTCTTTATGATCCTCCGAGACTCTCAGATCATCAAACCAAACCGTTCCCGATTTGTTTTTAAAATAAGCGTATACCGTTACTTTATAGATCGATTTCGTCGGGTATATCGTGGCATGAGTCGTTTCCCAGCCATGAGTTCCCGTATTGAAGTTTGCGGTTTGATTAAGAGTGGAGCCGTCCGAATATTGAATATCCACATTTATACTGTACGTAGATCCTTTCGTCCCGCTTACACTGCTTGCTTTGCTTCTTCCGGAAACCGTTAAACTGTTTACCGCCCTATTCAGTACAATTTCTTGCTTGCCTCCATAACTGCCGGAGGTCCCTTCCGAGGTAATGACCATGACCTGGTTTCCCGTCTTCTTCTCCGCTACATAGCTGTATACCGGAGCCGAGTTGCCTCCATCCCAATCGCTGGCAAACACGACCTTGGTTCCGTCGCGATTAGGCACGGCCTGTGGTTGTGCCGCGTATATGCTTTTCGAAGCCTGATGATGCTGGTGGGCAAAACGCTCTACAGTTCCGCTTCCATCCAACTTGACTGCTAATACTTCATCATGACCCCAATAAGTCGGGGATTCGGATTCGTAATCGCTAATGTAGGCCCATCCGGGACGAAGATGATTCTGCATGGAAAGATGTCCGCCGTTAACATCCTTTCCTGACAACATTTCCATTCTACCGCCGCCGTCGAGACGAGAAGAAATAACGCTCTCGCCTGGTTTAGTGCTTAACATGACAAATACCTCATTACCGGCTGTATCATAGCCGAAGTCGCCATGCTCCGACCTTGTTTCGACCTGCCGCAGAAAATTGAGATTGCGATCGAACACTTCCACGCCCGTGTTTCTGCCGCCATCGTCCTCGTCCCAAATAATACAAACATAATTGCCCGAGGGAGAAATGGTTGCCGCATCCGGTGCGATCAGGCCGATATTAGCCGTCGATACGATGAGATTGTTCGTCACATCGTACACAATCAAGAAGTAGTTCGTAATACCGCTTACGGTTTTGGGGGCAATAAAAACGACATAACGATCGTCGTCTGACAAGTTCCCTTCTCCATACCCGATATCAATAGAGTCGTATTCAGAGAAATTACGAATCCATACCCGATTCCCGTCCGTATCGGAGCTTACAAAATACTTGCCGCTAGTCCCATAAATTTTGTTGGGATCGCTGTGCGACCATTTGGCCCCTGACGGCAAATTTATTGTTTTCTTGATCTCATACGTGCTGCCATCCACAATGATACCCGGCGATCCCGATCGCGGATACTTCAGAAACATGAGAGATCCGTCTGCATTCCAAGGCTGTTCCTTGGCGTACCCATGCCGGTTGTACTGATAGGTTGCTCCCATTACCGTACTGAATGCCGTTTGATCGGCTATTCGTGTAATTGTAGTGCCGAACGTCGGGTCCGTTATGGAGCCAAGATAGGAAGGCATCGAAACAGAAGGCACGGCAATTTTACTCAATGTCGTGTCAGGCGGGTATTGAGCAAACAGAGTATTGCTGAACAGAAACGTTATAAAGAAGAAGCTCATTAGACAGGTGAACAATTTGCGATGCATAAGGATACCTCCAAAAAAAAAAAATTAAACCCAAGCCATGTTCCATCACTTGGGATATACTGCATAAAACTATGAATCTGTCTTGCTTGGCGGATCAAGAAGCTTGTCCCTGTTTTCTTGTAATGTGACGGATGTGATAATGCTAGACTTTTTGCAGGAGTCTACAGCAAGTTGGTGTAAAATTTCTGCAATGTCTAATTGGACTTGCAAGCCTGCCATTGAAACTCACTCCATCTTGTCCGTATAGGAATCACACTGTCCAAAACAATGATACACTACGTATATATTTATAATATGATACATTTTGGATCTTTTCAAGAAAAATTTTCTATCAAGTTCCATTTTGTATCATTTCGGTGATAGATTTTCCGACTCTCTTACCCTATGCCAACTTTCTTGGTATTCGGAATTTTCTCGTACTGGGCCCGACCTTTCTCACTAGCTCCTACTTTCCCTATCATATAGGGGCCCCATTTGGTTTTATTCAATATGAGTGACATCAAAACCGAGCAACCTATGCTTCCCAAAAACAGAACAACTACCGTCAGCCAATTGTTGCGTAACGAGGGAAACATTTGCAAAGGAACAAACATGAAAGCCAGAAACATAGGATGGAGCAAATAAATCCCGAACGAATAACGACTGATATGCATAAATACGAGAGAAACTTTCCCGATCCGCATTACCAAATAACTAATGAAAAACATAGCGCTCAATGCAAAGAAGATCATATCGATCCGTTTAGAGGACACGCTTGTGATCCATCCCTGCTGCAGGACAATCCAGCATACCACCGCTGTCACGCTTACGGCCGCCCAAGTCCATCCGCCATATTTGAGCAGCAGCTTTTTAAACAGTTCATAGCGGCTGCCGCAATAGTAGGCCACAACAAAATAAAAGGCCCAGCCCGGGAAAGGAATCCAGTATGCTTTGCTCCACACATAGTGCAGAACGGCAGAGCCCGGGGACGGAACCAAATTGAAGATGGCCAAATACGCGACATTGATAACAAGCGAAGCCCCCAAAAGCACTTGAGGAGAATACCTGTTGTCCAAACTTTTCATATATTTGTGCAGAGCGTAGAACTGAAACACAATCAGTATAAAATAACCGTGATAATCTCCGAGCAGCCAATGCCTCCACAAAAACGTAAATAACGTCCCAACCTCTACTTCCCGGCTCTCGGCCCATACTTGGACCGATTTCATGCATGCATAAAAAGCTCCGAACACGAAGTAAGGAGCTAGTATAAATTGAATTCTTTTGGACCAGAACTGTTTGTCCACGGAGTTCCGTGAAGAATGAGCCAATATCATTTCGGATATAAAAATAAACGCAGGTGTGCCGAACGTTAGCAAGAGCTCAAAAAAATTGCCGAGCAAACTCGATTCCGGAAAGGTGCGGTTTAAACTATTGCGGAAAACTAGACACAGACATGCGATGCTTCTGAGTACAAACATCTCCGGTATAAGTTTCTTTTCCATGCATCACGCCCCCACTATTTAACTCAATAAGTCATAAAAAAAAAAGTAATTACACGAACGTAAATAATGACGGGGACTATATTAGTGATAATTACCCTAACGTATATCTGTTAACTTCACTTCTGAATCTGTTGATCCAGTGTTAATACTCAATGGGGTTATATCAAAGTATATGTTTGACTTAACAGTAACCCCTGAAGATAGACTTGCCGATAGGATTCCTGAGCCGGACGTTTTGCTGTTCAATCGGACGTTGGCTTCTCCATATTCATCCGTTACCGCGCTGGATACTAAAGTTCCAATCGTGGTGTTGAATATTACCGTTTGGTTCACAAGTGGCATACCTTTACTATTCCTTACGTTTACGTATACATCATAATTTTCGTCATCGACTTTTAGTAGAAAAAGTCGTATTTTGCTCGGAGAGTTGTCCATGATTACTACCGATGCACGCACCGTGATACTAGAAAAATCACCTGAAGTGTCGGATAGCACAACCCAAAACTGCTTTTCCATTCCCAGCACCGCATCGTTAACAATCGCAATTTCGATCATTTTTTCCCATTCTCCTGGATTAAAAAGGACTTGGCCGGTGTTTGAAACATAGTCCAATGGAGCGATTGCAGTGTCATCAACCGTTGTGTAATATACCGCTTGCATGACGCTGGCATCCATCCGCAAGAGTGTTAATTTAGCGGATTTCGCACCCTCATAAACCTGTACATTTTTGACAAACCACTTTGGGCCTCCAGTTACATACTGATTTACATAGACAGACCCTATGACAGACTCCTTCATTTCTTGAAACGCATTGGAGGGCACATTGTGATTTGGAGCTGTGTTCTGCTTTGTCCCTTCACTAGCCATGAGAGACTGACTTATGAAGATATGTAAAAGCATTACTAATCCAAAAACATAAAAAAAGCGTCTCATATCTCTACATCTCCTGCTCTGTCTAATTATTCACATCTCATAAACTGATTGCATATGCTAGGAATGTACAACCACAGTATGTTTAATCAAAGACAAGGAGGTCAAATCTATGGCTAACGGGGCTGGGAATGTATTGGATTTCGGCGCCAAGGGCGATGGAAAGGCTGATGACACGAACGCGATTCAAGCTGCACTGAACAGCGGTTATTCTGAAATATACATCCCAAAAGGTATTTATAAAATTACACAAACACTGAGGGTCAACAATCGCAACGGTATGACAATTTATGGTGCAAATTCCATGCTCAGTTTTTCAAACGTAGAGACCGGACTTGAGTTTAATAAATGTTCACATATCGAAGTTCGTGATTTAGAATTCAACGGAAACTACAGTTCGAACTATCTAGTGCGATTTAACACTTGCTCCAATATCCACGTCCTTAACTTGATTATTCGTGATTGTAGAAAAAGTAGCTCAGACCCTGTTATTGGATTAAGATTTGTCGGAACGACTTTTATTACAGTGGAATTTTGCCATATTTACAATATCGATTCGCCAGTTTCAAAAGTGGCTCGAGGAATTTATTTTGCATATGACGATACTGGGAAAGTATGCCGTTATATAGAAGTCCACAAATGCATTATTCAGAACATTACCCCTGTGGACGATGCAGATGGTATCCAACTATTACAGGAAGATGGCCTAGCCGGAGTAACTGATGGGACAGCAGACGCATTGATTTTCGATTGCACATTTATAGATTGCGCTAAACGTGGAGTCAAGTCACAAGCAAAGGGTGTCAAGGTAATTAATTGCCAATTTTTCGATCAAAATTATAAATACAAACACCTATCTGCAATTGCATTATTTTGCTCAAACAGCTCCGCAATTGGAAATAGAATTAAATATAATTACTGCACATCCGTCATTGCCGTAAACAACTCCAACGACAAACCTCAAAGTAATTTTATTGTAGAAGGAAATATTATTGAAATTTCTGCGGTAGATTCGCAGAATCAGTACGGTATCTTGTTCGGATACGCTAACTCGACATGGCGATGTGATAACGTGATTATCAAGGATAATGTCTTTATAGGCGATAAGTATTACACAGTTATACAGTACACTTATGGAAACAATCTTCAAGTAAACGGTAACATTTCGGAGCAGAAAGGAATTACGATCGGTCAAACAAATACGATATATCCTGTCATCAACGCCAAAATATCAAATAACACGTTCTCTACAATCACACTCGCCGCAAGGGATTCCCATGTTTCGTTCAATACGATGAGAGGGGATACCTACGGTCTTGATATGCTCGCTCCATGCAATAATGTGAAAGTAAATAATAACCTGATTACCAATCAAACCGTTGGATTAATGGTCAGAGATAAAACAGTCAATATCCAGATCTCCGAAAATACGTTTAATCAAAATATAAATTTGGATGCACAGATTAGCGGATGGGGACATCAGATCTTCTCAAATGTTGGATTGTCCAAACTGACTACGCCACAGAACGGTCAAATAGCTATCAGAAACCATAAAACCACTGAAAGCGCCTCACCTCCAACAACTGGCTCCTGGTCTGTCGGGGATCTAACCTACAACACCCTCCCCAAACCTGGCGGGTATGTTGGTTGGATATGTACGACAGCAGGAGAACCCGGTGTTTGGAAGCCATTCGGTCCAATATCGCAGTAATCTATGGGAGGAAGATGCTGGAATACGGCATCTTCCTTATCAATATTAAACCCATTTTGTTCCATCCCAAATAAATAATGAACCAGATCCGTCATTCAACTTGAACTGATATCCCGCATCGTTTCGGGTTAATTTGATGGAATCTCTTTCGTTCTTGGTACCGTACCCACAGCCGAAAGCCATCCATACCCCCCCCGAACCACCGGAAACGCACTTCCAGAATCCGATGTTTCTCAACCTGGTTGGAGCTGTATTGTTGAATATATCCCCAGTGCTCCAAAAACCGGATACTGGTGCGGTGTCACCTTCAGACAAACGAATATCAAACTGATACTGTTTTCCAGAAACAGAGTATATCTTTTGTAATCCTTCGTTCCTTTGCAATTTATGACTGTCCCCATCAATCCGAAGATCCCACTCAAGATTTCCGACAAAACGATTTGCAGTTATTTGTACAGAATTCGTTCCTGCTCTTACGTTTACCCCTACCTTGCAAGTGTCGATATAGTTGTTCGCCAGCTCTAAATTGGTACAAACCGCCAATAGATCGAAGCCGTTGCCACCGCCTTTCACCGCATTTTGCGTTACTATAGACTGTTGAACACCCAACTGAAGACTCTTCATAAGATTACCGGTAATGCTGGCATTAGTAACCTTAAAGTTAGAGTCCTGCTGGCCAACTACACACGCCATCGACTGGGCAACGTTGCCTTCAACCGTAACATCATTACCATAAGTGAATTGAATGGCAGAGAACAGTTTATCGCCAAGCAGTTTGTTGTTTCTGATTCGAACGTTGTCGCAGCGCCATCTGGATAATGCGCTTCCGAACAAAATCCCATACTGGTTGACATTCCCGGTTCGAGTGATTTCTATGATATTCTCTTCAATTTGTATATTTTTTTGCGGTAAACTTTCATGATTATTTGCTCCAATACCGATCAAGCACGTGTTATAGCGAACTGTGTTTCTTATAGCGGAACTATTGGAACAATGTAGGGCTATCGCGGTGTAGTGCTCATATTGAAAGTTAAGATCATAAAATTTGCAATCCTGCACCGTTACACCGCTGGCCTGTGCCTTTACGCCTCTTTTTGCGCAATCGATAAAGTGACAATCTTGAATGAAAGCATCGACTGTACCGTCCACTACACCATTTTCGTTATCCTGCTGCAAAAAGTGAATGGCGTCACCATCATCAATAGGTGTAATATTTTGAAACTTGCATCTTCGGATCGTAATGTAACGGCTCGTTTTGCCACCCAGCACCGAACTAAAATAGACACCTCTGGAAATTTTCGAAACTTTCGAATCGATATTTTCAACATGACATTTTTCAAGGAGCACATTAGTTGTTCCTACAAAAACCAGTGGGACGATTGCAACATTCTCATCCCTTCGGCAATTTTTCACCTTTACATCCTCTATAAAGACTTGATCGCATCCAGAAAACCGGACTAAATTGTTGGAATTGTAATTTCCATTTAGCTCCATTCCCTGCATTTTAAAATTCGTACAGCCGATGATTTCCAAGCCTAGCGATACGTTTTGGAACGACAAGACCGATCCGAAACCTTCTAACACAATATTGTTTTTACCCTGAAACGTAACCGTACCGGTTATTTGGTAAGTGCCTTTCGAGAATACGATGCGTCCACCTTTAGGATCCAAAACCTCTAGTGCCGAACTGATTGCTGTCGAATCGTTATTACCGGCTTTCGCCCCCCACCATTCAGGATATACTTGGGGCACATTAAACTCCCCAAAAATTCGCCCTCCGCCTTCAAAAATTTGATATATGCCGGCCTTGACACCTCCATAAACGTATAAATTAAAGCCGCTATCAACCAACAACCTTGCGCCGTTAACGAACTCCAAATCAACGCTTTCCGGGAATGTCAAACCCGAGCGAATACGATAGGTACCAGTCGGAAAGTAAATAGTTCCTCCGCCTGACCCAACGGCCGCTTGGACTGCCTGATTTATTGCCGCCGCATCGTTATTTAAGCCGTCTCCAAAAGCTCCATATGTCTTCACGTTGTACACGCTGTTCGCAGAATTACCGGCTTGGGTAGCTGCAGATATATTTTCTGCTGCTTCCGCAGTCGGAATTTCACGATTTTTTATCCATGAAGCCCCTATTAAACCAAGACCAGCTGCCCCTAACGTTACCAACGCTTTCCTTCGATTCATCCTTTTCGATTTTTCTTCCTTCATCACAACCATCTCCCGATACATTATGTATCGATTATCTCATGGATGAGCTTGTTAGTCAAACAATGTCGAACAGTGCTGACAGCGTATTAAATTTAAAAACTGCACTACTTAAGTTCCTGTAGTCGTATTTAGAAGATGGCTGCGCTGTAACGACGGATTCCGGTATGCAGGAAAATATTCCGCCTTAGCATCGATGGATAAACGCGTCAAAATATCGTTATATATGTCCGCGCGATGTACTTTTTTGCCTACATAATAATCGAGTGCAGTTTCTTCGTTGAATGTGCGTTTAAACCTATACAAACTATCTTTATCTATATATCCACCTCCAAGATGCAAATATTGACAACCTTGTTCCTTCGCCCACATGGCTGCTTCACTAATTAGCAAATTGACCGGGGCTAAGCGTAAATATTCCTTGTTTGCTCCCATAAAATGATAGTGTGCGTATTTGTTATAGTACATGAAAAGAGAAGAAACCAAGACTTGATCATTAAGCCTCACTTCGAACAATTTGACATGTCCAGACAAAAGTTCAACTGTATTGAGGAAAAAATTATCGCTGAAGTAATAGTACGAATTTGCGTTATTTCTATCCATTGTAGAATAGTAAAGCCTTATAAAGTGGTCTAGATTTGTCTCATCGGAACAAACAAACTGAAGCCCTTCTTTCTTCGCTTTCCGAATACGGTTTCTGTTCTCTCCACTAAACCTTTGCATAATTTCCTGATCTGTACCGAAAAGATCGATGCTAATCGTATTCCGTAGAAAAACAGGTCCTACATCCTCATAGTCAAGATAATTTTTTATTATCGGATGAAATCTTACGAATTCGGTAACAATGTTGTTACTCCTGCAATATTGTCCAAATGCATCCGAAAAACTAGCAAACAACCGCTTTCGAACGGTGCTATCGGTGACATTAGAAAGAGGCCCTCCGTACCCATAAGGCGTGGAAATATCGTAACAGTCTTCTTCAATCCCTATCCCCCTAATAATTGGTAAATCATTGATTTTCCTGAGCAGAAATGGATAGCAGATGATTCCGTCTTGATCTGAATATACGAACATTCGAGCCAAACCTTCGCCATTATCTTCATATATTTTGCAATACCCCCATGTGAAGTAAACGTCCGCGTTCGGAAGTAAAAGAATATATCGTTCCCATGCCTCTTTATCTGCCATCGCTAGAATTTCGAAACTCATTGTTCTCATACTCCTCGAATTATCGTTTTCCCCATCGTTCGTCAACGGTTAAATAAATTCGACCGTCGGGCGTTTCAATATAAGCAGGCTCTTGTCCTGGAAATTGGAAAGCCTTAGCAACTCTTCTCCACTGTTCCTGCCCTAAAGATAGGTCAATTTGTTTGCGTCTCATCATTTTTTTTCGAGTAAACGTCCTGGCTTCAACTTTTCGCTCTGCAGCTACCTTTTCTTGCGAAGCTCCTACTACCTTACCATTCACGATATCCTGAAACCGAGATTTCACGAGCTCAATCCCAGCCTCATTACATTTTTGGAACAAATCATACACAGTATAATTTTCTGAAATAGGAAATTTATCCTCTGCCAAAATATCTCCTGTGTCGATACCCTCATCCATCCAGTGAAGTGTCGGTCCGAAATCCGCCCTTCCCTCTAGGATAGCGATCGCATCTCCCATAACTCCCCGAAGTTCTGGCAGCGGAGCTCCATGCAAATTCACGACTCCAAGGCGGAACCGACTAAGGTGACGTTTTCGCAATATCAAATGGAATCGTATTGCCAAACCAATATCCGCTTCCATCTGGACGACATCTTCTAAGTTCAGTATGGGAACGCCCAGAGTCGGAGCAATCTCCTGCATATCACGGTCATTGATGCTCTCTCGCCATTTCGACATTGCTTCCTTACTACATACGACTCCCTTTACTTCAAAAATCGGATTTTCCAAAAGCCATTCCAAAATGCTGACTGCCGGCCCCATCGAACCGAATAATATAACAGACTTCTTCATATTATCTTGTTCCATTAACGGTCATTCCTCTCGATATAGCAGCCGAAGACGGAATCGACATTCTCTCGACATCCAAATCCAGCAGTTGCCTCTCTGTCACTTCCTCAAATCCGTTGCGTTTCAATACTTGAGTAATAGATTTCCACATAATTGACAAATCCAGCAGAAGAGAATGTCGCTCGACATACTGAACATCAAGATGCAGCCTCTCATCCCATGTCAGCCGATTACGCCCTGATATTTGGGCAAGACCCGTGATTCCCGGTCTGACGAGAAAACGATTTTTTTCCACTCCAGTAAAAAAAGGCAAGTATCTGAGTAGCAGAGGTCTTGGACCGACCAGACTCATCTCCCCTTTAATCACATTGATTAATTGGGGGAGTTCATCGAGGCTTGTTTTGCGAAGAAACGCCCCGAATGAAGTGAGTCGCTCCGAATCGCTGAGAAGACAGCCGTTTTCATCCCGTTTGTCCGTCATCGTACGGAATTTCCAAATATAAAATGGCCGCATCAGAAGCCCCGGTCTGCATTGTTTGAACAAGACTGGGGAACCAAGATACATACGAACAAAAAGGGCTATCACTCCTAGGAGAGGAGAAAAAACAATTAATAAAAGCAAGGATACTGTAAAGTCAAATAATCTCTTCACGACAAACGTACCCTCCAAAGTTTTAATGGATTTTATCATCGCCATGGTAAGCTGCCCGAACTTGTTTCTAATTTCTCAAAGCATAAATATCCTTATCTAGTACTTCGTGCAAATATTGTCGGACCTCCCGTACAAGCTCTTTACGCTGTAAAGCGAAATCAATCGTAGCCTTGATAAAACCAAGCTTATCGCCAACATCGTAACGTTTTCCATCGAACCGGTAAGCAAGTACTTTCTGGTCCCGGTTCAATCCTTTAAGAGCATCCGTTAATTGAATTTCACCACCCATTCCGGGCTCTTGTGTTTCCAAGACATCAAATACTTCTGGTCTGAGTACATACCTGCCCATGATCGCCAAAGTGGAGGGGGCCTGTTGAGCCGCAGGCTTTTCGACAAACGATTCAACGCCTATGATATTGTCGCCAAAGTGCTCTGCAGAAGGAGCAACTATCCCGTACTTGGACACCTCCTGTTCTGAAACACTCTGAACGCCAACTACTGACGACTCGTAGCGATGGTATACACCTAGCAACTGTTTGAGACAAGGCGTATCGGATTGAATGATATCGTCCCCAAGCAGGACCGCGAAAGGCTCTTTTCCGATAAAGGCTCTGGCGCACCAGATTGCATGTCCGAGACCAAGTGGTTCCTTCTGACGGATATAGTGAATATTGGCCATTTCTGCAATGTTTCGTATATCCTTTAAGTCAGTCCATTTTTTCTTCGTCCGCAGTACATCCTCTAATTCATACGATATGTCGAAGTGGTCTTCAATTGCCCTTTTGTTACGGCCACTAATAATGATAATGTCCTCAATTCCGGACGCGATCGCTTCCTCAACTATATATTGAATAGCAGGCTTATCCACGATCGGCAACATTTCTTTAGGCTGTGCCTTCGTAGCAGGGAGAAATCTCGTTCCGAGTCCCGCAGCCGGTATGATTGCTTTTCTCACTTTCATTTAACGGTTCCCCTTCGCGAAAATTCCGATCCTGGTCGTTGATAATATGTCTTAAAAGGATATGTTTCAGTTCTTCGATATAACATTGCACAGATGTATCATGCTCCCATCTTTTATACGTGCTGGCAATAAAGAAGGTTAAATCACGAGACAACCCCCTCAGCTCGGGTGAACATTCAACTGTATTCATATGAGTGTGACCTTTTTTAAGCATTTCTCAATGACGTGAACAACCCTGTCCAAGTCCTCATCGGTCATATTAGAACCCGACGGCAAACATATACCACTCTCAAACAGGCGATCCGATATGCTTTCTACCTCATTGTGCGGATAGTATGTGCAGCCTTGAAAAAGCGGTTGTAGATGCATGGGCTTCCATATCGGCCTAGCTTCTATATTGTCCTGCTCAAGCCGCTCCATCAAATCAGAAGCAGTTACCCCGGCAACCTCGGGATCTATCGTGAAGGCCGTTAACCAACGGTTTCCACGACTTTCGGGAAGCTCTGGCATAAACGTTATTCCTGGAACCTTTCCGAATCTTTGATGGTAAGAGTCAAATATACTCCGTCTTGCCTCTATTCGATCGTTCAACACAACTAACTGCCCTCTTCCTATGGCTGCCAGTATATTACTGAGGCGATAATTATAGCCGATTTCGCTATGCTGATAATGCCTGGCGGGGTCTCTTGCCTGAGTGGCCCAATATCGAATTTTATCGATCGCTTCAACCTTGTCAGAAACGAGCATCCCTCCGCCCGACGTAGTGATGATTTTATTGCCATTAAATGAAAACAGCCCGAAATGACCAAACGTGCCGCTAGACCGGCCCTTGTAAGTGGCACCAATCGATTCTGCAGCATCCTCAATTAATGGTACGCCGTAGGTTTCACATAATTCCACGATTGGATCCATGTCGGCACTTTGACCGTACAAGTGAACAACAATAACGGCTTTAGGCAGGTTTCCTCGAGATTTCGCTTCCTGTAGCGCCCGTTCCAAAGCAGTTGGGGACATGTTCCATGTATCGGGCTCGGAATCGATAAATACTGGCTTCGCTCCTACATAGAGAATTGGATTGGCGCTGGCGACGAAGGTTAGCGTGGAACAAAAAACAGTATGTCCAGGGCCTGCATTCAAGTAACGGAGCGCAAGGTGCAGAGCAGCCGTTCCAGAGCTTAATGCGACAGCTGCTCGAGCTCCTACATATCGTTCAACCTCCCGTTCGAATCCTTCTACATGCGGACCGAGAGGAGCAATCCAATTCGTCGCGAAGGCGTCCTGAACATATTTCATCTCCACATCTCCCAGATGCGGAGATGATAAGTAAATTTTCTTTCTTTCCGACACTGCCATTTCTCTTTATCCTCCCTTACGAGAACACTTCATCGTGAAACTTAATCAGTTTGGCGGGGACACCTACTGCCGTGCAGTTGGCAGGAAGCGAATGGATGACTGTCGCTCCTGCACCTACAATCGTACCCGTTCCTACTTCCACGCCGGGCAGTACGGAAACGTTCGTCCCCAAATACGTTCCGTAACAAAGCTTTACAAAACCCGAGACGTTCGTTCCGGGTAGCACGGTTGCAAAATCTTCGATTACGCAATCGTGGCCAATCGTTGTCCCATAATGAACCAATACATGCGAACCAATTCGATTACTAGGTTCGACAATCGCATAGGCACCAACGGATGTACCTTCACCGATCTCCGTTTCTTCCCCAACAATTGCTGTAGGATGGATCAAACTAGGAAAACGCAAATTATGGTTTATCTCCAACGCCTTACGTAAAACTTGAATACGTCCGGAAGAATCACCAATCGCACTCATGACATAAACATCCTGAAACGACCGATCGGCCAAAAGATCCATTTTTCCAAGGATAGGGTAATTGTTGACCATTTTCCCTCGCAAGCTGGGGTCGTCATCCAGAAAGCCGACCAGTTCCCAAACATCCTCAACTTTGTTCAAATCATTGATCAATTGGGCGATTCCTTTTCCCAATCCCCCTGCGCCAATAATAACAATTTTATTTTTGGTTTTTGTCTTCACTGTTTGACCGCCTGCTTTTGAGAGTTTCCTTGAAATTCAGGCATCGTTACAGAGCCGGAATGGTTGATCCCCTCCGGGCGAATTAATTTTAGAACCGTTCTCCATATAATGAGAAAGTCCAACCAGAGGGTCCTGTTATCCACATACCAAACATCCAGTGAAAACTTTTGTTCCCAGGATAAACTATTTCTACCATTAACCTGAGCCCATCCCGTAATTCCTGGACGAACTTCGTGACGTCGAGCCTGTTCAGGACTGTATAGACTCACATATTTCATCAACAAGGGTCTCGGACCAACCAAGCTTAGCTCGCCTTTGATCACATTAAGCAGTTGGGGCAGCTCGTCGAGACTATACCGTCTCAAAAATGAACCGAATGGAGTAAGACGTTTTTCAGCAGGAAGAAGCTCCCCATGCACGTCGTATAAATCGGCCATCGTACGGAACTTATAAATTTGAAACGGCTGCATTCTCCATCCTGGTCGAAGCTGTTTAAACAAAATCGGTGAACCCAACTTTATTCGAACCAGCAGTGCTGTGATACCAATGAGAGGCAGCAACACTAGAAACGCAATTAATGCTATGGTGAAATCTAAAAAACGCTTTATTCTCATAATGCCCATCACTCCAATTATCATTGACATACGTCAACGTATTGCCACCGTTTCCTTATTATTAAGCGAGTGCAAATTGCCAAAGTTGTATAACTCCACATTAGAATCTGCGGCAAATTTAACGCAATTTTTCGTATCAAATACGACTGGCATTTGCATACCTTTCAACCAATCAAGGTTAATATAGCGAAACTCATTATGATCCGCTAGAACAATAAGACACTTCGCCTCATTTAAAGCATCCTCTGCCGAATGAAGCCGAAACGGGCAATGATCGGGCTGTACGTGAGGGTCATGAACCTTTACCTGGAATCCTCTTTTCCTCAACAGGTTAACAACTTGGACCGCTGGGCTTTCCCGGATGTCGTCAACATTACCTTTATAAGTCAAGCCGAAAACGGCAACCGAGTGACCTTGAAATGGCGGAACGAGCTTCTCCACTTGTTCGACTACAAATTCAGGCATCGAATTGTTAATTTGACGTGATACGCTCATAAGAGGAGTGGCGGATGGAGCTTTTTCGATTATGAAGTAAGGATCGACGGCTATGCAGTGCCCACCAACTCCAGGCCCTGGTGAATGAAGATTTACACGCGGATGTTTATTGGCAAGCTCTATGACCTCCAACGCATCGACGCCAAGCAGGGAAGAAGCCTTAGTCAACTCATTTGCCAGAGCAATGTTTACATCTCGGTACGTATTTTCCATCAATTTCGCCATTTCTGCAGAGGTGGATGTAGTCAATACGATCTCGCCCCGGACGAAAGTCCGATAGAATGAAGCGGCTCTTTCCGCCGAAGTTCGGTTATATCCTCCGATAATTCTATTGTTTTCTACCAGTTCTCTAAAAATGCTGCCTGGAAGTACTCGTTCGGGGCAATGCGCCAAATAAATCTCTTCTCCAACCCGCCAACCCGCATCTTCAAGAATAGGAGCGACAACGTCATTCGTAGTTCTGGGGGGAATTGTCGATTCGATAATAACGACATTCCCAGACCGCAAATACGGTACAATAGATCGGGTGGCCGATTCTACATAATCCAAGTTGGCCGTATGATCTCCATTAACGGGTGTCGGTACAGCTATGATGTAAGCATCGGCCATCTCTGGTACGTTTTGCGCTCGGAAGGCAAACTTGCTACGTACCTCCTCGTAAACCTCCTCAATCCCCGGCTCTTCAATATGAATAATTCCATTATTTAAGGACTTGATAACATGTTCACTAACATCGACTCCGGTGACATCGAATCCGGCCTTTGCAAATACGAGCGAAGTTGGTAGACCAATGTACCCCAAACCAATTACACACACTTTAGCGATCATTGATTTTCTTCCTCTCTAGATACAAATTGTATCAAAAATAATATAAAAAACCGAGTTATCCATTAGATAGATGCCTTTTAATATTCGTGTAAGCTTGTTCTACTGTTAAGTTTTTATCCAAATAGTTCCTTCCGTTTCTCCCGAGACGCTTTCTCAATGATTCGTCTCGATACAACTTTTCGAAATTTTCTCTGTACTCTTCCAATTCGCCAGTCACAGAACAAAGACCAGCTTGTGCTTCCTCCAAAATCCCCCCGAAATCCGTGCTGCGGTCCACCGCCGCTAATATCGGAATTCCCGCTTCGAAATAGGATAACGTTTTAGAAGGAATGTTCGGTATCGTGAAGTGCCTGTTCAAATTTATCAGTCCGATGTCACATACTCCTACTAGTGCATCGTAGTCCGATGTGGGCACCCTCTCCTTCAACAACACATTATTCAAAGCCATTTTATGAATTTTAGCTTGCAACCTTTGTCGTTCAGTACCGTCCCCGATAATAAGAAATGCTATTTCATCCCGCTCTCGATATAACGCCGCTAATTCTAGTAAAAAATCTAGTTCCTGAGGCTTCCCTAGGTTGCCCCCGAATATAGCTACAAATTTATTTTCAAGCCCATACTTCTTTTTAATGGCTATATTAGGTTTGTTGCTTTCCCGATTAACTTTTTTCCAGTTGGGCAATAATTCCAACTTTTCTCTTTTTACTTGCTGGTTATGCGTCATTACATACTCTACGTTTCCCTTCGACATGCAGCCGATATGGTCGGAAATCGTGTATAGCTTTTTTTCCAGCATTCGAAAATAAGCAAACACCGGGCCTCCCGAAATCATGCCCAAATCCCGTGCGTTTTGCGGAAAAATATCGCGAAGTATAAGGTAGGATTTACAGCGATCTCTCCTCTTAATATAATTCGCTACGGAAGCAAACGTGATCGGCGGCGTAGGGTAGATAACTAAATCAAATTTGACGCCTTTGAAATAGGTGTTAATCGCTTGCTTAAAAATTCCCGGCAACCTGATAGTCGAAAGCCCCTTCCTGATGGCACCAACATTAAACAGATCACCGCATTTGATTCGTAACACATTTAGTCCTTGCTCATCCTGCAAGCAGGTATCGCGTCCATACTTGCTCTCTAGTAAAGTTGCGACATATACTTCGTTCCCATTACGATGAAACTCCTGTGCGAGGTCTGTATACAAATTGGAGCCTTTAGAGCTTTCGGGAAACGATATCATCAGAAATAAGACGTTCATATGCGGACCCCGCCTGTTTCTGGCTCCGTTTCGATTTTACGCCAAGTGTAAGCATTAATAATGGGGGTATAGCTCTGGATCAGCTTCACTACTTTAAGCGACACGTTACGATCCGCATAGTCACCTGGAAGCGTAAAGCTTGTTTTTTCTTCTCGCATGGATACGGCAAGATCAATGGATCGGAGCACATCTTCTGTCTTGATCCCTCCAATGACGATGGTTCCTTTGTCTAGCACCTCCGGTCTTTCGGTGCTCGTTCGGATTAACACGGCTGCAAAGTCGAGCATCGCCGATTCTTCGCTGAGCGTTCCGCTATCTGACAATACGCAAAAGGAATGCTTTTGCAGCTTGTTGTATGCGAAAAATCCGAATGGGGGGAGCGACCGGACCAGCGGGTGGAAGCGGATTCTCCTCTCCTCGATCCGTTTTTGGCTTCTAGGGTGTGTAGAATAAATGATCGGGAGATTGAACTCTTCAGCCGCCGAATTCAAGGATTGAACCAATTGTTTGAAGTTGTTCTCCAAATCCACGTTTTCTTCGCGATGTGCACTAACGAGAATATAACGCCTAGGCTCCAATTGCAGTTCCTCCAGTACCTCGCTGCGTTCAATCGATCCCAAATGATCATGCAGCACTTCAGACATTGGCGAACCGGTTACGAAAATATGCTCCTTCCTGAATCCTTCACTTAACAAATACCTGCGGCTGTGTTCCGTATATGGCATATTGATATCGCTGGTATGATCAACAATTTTTCTGTTGATTTCCTCGGGAACGTTCTGGTCAAAACACCGATTGCCTGCTTCCATATGGAAAATTGGGATTTTCAGTCTTTTTGCGGCAATAGCACTCAAACAGCTATTCGTATCTCCCAAAATCAACAGAGCTTCTGGCATCTCTTTTTGTAAAATTTCATAAGTTTTCGCAATTATGTTTCCCATTGTTTCCCCAAGATGAGAGCCCACCACACCGAGGAAATGATCGGGCTTTCGCAAGTTTAATTCATCGAAAAAGATCTCATTTAAGGTGTAATCCCAATTTTGTCCTGTATGCACGAGCACATGGTCGAAATGACGATCGCATGCACGAATAACAGCAGAAAGCCGTATTATTTCCGGACGGGTACCGACTATAGTCATTACTTTCATCTTTTTCATCCTACACCTCTAACAGATAAGTATCCGGTGATTGCGGATCAAATATTTCGCTCGCCCAAAACAAAACAATAAGTTCGTCATCCGACTTATTTTCGATAGAATGAGTGTACCCTGGAGGAATATCCACAACCTGAATATCATCGCCAGATACTTCGTAAGAAAGTACCTCTTCTTCGAAAACGTTACGGAATTTAATTACTGCTTTTCCGTTAATTACACAAAACTTCTCGACTTTTGAGTGGTGGTAATGATTTCCTCTGACAATTCCCTTATATGATTTTGAAACAAAGATTTGACCGAACTGCTTTGACTTGACGATTTCTGCCAGACTGCCTCTATGGTCCGTTTTCATTTCCAACGGATATGTAAATCTCTGTTTCGGAAGAAAAGACAAGTACGTCGCGTGCAGACATTTCATAAACGGATCAGAAAGATCCGGAAGAATGTGAGATTTCCGAATATCCCTTATAAGGTACAGCTTATCGGCCAATTCTCCCAATGTTACTTCGAAGATGCGTTCGATTTCGCGATATTCTGCAGAACCCTCTAGCCCAATTTCCCCAATCAGGCTGACAAAGGCCTCTACGACATCGTCGATATAAACAAGGGACAATTTACGCTCCGGATCGGATATTGAAATATCTAAGTCCCGAGCGATATTATGGCAGAACGTGGCAACGACTGAATTATAATTTGGTCTGCACCATTTTCCGAATACGTTCGGCAGCCTATAAATGTAGCTTTTTGCACTCATTTTGTTACCATAGAGCAGAACCGATTGCTCGGCACTTTTCTTGCTTTTACCGTAAGGGTTATCCAATGCGACTTGCGATGAAGAAGCCAACACTACTGGCGTCCGTCGTCCGTGACGCTCCAGCAAGGAGACAATTTGCTCGGTCAACCCCGCATTTACATCCGTAAACGATTGTTCCCATTCCGGTCGGTTCACACCAGCCAAATGATAAACAAGATCCGCCTGTATTAAATGATGCTCCAGTGTTTGAAGATCATCGTTGCTACCGAACACGTTTATCGTAACGTTGAGCCTTTTTAGGCGGTCTATCAGATTTTTACCTATAAAACCGTTTGCTCCCGTTACCAGTACGTTTGTCATTATGTTTTTCGCCTCCTCAAACTCTCAGAAGATCGCCTGCCTGAAGTTCCTCCCGAATGTATTCGAGATTGAGCAGCAGCCTCTTGATCTGTTCCACATTCATCCGCTCTGTATTGTGGGAGCTGTAATCTTCGAGCTGCGAAATTTCCTGTTCACCCTCGATGAAATATTTGTTGTAATTCAAATCGCGATTATCGGCCGGAATCCGGAAATATTCTCCGAAATCTAACGCTTTGGCAAGTTCCTCCCGGGTCAACAAAGTTTCGAAGAGCTTTTCCCCGTGCCGGGTACCAATAATTTGGGTTGGACTTACTGAGTCAAAAAGCTGTTTAAGAGCTTCGGCCAAATCGATGATTGTCGTCGCCGGTGCTTTTTGCACAAAAATATCGCCTTGACGGCCATGTTCAAACGCATATAGCACCAAATCGACTGCTTCATCCAATGACATCAGAAACCGCGTCATGTTCGGATCGGTAATCGTAAGCGGTTTATTTTCCTTTATCTGCTTCACGAATAATGGAATAACCGAACCGCGGGAACCCATGACATTTCCGTATCGGGTGCCGCAAATCACCGTCTGATGTTCGGTTAAGGTCCTAGCCTTGGCGACCATGATTTTTTCAGCCAGCGCCTTAGATTGCCCCATTGCATTTACCGGATACACGGCTTTATCTGTGCTTAAAAATATCGCTTTTTTGACATTGTTCGCGATTGCAGCATTTAATACGTTTTCCGTTCCGATGATATTCGTTCTCACCGCTTCCAGCGGATAAAACTCGCAAGACGGGACCTGCTTCAGAGCGGCAGCGTGAAACACGTAATCGACCCCTCGCATAGCCGCTTGTATACTACCCTCGTCCCGGACGTCACCGATGTAAAATTTGACCTTGACGCTATTCAATTCGATCCGCATATCTTCCTGTTTTTTCTCGTCTCGGCTGAATACGCGAATCTCTTTAATCCCGGTATTTAAGAACCTTTTCAGTACGGCGTTTCCGAATGAGCCGGTCCCACCGGTTATCAACAGCGTGTGATTGTTAAACATTGTTCATCCTCCCGTATCGACTGTTTTGCGTCGTATCGTGTTTCTCCTCTAGCAGTAGAGAAAACATCCGTTCTAGGTGGGCTTCTCTCGTAAATTGGTTTAGAAAGCGGATCTTCGCGGCATCGCTCATGTCCTCATAGCGTTCACGGTCAGCAGCGATTTCCGATATAATCCGGGCTATTGAATCCGGATCCGCAAAAGGAACGAATGCTCCGTTCTGTTTATCTGTAACCATGTCGGAGATTGCCCGATAATCTGTCGTAATGACAACATTGCCATATGCCATCGCCTCGATGATTGCAAGTGGTTGCCCTTCATTGTCATAGTTGGTCGGTAGAACAAAAAAATGTGCTTGTTCGAGAGCCTTTATTTTCGCTTCTCCTTCTACGCTACCTCCGTATTCAACGTAGTCTTTCAACCCGTTTTGCAAGACGTAACTTTCAAACAATTGACGGCCGTGCTCCGCGTCACGTACTATGATATCGTCTCGGTTTGCGAGAAATCTTCCGTAAAATGAACATTTAACATTTAATTGGCTATTATGTACGAGTTGTCTTACCGCTTCTAGAACGTGCAAATACCCTTTCGACTCGATCAGGTTCGATAGGTATAATAGTCGGATCGGTTCTTCTGAGGAGTTTGGCAACCGTTTGCGGCCGCACCGGTCCTCAGCCTTGATCGGTATTCCATTTGTAATAACACTAATTTTGGAGGTCAATGCCGGTTCGAAATCGAACATCCCTCTAAGCTTTTCGCCAAGTACATATAAACCATGCGCCTTTCGCAGCGTTGCCCGTATAACGACACGGATCCAGGCAGGCTGCTTGGCATAGAAACCGTCGTAATTCCCGCCATGAAGATGGAGTAAAATACGATGCCCGAAAAGTCTGGCAAACCATATCATGAAAAAATCCCTCCAAAAGCCTTGGAGAGACTGGGCGATTGTAATATATACTGTTTTTTTCCCAAAAGCGGTTTTCCGCATAAAGTCGAGCAAAATCCTTACATACTGCAACGCCCTGGATTTCGTGTTGATTTTCTCCCCGGTACCGCTGGATAGATTGATGATACAGTACGGTAGATCCCGCTCCGTAAATCCGTCTACCAACATTTGTACGGCTAATGATTGGCCCGAAATAGGTGGCGGCAGTGGTCCTACTATAATGACGTGTTGTTTAACCTTCAACCAAATTCCCCCTGTTCCTTTTCTGCACGAGTATGGATTTCCCGCGCCGCACGTTGCTTTTCAGATACGAACCTTAAGGCTAAATTTTCATAATGATTCGATATCGACTCGATCGAGAATTGGTCGAGAAACTTCCTCAGGTGTTCTACTTTGATTTCGTGCAAACGGCTCAAAAATCGGACAACATCTCCCATAACGTCCGATCCAGGGAAAATCAGTCGTTCCTCTATAGTTAGAGCAGCAGGATACTCGGCAAAAAAGTCTGCGGAGCTGTCTTCAAGAATGGAGATCAGGTTTAAAACGGGCTTTCCGGTGCTGGCGTACTCGACCAGTTTGCTGGGAAGAAGCTCTGGTGTCTTATTTCCTATGTTGACCAAAACGTCAGCATCTTTCATCACATGATACACTTGTTCCCGCGATATTACTCCATGAACAAACAGGCTACGGTTCAGGTAAGGTTGGTAAGGCTCGAAAGAGGCAACACATTCATCCGTTTTCCCATAAAAATGCAATTCCGGTCTTCTGAGCATCTTTTCCTGCAGAAGCAACTCGAATAATCGGAGTAGTCCGTCCGGTCTGCGAATATCTGAATAAAGCGTACCGATAAATACGAATTTGAGAGGTCCTTCCTGCCTGTAATCTCTAGTTGCGACGAATAGCGGAGGCGCAGACAATAGTGGAGGACTGACAGTAAACTTGTCGGCATCCGTTCCGAAGGTTTGTATGTACTTTTCCATAATTTTTGCCGTGTTGAGAATGATCCTATCGGCCAACTCTACAATGTTAAGCTCCGCTCGAAAGTTAATCCGTCCGAATAGTCTGATATTGTTGACCGGCATCGTATGAAAATAAAACGGATCGCCTATATCTACAATCCAGTTCAATCCTGGTCGCTTCCTTTTAACAGCCGCTCCAGCCCAATGTGAAGAGAACGGGTGAGAGACCGATATCATAGCATCATATCCCCTTTCTCTCACAAGCTCATTCGCCGTCAGAACTGCAATTCGTGTCCATAGACATGCGAAATCCGGCCAATACAACTGTTTCCATGTCGTATCGTGCAAAAATTTTACGGTTAATCGGAACAGCCGCTTCAAGGATATATTGTTTCTACCGCTACCAGATGGGGAGGCAATTGGGTGAGCCGTTGTCAGCCTCCCTCTCCACTTTTCCGAGAACTGTCCGCCGACCCGATATATTTGAACGCCGTTAATCTTCTCGGCCCTTTCATATCCAGGCTTCCATGCGCACACAACGTCGACCTCATGTCCTTGTCGGACCCAATGTTCGGCGATAGCGTTCCATCTGAACGCCCTGGGTACCATAGCGGGTGAATAATGGTAACTAATAATGATGAATTTCATGACAAATTCCTTTCTGAATGCAACTTGCCTCCGGTCAGCCTTTTCCTAACAAATACGAGCGAGATTAGCGCATAAACGATAGTTCCCAAAAGCAATTGCAGCACTACGATTACGCTTGTCTTGTCACTTTCGATTAATAACGCGGCCCCCACCATGGATGCTGCCATTATTGTGCTGAAAGCGAGCGCAGGCGCAAAACTACCAATAAAGCTGCGAAGGCAGGAACCGAATAGCCCCCGAAGCAAATAGGAGTAATTAGTCACTACATAAATTAATTGATAAAGGATATACCCGGAAGCGACGCCGACTACCCCGAATGTATAAGCACCCGTAGCCAAAATCGGGATCGCGGTAACGAGCATGGCCATATGCCACTTAAAGCCCATATCGACTTTACCTACTGCCATCAGCAATGCCCCGATCGGGTTTCCGATCACTCGCATAATTCCGACAAACGCCAACAGTTGAATAAGCGTCACACTGCTGCTCCAATGATTACCAAAGACGAGAGACACTGCATACGGTGCCGCCGCAACCATACCTAGCAGTAACGGAAAATTGACAAAAGACAAGTAGCGAATCACCTTGAAGTAGCTTTCTTTCAGTTTCCTGTCCTCTCCCTGCATTTTTGAGAATGCGGGGAACATTACACTCGTAAGAACCGGGTTTATTTTGAGAATCGGAACGATGGCCAAGTTATAGGCAAGCATGTAATACCCGAGCGCCTCTGCTCCCAGCATGCGACCTATGATTAAGGAATCCAAATTGGAATTCACGAAAAATACAGTCCGTTCGCCCAATTGATACATTCCGAAGCGCAAATATTCTTTGGTATGACCAAATCGTAGCCGAAATATCGGTTTTTGCGCTTTGAAACCCCAATATGCGAAGGTGACACTCTTTATCGTACTGATAATCAAATAGCCCCACACAATGGCGTATATTTCATATCCGTTAGCTGCTAGTAGGATAGAAACAAACGTCCCTAAAGCAACCGCTGTACAATCCGTTATCGCTATCGCCTTGAATCTCATCTCTTTCTGAAGCAGCACGCGATATTGCTGACCTAGCGGAAGAATGACAAAGTTAATCGCGGTCCAGTACAGCGGCTTCGTTAAGTGCGGTTCCTGAAAAACAGCGGCAATGATAGGCGCCCCGAGTAATATAAGCAGAAAAAGAGCGAAACCCGCAATCAAATTGATCCAGTATAAGCTGGATAAAGTCTCGCGCGACTGTCCCTGCTTATGGATAATTGCATTGGAAACACCAAGATCGGCATATTGCTGGGAGAAGTTGAGCACAACGAGCAGCATTGCCATCAATCCTAGCGTACTCGGCGGAAGCAGCCTTGCCAAAATCAAAAGCTGAGCGAACTGAGCAATCGTTGTGATAGCCATAGAGCTGGCCGTCCACGAAACACCGCGCACTACTTGTCGTTTTATTGACATAAAATTATCCCCCGTACTGAAATGTACGACTAGAAGTGCGAATCATGCGAGTCAACGAATAGGCTAGTGCAGCTCCGAACCATATTCCTGAAGCATTTTGCATATCGAACGAGAACTGCATCGTAATCAAATAATAAATGGTGATGGCAGCAGCTGCAGACAGCAATACCCTCTCCACGTTCAGAGTATCTGTATCACGGGTGGATGCAAACGCTCGACGAATTATCCAAAAGATGTATCCCAAAAAGACAATGAATAATAACAACCCTATTGCTCCATTTTCTGTCGCAAGTTCTGCAAATATATTGTGAGGATATATCCTTGCGCCGGTAAAGAAATCGGCGAAGCTCCCCGTTCCTCCTCCAATTAGAGGCTTTTCCTCAAATCCTTTGACAGCGATCGTAAGCAAATCTACTCGCGAAGCTACACTGCCTTCGCCACTATTATCCTCAAATAATAAGCGATCCTTTATTTGATTAGGAAGTGCAGCCAGTAAAAGTGCTATTGTACAAAAGGATACCATTGCAATTTTGAAAAGTTTGGCTCCGGATATTCTTCTCTTCTTAGCTAGGTTGAATAGAAGAATCGCAACCACTAAAGCGATAATCGGACCTTTTGATCCGGTTAAACCCATTAATAGGAGTCCTATAATGATATGTACAATCCTCCCCCTATTTCTGAGTTTTCCCGTACTTGCCTCGTTCCTTGATTCTCCAAGAAAGATGGCACAAAGAACGCTTAATCCAATTACCCTGGAGTATTCAATGGGATTGTAGTAAGAGGGACTGAATCGGCTTAAGGAAGAAAAATCTTTCCCAATCAGCTCGATAAGACCCCAAACTGTAAAAATCCAGCCCGTTACATACATTGCTTTCAGAATGGAATTTACCCAGGCTTGGTCTTTAAAGAGAATTAAGGTAGTCGCTCCAACTAGTAGGTTTCCCGCTATTATATAAATAAATTTGGCGGTACCATAGCCGACTGATGAAGGAGGTACATATAGCAATCCGATCCATAACCAGCATAGTAATAATAAACTAATATACATGATTGGGTTGAATAATCGTCCCAATTTTCTATGGACTATAAGATTCAGTAAAATCGGTATTGTCACTGCCAGATTGACCCCAATATCTGGTACGGGTATGCCATACTTTGCAATTAAGTGGGCAGTTAAAGGCTTCCCGAACAATAAAAAGATTACGACAAATTCAGGTTTAGCGGTCAGAAAAACAATGAAGAAAAACACGGCCGAAACTAATCCGAAGAGCCATACAACACTTGTCATACAAGCACCATCTGTTGTTCTTGTTCCGTATACTGATAAGTAGGCACTGTCTGCTTCAATGCTCTTTTAATTTCTCGTTCGTTTTTACTTAATTCCTTTTCCAGCATCGACAATTGGAACTCCAAATTTGCTCTGGCAATTACGACTGGTTTTCCGATAAAGATACGATTATGCTTGGTAGAGGCAAGCCCTTCCTCATCGGTGAGCAATTCTTCGAACAACTTCTCTCCAGGCCTCACTCCAGAATAACTGATTTCAATATCTAAACCCGGTTCAAATCCCGATAAACGAATAAGGTCTTTCGCCAAATCCAGTATTTTTACTGGCTCCCCCATATCAAGCACAAATACTTCTCCGCCATTAGCAATTGCTCCGGCTTGAATCACGAGTTGAACAGCTTCAGGTATGGTCATGAAATATCGAATCATTTCAGGATGGGTAACAGTTACCGGACCTCCCATTCGAATCTGCTCTTTAAATTTCGGAATTACACTACCTCTACTTCCGAGCACGTTGCCAAATCTTACAGCAACGAATCGAGTGACACTATGTGCATTTAGACTTTGAATGTACATTTCTCCAACACGTTTGGTCGTACCCATTACGCTAGTTGGGTTAACTGCTTTGTCCGTAGAAATAAACACAAAGCGTTCTACTCCAAAACGATCAGCACAATCCGCAACGTTTTTCGTCCCAAATATATTGTTTTTCACGGCCTCCGACGGATTATGCTCCATAAGTGGTACATGTTTGTGCGCAGCCGCGTGAAATACGAGCTGAGGAGAGTACTTTGCGAAAACAAACTCAATCCGCGCCCGATCCTGAATATCGGCAATTACCGATTCAATAATAAGCTCCGGATATTTGCGACGGATTTCCGCTTCGATTGAGTAAATGCTGTTTTCTCCATGCCCCAACATAATCAGCCGAATAGGTTTAAAAGGTGCCAATTGGCGACACAATTCGGAACCGATTGAACCACCTGCCCCCGTCACTAAGACTATTTTCTCACTAACATAATCTGCGATTCCTTGCAAATCTATGTTCACCGGTTCTCGACCTAGCAAATCCTCTACTTCGACATCGCGAATTTCGTTTATCGTCACAATCCCTTGTATCAAGTCTCCAATCTTCGGAATTATTTTCAACTTCGCTTTAGTTGATTTACAGTGACTAATGATTTGCGAAATATCTTTTTTGAGCACTGAAGGAAGTGCAATTATTATTTCGTCGATGTTCAAACGTTCTACGGCTTCGCTTATTTTGTCACGACCACCGTATACGGGAAGCCCCAATACCTGCAAGTGATGTTTTCGAATATCATCATCAATGAAAGCCACGGGCGTCATTAGCGAGCTTTTGTCACATTTCATTTCTTTAGCGATCAGTGTTCCGCAGTCGCCTGCTCCGATAATAAGAGCTCTGTTGGGTCTATCACTGCTTTTAAAATAACTATCACGGAAAACCCTCCATGCAAAACGTGTGCCTCCCATGAGGAGTAAAATAGTCTCAAAGGATCGTACGAGTAAGGGGATCGGCACTAGATGACCGATGACGGCCGATGTAAGTATCCATGAAATTAAACATGTGACGGTTACCGCTTTAACAATAGATAACAGCTCACCGATGCTGGCATAATGCCAAATTCGATTATATAGCTTGAATGTGATCATCCCGATCGTACAAACTGCTACTGAAATTCCTGTATAGACCCCCCAATCCCCCAATTGTTCCGGAATAATTACGACTCCTCCATAATGCAGAACATATGCCGCATAAACTCCAAACGATACGATCAGCATGTCTATGCCGATTAAGCCCGACAATCTTTTGTTGTTATAGCTCATAATATCCGATCATCCTCCACATCATACCAAATAAAAGAATCAGCTAAGTACCGAATAATCCAAGACTTAACGGACTCTTTTATTCCCATGATAAATATGAGGGCATCAAACCCTTCCTCTCACCACACCATCGACGATTCACGTCTAAGGCGCTAAAAAGCTCCCACAGCATGGCCGAGTGCCTACAGTGATAAAGGTACAGTAGACATTACCTTACGTCCCGTTCTCTTATCACGTTGATCGGACGCCCAAGCATAACCGGTAGTCAGACGCCCTTATCTTCATACAAACTCTTTTATTGTGCGTAAAGGGAATCTTTCGTTTTTTTTCGTTTATTGTTCAGAACAACTCCTAGAATGCGTGCCTTGACGTATTCCAGACTGCTTATCGTTTTTTTGACATGATCGCGTTTGACTTTGCCGCTTTTGACGACAAGCAATACACCGTCGCACTGTGCAGCCAGCAGTTGCGTGTCCGTTACTTGGAGCGCTGGCGGAGAATCGAACAATATGACATCGTATATTCCGCGAAGTTCTTTTATTAATGTTTGCATCCGTATTGAAGCAAGCAGTTCCGAAGGGTTGGGTGGAATCGGCCCCGATGTCATAATCGACAAATTGCTTATATGTGTATCATTGACTGCTTCCTGGATCGCAATCTGATTCGCAAGCAAATTGCTCAAACCTTGTATATTCGGCCGTACGAAAATTTGATGTAGCGTAGGCTTTCGCATATCCGCGTCGATCAACAGTACCTTCTTATTCTCTTGCGCATATACGATCGCCAAGTTAGTAACAGTGGTCGTTTTCCCCTCCGATGACTGCGCAGATGTGACCAGAATGGTTTGGATCGGCCTATTGACAGACGAAAATTGAATATTCGTCCTCAATGCACGGTACGATTCAGCTACGTATGATATCTGTTTAATCTGAGTAACGAATGCAGTTTTATTGGTTAATACCGACATAATTCGCTTCACCAACCTTTCTGGACTTAGAAGATGAAGAAGCAGGATATCGCTCCAAATCCTTCTTGGTGATCCGGTTAACGGATGCAAGTACTGGCAATCCAAGATGTTGCCGTATATCCTTCTCGTTTTTGAGCGAATCGTCCAACATCTCCAGCAAATACACAAGGCCTAAAGATACCAGACACGAGGCTACAAAGGCCATCATGAGAATCAAGATAAGGTTCTGTCGGACCGGTTCCGGATTATCGGAATGTTTCGCCGGATTGACAATCGTAATGTTGTCTGCTTTCATGATTTTCGATATTTCCGTCTTTGCCAATTCCGCTACCGAGTTGACAATCGTAACGGCATTCTCGTGTTTGGAATTGAGCACGCTTATGGTAAGCACCTGAGAATCTTCAACAGTGCTGACCTTGACTCTTTCGGACAGTTGAACAGACGAAAGCCCTAGCTCCGGGTGCTGCTCCGCCACTCGATCCATAATGGCCGCAGTCGTAATAAGTTCCTTGTATGTATTTACTAGTTTGATTTGCGCGGTTAATGTAGTGAGATCAAGCGAGACGATACCAGTCGCATACTGATTCGTATTGGTTACGACTAACTTTGTGCTAGCCGAGTAAACTGGTTTAACCACATACAAGCTTACTGCTGCAGTTGCCAAGCATACGGTCAGGACAATAAGAGCGATTATCCAAAAGCGCTTGCGAATCATGGCCAAAAATTCCTTCAATTCCAAGTCCATAAAGGTCCCTCCAAAAATTCAGATGAAATCGTACGCACATAACGTCCGTATGCGCGGATGGCCGTACGAATAGTGAACGGTCTCGTATATGCCATTCGGATTAGTTGTCCCGTCAAAGCTTCCTTTCTTCGCTCCCCGATCAAGAACCGGATCCCATACTCCCATACGCCTGCTTCGTTCCTGCTCCAAACCATAACTCCCCAAAAGGACATCGAGGTCGTATCCCACAGGGCGGGAATCTTGATGATACAACCTTTCTCGACCGGAAAACATAATTGGCTCGAAATGCGCATACCGCCAGGGCCTATATCGTGTATATTCATTGGGAATCGACCGTTGGCTGCGATCACATTTCCGATGCATAGCAGCGTAGCGACCGTCCGAATAGGCGTGGATAGATAGATACGGAAATATGCTCTTCTTTTCAATGTGTCCCCCCCAAAAATGATACATTATGTATCATTAACATAACACCTACTTTATGATACGTTTCGTATCTTGTCAAGCGATAAAAAAAGCCCTGCTCAACGATCTGTCATTTTCTTCGACCTTGTGCGTGACTTCCCCAAACTAACCCTTTCGCGGGATTGTACTCCTCCGGTTGTTGATTCGTCTTCCGTATACTGAAGACGCGATAAAAACTGGTATGCTTTCTTAGGATCAATTTCTAGATATTTCATCACTTCGAAAATATCGATGTTCACTTTTTGTTTCATAGCGCCCCCGTTCTGAAACGTCTCAGCCGCTTGGAATAACGAATCTTCCACATATTTTCCTTCGTCAACCATGATACCTTTCCGTGGGTTGTGATCCGTTCCCCCCATAAGTCACGTGCAAAAGACGAATGTATATTGTACAATAGAATCCGACAATGTGTTAAATTCGACATTTTTCATTCTATTTAGCCCTTACCTGTCAAAGTTCATTCCCTGTAGTTTTCTTTCACCTTTTTTATTTTAGATACAGTTCGTATCAGAGTCAAGTTATTATTTTTTTATGTTTTTTTTAGCTTGCCTCGTATATAACTTCTTGTTTCAACAGGGTATTAGTGGATATACTTATGCTGTGTTGATAATTGAGCAAACTGGGAGGACTTAATAATGGCTAGATGCGGAGACAGAATAGCGTACTTGCGAGAGAAGCGTGGCCTCACTCAAGAAGAGCTTTCCGTCAAACTAGGAATATCACGCGCCGCCCTATCCCATTACGAAACGAACCGAAGAGAGCCGGATTACGATACGTTAAAAAATATTGCCAACTTCTTTGACATCTCATTGGATTACTTACTGGGACGTACCAATGATCCGCAATCGGTATTAGATCAAGAAGTTCGGGATTTCGTCGACAGCTTGGAATTGTCCGATGATAGCATTTTGGATAAATTCGCTCTTACCGTCGACGGGCGTAAACTAACGGTTGAGGAGGCAAAACGGTTCATAGCTTTCGTTCGGGCAGAACGCTCCTTGAAGTAGATCCTTTCGAAGAAGTTAGGCATATCCTCAAACTTAAAAGTTTGGATATGCCTACTTGATTCACCTCATTAAGTTACCTCTCTTCATAAAAACCTTCGAAAAGTCCTTCAGGATTTGCCACTCACATCCAGCGACATAGGTAGATGTAGTTAAATCGTTTGCATGAACTCTGCTTGCACAGGATTGAGATTCAATCGTCCAACTAGATTTTATCTCGAAAACAAAGTATATCCTGAGGCCAGTTTGACGTTGCTAATCCCATGTACTATTGAATGGGATTCTTTGGGCTGTCACGTTAACTAAGCGCTTTTTCTCAATTGGCATTAATCCCTGTGGAATGTACGGTGTTTAAGCTAGCATCCGGCGCAGCACGGGAGACTCCACTTTTTCGTTTTTCATTTTGTTACAATAAAACACCATAAGACCTATTGAAGGCGCTAATACCACCAGGCCGCAACAAGTCAGACGACAAAACAACGGAGACTCTGCCTGTAAACAGGAAAGCTCCGTCTCAACTGCTCAACGGCCGGTCGCTCGGTCGCCCCTTGCCAAAACGGTATCTTCATCTAGTTAAACGGTATCCATTGTACGGACCGATCCCTTACAGCGCAAAGGATGGGAGCTTTGCTGAATAAACATTATTAGCTCTGACTTTGTACTGGCTCGTGCAATCCTTTGGACCATAGAAAGGTTCATTTTGGTTTAGAGCGGTCCTCCAGATGTCCAGTAAGCAAGAAGGCAACAACAGTTTCCCGATGAAACCAAGACCACAACAATTCTTTAAAATAACTCCCCAAAACAAACAACCTCCCACAAAAATGTGGGAGGGAGAGAGCAGGCTGGTGAGAACGATTGTATGTTACACGCGCTTACCCTCGTTTGATGATGACGACAACGGGTTGTGCTTAGGCCAGCCGTACAAGGACGGGCAGGTCGCCTTTAGATTCAGCCACAGCGTTTATTGTTGAACCAGCCTGACGATCGCCTCCTTGATCGCCTGCTCGATCGACAGGTCGTAAGGCGAAGGTCTTCCGCTCGCATAAAAAACGTCATGCGCTTCGAATCCGCCTTCCTTCAATTGGGCCGCCGTCGGGATATAGGTCGTGTGCCCGTTGCTATAGCCCATCGGCAGCACCTTGCCGCCGAAGACGCGCTTCGTATAGAGCCCATACTCCACCACAACCTCCCCGTTCATCGCCAAAAACGCCAGTCCGTCCGCCAATCGGATATACCCGATCCACAACAGCTCGTACGGGACATTGCGATCGGGATGGTCCAGCAGCATGCGGCTCCACGTACCCAAGCCGTCCGACTTGTCCCTGTGCTTTTCGAGCTCATCGGCGGAAGGTTGCGACAGGAAGGGGAGCCGCACCTGTGCGCTGCGGCACTCGAACGGGACGAAGCGAAGCGGCTCCATTCGGGAGACGAGCACCCCCAATACGGTTGCCGCCAGCTCGCAGCCATAGCGGGACACTTCCAGATTGGAGCCGGCATAATACCGGCCGTCACGGACGACGGCAGGCCTGATGTCTCCGCAGCACCCTTGCAAATAGAACACGGTCGCATCATGCCCGAGCGCCGCTTCCACCTGCTCCACCGCCACGCCCGGAAATTCCGACGAGAAGGCGTTGTCATACGTCGTCGTCGGATGGCAAGCATAGTGGATGAACACGCATTTCTCACGCCCGTCACGCTTCCGGAACCGGATCACCGTCACCTCCGGATCGGTCGGCCCCTCGTCGCATGGCGCCATGACGATCTTGCCGTCTTCCCGTTTCCGCCGGTTTGTGGCGAAACCGCAGCTGCCGCTGCCCCGCTCGGCGGCAACCGGCTCCAGATTGGCGATCGCCCGCTCCACCCCTTGCACGATCGACGTTTCGAGCAGCTCAATGAACGTGCGGTACGGACCATCGAACGCTTCTCCGAATCGGCTTCCGGGGCACGGGGCTGAATGGGTATGCGTGCCTTGAAAAACAATCGCTTCACCCGGTATGCCCCATTGCTCAAGTAGTTGCTTTCGCAACGAGTCGATTCTTTGATCGACGAAATAAATGATATCCGCGGAAACGACAACGGCATATTGGGGTCGACTCCGTTTGCTTGTGTATTGAAATACCGCCACTCGTGCATAGAGCCTGCGTACCGACTCCGACGCTGCATCTTGACGCAGCGGATGGGCAGGCTGCAATTCGGCCGGGAAAGTCGGAGTAATATCCATTTTTGCCGTTCCCAGCAACACGTTCGTATCCATCCTATCTTCTCCAGTCGTTATGATAAGCCCTCGCCGCATTCATAAACCATTTACCCGATATATTCGATCAAACAGAGCGCAAGCGGATTGAAATTGGATACATCGGCGCCCGCTACCAATTGCAGCTTCCGTTTCTTATCGGAATCGCAGACAAACATAACCTCCTCGCTAACCTGAAAGCCGTCGCGGTGTGCTGCCGGCGCCGCTTGCGCGAGAACGGTAGGGACCGTCTCCGTCGTTTGCACCGTGAAGGTCGCGCTATCCGATTCGGTTACCGCGCCGGTCGGAGCGTACAAGGTGACTTTGGTAACAATCGCATGGAGCGGGAGCTCTATGTCGACAAACCCGGAATTAGCGGGGAACTTGCCGTCCGGGCCTTTTATCGATACGATGTGCCTGCCTAATACCGCCGTACTAGCCTTGTTGTATCCATACACCATATTCCAGATTACAGCCCTGGTATCTCCGTTTCCCCGGCAATGATGGAAAGTGATTGGCGGTTGTCCCCCCGTGTTGCTCGTACCTGTAGGGGTATATAGGATGAAGTCGGAAGGGGATGCTTTTTTGGCGAACTGACAATTCGTATAAGAAACATTATGCGGAAACTTAAACGAGTTTCCGGTGTATGCATACTCGTGAATACCCATCAGATTACATTTATCGAATGAAATCACCGGCATTTTTTCGTTCGTAGACGTGAACTTGGCTACCATCCAGCTCTCCGCCCCGCTCTGGAAAGCCTGCGCATCGGCATCGCAGCTTATGAAGGAAACGTTTCCGTCATTCCATTTGCAATCGATTAACTTTCCGGCTCCGTATTTGGTCTCGAATCTGGCCCCGATGCACAGAAATCTCTGAACGCCATAGGAGTGAGCGCCTCCATACAACTTGAAGAAAGTTCCTCCGGCTGCACTCGTATGGATGTAGCTGCCGCCCCATATATTGATGTTGCCGCCCTTCTCGAAATGAAGAAAATCGCCTCTCGTCACTTCGAATTGACAAGCAAAAAAGTTGTAGTTCAGAAACTGATCGCTAGCATTGGAGGCTTCCGCAAACACGACTTTGTTCCAAGATCCGTAGAAACCGCAATGATAGAACGAATATTCGCTATTTGTATTATTGCCCTGCAATTTCCAACCGTAGTTAAAATCAATAAAGTCGCACATGCTGAACGTGTAGTTTTGCGCGCCTCCCGTGGAAAACGAGAACATAAAGTTTGTGTTTTTCGTAAAATCGCCGATAAACGTAATCCCCTCCATATGAATATGGAGCCATTTATCGTTGTTGTAAAACAAGTAGCCGTCATTATTCGCCGGCTTGAACAGCACCTTCGTAACGCCGCGGCCCGCACCTTTAATAACCAACCCCCTTGTCCGGATAGCCGTAGCGGAGAAAAGCCGCGGATCGTCCGCATTCAGAACAAACGTTCCCGGAGGCAGCTCGATGACAGCGTTTCCTTCATTGTTCACGCCAAATATATCCGGTCTGCTCGTCGTCTTCGACAACAGTTCAGTGACAGCGCTCTCAAAAGCAGCCGTTGCGTCCGCCCCTCCGGTAGGGTCGGCCCCTTTGGACAACACGTTGATATGGTGTCTGAACCGAATGGCAAGCTGCTCTTCATGCGCGCTCAAGCTGACGGTCCGGTACATTCCTCCGCTAAATTGGACGTTGTCTCCGACAAACACGACAGAAGTGGAGTTGCTAAGCGCCGCATCGAGCTTGTACGTTCCGGGCGGAAACCATACCTCCTTCTTGCCGGCGAAGATGGCGGTATCGATCGCACTTTGAATCGATGGCGCATCGTTTGCCAAGCCGTCACCCACCGCTCCGAAGTCGCGCACACTGATCCGTTCGCGCAGCTTGTCGGCAACCGTCCGCTCCGGAAGCGTGCTTGCATATCGGAACATGATCTGATCAGCATCGGAAGCTTCCGGTCCTCCGTATACCGAATTTGTGACAGAAGCTTCCCCGTTCATGGCGTTCAACAATACGCCGGAAGCTACGGCAGCGCTCGTGACGCCAAGGGTCGTAAGCAGTTTGCGCCGGCTCATCCGCTCCCCGCTTTCGGGCCTCTCCAAATCGTGAAGTCCTCCATCTTTTCCGGCGAGAGGCGGCTTCTCGGTTTCTCTACTGCTGGATGGTTTGTTAACGCCCATGTACATTCCTCCACATACAAATTGCAATCAAGCTTGCTTCTTCATTGTATAGAACAAAGATATCGGAACCTAGAGCATTCGATTGCAGGAAAATGGTATGCAGATGACGTCTTCGGGGGGTGCATGGTAAAATGAATGCATTTTGCAAGTTTGCTTGAAATAAAACGAGAACGGCTGCCCCGTTGATAGATCTTTGACATAGATCCAATCCAAGGAGCGCCGTTCTTTATAAACAATGAGTTCTATCGTTAATTCGTTTCGTACCAGGTTCCCAAAATATTTTTAAAACGATACAGGGTAAACGCGACCAGCACCTTGGTCGCAAGCGTGTTCGTTTTAATCGCAGCGTTATGTTCGATACTCGTATTCGCATTGATCGACAGTACATCCAGCGTCTGTCCGTTTACTCCGTTCGCAAAGCCCGTAACGGTCGTCGGGGCGGCGTTGTTAAAGCGGATAATGGCCCGGGCCGTCACATCCGGGTCGGTCGTTCCGCTAGCCGGGACGAATACCTGCTGGTTGAAGCTGCATTGCGGACCCGCGTAGCCGCTTATGCCATCAAACCATTTGGTCATCGCTTCATCATCCCTGTAGCCGATAACAAGCGTGTCTCCCGCTCCGTCGTACAAGCCGTACCGATGCGCCCACTTATCGTTGCTCGCATTGGCAGACGACTTGCAGTTCGTCATCTGGATGCCTGTAATACTTTGTCCGGGCTCGATTCTGAAATTGTCGAAGGTGTTGCTTTCATACCGGCTGTTACGGTGACCCCAACAGTTGGACAAGCGGTTTCTCCTTGGCGGAACATGGCTGGGAAGCTCCCGGCTGAACCACCAGCCGTGTCCGTAGTTGATATCCGCCCGGCAATTGACGAAGTTGTTGTCCGGACCGGCTACGTAGATCCCAATGTCCGCCCCCTCGAATACGCAATTGACAAACATGTTCGCGGACGCTTTCTCCAGCTTTACCGCACAATTCCACAAGTTCGTCGAATCGCCCGAATAATCCGCGCCGATCTCCGTATTGGCGATCATATTATCGTGACCGCTCAGGCGAACCGCCCCCGTCCGTTCCGCAAAGGACGTTCCTCTTCGGCTGCCGCCGAATATTTTGCAATTGTTCATTCGCAGCGTGCCGCCGGCCTTTTGCCAAACTGCCTCATTTTTGAACAGAAAAAAGTCGCAGCCGTTGATGATTACGCCTATGGAATTGTGCAAGACGATGCCCTGCGTATTTTTCGTACCGGTGGGTTGCAAGCCGACCAATGTAACGCCCTCGAATGTAACGTTTTCTATCGTATCCCCGGTCGAGTAGAAGATGTCTCCCTCGTCCCACGACTTAATGACTGCGCTCTTCCCTCTGGTTGAAAATCCCCACATGTTGTGACCCGGCCCGCGCAGCGTTATAAAGGAATAGAGCCGGACTCCGGTCGCTCTATAAACGCCTACAGGGAAGTAGATGCTCCCCCCGCCGACGCTGCGCATGTAGTCCACGGCGGCTTGCAGGGCGGCCGTGTCGTTGACAATGCCATCGCCGACCGCGCCGAAGTCTTTGACGCTGACCGATTCGCGCAATTTGTCGCCTACGGATCTTTCCGTCAGACTGGCATTCAGCCGGTAATAGATGTCATCGGCGCTGGAGGCTTCGTCGTATACAGCTCCTGTAACCGTTTGCTGGCCGAACGTGTTCGTCACCATCCCTCCGGACATGAAGGCCACCCCCGATACGCCAAGAGAAGCCAGGAGCTTCCGGCGGCTGATCGGCTTTGCACCGATCGCTTCCTTGCGCATTTGCCCGGATTGCCCGCCTGTTGCCGAATCCGCCGATTGTCCTGGCTCGACCTGCTGCCCCTTTTCGTGATCCATTTGATCCATCCTCCCGATTATTGAGTATTGTCATGCCCACATCATTCCACAGCTTTGCCCGCCTTGTAATCCAACCATCTGGAAGCGGAGCTGGCCCCGTCATTGACAAATATTCCGGCACTGTTAACCGTGTTGAATTTGCTGCTTTCGGCAGCGGTCAACGTATAGCTTAAAAGTGCAACGTCATCGAATTTGACCGTAATCACACCGTCGTATTTAATGACCTCCACTTTGACGGGAACACCGGCTACAATGGGTACATTGGCGGAAGTGACCGTCACATAGCCTCCCGAGTTGATGGCAAATAGCTTAACGCCGCCCCCGCCTCCCTTGTCGCCCCTAAGCATGAAGAAATCGCTTCTGCTGATGACGTTCCAGGCGAGCCCGGATTGGTAATTGGAGCGGAATTCGATATTCGCGGTCAAATGAAAATTGTTGCCGTCGGCAATGCGTCGTATGGCCATGCCCTGATATTTGGAGTTATACGCTTTGTTGGATTCGATCCCGAAGACCGGGAACTGCTCGAAGCCGTTCTCCATCTCCAACCAGCCGTCTCCCAAAGTCGTCGCGTTCGCGCGGTCGAACGAATCATAATCGCTTGCTGGCATAGGCGCATCCGTACCGCTTACGGTTATCGGTATAAAGGGTATGCTACCGGTATTGCCCAGTGCCTTGATAACATCCGTATAAATAGCGGATGAAACGGTGTCGTACGCCAGCGGACCTTTCAGATGCGACCCGTCTTTCGTAAGCAAGGGCTTCCATTTGCCCGTTCGTTGTCCGTCCGGCAGCCTGTACTCCACAGGAGATAGCGTATCGAATACACCGGATACGGGGGATGGAGCGGAGCTTAGCCATTCCACGACTTTTTCCCAGTTCCCCCCAGGTCCGTAGACCGCATTCAGCGTTTGACCGTTCAAATCGACCCAACTGTTCGAACTCGTCGTACGGGGCATCGGGAGACAAACGTATATTTTGATGCCTTGAACATGCATTTGGTTAAACAACTGCATCAGATTACTTTTTATCGTTTCAAACGAATGGCCGGAATTGAGGTCGTTGGAGGTAACGTACAATAAAACGGCGTCAGCGTACTTTAACAGGGACAGACGGGGGAAGGTAATATGCTGCAGTATTTCTCCGCCCTTGGCCACTTTAAAATAAGGAAGCTTTCCTTCGAGTGCGGCCGCGCCGAGACCTCTCCAGTTATCGTTGGTTCCCGCAAATGTGGAGCTGCCGTAAATCCCTACGGTTGGAAGCCAGCTATCCTTGCTGACCGTGCCCAGAACACCGACAGGGCTGTAGCCCGCTATGGCAGCCGAGCCGGGAGGAAACGTCCGGGACGTGTAATCCAGACTGCCCGATGCGGAGCCGGCCACGTACTCGAGCGCCTGATTGCCTACAGGCCATTCTCCGCCTGGCGGCACCTCCACTCTCGTTTGAACGACGATTTTGTCGCCCGCCTTGACATATACCCCGATCGGATCGGTTAATACATCCGCGCCCGGGTCCACTACGACTTGCCGGCTTCCCTGGAAATGCACCGGATAAAACGTCGCCGAACCGATAATCTGGAAGCCGATCTTCAGCGTCAAACTGTTTTTGCCGATTTTATCTCCGTAATAGTTGGTCAGGATGAATTGCAAATTGGTTGCATCTTGCAAGACGGTATAGGTATCCTTGAAGTAAGCGAACGTTTCCCCGCTTACAACGCCGGAGTTTATGCCGCCGTTATTGCTTGGGGAGGTGGCCACAATCGATCGTTTCGCAGAGCCATAATCTTGTTGGGCTGCTATCTCATTCGGGAATAAGTAACTTTTTGCTCCCAGAACAAGTACGCTAAACAGCGCGAATAAGCCAAGCATTCCAGCCCATCTTTTCAACATCTCTACCTCCCTGTAAAATGAATAGTTTCCGAATTCATAGTGCCATCGTTATTCGAAACGACTGAAATTCCCCCCTTTATCCGGTATGGTTTAATTGTATAAGGCATAATCCTTGTATTCTAGGTTCATCGATTGCATGTTACGGTACGTGGATGACTGTTGTTGATCCGCTATGGTATGATAATTGCACCCATACATGACAGCGTTTTCATTACATCGCAAACAAGCAGCAGCTGAGGAGGGATTGATTGTCTACCGTACCCGCCCCTATTCAATTCCGCGCTTTGAACGGCAACTACGTTCGCATTCAGCCTGCGGCCGCGCATACGTTTCGCATCAGGACGAGCGTTCGGGACGAATTCCCGGAGCCTCCGCTGAACCGATACGGGATTTTGCGCTGCTCCGCGTATCCGGCCGACTATACCCTGAACGAAGATGGATCCGCCCTGTTCATAAAAACATCCGAAGCGACGCTCCAGGCAGACAAACGGGACGGAACCATCCGGCTTATGCGTTCGGATGGACGGATGCTGCTCCAAGGCGCCGTTAGCTTGCAAAGTTCCGCCCAAGGATTCACGGCACAGTTTGGCTTGACCGAGGGGGAGAAACTATACGGGCTCGGGGACGAATCCCGATCCTGCATCCAGCACAGAGGCCGTCTCGCCGACATGCGGGTGTCCCCGCATCAATCGCGCGTACCGATTCCATTTTTAATGAGCAGTAGAGGTTGGGGCATGCTGGTCAATTCGGTTTGGCGGCAAACCATCGATATCGGCTATTCGATTCCGGATCAATTGCGCATCGAATGCGAGGGCGGCGAGCCCGATTATTACCTGTTCGCCGGGGAGCGCTACGAACACATTCTCGACCGGTATACCGACATTGCCGGCAAGCCGGTATTACTGCCGAAATGGGCTTACGGGCTGACCTTCACCTGCAACCAGCAGGCCAACGCTCGGGAAGTCGTGGAGGATGCGCTGAACTTCCGCAGGGAAGAAATCCCCTGCGATATGATCGGTCTGGAGCCCGGCTGGATGGAGAAACATTACGATCACTCCACGGACAAAAACTGGCATCCCGAACGATTTTCTATCCCGCCATGGGCATCGAGAAGCCCGCGGACGTTTCTGGGCGCGCTGGACCGGCTTAACTTCAAGCTAAGTTTATGGCTTTGCTGCAATTACGATCTGAGCCTTCACGAGGAGCGTCTCCTATCCGGCGATGTCCAATCCGGCGACGGAGAGGAGGAAATATGGTACGATCATTTGCGCAAATTTGTTGACCAAGGAGTTTCGGCGTTCAAGCTGGACGGAAGCCATATGCCGATTGCCCGTCCCAACCGAAAATGGGGGAACGGGATGAGCCCCGAGGAAATTCATAACCTTTACCCGCTTCTGCTCTTCAAACAGATGCAGGAAGGGTACCGGGAGCAGACCGGCCGCCGGGCAATGATGTACGCCATGACCGGTTATACGGGCTTGCAGCAATATGCCGCGACGTGGGCGGGGTCCTCGAACAAGGGCGCCAAATCGCTCGTGTCCTTGCTAAATCACAGCTTGTCCGGGCATGTCCACACGACCAGCGACATGGAGCCCCATTCCCCGGCGGGCATTCATTTCGGTTTTTTACAGCCTTGGTCCCACCTGAACAATTTCGCTTACTGGCAGCATCCGTGCATGCTGGATCCGGCATTGCTGCGTCTGTTCCGGGCATACGCCAAGCTCCGCTACAGCCTGATCCCGTACATCTATTCCGCAGCTCACGTTGCCGCGGAAACGGGAATGCCCATCCTTCGAGCGATGCCTCTTTGCTTTCCGGATGACGCAAGGTCGGACGAATTGCTGAACCACTATATGCTTGGCGGATCCTTTCTGGTAGCGGCCTTCACGAATAAAGTCTATTTGCCGGAGGGAACGTGGATCGATTACTGGACGAACGAACGACACACCGGTCCCAAGGAGCTTCTCTATACAGCGCCCGACCATGCGGGAGGTCCACTATTCGCGAGAGCGGGTTCCATCATTCCCGTCTGGCCCGAAATGAATTCCATCGAAGAAGGGGTTCCGGAACGGATCGGTCTGCACGTTTACCCGCATGGATGGAGCGAATATACCCTTTATGAAGATGATGGAGTCACTTACGGCTACTTAAACCGGGAATTGTCGAAAACGAACATTTGCGTCAGGGCGGAGAACGGGAATGTCGCGATTCGTATCGAGCCGAGAGAAGGCCATTTTCAAGGCATGCCCCGAATACGCAGCTACGCTGTGTATATCCACTTGGAAGCGAAGCCGATTCGGGTATTCGTCAATAGTCAATCGTTGCCGGAACGGATCGCTACGCCGGGAAATGAAGGGGAGGATACAACCTGGCATTTTGATCGGGATTCGTGGCAGGTTCATCTATTCGTGGCGGAGGCCCCGGAAGGTCGAGATGAACTTCGGATCGAGCTGATAACCGACGCGGCCGCAACCCGAGCAAACGCCAGGACATCCGGTCTGGAGCAAGCGCAGCGGAAACCATTCGTGTCCGAAGACCGCACGATCGGAAGAAGTGTCGGAGCATGGGAGAACCAGCTGGAAATCAGCCTTCTGGCGGGAAACTTGCACAAAGCTCAAGAGACGCTGCAATTGATATGGAACAGCCGTCCGGACGTTGCCGGCAGCGACAACCGGACACGCGAATATTTGTTGAACATGGGCGGGGTGTTCTTGCACATAGCCGAAAGGAGAGGATGGAAGCTTGAGGAAGTTGCCCGAGACGATTATATGGATCTGTTGAATTTGCCGGGCATGACTTTAAGCGACGGCACTTACTCCCTTCTGCGGCGTGTTTTACAGAGATTCGTCGATTACTCCGGCACGGCGCATATTGCATCTGCCCCTATTCTGATCAAGCAAGTCATTGCCCTTGTCGAGCAGGAGCCGGATCGGGAGCTTACCCTTCAATACGTCGCGGCACGACTGCACGTGAACTCGTCCCACCTGAGCCGCTTGTTCAAAAGAGAGCTGGGCAAGCCCTTCTCTGCCTATATGTCGGAGAAAAAGATGCTGTTGGCCAAACAAATGCTGCTCGCCGGCAACCGGATAGTCGATGTCACCGTTGCGCTTGGCTATAAAGATTACAGTCATTTTATTCGCGTCTTTCGCAAATATTGGGGGATCACTCCGGGGGAATTGATTGCTCCGATCAAAAAAAGCAAACGATTCGATATATAGCGTCGAGCCTAACTAGGAGACCAGAACGCTTCCTTGCGAATGGGCCGGTCAGCCAGCCCCCCTTCGGCAAATGACAAGATTAAAAAAGAGCGGGCCTTATGGCCCCCTCTCCAGCCTTCCGCGGTTCAAGCCTACATCAGCATCAACGCATCCCGCCCCTTCATTCCCGGATGAATGCCTAGAGCGACCGCCTCGTGCGTAACCGATTCGAGTGGGGCTTCGAGCAGCTGCTCCAGCGTACGCACGCCTACGGCGCGTCCGGCGACGATACCGCGGTCCTTTAGCCGTTCGTTCAGCAGCCCTACGTCCAATGCCCCGCACATAATGTAGCCTTTGTCGGTCGATACGGCGATGAGCGTCGTTTTCGGCAGCTCTACGGTGACGCCGATAACCGTTCGGCCTTCGATCACTATCGGTTTTACCTCCATCATGGTCGGACGTTCTCCCTTCGCTTCGTAGTCAATACCACTATATGCATGCCCAGCCGGGGAAGTCCGGTCGTTTGCCCAAGCTGCGCGGGGATGTTTACGCCATGCTCTTCTCGCGGGATCAAAAAGGTCGGGCTCTACTTTTCCGTTTCGTTTTGTTATAATAAGACGACCGAAGACCTATTGAAAACTCAGGAAGTGAGCTCATGGAACCACGTAAACCGGCATTTGAAAGGAAGAAGCATCTGTTTCGCTTAGAGATTATGATCGAAGAATCGACCCACACGCTGGCATTGGCTTCGTTGCTGCAAGCATTGAATCATCCGAAGGTCGACGATTTCCGCATATTGGACGGTATGCAATTCGGGAAAGCGATCGAACAGATCGTACAGACTTCCAAGCCGCAGCCGTTCGCTATTCCACAAAATCAGACCGTTCCGGCAAAAAACGGCTTAGATACGCGTCAGCAGCAGCCAAGCCGCAAAGAAAACGGGGATTCTTCCCGGAAGCAGGGAAGCTTCGTCTCTCCGGATCAGCGGCAGAGCCCTCCTCCGTCGCCCGTCAATGCCGAAGGCGGAACGCTCAATCTGCAAAATTTGCTCCATTTGCAAGAAAGCGGGACGCTCGTACGGATTACGGCGGTCAAAGAAAAAGGAGTAAAGCTGAGCATCCCTTGCCGCATTCTCAATTTTGACAGCTCTGCCCAGCAGTTGACGATTTACCACGTCGACGAGAAAAAAGTGTACTCGTTCAATCTAAACGAAATCGAAGATATTGTCTTGTAGCGCAAACAGGGACCGCCCCGCGAAGTTCGCCGACTTCTGCGGGACCGTCCCTGTTTTGTTGGCTGTTAGCCGAATGTTAGTTGTACTGCGGGTGACCCGCTGTCGAAAATCCCTGATTGAAGGACATCGCCGCGAACGGAACGCCCGGTTGAGCCTGCTTTCCGGCAGCCGACAGCTTTTGCTGAACGAATTGGGATGTTTTCTGCCCGGACTGGGTATACTGCTTGGACTGCTTGTCAACTTCCTGGCGCAACGCCGGGGAAGACGTATTGTACATGTTCAACTGGCTCATCAACTGATACAGCTGCCCTTGCGAGTTGAGCGTTTCGTTCAGCAGTTGGGTAAACATTTGCCGGACCGCCGGGCAGTTCGATTCGGTGGCGGCCGTCGTATATTCGCGGCAAGTCCGTTTCAGATCGCACAGGATCGTATACAGCAAATCCTGGTCCTCCATGAACGTAGCATTTTGCTGTTGCTGTTGAGATTGCTGGTTGGATTGCTGCTGCCATTGCTGCTGGAGCTGGGGAGCGGCATGCTGCTGCTGATAGTTGGGCTGGTGCTGGGAAGCCTGCTGCCATTGCGCGCTGGCCTGTTGCTGTTGCTGCTGCCATGTCTGGGGCGTCATTTGCCGGGATTGCTGCCCGGGTTGTCTTGTTTGCTGTTGCGTTCCCGTATACATCGTTTGGACCTCCTCCTTCTTCTTAGTTCGCCGCCGGTTGCTGGGGCGCCAGATTCATATGCTGCTGCAGGCTGCCGAGCAGCGTCTGGTAATGTTTCTCTTGCGTATGAAGAATGTTCAGACAGCTATCTTTGATCACCTGATTTTTGGTCTCGGAAGCTGTAGCGGCCAGCTGCTTGATCAGCAAATCTTCGTTGGACATCGAATCCGCCACATATTCCAACTCCTTGGCGGTTAACGGCTTCATTCCTTGATTCATTTGCATGTATCCTCCCTTCTCATTCCTGCTAAGAGCTTAGCTCTCTCGACGATTACATTTCCCCAACGCCTTCCCTCTTATGTATGAATGGCCTGACACTTGGCGCACATACTATGTACACATTCCACGGGCCAACCGTTTATTTGCGCCTGTTATTGATTCGCGTACATAGGGTAAATACATTCTAAAACGAGGTTGAAACGTTATGGATCTGCATTCAGGAAAAAGCTATTGGCTGGACCGACTTCCGCCTCTTCCTTCCTATCCCGCTCTAGATAAGGACATTACTTGCGACGTGCTGGTGATCGGCACGGGCAGCGGAGGGGCCGTGTGCGCCTTCGAGCTTGTACGTCGCGGCCTGGACGTCGTCGTCGTGGACAAGCGAGAGGTCGGATCGGGCAGCTCCAGCGCCAATACCGGGCTGCTGCAAACATCCAACGATAAGCCGCTCTTTGCCTGCATCAACTCGCTCGGGACGGAGAAGGGCGTGCGGTTTTACCGGCTTTGCCGGGAGGCGCTGACCCGCATCGAGGTCATAAGCAAGATGCTGGACGTCGATCCTGAGTTCAAACGCCGGGACAGCTTGTACTATGCGAGCAGCGAGGCGGACGTGGCCGATTTGCGCAAAGAATACGAGGCATTGTCCGCCCATGGCTTCGATGTCGAGTATTGGGAAGAGCGCGTCATAGGCGAACGATTCTCCTTCCGTAAGCCAGCAGCCATCTATACGCGAAACGATGCCGAAATCAATCCGTACCGGTATGTAAACGCTTTGCTGCTCTATGCTTCCCGGCACGGCGCGCGCATCTACGAGCATACGGAAATCAAGCGCCACACCGAAACCGCCGACGGAATCGAATTCTATACGCCGGCAAATCGCATCCGGGCGCGGTACGCCATTGTCGCCGCAGGCTATGAGGCTCAGGAGTGGAGGCGGAATCCGAATGCAGCGATCGCCAGCACGTTTGCGGTCGCAACGCAGCGGCTAGACGGTTTCCCCGGCTGGCACGAGCGCAGCCTGATATGGGAAACGGCCCGTCCTTACCTGTATATGCGAACGACGGCGGATAACCGCATCATCGTCGGCGGCTTGGACGAACCGATGAACGATGCCGAAGAACGGGAGCGGATGCTGCCGCATAAAGCCGAGCTATTGATTGAGCAGTTACAAAGTCTGTTCCCGCAAATTCCCGGCTTGCGGGCCGAGTACCACTGGACCGCAGCCTTCGGCGACACCCACGACGGGCTGCCGCTGATCGGAACGCAGGAGTCGTTTCCACGGTGTTTCTTTACACTCGGCTACGGAGGCAACGGCACCGCCTACTGCACCTTTGCCTCGCAGATCATCGCCGGACTCATTACGGACGGGTATCATCCGGATGCCGATCTGTTCCGGTTCAATCGTCCCAAGTGGCCAACGGCCACTCCCGTCTGAGCAGACAAGCCGGATTTTGGGACAGAGCGGGTTGTTGTCCAAGCAGCAAGCATTCGCCTGCATACTATACGGTAGATTGGAGATTAAGGAGGTTCTTCCGATGCAATCTAACGTGAAAAGGCAGGACGTGAAAAAGCTGATAGGGAAAAGAATCTACGCGGTGCGAAAAAACGGCGCCGTCGTAACCGGTCTCCTGCGGGGCATGAAGGGTAATGAACTAATTGTGGAGCAAAGCAAAGGGAAGACGGTCAAAACAAAAGCGTTTGTACCGCTGGTTTTGTTCGATCTGCTCGCTATCGGCTCCTATGGCGGTTATGGCGGATACGGTGGGTATGGTGGGTATGGTGGGTATGGCGGATACGGTGGATATGGCGGGTACGGTGGGTATGGCGGATATCCGGGTTTTTTTTAGTGACAGGCTTTTGATCAGGCAATAACAGAAGAAGCCGGCCCCTATCGGGGGACCGGCTTCTTTCCTGTTCCGTTGCCGATTCAGCCGCGCTTGCGGACGGCTATTGCGACCATTGCCCAGCCGACCAGAAACGATACCCCGCCAAACGGCGTAATGATGCCCAGCTTGCCGATGCCGGTGACCGCCATTACATACAAGCTTCCCGAAAACAGTATGATCCCGGCAACGATAAATCCCGCAGCGCGGGAAATCGTCCGGGACTCGCCGAGCTTATCGGCGATCAGACCGATCGCGATCAGGCCGAGTGCGTGGGCGATATGGTACTGCACCCCGGTTTCGTAGGCGGCCAGCATATTGGCCTCGATTTTATCCTTCAAGCCGTGAGCGCCGAATGCGCCCAAGGCAACCGCCAGCAGCATCGCGATGGCACCCCAGCTTGCATATTTGCGAAACATGGCAGACAATCTCCCTTCTGTTGCTAGTTCTACCAACAAGAATACCGAAACGGAGCCAGGAACGCCAGCGAACATTCGGTGAACCGCGGGGTTGGTTTAAAAGATACAAATTGTCACAATTCACTTGGCATAAACGATGGTTTTTGATACAATTAGTATCACAAAACAGTCGGTTCTCCGAACCGCTTACCTTAGGAGGATGATGATGATATGCCGAGAAAACGCATTTACACCGACGAGGAGCGACTGGAGCGGCACCGCGAAGCAAGCCGGAGATACCGGGAGGCGAACCTGGAGAAGGTAACCGCTTACAATAAAAAATGGAAAAGCGAAAATTGGGAATATTACAGCGAATACAACCGCGAATATTTGCGGCGCTGGCGGCAAAATAAAAAAGCCGGTCGTGTGACCAGCTGAAAGGATAGTCCGGACAAGCCATAGAACAAAGTCAGACCTTTTACGAATACATAGGTTCGTTCAGACCATGCAACGCAAGAAAGAGCAGGATTGGCGCCTGCTCTTTTTCATTATTTCATCCAGCCGCTCGTGCGGAGCTCGCTGACGGAAGCTTTCACGCAGTTCTCCCCGTCTTCCCCGAAATATTCGAACGAAATAAATCCGGCGTAGCCATGCCTCTGAAGCGCTCGGCAGATGCGGGCGTTGTCCACGTCCCCGTCGAATACCGACGTCGGCCTCCGCGTCTCGGGCTCATCCAGATTCCAGAAATAGCTTTTCATATGCACATGATCCGTATAAGCGATCAGAGCCTCCAGCGCCTCCGCCTGATCGACCCGTTCCAGATACAGATTGAATCCGTCGAAGATCAGGCGCAGCCGGGGATGGTTCGCTTCCCGGACAATCCGCTCGATCGAGCCGATCGTATCGGCAAACGTATTGTTATGCAGCTCCAGGCCGAGATTCACCCCGTAGCGGTCGGCAATGGCAAGCGCCTTCCGCAGAGCCTCCATCGACTGCTCCCACAGTTCGACCGGCGTCTCCGCCGAAGGCAGATGGCCGAGAAAGATCCGTACGATGGGACTATTGAAGCGAACGGCGTATTGTGCCGCCTGCTCGACGATAGCCAGGCTTCGCTCCCGCTCCTCGTCGCTTTTGGAGAACGCTACGTACGGGCTGACGGCCGGCACCTTGACGCCCTTCCGGCCCAACTCTTCGATCAAGCCGTCAATCGAGCCGTGACGCTCGGCGTAATCGTCGATATGGCCGATCCACAGCTCAATGCCCTCCAAGCCAAGTTCCCTTACCCGATTCAACACATATTCGACCGGCTTGTCCTGGTTGCCGGTCGAGCAGAGACTCCACTTCATCGCTCCACCCTCCTTTTCCGTCCAAAACCTTTCGCCGTCACAGTCTTTGTTCCGCACCCGTCTCGCTGGACCGGTACATCGCCTCAACCGCGGCGACGACGCTGCGGGAATAAGTCATCGACGAGCTGGGCTCGACGCCTTCCTCGATATAGCGGAGCAGATCGCGGAATTGCAACACGAATGACGGCTCCTCGCTCTTTACCGGCACTTCGACGTACTGCCCGTCTTCGCTAATCCAGAGGCTTTGCCCGGTCAGCAGCTTCAGCATGCCCCCGGTGAAAATAAGCTCCGTCTCGTTGCGCGGCACGACCGTATACCCGGATTGGGAAATTGTCGCCGTAATGCCGCTTTCGGTTCGCAGCCAGGCGATGCCGCTGCCCTCGATGTCGCCCTTCGTCCCGTAATGGCTGACCTCCGCCTTCACCTGGGCGACGCGACTGCCGGTCAGCCACTGGATTTTGTCGATGGAGTGGGAGCCGAGGTTCATAAATATGCCGCCCCCGGCTTTGGCCTTCTCGAAAAACCAGGCCGGACGCGTATCGCGGTAATACGGCACATGCCGCACGTCGTTTATCATGACAAGCCGGCCCAGCCGGCCCTCCTCGATAATCGCCTTGGCTGTGCGGTTTTGCTCGATATAATGCTGCGTATGGCCGACCATCAGACGCACTCCCGCCCGGCCGACCGCTTCGATGATCTCGTCGCATTCGGCGGCGTTCAGCGCCATCGGCTTCTCCAGCATGACGTGGCAGCCCCGCTCGGCTGCGAACAGGGTCGCTTCCTTATGCAGAAAATGCGGCAGCGTGACGACGGCGATATCCGGTTTCTCCCGCTCGATCATCAGCCGGTAGTCGGTGTAAGCGGTTAGTCCGTACTGCGCGCCGGCCGCCTCCGCCCGTTCCTGCGAAATATCCGCAATCGCCACACCCTGCAATTCGTCCATTAGGCTAAGCGCTTCCAAATGCGATACGGTAATGCCGCCCGCTCCGATTAAAGCTACTTTGTAACTCATATGGCTTTCCTCCGCTTCCGTAGTGTAGCTGCTCGCAAGCCGCAAAAAGGTCTCCCGACGAATACGCTGGGAGACCGTATGAGCGTTGTATGCCATTATTATAAAACAGCCGCTTTCCTTGCGGCAATAAACGAAGCTGTCTTTAACTCGTCCATATCATCCTGGCTCGGTCAAGCTCTCGTACACTCGCCGGACGCTGGCCAGCGTCGGAGGTCCCGCCACAAGGGTTTGCCGGATGGCCGCAGTGCGCCGGTCGCCCGGCTCCAGATCTCCGCCGAACAAGGTGAAATACAGCGCGTTATGCTGCCGGATGATATCGCTCTCGTCCGGACTCGAGTACGTAATGCCGATCGCCCGGCACTCGTCCGGCCGCGCGGCCTGAACGATGTGCAGCGATTCCGTTCCCATGACGGCCGCCGGTACCCCGTAGCACGGGCCCGTGACGAAATGGGCGATCGGCCTGCCGGATTTTTCGTCCAGCCATCGTCCGTCCAGCAGCGTGTGCGCCGCCGAGTTATCCCGCGGCAAATAGACGTAATGGCCTTTTATGTAAGGATGGTCCTCCAGCTTGAGCAGCAGCAGATCGTCTTCTGCCGTTTTCCCCGGCCAGCTCGGAACGACCGAATAGGGTTCCAGGGCAAAATCGAAATAGGAGGATACCGTAAGCTCGTAATTCGACAGCGGCTGCTGCGCCTCCAGGAAAAGCTTGAGATCGACGGTCGCTTCGTCGACAATCGTATATTCGGCTTCCAACCGGCACGGGTTGGCTTCCGTCGGCTGCCATGCCAGCTTCAGCCCGCTCTCCGTCGCATATACAAGCTCGAACGGCTCATATCGGGCAATCGCGGCAAGTCGACCGCCATGCATAATCCGGTACAAATTCAGCGCAAAATACGGCTCCCGTACGACATTTCTCTCCAAACCCGGGGCCGTCAAGGACACCAGGCCGTGCCTTTGTCTGTCCGCTCCGAGAACGACGGCCGTATCTCTGGCCCGAAGCGTGTAACGTTGTTCCCCAGCTTGCTGCGTATCCGTCATTTCAAGCTCCACCTTTGCCATGCTCCATAATGGTCTTTTACCGGGCAAGCCGTTCAAAAGTCTCCCGAACATGGAAAGAAGACCAGACAAGCCCTTCATTCCCATCATAATGCAGCCTTATGAAAGCGGCAACAGAAATCTCATCCGAAACGCCGGAAAGCCGCGAAGCGTCAGTACACGTGCTCCCGCGACCATTCCCCCGGCAATGGAGCGTCCGGTAAAAGCGGCAGTCTGAGCGCCTCTACGGCCTCCTGCAAATACCGCTTCTGAAAAACCGGCGCTCCGCCTGCTCCCCCGTCTCCATTCGGTTCTCCGTATTGCCCTCCGCCGACGCGGCTCAGTGTCTGCAGATCGCGGCCGTATATGGAAGCGTCCCACCGAATTTGCGGCAGCACGCGGCTGACGACAGATACGGGAAAGCCGCTCGCCTGGTGAATAAGAACAGCGGCTTGTTCCGGCTGGCGGCGGATAAAGGCGTGCGCCCGCAAATGTGCCTTCAAGTAGGCAATCACCGTATCTTCGTTCCCGTCCGCCCAGTTGCCGTCCGTCATCAATCCGGTCAAATAGTCCCCGCCTACCCCTTCAGATCCGATCGGCGATCCGGCTCCGAGCAGCTGCGCCCAGCTCAGATAAGGCTCCCACAGCACAGCCGCTCCCGCGCTGCCCTCCATGAGCCCGCTCAGGCAGTCGCCCATCCTGCGATGGACGACCGGCGCGGAATCGAAGCCGAAGGCGCCCATATATTGGCCGAGCCGGTACGAGGCGCTGGAATGGCCGACCGTGGAGATCGCTACCTCGGCCAGCTCCTCCGGCTTACGGACGCGGCCGCCGGCAGGAACGACGAGCGAGATGCCGCCTCCGCCGCTCGTTTTGCCGTCGAAGGCGAGCACGAGCGGCCGGAAGCGCGGAAGCAGCTGTCCGAGTCCGCGACCGGCAACGATCGGATAATCTCCGACGGACACGATCTGCACGCGACCGGCGATCAGTTCCTCGACCAGCTCCATCCCGTTGGACGCGTTCGTCCAACGCACCTCGTAGTCCGCGGACGGGCTCGTTTTTTCCAGTTCCTGCTCGAACAGCCCGAGCTGCTTAATAATGAGCGTGCTCCATAGCAAAGCCGCGCCGCTCTGATAGCCGACCGTAACCGTCTTGCGGGCAGCCTTCCGCACGCTCCGCCGTTCCGCTCCGTTCCCGAGAGCGTGCAGGTGCACCCAGGCGTGCAGCTGCTCCGGGTCGACCCATATTTCTTTGCCGATCTTAATATAGGGAAGCTGCTTCTCCTTGCGCCAGCGGTCGATCGTGGCCCGGCTGACGCCGAGCAGATCGATCGCCTCCTGAAGAGTCAGCAAATTCAAGCGTTCTTTGGACATAAGCCGCACCCCGCTACTCCGAAACGATAATACCAATTAATACTATAGGTATTATAAGATATTTTATAACGATTATCTATAGGTATCGATACTTTCGCTGATCCGTTCGCCATTGCGAATTTGTTCCTCATTCCTCCTCATTGCTCCTCATGTGCGCTCCTTGTATTGACACCCCTTCCCGAGGATGGTAATTTCGGTGTAATAAAACTTAGTAATTCAATTGGAATTATAAGTTTTTAAAATGAATTTTTGATTAGAGAGGCAGTGAAGCGAGACGATGAAACTGCAAGCGGGGACATTCAAAACGGGTATGCGCGCGGCCGGGGCTATTTTATTATCGCTGACGTTATGGCTGTTGGCGGCATGCGGGTCAAGCCCTACCTCCGATGCGCCGGCGAACGCAGGCACTCCGTCCGGCAGCGCCAAAACGGCGGATGCCAAAAAGTCGATCAAAATCGGCTACCAGAAATACGCTTCGATCAACATTTTGAAGGAAAAGGGCGGCTTGGAGGAAGAGCTGGCCAAAATCGGCTACACGGCGGAATGGATCCAGTTCCCGGGAGGGCCGCAACTGCTTGAAGCGATGAACGTCGGCAGCGTCGACTTCGGCAACGTCGGGGAAGCGCCTCCCATTTTCGCCCAAGCCGCAGGCACGCCTCTCGTCTACCTGGCCCGGTCGCCGGAAAGTCCGAAGGCGGAGAGCATTCTAGTTCCCAAAACCTCGCCGATTCAGACGGGAGCCGATCTGAAGGGCAAGAAGATCGCCCTGAACAAAGGCTCCAACGTGCACTACCTGCTCGTCAAATATTTGGAAAAGGTCGGGCTGAAGTACACCGATGTGGAAGTCGTATTCCTGCCCCCGGCCGACGCGCGGGCAGCTTTCGAGAAGGGAAGCGTCGACGCCTGGGTCATCTGGGAGCCGTTCTATTCGGCAGCGCAGCTGGCCACCGAAGCGCGGGTGCTCGCCGACGGGGAAGGTCTTGTAAGCAACTACGAATTTTATTTGGGCTCCCGCGGTTTTTCAGAGGCGAACCGCAATGTGATCGACATTCTGCTGAAGCAGTTGGAGCTGTCCGACCGGTGGGCCAAGGATAATCAGGAAGAGGTCGCCAAACTGCTGGCGCCAGGGCTCGGGCTGGACGTTCCGTCCTTGAAGCAGGCTTTGTCGCACCGCGGCTACGGGATTTTGCCAATCGACGACAGCATTATCGCCCAGCAGCAAAAGGTCGCCGACGCCTTCTTCGCGCTCAAGCTTATTCCGGACGCGATCAACGTCAGCAAGGCGGTATTGAAGTAACCCCTGCCCTACGAAGGGAGTGAGGAGACAAGCATGGAACTGTTCTGGTTTATTCCGCTGCACGGAGACGGCCGCTACTTGGGCACGGCGACCGGCGCGCGGGCGGTGGACTTCGATTATATGCGGCAAATCGCCCAAGCCGCCGACCGGCTCGGCTATCACGGCGTGCTGGTGCCGACGGGCAAGGCGTGCGAGGACGCGTGGGTAGCGGCGTCCTCGCTGTTCCCCTCGACGCGGCAGCTGAAATTTCTTGTCGCCGTAAGGCCCGGACTGATGTCCCCGTCGACCGCGGCACGAATGGCCGCTACGTTCGACAGACTGTCCGGAGGCCGGCTGCTCGTCAATATCGTTACCGGCGGGGACCCGCACGAGCTGGCCGGGGACGGCATCTTCCTGTCCCACCGGGAGCGGTACGAGCAAACCGACGAGTTTATGACCGTGTGGCGGCGGCTGATGCAGGGGGAGGTCGTCTCCTACGCGGGCAAATACGTGCGCGCCGAGAACGGCGAGCTGTTGTTCCCCGCTCTTCAGAAGCCTTACCCGCCGCTCTACTTCGGCGGCTCCTCGCCGGACGCGCAGCAGATTGCCGCCGATCACGTCGATTATTACTTGACCTGGGGCGAACCGCCGGAAGCGGTGGAGCAGAAGCTGGAGGAAGTCCGCAAGCTGGCCCGCGCCGCCGGAAGGAAGGTCCGTTTCGGCATCCGGCTGCATATCATCGTCCGCGAAACGGAGCAGGAGGCGTGGGAAGCGGCCGATCGGCTTATTCGCCACGTAGACGAAAAGACGATCGCCGAAGCCCAGCAAGTATTGGGTCGGTACGACTCGGTCGGGCAGCGGCGGATGGCCCAACTGCACAACGGCGACAAAGCGTCGCTGGTTATCGGACCCAACCTGTGGGCGGGCATCGGTCTGGTCCGCGGCGGCGCCGGAACGGCGCTGGTGGGCGATCCCGCCTCCGTGGCGAAAGCCATGAAGCGCTATGGAGAGCTGGGCATCGAAACGTTCATTTTATCCGGATATCCTCACCTGGAGGAAGCTTACCGGACGGCCGAGCTGTTGTTCCCCCTTCTGCCGCTGGCAGCGAGAGAGAACGCGGCGGCCCCGGCCATTCCCGCCTCCGGGGAATTGATCGCTTACAACAAACGCCCCGAACCGGGCGTCCCGGCCCCAACTGGAGGAGCTTCTCATGAATTGGTTCCGTAAACAGCTGTACCGCCCTTACGTTCCGGCTCTTGTGCCGATTTTGATCCTGGTCGCCTGGCAGTTGCTCGGCCAATTCGGCTGGATTTCCACCCGCACGCTGCCGACTCCGCTGAAAGTGGCGGAGGCCGGCCTGGCGCTCGTGCGCAGCGGAGATATTTTTCGCCATATCGGCATCAGCACGCAACGGGCCTTTATCGGACTCGGCATCGGCGGCGGCATCGGTTTCCTGCTGGGACTGCTGAACGGCGTGTTCGTGGTCGCCAACCGGCTGCTCGACAGCACGCTGCAAATGGTGCGCAACGTGCCTCATCTGGCGCTCATTCCGCTGGTCATTTTATGGTTCGGCATCGGCGAGTCGGCGAAAATTTTTCTGGTCGCCCTCGGGGTGTTTTTCCCCATTTATATGAATACGCTGCACGGCATTCGCTCCATCGATCCTGGACTGAACGAGATGGCCGACGTATACGGCCTGCGCGGGCTGGCGCTTTACCGGCACGTCATTATGCCGGGAGCGCTGTCGTCGATTCTGGTCGGGCTGCGCTACGCGCTCGGCTTCATGTGGCTGACGCTGATCGTCTCCGAGACCATATCCGCCAGCTCGGGCATCGGCTATATGGCGATGAACGCCCGGGAATTCATGCGGCTCGACATCGTCGTGCTGTCGATCCTGATCTACGCCTTGCTCGGGAAACTGTCGGACAGTATGGCCAAAGGGCTGGAGCGATGGCTGCTGCAATGGCATCCTAGTTATGCCAAACGCGAACGAAAGGGGTAAAACCTATGCATGAAACCCGCAAAGGAGCCCGGCTGCTTGTCGGCGGAGCCAGCAAATCGTTCGGCGAACAGCAGGTGCTCGACCGTATCGAGCTCGATATTCCAGCCGGCCAATTCGTCGCGGTCGTCGGCCGCAGCGGCTGCGGTAAAAGCACGCTGCTCCGGCTGATGGCCGGACTCGAGCAGCCGACGCACGGAGACGTCACGATCGACGGCACAGCCATTACAGGCATACGCGAAAGCACGAGAATGCTGTTTCAGGACGCGCGGCTGCTTCCCTGGAAAAGAGCGGCGGCCAACGTGCAGATCGGCGTCAGGAACGGCTCGCGCCAGCTTGCGCTGAACGCATTGCGGGACGTTGGCCTGGAGAACCGCGCAAACGACTGGCCCGGCGTCTTGTCCGGCGGGCAGCGTCAACGCGTCGCCCTCGCCCGGGCGCTCGTCGGGGAGCCTCGGCTGCTGCTGCTGGACGAACCGCTCGGCGCGCTGGACGCGTTGACGCGCATCGAAATGCAGCGGCTGATCGAGCGGCTGTGGGACGAGCAGAAGTTCACCGCCGTGCTGGTTACCCACGATGTAAGCGAAGCCGTCGCCCTCGCCGATCGGGTCGTGCTGATCGAGAACGGCCGGATTACGCTCGACATCGCCATTACGCTGGACCGTCCGCGCGAGAAGGATAGCGGCTTCGCCCACTTCGAGAAAATCATTCTCGACCGCATTCTCGGGCGCGAGGAACGCAGCGTCCCTGCAGCAAAACATCCTTCTTACTCGATTTAAAATACGCATGCCCAAAAAGCCCGGATGCTCGCGGAAGCCGTATGGCCGTCTCCGCTAGTTAATCCGGGCTTTATGGTTTTGCGCCTATGTCCTGCCGGAAGACAATAGTTGGAGCGTGTCGAACCGAACCTGTTTACCCGCGCTTCGTTCCGGCCGCATGCTCCCGAATGCAGTCGAGAAACGGCTGGCCGTATTTGAGAAACTTGTGCCGGCCGATGCCTTTGACCTCCAGCATCTCTTCCTCGCTTACCGGCATGACGATGCATAGCTCCCGCAGCGTAGCGTCGTGAAATATCGTGTAAGGGGGCAGCTTGTCCCGATCCGCGAACGTTTTGCGCAGCTGGCGCAGCTTCTCGAACAACGCTTCGTCCCCGGCCTCCGCTATGCGGGAATCGGCGCGCTTCACCGGCGTAACCCGCTGGAACACCTTCTCCTTGCCCTCCAGCACCGACTTGGCCTCCGCAGTCAGCGTCAGCACCGGATATTGGCTGTCGGTCAGCTTCATATAGCCGTCGGCGACCAGCACGTTGATCAGATTAACGATGTCTTTTTCCTTGAGGGCCCTCATCGCCCCGTAAGTCGGCAGCTGTTCGAAACCGAACTGCCGCACCTTAGCATCGTTCGCCCCTCGCAGCACCTTGGCTGTCATGGTGATGCCGAAGCGCTGCTTCATGCGGGCGACGCAGGAAAATATTTTTTGCGCCTCCAGCGTGACGTCGGCCACCTCGCGGTCGTCCGTGCAGCTGCTGCACCTTCCGCAAGACTCCCCTTCGGCATCCCCGAAGTAGCGCACGATATACTTTTGCAAGCATTCCGTCGTATGGGCATACTCGACCATTCCGTGCAAATTGCCGTAATCGATCGTCTTGCGGGATTCGTCGCTTTCTCCCTGCTCGATCAGAAACTTTTGCGTCATCACGTCCTGCGGAGCATACAGCAGGATGCATTCTCCCGGCTGGCCGTCCCGCCCGGCGCGCCCCGCCTCCTGGTAATACGACTCCACGTTTTTCGTAATGTTGTAATGGATGACGTAGCGCACGTTGGATTTGTCGATCCCCATGCCGAAGGCGTTCGTCGCCACCATCACCTTCAGCTCGTCGTACAGGAACAGTTCCTGATTGCGCGCCCGCTCCTCCTCGGTCAACCCGGCATGATAGCGGCCGGCGCGAACGCCGAGCTTGAGCAGATAGGCGCAGCACTCCTCCACCTCCCGGCGGGTCGACGCGTATATAATGCCGGAGTCGGCGGCGCGGTTGCGCACATAATCGGCCAGATACGTTTTTTTATCCACGCCCTTAAGCACGAAAAAGCTGAGGTTGTCCCGGGCGTAGCCGGTCGTGACCCGAAGCGGGCGGTCCAGCCGCAGATGGCGCACGATATCGTCCTTCACCTTGTCTGTAGCCGTGGCGGTGAAGGCGGCAATAATCGGTCTCGGGCGGATGACGTCCAGCAGCCGGCTGATCGACATGTAGCTCGGGCGGAAATCGTGGCCCCACTGCGAGACGCAGTGAGCCTCGTCGACGGCGACGAACGGGATTGTCAGCTGCTCCAGCAGGCGCACGAACCTTTCCGATTCCAGCCGCTCCGGGGCAACGTACACCAGCTTGTATTTGCCGGCGGCGATTTCCCGGAACCGTTCGTTCAGCTCTCGGACCGTCAAGGTACTGTTGATGAACGTAGTCGGAATCCCGGTCTGATTGAGCGCGTCGACCTGGTCCTTCATCAGGGAGATGAGCGGCGACACGACGAGCGTGACCCCGTCCATCGCCGCTGCCGGGACCTGGTAGCAGATCGACTTGCCCGCTCCGGTCGGCATGACGGCCAGCGAATCCCGGCCGTCCAGCACCCCGGCTATAATCTCCTCTTGACCTTTGCGGAACCGGTCGTAGCCGAACATCGTTTTTAAAATCGTTCTTGCTTTCTCCTGGGCTTGCGCAGGCACTATAGTCCCTCCCACTCCTGTTGAATCGTTACCTTCCACTATACCACAGCAGAGAGACGCCCAACACCATCCGACGGCAGGAACGGTTTATTCGGGTCAAGCGGGTTGCGCTGCCAAGCGCACAAAAGGCCGGGTCGGACGATATTCGCCCGACTCAGCCCCTCTACCGTTCCTGCCATTCAGCGCGCAGCATGTGCAAAGCGTCGAGCAGGACAAGACGCACTTCCTCCTCGGCGACCAGCTTTGTCCGCTGCGTGTACCCGATTAACCCATCCAGCTTTGACAAGACTTTATTTCGCTTCCGCCTGGTCCATTCGGACGCGGCCCGTGCGTCCGTACCGGCTTGTCCAAGTGCATGCAGCTTGCGGTCGTATTTGTCCGTCCAAAACGACGGCACCTTGTTCGTCAGGTGAATTTCCTCCAGCGCCCGATGCTTGCTCCCGATCGTCCTCCGGACCGTCGCGTGCGACAGCCACGAGAAGGCGAACATCAGGACGGCCATCGCCGGAACAAATACGGCGAATACGAGTCCCCATACGTTCACGTTATAACGCCCCCCGCAACTGAAGCTCGCCCGCAAAATGGCAGGCGACAACATGATCCTTCGCCACCTGCTTCATGGGCGGAGCCGCCGTCTTGCATACGTCCCGCGCGTACGGGCAGCGCGGATGAAAATAGCAGCCGGACGGAGGGTTCGCCGGATTGGCCACCTCGCCCGCAAGCACGATCCGTTCGGCCTTACGGCGCGGATCGGGTATAGGCTTCGCCGACAGCAGCGCCTCGGTGTACGGGTGGAACGGCCTTTCAAACAGCTCCCCGGTGCTTGCCGTTTCCACAAGCTTGCCCACATACATGACTCCTACCTTGTCGGAAATATGCCGGATCACGCCCAAATCGTGAGAGATGAACAGATAGCTCAACTCGAGCCGCTCCTGCAGCTCTCGCAGCAAATTCAAAATTTGCGCCTGCACGGATACGTCCAGCGCCGAGACCGCTTCATCGCACACCAGGAAGCGTGGGGAGGTAGCTAAAGCCCGGGCAATGCAGATTCGCTGGCGCTGCCCGCCGCTGAACGCATGGGGATAGCGATCCAGTTGCCGGGCGCTCAAGCCGACCATCTCGATCAGTTCGACTACCCGCCGCCTCAGTTCGCTGCCTTTGGCGATGCCGTGGCAGATGAGCGGCTCTCCAACGATTTCGGTTACGGTCATCCGCGGATTGAGCGATGAATACGGATCCTGAAATACGAGCTGCATATCGCGCCGTACGTTCCTCAAGCCCGGCTTGTCGAGCCTGCCTACGTCCAATTCTGCCCCGCTTCGGTCGCGGAACAGGATACTGCCGCCGGTCGGCTCGGTAGCACGCAGCAAGCATCGGCCGAGCGTCGATTTGCCGCAGCCGGATTCGCCGACGAGCCCGAACGTTTCGCCTTTGTTTACCGTGAGCCGCACGTCGTCCACCGCTTTGACGCTGCCGACCGTTCGGCCCAGAAATCCCTTGCGAATCGGAAAATATTTGGTCAAGCCCTCCACCCGCAAAATGGATTCCATCCGACCGGAACGATCTTCGAGCTCCTCATCCGCAGCAGCGACTTCGGTCTGTGCATAGAGTCCCATCGTCAGTTCGCCTCCCTTTGCGGCTCGACCAGCACGCACCGCACCTGATGACCGGGCTTCACTTCGTACAGCGGCACTTCGCCCCGGTTGCAGACGCCGGGCCTGGCCTTCGGGCAGCGGTTGTAAAATCCGCACCCTTCCGGCAAATCGATCGGAAACGGCACCGTACCCTCGATCGTCTCCAGCCGCTCCTGTCGGCCGGCAAGCGAAGGGATCGAGGCAAGAAGCGCCTGCGTATACGGATGAGCCGCTTCGTAGAACAGAGTGTCCACATCAGCGTATTCGACGACTTTGCCCAAATACATGACGGCCACCTCGTCGGACATTTCCGCGATGACGCCCAAATCGTGCGTAATGAATACGACGGACGTACCGCTGTCCTCCTTCAATTCGTTGATAAGCCGCAGCACCTGCGCCTGCACGGTTACGTCGAGCGCCGTTGTCGGCTCGTCGGCAATCAGCACTGCCGGATTGCCGGCTACGGCCATGGCGATCATCGCCCGCTGCCGCATGCCGCCGGACAGCTGGTGCGGATATTCGTTCAGCCTTTGCTCCGGATTCGACATGCCGACTTTGCGCAGCGTCTCCAGCGCGATTCGCTTCGCTTCCTTGCGGTCTTGCGTCTGGTGCAGCACAATCGCTTCGATAATCTGGTCCCCGATCGTATGAATCGGGGAGAACGCCTTCATCGGCTCTTGAAAGATGATCGCAATCTCCCCGCCGCGAATGCTGCGCATGTCTTCCCCGTTCGGATCGAGCTTGGCGATATCGACGATCTCGTCGCGACCGTTCCTCGTACGCCGCAGCAGCATTTCGCCGCTGACCGTGGCGAATGCGGGCAACAACCGCAATATCGCCTGCGACGTCACGCTCTTGCCGCAGCCGGATTCCCCGACGATTCCCAGCGTGCGGCGGCGCCGGATCGCAAGGCCGATGCCGTCGACCGCCTTCAGCAGGCCCTCTTTGACGCGAAAATGCGCCCGTACCTCGTTCAGCTGTAAAATGACTTCTTCGTTTTGCGCCACGCCAGCCCCTCCTTATTTGTACGGATCGGCCGCGTCGCGCAGCCCGTCGCCGAGAAAATTGAACATAAGCACGGTTGCGATGACGAAGGCGGCCGGCCAGAGCAGCCACGGCTGGTGGGCCAACGTCTGCAAATTTTGCGCATCCTGGAGCAGCACGCCCCAACTGACGACCGGCGGCTGCAAACCGATGCCGAGGAAGCTGAGCGCCGTCTCGCCGAGAATCGTCGACGGAATCGCCATCGTCGTGGCCACGATAATGTAACTAGAGAACGACGGCAGCAAATGCTTCACGATAATCCGCATATCGCTCGCTCCGGAAAGCCTTGCCGCCAGTGTGAAATCTTCCTCCCGCAGCGACAGCACCTTGCCCCGCACGACTCGCGCAAGCCCGGTCCAGTCGATGATGGAGAAGATCAAGATCATCCCGAAATACGTTTGCAGCGGCGTCCAGCTTCGCGGCAGCGCCGCCGCCAGCGCCATCCAGAGAGGGATCGTCGGAATGCAAACGAGCAGGTCGATGATGCGCTGAATGAGTGTGTCAACCGCCCCGCCCAAATAGCCGGATATGCCGCCCAGAATGAGCCCGAGTACGAGCGTAAGGGCGATCCCAACCAAGCCGAAAGAAAGCGAGATGCGCGCCCCGTACAAAATGCGGGTAAACAAATCGCGGCCGAGCGAGTCGCTTCCCAACAAAAGCAAAGGCGCCTCCGGGTCGTCTGTTCCAAAAAGATGCACCGACGTCGGGAACAGCCAGAGCAGCCGGTACGGCTCTCCCTGAACGAAGAAGCGAATCGGTATTTTCCGTGTCGTATCCTCCGTAAAGGTGCGGCGAAATGTCGTTTTGTCCATTTCCTGCTTCAGATCGTATACGAACGGGCGCAGGGAGAACCCGTTCTCGGGATCGACGAAGCGAATGTGTTGCGGCGGCGCATTTTTGTATTCGGTGAACCGGGCGGTTGGAATTGTCGGCGTCAAAAAATTGCAGAAGACCGCCGACAAATAAAGCAGCAGCAGCACTGGCACGGCGATCATCGCCAGCTTGTGCTTGCGGAACTTCCACCACATGAGCCGCCATTGGGAAGCTGCCTCATAAGCGTCGGCTGCCTGCGGCTTACCGTTGGCGCCGGGAAGCCCCGGACTACCGGAGGGTTCGGAGCCGTTGGTATGACCGCCCAAGCTGCCGCGTTTCCCGCCTTCCGCCTTCCTCCGAAGCCCTCTTCGTATCGCTGCGATCATGAGCCCGCACCTCCGAACCGGATGCGCGGATCGAGCACGGCGAGCAAAATGTCCGACAGCAGAGTGCCGATCACGGTCAGCACGCTCAGGATCAACAGGAAACTCCCGGCCAAATACATATCCTGTACCATCAATGCCTTGAGCAGCACCGGACCGGTGGTCGGCAAATTGAGCACGATTCCGACGATCGCTTCCCCGGAGATGAGCGCCGGCAGCGTCCAGCCGATCGTACTGATGAGCGGATTGATCGCCATACGCACCGGATATTTGAACAACAGCCTGCGCTCCCCCGCCCCTTTCGCCCTGGCGGTAATGACGTATTGCTTGGACAGCTCGTCGAGCAGCATTCCTCTCATGACGCGGATCAGGGATGCCGTACCGGACAAGCCGACCAGTACGACGGGAACCGCCAGCCGCGGCAGCATATCGAGAACCTTGGCCAGACTCCAGGGCGCATCCTGATACTCGGGGGAAAACAGTCCGGTGATCGACACCCCCGTCTTGTCGAATACGAAGTAAACGAGAATAAGCGCGATCAGAAAGCCCGGAACGGCCATCCCGATAAAGCCGAGAAACGAGAGCGCATAATCTCCGACGGAATATTGGTGCGTCGCCGAATAGATGCCTGCCGGAATGGCGATGGCCCAGACGATGACAAGCGAGAGGATCGATATGACCATCGTCAGCGCAAGACGGTCCCCGATCACCTGGGACACCGGCAAATTCCATTGAAACGATGTACCCAGGTCGCCATGCAGCACGATATTTTTTATCCATAGCCAATATTGAACATACAGCGGCTCGTTCAAGCCGTATTGGGCCGTTAAATTCATGATCGTGCTTTCCGCCACATCGGTTCCCGACAGCTTAAGCTGCTCTACATAAGTCGTCAGAAAGTCGCCCGGAGGCAATTGAATAATTATGAACACGATCATGCTGATCGCGATCAGCAGCGGTATCAGCTGCAGCAGCCGTCGGCCGATATAAATCGCCATGCCAGCAACTCCCTTCCATTCGATGAATCGGGAGAGGCCCCCCTGTTATTTACGGAAAAACCATTGCTCGCCGGCAAAGTTTTGCCCGATGCCCCAGCCCTTGTCGGTAATATTGCCAAGCTTGGCGTTGACCGCAACCGGAGCGGCTATTTGCTCGCTGTGAATGAAATACCAGTAATTGGAGCCGATGTTTTTGCGAATGTCCTCGCGCTTGACGAGCGCTTCCTTCAGCGACAGCTCGCGCAATTTGAAGATCGTCTGGAACAACGCCTTCGCTTCCTCCGGCGGCTCCTCGCCTTGCTTGCCCCCGGAATTCCACCATTGGTCCCACAACGGCGCCCAAATATTTTGTCCCCATTCCTGCCTGGACCACTGCACCGGACCGGGCGTGAACATGATGGTCGCCTTCAACTCATTCGCCTTGTTGCGGTTCGTCCACAGGGTATTGTCGATTTGCTTCAACGTCACGTCCAGCCCGATCTGCTTCCACTGCTCCACGACGAGCTGGCCGAGCGTACCGAAATCGGCGAAGGCGGAAGAAACCTCGAACGGAATCGTAAACCGTTTGCCGTCCGGGCCTGTCCTAAACCCGTCGGCTCCTTTCTTCAACCCGATCTCGTCCAGCAGCTTGTTCGCTTCCTCGACGTTTCTTTTCGTCTCTTGGATCGTCGAGGGCTTGGCGAAGCCGTAAAAGACGGTATCGGCAATTTCCTTTTTGTCGAGCGCCAAATTCAGCGCCTTGCGGAACTTGACGTCGCGTACGACCTGCCGCCATACCGGATCGTTGTAGGTCAGGTTCAGATGGATGTCGTTGGCCGTGCGGTGCAAATTGTTGATGTACACCTTGTAGCCGCCCTTCGCCTCGTTCTCCTTAAGCAGCGGCACTTTTGGAATGGAGACGTACTCGTAAGAATGGTCAACCTCCCCGGCCAATATTTTCAGATTGACCATCTCTGCGTTTTGAACGAGCGTGCTCTGCAGCTTGTCGATATACGGCAGTTGGTTGCCAGCCTCATCGATCTTGAAGTAATACGGGTTGCGTTCGAACTCGATTTTCTCTCCCGATTTCACTTGAATGTACGGTGTAAGCACCGGGAAGCCGATTGCCTTCGGATACGTGAATTCGATGTTCAGCACGTCCTTCGCCGTGAACAGCTTCACCCATTCGCCGGGGGCGAAGCCCGCCTCCTTGATAAGCTGCTCCAGCTTGTCGGGGGAGGCATATTTACTATGAAATTGCTGAAGGAAATGCTTTGGCTTCAGCAGGTCGTTATAGCCTCTCCAGCCCTGTACCGCCAGTTGAATCAGAAAGCCGCCGTACGGCTGGTCGAATCCGATTTTGAACGTATAATCGTCAATGACCTGAAAGACGAGCGGCTTGCCGTTTGCATCCGACGCCGATTTCAGCCACAGCGGGAGCGACGGAGTAAGATCCTTGTTCAGCAGCACGTCGTCGACGGCAAACTGCACGTCCTTGGTCGTAACAGGCTGACCGTCCGACCATTTCAGCCCCTCGCGCAGCGTAAATGTAAATTCCTTCTGGTCATCGCTGACGATGTAGCTTTTTACAAGGTTGGGCGTCACTTCTTCTCCGAGCACGCCGGGACTGTTGACGAGAGGCTCGTTGTTGATGATGAACAAGTCGGAATCGTTGATCGGGTCCTGGCGAACAGTCCGCAGTGTTCCTCCGTATGTGCCGATTTCGTAAGTCAAATACTCCTTCGGCAGCTCGTTCGTCAGCTTCGGCTCCTTCGGCAGCCGATCCTTCACCGGAGGCAGCTTTTTGTCCTCGAAGTAAGGGGATTGCTTGAATGTCGTCGGCAACGCATTCGTTGAAGCGGCGGTTTGTGCGGGCTTCGCAGCATTGTTCTGCGACTGGCCCGTTGCGGACGGTGCCGGCGCTTGCGCCTTTTCTCCGGCTTTGTCCGACTCGCAGCCGGTTAGTGCCGCTGCCGAGATAAGCGTCGCGAGCATGATGACCGATACTATTTTTTTCATTGTGCGATTCCCTCCTATAATGAGGCCCGAGCCGTTAAGCGCCCCGGCGGCTCTTCTTCGTTGCCTTTATGGCCGGCTAACGGACGTTTATTTTTCGGCCTTCGGTCAATTGACGCTTCATCCAATCGAATTTCAGAAAAGGGTCCTGATGGCCCTTCAGCTCCTTGTACAGCTTGCCCCTGAGCTCGGCCAGCACCGGCCCGTGCCGCTCGTCGCCGATAACGTTGCGCAGTTCGTCCGGATCTTCCCGCAAATCGTACAGCTCGTCGATGTCGGTCATATTCCATACGTATTTCCAGCTTCGGTTGCGGATCATCCGTTGGTTGTACAAGCCGAACTGCTGACCGTTGTAGGTGGACACCACCTCCGAGCGCCAATCGTCCGGGCGGTTTCCCGTGAGCAGAGGCAGCAGCGACCGTCCGTGAAAAAACGACTGCGGCGCAAGCCCGGCAAACTCCAGCAAGGTCGGAGGCAGATCCAGCAGGTTATACGCGAAATCGGCGCTACGCGTACCGGCCGGAACGATCTGCGGATACTTGACGATCAACGGCACCTTGACCACTTCGTCGTACAAGATGTAATGCTTGTCCATCATCCGGTGCCCGCCGCACATGTCGCCGTGATCGGCGGAATAAACGACAATCGTATTTCGGTCCAGTCCGAGCTGCTTCAATCGTTCCAGTACGAGGCCGATCGCCGCATCCACTTGGGATATGATCGCATAATATCTCCGCACGATCGGTTCCCAGTCGGACCAAGCGTATTGCTCCAGCCCCCAATTCAGCAGCTGCTGCTTCTGAATATAAGGTTTATTATCGAAGCTCTCTGCGAAACTGCGCCATTCGGGAATCTCCTCGTTTGCGTACAGGTCGAGGAAGGAGGCATGCGGCTGGCACGGCAGATGCGGCTCGGGAAAGTCCAGTCTGAGGTGCCATGGCTGCTCCGAAGCAGCGTACGACTCGATCAGCCGGATAGCATGGTCGGCCAGCCAATGCGTGCGTGTGTCGCCCAGCTCCACCGGATCGATCTCGCCGAAAAACCCATTCGTAAATTGCACCTCCGGATAACGTGCCGACCGGTAGGCTCGATAGTCGTGCTCCCCGACGTAATCGTTAAATCCATAAGCGGCCGGTCCGTATTCCCGGTTCACATGCCACTTGCCGACATAGCCGGTCGAATAACCGTCCTCCTTCAGCTGTCTTGGCCATGTGTAAGCGGTCGGCGCAAGCTCGCCGTTCGGTACAAGATCGGCATTCCAGAACGAATCGAAGCTTTCCGGCCGCGTGCCGTGAAGGAGGCTTTGTCTAGCCGGGCAGCAAAGCGGAATCGGCGTATAGGCATTCGTAAACGCGGCTCCCTCTTCGGCTAGCCGGTCCAAATTCGGCGTCTTGACCGGGTAATCCCGGCTGTAGCCGATGCAGTCGTAACGGTGCTGATCGGCTAAAATAAACAGCACATTCGGCTTCCTTCCCATTTCTATCTCCCCCTGGTAAGTAAAAACATGCTGCCCGTATGGCAAACAGGAGCCAGCCGATTCGTGCGGTGTGGCCCGTCTTACGGCAATCGCTTAAATTGCAAAAAGAGACACCGCTAATCCCGCCTTAATGGCGAAATAATCGGTGTCTCCGGTCTGTTCGGTCGACATTTACTATATTTCCTATAGGAATTATATGAATTCTGCTTTATAGTAGCATTGGAACAAAATGGCGTCAACTACTTTTTTCCAAATCATAGGGCTGACGCCGTAAATGGCCTTGACAGCTGACGTCCGTGTGATTTATATTCTTAACAAGAATATATGTTCGCGTTACGACGTATGCGACGGAAGCACCGTGCAGACTAGGCTCTTCAAGCCTCTTCTTGCCGGTGCTTTTTTTCGTTGCCGTGCCCGTAACCGCACAAGGAGGAGACTACATGAACTGGAAAAACCATGCGACGGCCGTCGTCGTCGCGCTTCTGCTGTTCGCGCTGGCGGCGCTGCCTGCCGAAGCCGCATCGTACGAGCTGCCGGTCACTCACAAAACCGCGTTCGACAAAATGACCGAAGCCGCCGGGAGTGCGCTCAAGGCCAAGCTGAGCAAGCAATATGCGGACTTCCTCGCTCTGCAGCAGCAGGACCAGAATCGCGATCAGGAAATGAAAACGCTTCAGCAGGCCAACAACGACGCACTGGACGATGTGCGCCGGCAGATCAAGCTAATCGACGCCGAGCCGATCGAGCGTCTGCGCAAGCAGGCGGAGAGCACCAAAGAACGGTACAAGCCGCTGCTGGAAATGTACACGGCGGTCAATCAGCAGATTGCCGCCTTCAAGCCGCTTAAAAACAAAGAGCTGAACACGATGCTGAGCCTTCAGGCTGCCAGCATGAAGGTGCCCGTGCAGCTGGCCAAGCAGGATATCAAGGCGAAGGAGTCCGCCCTCCAGACCGCCAAGGCGAGCGCTACCGCCAAGCAAAAAAAGGTGCGCGACGCGCTGGAGGCGATCGAGCCGTTAAAGGACAAGATCAAGACCGAAAAAGCATCGGCAAGCAGAGTCAAAAAATGGCTCGACGAAGACTGGAAAACGTTCAAGCCGATCGTCAAGCAGGGCGATGCCGCAGGCTCCGCCCAATCGCTGACCACTCTGCTGTCCCGGCTCGGTCAGATCGTAAGCCACAAACAAGCCGTATGCGAGCTGGAGAAGAAGATCGGAACCGTTATCGCCAAAGCGAAAACCCAAATCCCTTAAGCGGCCGACAAATCCAAAGCCTCTCACGGATGGGCGGTTCCCTGAACAAAACGAGCTTTATCCGGCCTAACGGTTTGTGCAACCGAGCCTACCCATGCTGCCGCTTGCTTCCGGCCTGCCGCGCGGCTAGACTGGAAGAAAACGCACACGCTTAGGAGGAAATATATTCATGCCATCGGCCGGTCTTTGGAACGAATCCGATCCTATGCTATGGGCCCGGGATATTTATTTAGGCAGCCTGCATCCGTTCCCCGATTCCGTCCGGCTTATCAGCCTGGACGTGTTCGATACGCTGCTGCTGCGCAGCTGCGCGCAGCCGGGCGACGTATTCGAGCTCACCGCGCATAAGGCGCTGCAAGCCGGAGCGTTCGCTCGTCCGGTCACGCCCGCCGGTTTTCGCGCCATGCGGCATGCCGCCGAGCAACGTGCGCGGGAATTGGACCGTACCGGCGCCGCGGAAACGCCGTTGGAGCTTATCTACGAGCAGCTGCCTTCCCGGCTCGGCGACCGGCAGCTTCTGCTGGAGCTGGAGCTGGAGGCTGAACGCGAAGTGTGCTGGGTAAATCCGAACGTCCTTTCGCTGATCCGCTACTGCCACAGCCGGGGCGTGCGCATAGCTCTCTTGAGCGACATGTATTTGTCGTCCGGACAAATGTTGTCGCTGCTCGCCCCCGGGGGGCTTGACGGCGGGATGCTCGACGCGGTGCTCGTCTCGGCGGAGCAAGGGTGCGGGAAGCGGTCGGGCGGTCTGTTCGACGTATTGCTCCGCCAGTTTCCCGATATACGCCCGGAGCATATCGTCCATATCGGCGACAACGAAGCGGCCGATGTGCTGGGCGCAGCCAGTCGGAGCATCCGGTCGATCCATTACGCGGTCGTTCCCGAGCATATCGGCAGCCCGTACCATTGGGAGACGGTTCGGCACGGCTATCTGCTGCCGGAGCTTGGTTCCGTCCGCAAACTGGCCGGGGCTACGCGGTTTCCTCCGACGGCGGAGGAGGTCGGGGCGAGTACCGCTGAGAAACGGGACGCCCTCGGCACCCCGGACGCCGCTTGTGCAGGTACGACTAAGCTACAGGACGACCTCGCTCCGGCGGCGGATGGCAACGAGGCTTTCTTTTACCGGTTCGGCGCAGGCGTACTCGGTCCCTTCGTGCAAGGCTTGTGCGACTGGGCGCTCGACGTCTGCGTCGCCGAGGGCCGGACCGAAGTGCATCCGCTCATGCGCGAAGCCCATCTGCTCGGACCGGCTCTGGAAAACGCCGCTCGCGCTCGCGGCTTGGCTATAGCGGTCAAGCCGCTGTACGTATCGAGACAGGCGACGCTGCTCGCCTCCATGACGGACTACACGGAGCGCGAGCTGGAGCGGGTCATGTCGCTCAGTCCGATCACCTTCAGGGAAGCGCTGGACATGCTCGGCGGCGGAACAACGGATACGGCACTGCCGGAAGAGCTGGGGCGCTACGCCGATATGCCGGCGGCCGAGCTTCGGGACCTCGCCGTCTCACCGCCCGATGCGGAACAAGCGGGACCGCCCGCCGCGGCGCCTTACGAGGCGGTGAAACGGTATATGCTGAGCGAACCGGTCCGGAAGCGGGCGCTACGGACAATGGACCGCCAGCGCAAGCTGCTGCTCGACTATATCCGGCAAACATGCCGGTTTCCGGACAAGCTGGTAACCGTCGACCTCGGCTTCAACGGGACGATTCAGGCGGCGCTCGATGCGGCTTATGCCGGGGAGCGGAACGATCACCAGGCGCTTCATCTGCTCGCGGTCGGTTCGAAGCAGGCGGCGCAGCGGCTGCTGCAAGGCATCGACCTGCGCTGCTGGATCGAGGCCGACGGGGATAACAACGATATGGCCCGCAGGTTCTCGCGAAGTCCGGGGCTGATCGAGGAGCTGTCGATGGGTCGCTTCGGATCGACGGTGCGTTACGAGCGGGCCGACGGAGACGAGGGCGCGGAGGAAGACAGTGGGCACCATAGACCGGTGCGGCCGGTGCTGGCCAAGCTTGCCATTCCGGAGGAGCAATTCCGCTTCAAGGAAGCTTGTCAGCGGGGAGTGTTTGCCTTTCAAAGCGGCTACGAGCAGTGGCGCTCGTGGAAGCCGGAGCTTGTCCGCAGCATCGGCGCCCGCGAATGGGCCGGCCCTCTGCACCGGACGCTCGATATGCCGACGCCGGCCGAGGCGGCCTCGCTGGGCGACCTCGTTCATCAGGACAATTTCGGAGGCGTGCAGATCGTCCGGCTGTGCGAGCCGCTGCCGCTCGACTGGCAGTCCCGCGGGGGCGACTACCTGATCGATCTGGCCGCATTCGGACCGAAGACGGCCAACGTTTTTTGGCCGCAGGGCACGGTGACGAGACACGAGCCTTACCGGCTGTACCGATCGTTTTTGCGGCTGAACGATTCGTTCGGCAGTGCCGTCATTGCCTTCAACATGATGGAAAAGCTGACCCGCCAAGGCTATGCCGCACCGATCCTTTACGGAAAAGGCGACTTTGCCCGCCAGCTAGCCCGCGAGGCGCTGCTGCACGGCGTTCACATTGCGGAGCTGGTGGAGCCCTCGGCGAATTCGTCTCCGTTCGAGGCGGACGCGGTGGAGCCCGCTCTGCGGAAAGCCATCCTGAACGGGGGCACGCACCCTGTCTATGTGCTCGGCACCTTGACGGACATAGCCGAATACAGGCAATCGATTTCGGAGGGCTACAAGCGGCTGCGCCCGGATGTCGTCCCGATCGTGCTGGAGCCGCTTGCCTGGCCGGAATAGGGGCCGTTTATCTCGCGCCCTGGGCGGCAGTCCAATCGCGGATTTCGGCCAGCAGACGATCGCCCAGCCGTTCTACTTCGCCGGTGTCGACAGCTGCGGCATGAATGCCCTGAAGCTCGTCGTTCAACGCCTTAGCTTCGGCCAAATACGCGGTTGCCTGACTCATCGTGTCCTTGTAGCGCGTTCGGATTCCACTCACCTGCCCGGCATATTTCTCGTCGGTACCCGGCAGCATGGCGCGCTCGTACATATCGAGAATTTCGTCGCCCTCCCGGCTAGGGTCGTGCTCGTGCGGAGCGGTGCTGTCGAAGATCGCTACCCCGATCTCCGGGAATACGACCATATCCAGGCTGTTCGGGTCGAAACCGCAATGGAATATTTCGGCATCGAAGCCGCGCTCGGCTGCGGCGGCAGCCAGTTTTTTGAGCATCGTGGACTTACCGGAGCCGGGGCGGCCTTTGACGAAAATCCGCCGCTTCGCGCCTTCCGTTATGCCTGGCACAAAATCGACGGCTCCTGCAGGAGTGGCCGCTCCCAGAAACAGATGACGCGCGGACCCCGTTTTGTCCAGCACTCGTTCGCCAAAAAACGACTCGATCAATTCCTCCGTGACCTTGTTCGCTTCGTCGAACAGCATGCTTTCGATATAGAATCGCTCCCACTCGTCATGTACGCGCAGCGCTTGAGAGAACGTGTAATATGCTTTTCCGTAAGCCGCTTGAATTTGCACCCGGAGAATGTCAAGGCGGTCCCGGCTTGCGGTCAGCTCGTCGGTGCGGACGGCGCCGTTCAGGTCGACCGTTCTCACTTCCGTGTCCGGCCTTCCGCTCAACGCCAGCCGGCCGGCCGAGCTTCCGACTACGCCCAGTTTCAATGCATCGATGTTCAAAGCGTCCAGCGAGGAGCTGTCCGACGGACTGTGAAACAGCTCCACCTCGTAGCCGTCGGCCAGCAGCGCATCGGCAATCCGACGCAAAATGACGGATTTGCCTGTCCCTGGCATGCCCGTCAAGGTGACGAGTCGCTCCGTCTTTTGAAATGCCGATTCATACAGATGATAAGGGCCTAAAGCCGTATTGCCCTCCGCAAAATAATGTTTTTCCGTACCTGCCATCTGCCATGCACTCCTTCCGGTTGTTTCGAGAAATCGTTCCTTTTCCAGCGTATGCGCTCCTTTTCAACGTATGCCGAAAGCCGAACGGGTGTGTTTGCCCACCTTTTGGGCGTTTCCCGCGCAAAAAAACGCACTTTGTCAAGTGCGTTTCAGCGTGATTCCTTCCGCCGTCTGTTGGCGAGCGGAGCCGGTCGGGAGGTCCTTCTAGCCGTTCGCTTGTACGGGCAGTCTATGCCGTTCTTTCAGCCTTGTACGAGGCGGGGCGAATATCTGGAGCGGAACGGGCTTCCGTCCCATAGCACGGCCGTATCGGCCTTCCGGCTAACAATGTCCGGTTCCTCCAGCAGCAGAAAAAAGTTTTTGGTCGGCAGTTCGCCGAGCCCGTGCTTGGCCGACAGCTTGTTCAAATACGGGTGCATCTCTTCAAGCTGCCCGGACAAATTGGTGCCTCCGCTCTGCGAGAAGGCGTACAGCACCCCTGCCGAGACAACTCGCTTCACTTGATGGCCGGCGGATACGCGCAGGAAAAAATCCCAGTCCCAGTAATGGTACACATCCTCGTCGAACGGTCCAATCGCTTCGTGCACGCTGCGGCGGTATAAGCTTCCGGACGGAACGAACGTGGAAAACTTACGCATCGCCGCCAGATCGTGATCGTAGGCGAAGAGCAAGCGGCTTTCCGGGACGCGGACCCCGTCCTTCCAGCGGAAGTCGACGATCTCCGCATCGGAGTAGGCCAGATCGCAGCCGTCCGCCTCCAGCTCGCGCACCATCGTCTCGATATGCGTGGGCACGAGCAGATCGTCGTCGTCGCAAGGCATGATGTACCGCCCGGTCGCATGCTCCAGAGCGCGATTCCGCGCCTTGACGTGCTTGCCGTTGCTCTCCAGGCCGACGACGCGGATGTCCAGCTCCGGGTATAGCCCGCATACCGGCTCTACCGGGTTGCCGTTATCGTTGACGATAATGATCTGCAGCTGCTTGTATGTTTGCCGGCTCAGCGATTCGAGCAGCTCGCCTAGCTCGCCCGGCCGGTTGTAGGTCGGGGTAATGACGGATACGAGAGAAGACATCGGTACAGGTTCCTTTCCGGTCCGAACGGATTTTGAATGCTTGATCGTAGTATACCATATGAGGGACAAAACGCCCTTCCACGCAACGCGGAATCGACTGTGACAGAACGATGGCAAATGCATCATTTTTAATCGATGTTAACAAGTTTGTGATTTTTATCACATGCAAAATGGTTTTTTCGTGCTATAGTAAAAGTGTGGAAGAGAAAAGAAACAACTACAGCAAGCCAGCATACGCTGCACACTGGAAAGGAGGGCATGTCGATGCATCCGACACCGCTCAAGCTTTGGAACTTCCGGTCCTTTCCGGAAGCGGAAATGAGCGCGCCTAAGTACGTGAAATATTGCACAAGCTCATTGTCCGGAAAAACAGGCAAACCTTACAGCCAGTTATGAAAATGAAAGCAGCTTACGTTTACAACCCATTCTAAACATGCCTTTACGATTGTTTGTGAAAAAAATAACTTAACAATTAAGGAGTTGTTTTCCATGTTTAAATTATGGAGAGAACACAATGTTGCCGCGATCGCCCTGCTATTCATTCGCCTCTACCTCGGCTGGCAATGGCTGACCGCAGGCTGGCACAAGCTGACGGGCGGCTTCGACGCCGGAGGCTTCCTCAAGAACGCGATCGCCAAGCCGGTTGCCGACAAGGCGACCGGAGTGCTGACCTACCCGACGTTCACGGCGTTCCTTGACAACTTCGCCATGCCGAACGTCAAATTGATCAACATCATGATCCCGCTAGGCGAGTTTCTGATCGGCCTCGGACTGATCCTGGGGGCGCTTACGACCGCAGCCGCGTTCTTCGGCCTGATGATGAACTTCATGTTCCTGTTCGCCGGCACCGTAAGCACCAACCCGTGGCTTGTGCTGATCGGCACGCTCGTCCTGGTCGCCGGGACCAACGCCGGCAAGCTCGGAGTCGATTACTACTTGCTGCCGCTGCTGCGCAAGACGGCGGGCCGCATAAAAAAACACAAACCGACCGGCACCGGTAAGGGTGCGGGAACGGTGGGCGGAACGCATACCCCGGTCAATGTGTAAATGTAAAGATGCGAACGCGAACAACCCCAGCTCCCATCAGGGCGGGGGTTGTTCGCGTTGACGCCGGACGTCTACTTTAATAAGATCGCAGTCCGGCTGTAGCCTTCCTTCGTCTTGCGCACTTCCAGCACGGCCGGGAAGGCGTCTTTCAACTCCTGCACGTGGGAAATGACCCCGATCATCCGGCCGGCCCGCTGCAAATCGACCAGCGCGGCGATCGCCTTGCCGAGCGATTCCTCGTCGAGCGAGCCGAAGCCTTCGTCGATAAACATCATTTCGATCGCAACGCCGCCCTGGTGGGCTTGAATGACGTCGGTCATGCCAAGCGCCAAACAGAGCGAAGCATTGAACTTCTCCCCGCCGGATAACGTCTTGACGTCGCGGTTTTGTCCGGTATAGGCGTCGTACACGTCCAATCCGAGCCCGCTCTGCTTGCCCCGGATCTCCAGCCTGTCGCTGCGCTGCAACATAAACTGTCCGTCCGTCAGCGCGGTCAGCCGCGCATTGGCCGCATGCAAAATTTGCTCCAAATATTCGATCAGAATGTACCGCTCGAACGAGATTTTAAGCGGGTTGTCGCCCTTGAGCATCTGATACAGATCCATCACGATGGTGAGCCGCTCCTCCAGCTTGCGGACGTTCTCCCGGGCGGCTGCGATAGCTGTCCCCAGCCGTTCGCTCTCCTGCCGGAACCGTTCGGCCGTCTGCAGCTCGGCCGCCGTCCGCTCCAGCTCCCGCTTCAGGACGGCAAGCGCCTCCTGAAGCCGCTCCGTATCGGCCGGCTCCCGTTCGGCCAGCTCGCCTTCCAGCTCCGCGACCTGCTGTTCGAGCGCGGCAACGTTTTGACGGTAAGCCTCGATCTGCTTGCGCAAAGCAAGCCGGTCGGACTCGGCCAGCCTTGCCGCTATGTATGCGCCGGGATCGGCAAAGCCGCTCTTGTCCAGTTCGCTGCGGAACCGGTCGCCGGCTTCCCGCACGTTTGCCTCCGCCTCTTCGGCCTGCGCCGCCGCCTGGTGCGCGTTGGCCTTCTCCGCCGCCAGCCGCGTCTCGGCCAACTGCCGCAGCCGCTGCGCCTCCTTCCACGCTTCCTCCAGCTTGACGGCCAGCGCGTTCTGCGACCGCAGCCGCTTGTCGAGCAGGTCTGGCGTTCGCAGCTCTTCCGGAATCCGCTCCAGCTCCTTGGCCAACGCCGTTTGGGCCGAGCCGCTCTCCACCGCCGTCTGCTGCTGGCGAGCCGTTAGCCCGTCCTTCTGCGTCAGCAGCTCCTCCAGCCGGCGGTCGAGCGCGGAAGCCTCCTCCCGAAGCTGCGCTAGCGAAGCGGCCCGCTTCTTCAGCTCGTCCGTCTCGGCGCGCTGACGCTTGCCTTCCGTCTCCACCTGGCCGTACTGCTCCGCCAAACCGGCCGCCCGTATGCCATGCGCCTCCATCTCCGCCGCGCCCGCATCCCATCCGGAGCGGGCGGCCGCCGCCTGCGCCTTGGCCGCGCCGAGCTCCCGTTCCACGTAGCGAAGCGCCTCCTTGGCCTGCTGCAGCGTTTCGCGATTCGGCACCGCCTCGCCCGCCGCCGCTTTGTCCGGATGCTCCGTGCTGCCGCACACCGGGCACGGCTTGCCGTCATGCAGGTGAGCGGCCAGCAAGCCGGCCTGCCCTTCGATCCATAACGTCTCTAGCCTATCGTGCTCGGCGCGGGCGGCCAGCAGCTGCTTATCCAGCTCGGCCTCCGCGCGCGCAGCGTCGCCCATCCGCGCCTCCGCTTCCTGCAGCGCCTTGAGCAGCTTCGCCTTGTCGCGCAGCCGCGCCAGCGCCTCCAGCTTCTCCGGCAGCGCCGCCGTCTGCGCCTCCGCCTCGGCGAGCCGCTCCGCGGCGGCCCGCTTCGCTTCCCGCGCCGCAGCCAGCGCCGCCTCCGCCTCCGCCAGCCTCGCGGCGCCGGCCTGCTCCTCGCGCCGCAGCCGCTCGGCCTCGCGCCGCAGCGCATCGAGCCGCCGCACCGCCGGCTCCAGCTCCGCGAGCCGCTGCAGCTCGCGCTCGGCGGCTTTGCGCTCCGGCTCCCGCGCCGCCTCGCGGCCGTGCAGCGCCTCCGCTTCCGCAAGCGCCCGCGCGGCCTCCTCCGCCTCGCGCCGCTTGGCGTCAAGCTGCCGCCGCTTCGCCTCGGCGTCGCGAGCCGCCTTCGCCGCCTGCTCGGCGTACGGCTCGAGCCGTGCCGCCCGCTCGCCGAGCGCGAGCCGCTGCTCCTGCTCGGCGACGCTGCCCGCCTGGCCGGCCAGCTCGGCCAGCTTGGCCCGCTTCTGCGCCAGCTCCGCGAATCGGCCGTTCAGCAGCAGCGCGGCGCGCAGCTCCGTCTCCCGCCGCTCCAGCTCCGCGGCGAGCTCGGCCTTGCGCTCTTCGCCCGAGCGGGTCAGCTCGCGGTAATAGGTGCTCTCCCGCTCCAGCCCTTCCAGCACCTGGGCCGCGTTGTACGCCGTTTGGCGCAGTGTCGCTTCGAGCGGGCTGCCTTCGCGCAGCGGCAGCGTCTCTGGCACCTGCTTCATATATAGTTCCGCCTGGGCGGTCGCCTCCCGGTGCCGATCCTTCAGCTCACGGTGCTGGAGCTGGAACTTTTCCTCCAGCTTCCGGTACAGACCCGTGCGGAAAATACGGCGAAGAATGTCCTCCTTGTTCTCCGTATCCGACGTCAGCAGCTTGCGAAACTCGCCCTGCGGCAGCATGACGATCTGGCTGAACTGCTCCCGCGTCAAGCCGAGAATCGATTCCAAGCGGTCGTTCACGTCCCCAACCGTAAAACGGTCCACGCAAGGGACCTCCGTCCCCGACGTCGTTTCGTACAGCTCCGCCTTTCCGCCGGTTTCGCTTTTGTTCCCGCTTTTGCGGTGCGGCATTTGCCGGAACACCCGAAACGAGCGAGCGCCAGCCGCAAAAGCGAAATCGACCGCCGTGTGCGTGTCGTCGTCGGCAAAGTGGCTGCGCAGCAAGCGCGGCTCGGCGCGGTCCTCTCCGCTGGCGTAGCCGTACAGCGCGAAGCAGATGGCATCGAATATCGTCGTTTTGCCTGCGCCGGTATTGCCGGAGATGACGAACAGCCGCCGGTCACCCAGCTTCGTGAAATCGATCGTCTCCGAATCCCGGTAAGGGCCGAACGCATGCATGGTCAGTCGTAACGGCTTCATAGGATGCCCCCCTCTTCGCGGAGCAGTTGTTCGTATGTATCGGCAAACAGCCGCTTCTTGTCCTCGTCCAGGGCGGCGCCCTTCACTTCCTCGTAGAAAGCCGCGAACAGCTCGAGCGGATCGGCTTCCCTCCGGCCTTTCCCGGCTGCTCCGGCTGCGGCTTCGCCTGCCGCGAGAATGGCCGCCATAGAGGCAGATCGGCGTTCCACGAACAGCGCGTTCGGATAGATCGCCCTGACCTTCTCCATCGGAAACAGAACCGGATCGTCGTTCGTCAACGTAACGAACGCATAATCGCCGCATATGTCATGCCCTTCAATCTCTTCGATCGTGCCGACAACCCGCCGCATATCCCGCAGTGGCAGCAGTTCTTTCCTCTCCAGCGAGACGATGCCTTGTCCATCAAGCTCCACGATGTAGAAGCATTTGCGGTGGGTTTCTTCGGAAATCGAATATTTCAGGGGAGAGCCGGCATAGCGGATATGCTCTCCGAGCACGTAATGCGCTTGATGCAGATGGCCGAGCGCCACGTAATGGAACTTGCCGAAATGCTCCGCTCGCACATGCTCCGCCCCGCCGATCGACAGCGGACGCTCCGAATCGCTCGTATTGCTTTGCGGCTCGCCGCCCGGCGTCACGAACGCATGTCCGACGAGAATATGTCTGGCAGCCGGGTCCATCGACGCTTCGATACGGGCTACGATCGCCTGCATCGCCTCGTCGTGGGTACGGATCGCTTCGTCCTTCAATATGTATCGCACCTGGGCGGGGTCGGCGTAGGGCACCAGGTGAACATGCACCTCGCCGTGCTCGTCGCGCAGCACGACAGGCTTATGCTCCGCCTTGAGCTGACCGGCCAGATGCAGCCCTCTTCCTTCCATAATGCGGGTGGCGAAGTCCAACCGGTCTGGACTGTCATGGTTGCCGGATATCGCCAGCACCGGCGTATTCAGATCGACCACGATCCGCTCCAGCAACTCGTCCAGCAAATCCACCGCATCGGTAGGGGGGATCGCCCGGTCATACAAGTCGCCTGCTATGACAACCGCATCCGGGCGTTCCCGCTCCACCGTTTCCACCAGCTGCCCCAGCACATGCCTCTGGTCTTCCGTCATATAAACGCCCTGCACCAGCTTGCCCAAGTGCCAGTCGGCGGTATGTATAAATTTCATCGTTTGCCCTTCTTCCTTTCCTTGCTTCGACCGATGACGTTCAGAAAAGCGCCGGTCCTTCCCGTAACCATTCGATTTCCAAGCGCCGAATTCCTGTCTCCGCCGGCAATTCGAAGAATATCCAATTTTTGTTTATCATCCAAATTCATGGTAAAAGGAACTCGCACGAAAACGGTTACTCAACGATGGATGTCAACTGTGGATATTAGGCCAGTTGGCTCCTTGACTGCATAATAAAAAGCCTCGGCACCATCATGCCGAAGCTTTACGTGATTAAGCTTATTCGTTAAACCGCTCAGACGACCGTTCCTTATGCCGCTTCTACATGATGTTTCTTCTTGGATTCTTGGATTACTTTATTTTAATGACGACCTTTCCTTTGGCACCTCCGCCTTCTAAGTATTGGAGCGCTTGACCGGCATCTTTCAAATCATAAACCTTATCAATAACGGGCTTAATGCGCCCCCCTTCAATAAATTCCTTTAAAATTTTCAATTGCGTTCCGCTCGGTTTCATAAAAAGGTAATGATATTCCGTTTGGCTTTTTTTCTCAAGAGCCGTGATCTTACGGCTCACGACGGACAAAATGGCCGTTTTCATCCAACCCAATTGCTGCTCTTTTGCAAATTTTGCGTTTGGCATACCGGAAATCGATACGATTTTTCCGTTTGGTTTCAATATCCGGAATGATTTTTCCAAGGCTGCTCCTCCCAAAGTATCAAAAACAGCGTCATATCCGGATAACAGTTGTTCAAAATTCTCTTTTTTATAATTAATGATTAGATCGGCTCCCAGCGATTTGACCAATTCATAACCTTTATCGCTTGCTGTTGTAGCGACAAAAGCTCCCATTAACTTGGCCAGTTGGATGGCGAATGTACCCACGCCTCCGGCACCTGCATGAATCAAAATTTTTTGACCTTTTTGAAGATTCAAAATTTCGGTGAACGCTTGGTAAGTCGTCAGCCCGACCAGCGGTATGGACGCCGCTTCTTCAAAGCTTAGATTTTGCGGCTTCAGCGCAATATCTTCCTCATGAACTGAAATATATTCGGCTAATGTGCCGATCCGGTTTTTTCGGGGCCTCCCGTAAACTTCATCTCCGGGTTTATAGGCATTCACTTGTTCGCCAACCTTCACGACAACTCCGGAGAAATCATTTCCCAAGATCAACGGAAACTTGTAACTCAAAAGCAATTTCACTTTTCCTTCCTTAATTTTAAAATCGATAGGATTTAAGCTGGCTGCATGAATTTCCACCAGTACATCATGTTCTCCGATATTAGGCATTGGCCGATCTATCATCGTTAAGGGGACATGTTTTCCGTATTTCTGAATGCTCATGGCCTTCATGTACAATCACTCCATATGATTATTAGTTTAAACGGATGAACCAATTAATTAAAATTAGTTTCACCTCAGTATTCCCTTGCCTTTTTTTGTTAGTCACTGAGGCCTGCTGCACTCGACTTCGACGGCGGCAATTAATGATTTGAGTTGTTCAAGCGGTTTGCGGACAGTCAATACATAATAATTTTCTACGCTTTTTTTTTCGGATTTAATAAAACCGGACTGTTTCAGCACCTTCAAATGATGGGAAACGGCCGGTCTGGACAAATTGATATAGCTAGCTATCGTATTCACATTCAGTCCCGACTTGTGCTGCGCCAGCAGCATAATGATGGCTTGACGGTTTTCATCGGTCAACACTTCCAGCAGAGGAATACACTCTTTAAATTGTTGCAGAACATGCTCGGTTTGCTTGCTCATCCATTCCCCTCATTCCGTTCATTAGTTTAATCTCTTAAACTAATTATAACCACCTGATTTATAAAATCAAGTGCGGGGTTGGGTTATTCAGCTTTTATTGGATATCTTTTTTTAAATAATAATGAGTGTGCCGGCCGGCGTTTTGTATGGCTCCAAACACTTCAAAGCCTTGTTGAAATGGTTACTCCAGCGCTTTGAGCTTTTGCTCATACTGACGTATTAGAGCCGGATCGGGCCCATCGCGGTGCTTTTCGATGAACGCCTGAAGGGCCAGGCGGTATTCCGAAATGAATTTCGGATTGGCGGGACTTGCTGCAAGCTGGCCTTCGGCTTTTATAACCGGTTTGAGGTCTTTGTTGATTACCCACTTTAATCCATAATTGGACTTGTCGCTCATGATGAGGATATTTCGTTCGAAACCTGGAACATATTTGGCAACGAAAACTTCGCCCTTGGGCGGAATAAGAATCGCATTGCGCAGCGGATAGATGCTGGCGGACGTGGTACTGAAATTCGTCGCCACATCCAGCCCCTCGGCGGTTTTAAGGACTGCCTCGTACTCCCAAACATTTTGATCATTGTACAGGGAGTTTGTTTCCTCTGCATAAACAATGATTGCAGTACTTTCCGTTCCAACGGCGTTAAGAAATAATGAATTTAGATAATGCGTGAAGAAGATGTTGAACATTGCCGCCAGAAAACCTAAAATCGGAAAAATAAAAAACCATTTTCCATGATTACGCCATATCGATAAGAGGATTCCCAAGGCAAAGCTGAACAATAAGATTATCAAAAATGACCAGATCGGGTGATGCATCAAAAAATACAAGACGGCCGAGATCATATACATGTCTGTCACTCGCTCCCTCTCATGATGTTAGTTGGGGAGAGTACAATGAATATCCCACGAATCTCCATAAAAAAGCTAATTTGCACCAGCAACTGGAAGTGCATTTACACGGTGTTTATTAACCTTTTATTGAATCCAGCTTTTTCTCAAAAAGAACTCTATATGTATGGAAACCAAACTTCTCATGAAGTTTTTGGGATGAAGTATTTTCTATACCCGTTTGAGATCGTAGTAGATTAGCTCCTTTTTCGATTGCTTTTTTCTCAATATACTTTAACATCTGGAGGCCGAGGCCCCGGCCTTGAAATTCTGGAGTAATCAAAAGATCGTTTATTTCTGCTACGGACAATCCGTAGTCCACTATGTCGTTAAAAGTTACCCATAAGTATCCGACTACTTTATTCGTTTCTTCATCGATCCATATCTCTGCAATTGATCTTTGGTCTTGTAACGTTTCTACAAAATAAGAATAAAATTCATTAGGTTGAGAGGTTGAAAACCATTTCTCGCGGTAATGATCATAAGAGGTTTTTCTTGCCCATGGCGTATCACTCGCGTAATTGGTTTGGCAATGAAACTCAAGTACAAGATGTTTATCATCTTCGATGTTTATCCGCCGTGGGCTAATCATTATACGACCTCCTGAAGCTTTTATTTCTCTGAATTTTCACAGTTCCATTGCGTAAATAAAGTTAATGAATGTTTCTTTTCATTTAGGAGGTTCTCCGCAATTTGTTTAATTACACTTGCATCGCGTAAATCGTATAGATTAGGAAGTAACAGGTCCGATATCTTGATCAATGATTTCGTTTGCCTGTATTTCAAGAGCGCCTTCAACTATTTCACCAATAAAATGGAACATAATGACCTGGGTGTTTATGTTGCTTATCTTCCCCGGCTTCTGATTCGTCCCCCAGGAAAGTTCCATTTATCTCGTACAGAAGGTTTATTTTCTTTTATCATCAATACCTTATCAGCCTTAAGAATAGATGTACTCACAACTAATACCATCCCATTTTAATCGTTGCCGCTTATTCATCTGTCCCACCGCTTTCTGGCTGCCCGTTATACTATATTTTACCATATAGCAGGAAATACGAGCAGCTACATAAGTAGGAAAAAAAAACGCTAAACCCGTTATGCTCAAGGGCCCAGTACAATTCCAAAGCTAATTGTTTGTATTCTCAAAAGCCTGACCTCTTGCTGAGCAAGGGATCAGGCCTTTTCACGTAAACGGTTTAAGGTCTGACTTTGTAGTGGCGCCACTCGGGGTCGATTGGACTTGTCCCCGTTACTTCGCTAATTCGGCATCAGTCTTTTTCTGGATATCGTCGTCAGCCTCCCGGAGCAGCGTATTCACATCCAGTTCGCCCTTTGCCAAACGGTTCGCATATTTCACCAGTTCGTTGACAGCCAGGGAATCGACCCGAGGATGGATCGGCGCCATCGGGGCCATCTGATTTTTGTACAGGGCTGCATAGTTTTTGCCGGCAGAGCCTCGTTTCATATCCGCACCGGTCTGCGTCTGAATATTCCGATCCTTCAGCACCGTCATATTCGCTTGCCGGGCCATCGTCGTTTGGTATTCGTCGGAAATCAAGTATTGCAGCACTTCCATGGTCGCTTCTTTGTTGCGGGCCATGTTTGTCATGCCGATGTAGATCGGATCGGCTTGAGTGCGGGTATTCGGATAGCCGACGAGCGTCGGCATCGAGACAATATCCCAGTTTATACCGCTCAAATATTGATCCGCATATCCTTGGCCGAGCAGCGAAGCGATGTAGGTCATCATCGCCGTATTCTGATCCTTGTAAAATTGCGTAAGCGAGGGCGGGGACCCGTTCTGGGCGAAGTATTCGTCGAAAACGTCCGAATTGCGGTAGGGTTGCACAAAATACGTCTCGAATATCTTATCCAGCGGGTATCGCGATTTATTTGCAATTTGCCCGAAGCCGGATCGACCTTGACCAGCGACATCGGATTCATCTTGATCGCCTGGACCGCCCCCTGGCTGGAGAAGCCGAAGTACAGCTTGCCGCTGTCTTTGCGGGTCAGCTTCTTGGACAAGTCGAGCATTTCATCCCAAGTCATGCCATCGCGCGGATAGCCGACCCCGAACCGGTCGAATATATCTTTGTTGTAGAACAAAACCTGGATGTTGTTTTGCACCGGAAGCATATACAGCTTGCCCCCGGACGTCCGCTTCACCTCGTCCAGAAGAACGGGCTCGATCCGGTTCAGATCGACGTTGTGCTGCTTGACCAGATCGGTGATGTCATACTGAATGTTGTAGCCGTAGGCCAACTGCTCGTACGGCCGCGGGTCGTAAAAAACACGTCGAATTTTTGCCCGGCCGAAAGCATTTCCGGCATCGTGTTCCCCGGACTTGTGGGCAGCCATGTGAATTTGATTTTCGGAATTTTTTTGCGCAGCGGGTCCCCGAACCAGAAATCAATCTCTTCTTGCTTCTGGCCGTTGTTCGCAAAAAAGGTAACTTCAAACTCTTCCTGGGTCCAATCTTTGACGGCTGGAGCCGGGACCCCTATCGCTTCTTTTTCGCTATCCCCGCTTGATTTGCCGCATCCGGACAACAGCGCGAGCGCCGGAACGGCCAGCAACGCGCACCATACTGCTTTTCTCAGCATCGGTAATCCACCTATTCGCCAAATTTGAAATGCGGATGTTTAAAACGCAGCAGCAACAGTCATTTGTAAACGCTTTAATAAGATCGTATCGTGCAGTTCCCCCTGCTTGAATTGCCGCTACCCGACAGTCGAACGAACCGGCCGGTTCGCTAGTAACCATACCACTCGGACCGATGGGTCGTAAATCGCTGGTTTTTCACCCTTATACCGTTTTTGCAAGACAGACTTCGGAGCGCCGTTCAGACTATCGCCGGAGCATGCTCACCCCCGAACCGGCAGCGATCGCCGCTTTTTGCACTCTATCCATTTTTTCACTCATGCGGTTGCCCCGAGTGCGGACTGGCGCTCCATTGACTTTTGTCATCGTATGGTGTATAAATGGACTTAAATTAACCTTGACTGATATTCGTTGACGAGAACGAGTACGCTGCAGGTCCGATCCCCAGAGAGCCGCCCCCGTGCTGAAAGGCGGCGTTCGGTAAGCAGACGGAAATCATCTCCGAGAAGGTAGGCCGAAGCCGCAAGTAAGCCGACCCGGATTCCCGCCGTTATACGGGACGCGTATGATAGTACGTGGCAGAGGCGCCGCAGCGTTCCGGTTCAGACCGGGCACCGCGGAACGAGGGTGGTAGCGCGAGAGCAATCTCGTCCCTTACGGGACGGGATTTTTTTGTTTTTTTTACCAAGAAAGGATGAGAACCGATCATGAGAAAAGTGGATGTCAAAGAAAAACCGAGAGCCCGCGAGCTGCGCGTGCTCGAGCAGTGGAAGAAAGACGATACGTTCCGCCGGTCGATCGCGAACCGCGAGGGCCAGCCGAACTTCGTGTTCTACGAAGGGCCCCCTACCGCGAACGGCAAGCCGCATATCGGCCACGTGCTGGGGCGGGTTATCAAGGACTTTATCTGCCGCTACAAAACGATGTCCGGCTACCGGGTCGTGCGCAAAGCCGGCTGGGATACGCACGGGCTGCCGGTCGAGCTCGGCGTGGAGAAGCAGCTCGGCATCTCCGGCAAGCAGGAGATCGAGAAATACGGCGTCGCCGAATTCGTGGAGGCGTGCAAAGCGAGCGTATTCGAATACGAGCGCCAATGGCGCGAGCTGACCGAAGGGATCGCCTACTGGACGGACATGGACGATCCGTACATCACGCTGAAGGACGAGTATATCGAAAGCGTCTGGCACATTTTGTCCGAAATTCATAAAAAAGGGCTGCTCTACAAAGGCCATCGCGTCAGTCCGTACTGTCCGTGCTGCCAGACGACGCTCAGCTCGCACGAGGTCGCGCAGGGCTACGAAGACGTGAAGGACTTGAGCGCCACCGTCAAATTCCGCAGCGCCGACGGCAGCGAATCGTTCCTCGCCTGGACAACGACGCCGTGGACGCTTCCCGCCAACGTCGCCCTGGCGGTCAACAAGGATATCGACTACATCAAAGCGAAGCAGGACGGCGAAGTGTACATCGTCGCCCGGAATTTGGCCGATAAAGTGCTCAAGGAAGGCTACGAGACCGTCTCCGTCCACAAGGGCGCCGAGTTCGTTGGCCAATCTTACAAACCGCCGTTCGGCTACGTGACGGTCGATAAAGGGTTTGTGGTGGTCGACGCCGACTACGTCAGCGATACGAGCGGTACCGGCATCGTGCATATCGCGCCGGCCCACGGGGAGGACGACTACCGGACGACCCGCCAGCACAATATCGATTTCGTCAATGTGGTCGATCTGGCCGGCAAATACAGCGACCAAGTCACAGATTTCGCCGGACGGTTCGTCAAAGATTGCGACGTCGATATCGTGCGCAGCTTGTCCGAGCGCGACCTGCTGTTCGCCAAGGAGCGCTACGAGCACAGCTATCCGTTCTGCTGGCGCTGCAAATCGCCGCTTCTGTATTACGCGATGGAAAGCTGGTTTATCCGCACGACGGCGGTCAAGCAGCAGCTGATCGACAACAACAGCAAGATCGAATGGTACCCTTCGCACCTGCGCGACGGCCGGTTCGGCAAGTTTCTGGAGGAGCTCGTCGACTGGAACATCAGCCGCAACCGGTATTGGGGAACGCCGCTTAACGTATGGGCATGCGGCGACTGCGGAGAGGAATTCGCTCCCGGCAGCCGTCAAGAGCTGCTCGACCGGGCAATCGGCGAGATCGACCCGAATCTGGAGCTGCACAAACCTTATGTAGATCAGGTCAAGGTGCGCTGCTCGTGCGGCGGTACGATGGAACGGACCTCGGAAGTGATCGACGTCTGGTTCGACAGCGGCTCGATGCCGTTCGCCCAATACCATCATCCGCTCGGCGACGAGCAAACGTTCCGGGAGCAGTATCCGGCCGACGTGATCTGCGAAGGGATCGACCAAACGCGCGGCTGGTTTTACAGCCTGCTGGCCGTCTCCACGCTGTATAACGGGAAAGCGCCGTACAAGGCGGTGCTGTCCACCGGCCACGTCCTGGACGAACACGGCCAGAAAATGTCCAAAAGCAAAGGCAACGTCATCGACCCTTGGGACATCATCGAGCAGTTCGGTACGGACGCCTTCCGCTGGTCGCTACTCTCGGACAGTGCGCCGTGGAACAGCAAGCGTTTCTCCAAGCAAATCGTCGCCGAGGCGAAGTCCAAGGTGATCGATACGATCCATAATGCGCATGCGTTCTATGCGCTGTACGCCGTCATCGATCAATACAAGCCGGAGGAGCACGCTTCGCGGGTATCGGACAACGAGCTGGACCGGTGGATTCTCTCCCGCCTGCACAGCACGCTGAAGCAGGTCGAGAAAGGACTGGAGCAATACGACTTCCTCAACCCGGCCAAGCAGATCGAAGCGTTCGTCGAAGAAATGAGCAACTGGTATATCCGCCGTTCGCGCGACCGGTTCTGGGGAGGCGAGCTGACCACCGACAAAGTATCCGCCTACCAGACGCTGCAAGAGGTACTGTTGACGTTGTCCCGGGCGATCGCCCCGTATGCGCCGCTGATCGCCGAGGACCTGTACGGCAACATGTGCGGAGAAGGAAGCGTGCATCTCGCCTTCTACCCGAAAGCCGACGAGTCGAAAATCGACGAGCAGTTGGAGCGGGATATGGAAACAGCGCGGCAAATCGTCGAGCTTGCCCGGACGATCCGCAACGATACGGCCATCAAGACGCGGCAGCCGCTGTCCGAGCTGATCGTATCGCTCGATGCGGATTTCCGTCTGGATCGCTTCGAGTCGATCATCAAGGACGAGGTCAACGTCAAGCAGCTCCGCGCCGAGCAAAGCGACGGCGGGTTCGTGGAATTTACGTTCAAGCTGAACCTGAAGGTCGCCGGCAAAAAGTACGGCAAGTTTGTCGGGCCTCTGCAAGCTTACTTGAAACAGCTGCCGGCCTCCGAAACGAAGCAAGCGGTCGAGCAGGGCTTCCTCGACACGACGATCGACGGCGAAGCGCTGCATATTACGATCGACGAGCTGCTTGTGGAGAAGCAAGCCAAAACGGGATTCGCGTCGGCATCCGGCAACCGGATCACGGTAGCGCTGAATACGACGATTACCGAGGAGCTGGAGCAGGAAGGGCTCGTTCGCGAAGTCGTCCGCGCGATCCAGGATTACCGCAAGAAGCTGGATCTGCCGGTCGAGAAGCGGGTCCGTCTGACGCTTGCGGCCGACGATACGCTGCAAACGGCGATCGAACGGTTCCGCAACGTACTCGAAGACAGCGTGCTGCTGGAAAGAGTCCGTTTTGCGCCGCAGCAATCCGACATGGAACTGGTTGCAATCGGGGATAAAAACTTGGGATTGCTGATCGACTAATTCCAATAGAACTCGGAGATCGCACAATAGATTCCATACAACAAAAAAACCTTCGAATCCACGGTCATACCGCGGAAACGAAGGTTTTTTTGCTGCTGCTGTTGCTACCGCAAGCAGCTCCAAATTCAAAAGCCATTATACGATGTCCGTACGCATAAGCAGTTCCAGAAACTTCGATGACGCCGGCGAGAGCGGAGCGTACTTCAAATAAGAGGCGCTGATCATCCGCCGGGGCATGCTCTCCTCGATCTTGATCTCATACAGCTTCTCGCTTTCCAGTTCGTCCCGAACAAAGTTTTTGATCAGACAAGCGATGCCTCGCCCTTCGATGGCAAACTGCGTCATTAGGTCCAGATTGCCCAGCTCGACCTCAGGCTCCAGCTCGATGCCAAGCTCTTTGAAGAAGCAGTCGACATGCCTCCGGGTGTTACTTTTTTTCTCCAGCATAAGCAGCGGGTAATCGTTTAATTGGGCCAGCGGAACATGCGTCCGTTTGGCCAGCTCCCTGTATTTCTCTCCTGCGACGAAGCAATCTTCCAGCTCGAGAAGCTCCAGTGTCATTAAGTCATTGTCCGGACCCGGCAAATTGACGATGCCGATGTCGATTTGCTCTTTTTTCATCAGGTCAATGATTTCGGGCGTGGTCGGATTCGTAACGCGGATCACGATACCGGGATAATAAGTATTGAATTGGTTCATGTAAGGCATCAAGTAATGCTTGCATAGGGCTGCGCTGATGCCGATGCGGATCTCGCCGTCGAGCAGCTGTTGGACGCTCTTGATTTCCTTCTCCGCCGTCGACAGGGCAAGGAATATTTGCTTCGCATATTTAAGTAAAATTTCCCCCTCCTTCGTCAAAGCAACCCCGCGAGCGGTACGAACAAATAACGGACAGCCGATCTGCAGCTCCAAACGGCGAATCGAGCGGCTAACAGCGGGCTGCGTCGTGAAAAGGCTTTCAGAAGCTTTCGAGATGCTTCCCTGCTCGGCAATGGTTTGGAACGTTTTCAGCAACTCCAAATTGATGTTGTTCCAGTTATTCATGGCTCGACCTCGATTATTCGCATAATGAATACCTTTATTATAGTACTATTGTCCGTGAGAACACTACGGGTTCCCTGCAATTTGTTCGAATAGGAATACTTTTTGTGCATACCCGCTATGTCATATTGGCGTTTTTCCATTTGTACGGCGGGTAGTATGATGGCATGGAAAGGAGGTCGTTATGAACGACGCACACAGCTTATTCACCAGCGGCGGCAAGCCTGTGATTTCGATTGTTCACAAGGAACGCTGGAGCTATTCCATGTTTGCCATCTTAGCTTCGACGGCCTTTTTGAATATTTAGCTTGCTTTTTGACGAGGGAGCAGGATAAATGAAGTTGGAGTATGGGCGAGTTTCGGCCAAAGACCAAAATCCGGAACGGCAACTCATTAAGTTTCGCGAGTTAGGTATCGAGGAACGTTTTATATTTGTCGAAAAGCAAAGTGGAAGGGGGGATCGATGGAATGGACAGGGGCCTGTTGACAAATTAGCAGTGTAAGCAAGAGTTTTGAGGAATCATGTAGAAGTAGTCTACATGGTACTTTTTATTAAGAGGGCTAAGAAATTAAGACATCGAACCCAGCCTGAGAAACCGCACCGAGTCTGGGTACGGTTCACGAAAGAAAGCCGGACGACATCGGATTCGGCCCGGCTAGGAATTCAAACACTATGGGAAGCATACGAACAAAAAAAACTATGGCAATGGGTAATACACGTGTAATACAAATCGTTATTTGATGAGCTGTTCAAAAACTACGGACCGCATCATGCCAGACTTATTCCAGTTTCGAATCTTGCGAGTCCGATCTAACTGAAACGAAAACGGGCTCGCACGGCGAAAGAGCCGTTGGCGGTAGAAGATGCTCCGCCCGAACCGTTGTCGTTCCTGGAACTGGCGGAGAAGAAACGTCAGGCCGCATAGACGGAAGACGAGATCCGCTAATGCACGAAGTTGCCTTAAGAGCGATTCCATATACCATGCACTTGTTCGTTGCATAAATGAACCAAAACATATTGCTTATTTAGTTATGTTAGTTGGATTACTAAATGAATTCAAATAGTTAAAATTCCCGATTTGATTGAAAGATTTCTTCTCTACATCAAATTCGAGAACAATAATCTGCCCCCGAAGCCCTGAATTTGCGCGAGTATCTACAATCGCGATTTTGTTTTCTCCAAGTTGAACAACGGTTTCGCCTTCTGTTGTAATATAACTTTGTGGTGGTGAATTCAGGCTTAGTTCCGGTGTAGGTTTAAAAGCGATTATGGCTAAGCAAATTAATATTCCCATCAAAAGAATCGACTTCAAATTGCCTTCGGTTTTCAAAATATTCCTCCCTCATTTCAAATTACCTTCAGTTTTCAAAATATTCTTCCCTCCCACCTACTATGACGTTTTACGGGACCGAAAAGGTTGCGTCAATTAAAGAATAATGAATTGATCTCGTATTGTGAAATGCACCACAATATGATTTCAATCCATTATATCTGCAATATGCACTATATTATATTGTTAGATCAAAACAAACGGCTTATGGAAATTAAAAATTAATTACACTTTGCGGTCTATATATGGTCGATCCGATATAAATGTCACTTCCATCTATAACCTGGGTTTCGTCAATCCACCCACTAGTCCATGCTGAAGTTTTTGCTTCAACGCGAGGACGATCAACATTCACTACATATTCGTTCAACATTGGTTCGGATTCCCATACGGCCGTATCGCTCGATGCTGAGCCTCCGGGAGGAGCCGCTACCGAAAAAGCAACCCCTGTAAACTTAGTTGTTTGTTTTAATACGATTTTATCAGCGCGAAACGGTGTACTTCCGCCCCAGAAGGCTTGCTGTGAGCCTTTCTCCGCGGATCTGTATTTTGTTTCAAATGGGAACGTCAACAGATCAACTCCGGAACAAAAGTTGTTTACTGTGGTTGTATTTTTTGCATCCACAGAGGAGCCATATGCAATAACTGTCTGTCCCGAATAGCAAGTCCAAGCAGTTCCCATGGGGGAGATTTCGCTCTGACTAATATCCCGCTGACTATTAAGCTGCTTTTGGGCTTGATAGTTATTCAGGAGATTACTAGCGTCGGCTTTCGATCCTTCACCTGATACTGTGTACACTTTGACGCCATTATTAACGCTTTCCTCTACCACTAGATTCCCTTTGGGGGAAATCGAGGCTTCGGAAGCCAGCGCAGAAGTTCCGACAGTGAGAAGTAGAGCAACACTCGTTAATGCAGTAGCGAGTTTCTTCATTAGATTTCTCCTTCTGATTATTTATTATATAGTGCATTATTGCCTAGAGTTACTTTCCGAAATAATACAATGTCTTAAATGTTAAACCATAGCTTGTAGAACTTGGATCACCAATTCCTGTTCTGACAAAGCCATATTCATTACGACTTTCTTCTATCAACTTTTCAAGTTGTGTCGTTTTTAAGTCTTTGAAGTATTTAATTAATAACTCATAAAATAAAAAGTAAAATTCAACTGAGTAGTTACTTTCGTATAGATTCGTGGGGTTCTCAAAAATTGTTTTTAAAAAATTTTTGTCCTGCTGCGAAGATTCGTAAGGTTGTCCTATAGCTTCGCTTAATAATAATCTGTAAAAGGCCAAATATGGAGCGCTTTCGGGTGACGACAAGTTTTGATTGGATAAGTTGGTTGTGATCATGTTAGAAATGGCTATTAGTTTATCGTCCGGTAAAGGCTGATCTAATATTTTAAGGGATAATATATTGTAATGGATTTCCATGTACGACTTGTTCGATATGTTTTTTTCTAGATGTGAAATAACTAGTTGTTTGATTCTTTCTTTGTCAAAAGATGCCTGATTTAAAGATAGATAATAAAACATTTGGGCTGAACCCAACTCATTAGCATTTATTTTGCTGAGGAAGCTGTCATAATTAGTTTTGTCATTTGGATTCACTAAATTTTTGATCTTATTGGAAAAATAAGTAGCTTCAAGCGTTCCAGGCTTCTTTTGGTAATAAAGGTAATATGGACTCAACTTATACTTTTCAATTTTCGATAGTAGTTCTTCCCTTTTTGTCTTCAATGAAAAATGGATTGTATCGAAATATTTTAGAGCGATAAAAGTTGCGAGTATGTTCTCTTCACTTTGGGAATCGATTTTGAAAAAACCATTATCGAGTTGAAGCTTCTCAATTTTTTCTTTATAAATATTTAGATTAATGTTTGCTTGAGGGTAAATATTTTTAAAATCTATTAGTGGGTCGATCACCAATAACAAGAGTGCATCATCATTGTTGGTGAATCGAGCGATCTCGGAAGCCATGTTTTCCAATTTCTCAATAATCTTAGGTTCATCAAATTCCACGTTAAGTAGTTTTGCGGTTTGAAGGGCAAGAAATAAATGTCCGGTCGTAGTGTAATTGTATTTATCCAATTTGCTAAGTTTTACTTTTACCCATTCATTAGTTTCGTTTATGGGAGTTAAGTAACCAAGATCCCTTAAAACAAATACTGCCATATACGTCGATAAATATTGTGTTTTTTCATTTGCGAGTATTTCTTCAATATTGTTTTTTGAATATGAGAACGATCCATTCGGTAGTTTTAACTCTAGTATGTAATGAATTATTTCCTCTTTTGTTTCTATGTCTTTTTCAATATAATCCTTAAATATGCTGGTAAAGAAATAAAGGGTGCTGATATTATCATTTCTTTTTTCTGGAAATAAAATATTTTCTTTATTGTTCACTATAAAATTATAAGTATCTTCTAATTCATCAGATTTGATTGGCGTATTTAATCTATCCTTTATTTGTTTAAGATAATATAAATTGTAGATATCATAAACTGCATCAATCTCTGTGCTTAATAATGGGTAGCTTTTGTCTATGTTTTGTGATTGCAAAATGAAGTTGACAGGCCCAGATCGATAAAACTCACGATCTTCTTTGGATAATATGGTATTGTTTTGGGGCAATGAAGTAAGAATCAAGATAACTATAAATATTGATAATATTAATATAAATAGATGCTTCGTATATCTAATCATCCAATTAATCACCCACCCATGAATGTGCATGTATGGTATACATTTAAGTTTATTATAGTATATTTATTCTTTTCTATATATAGGAAATAAAACTCAAACATAGGATATTTGGTGGTGTCGACCACTGTATCTAATTGTCGGAATTAATCGAAAAAATGGACTGAACTGATTTACTCCTTACCTTCCTAAAAAACTGAGCTGGATCCCCTAGCTCGTTTAGTCGGGAAGCCCAATGGAATCTACCGGATCGAAGAGGGATTTCGTTGTCAATTAAGATACCGTTGGTTTTAATTCATTTACTCACGACAATGAGTTTATGTCACGGGTCCTTTCATTCGGGTAAAGGGATCAGAGAAGAAAGAACAAGGGGGTTCTTCTTCATTGTTCTTTTCTATGTGTCAGAAAGCATGCTTTTCGGCACGCTCAAAAAAGGCTTGTTTCTTTGTGTCAAAATACCCTAAAATTAATTTAGGCATGTGCCATGATTTTATATGGTATTTTGGCACGAAATGAGGGTGAGTTTTTATGAAATTGGCCTATGGCCGGGTTTCGGCCAAAGATCAAAATCCGGAACGACAGCTTATTAAATTCAGGGAGCTCGGAATCGAGGATCGATTTATTTTCGTTGACAAGCAGAGCGGTAAGGACTTCGACCGGCCGCGGTATCAGGCTATGCGCATGATAATTCGTGAAGGTGATTTGGTGTACCTGGATGCGCTGGATCGGCTGGGCCGTGATTATGACGGCATCATTAGCGAGTGGAAATACATAACCCGAGAAATAAATGCAGACATCATTTGCTTGGATAACGAGACGTTGTTTGATTCCAGGAAATTTAAAACGATGGGTGACTTAGGCAAATTGCTTGAAGATCAGTTTTTGAGCATGCTGGCGTACGTGGCTGAGCAGGAGCGCAAGAAGAACCGGCAGAGACAAGCGGAGGGAATTGAGGTGGCCAGAGCGGATGGGGTGAAGTTTGGTCGCCCGAAAGTCGAGATTGATACAGCATTCGTTCTGACCTACGATGAATGGAAGGCTGGGGCAATAACTGCTACAGCTGCGATGAAGAAATTGAATATGAAGCACAGGACGTTTTATAGGCGGGTTAATGAATACGAGAATTCCCTCCGCTGAATGGATTTAATTACTTAGAAACTATGAATTTGTTCTACGTGGTATAATTTAGGATGTGCTTACAAAGGACACTTGTCGCTAAACGTAATCGCTAGTGAGTGTCCGGGGATATGATTCAGCCGGCCCGCGTCGTGGCCGCCATATGAAATATGGCGGCCACTGTTTTTTATCTTAAATGATGTTTTCTAATAATTTCAGCATATTGGGTAAGCCCACGTTTTTCTAGTTCTTTTACAAATACAGGCCATGGCGGTACATTACTCATATACGGTTGAGGACCCGTAGACAAGCCGCCACCAGGGCCGGTTGAAAGACCACCGCCTGGACCTGTAGAGAGCCCCCCACGGGGACCCGTTGACAGTCCTCCACCAGGGCCGGTTGATAACCCACCACGGGGGCCAGTTGATAAACCTCCTCCTGGTCCAGTTGACATTCCCCCACCGGGACCTGTAGACCTGCCTCCACCGGGACCTGTAGATGCTCCTCCGCGGGGGCCTGTAGACATACCTCCACCGGGGCCTGTGGAGAGCCCCCCTCTAGGGCCTGTACTTTTATTTCTATTCCACATACGTTACCTCCAATTTAATATAAACTAGTTCACAGTCCTTATTATACCATAGTAAATATTTCCACACCTGTTCCCTTGGACGTTTTTATCAGCGGGTCGTGGTACCGCTGACGGAAAACGGCTTTGTGTATGACTTTTACACACGATCCATTCAAGTCGATATTAGAAGCCGGCATATGTGCTGGCGGGGAGATTTTATGCATTTCGGTGCAGATCGAATTGCAGAAAACGCCCCGACTTGGGACCTGTATGAAAGTGTGATCAATAAATTAGTAGCGGAGTCGTTTGGCTATCCTGCAGGCTCTGCCATTGGCGGTTGCACACGTTTCACGCACCGTTCTTTCCGAATTATACAGCCCCAACATCCCGGTATTGCTTCAAACATGCGGGTTCGACTATTTTATTGCCGACTGTGAGCACGGGTATTTCGATTATGGGGCAATTGCCGCTTTGGCCGCCGTGTCCAGACAAGCCGGAATCCGCATGATCGTCCGATTGCCCGGTATTTCCCGAGAGTATATCCTGAAATATATGGATATGGGCGTGGCTGGACTTCTCGTGCCGATGGTGTCCCATGCCGATGAAATCCGGCAAGTCGTGGAATACGCCACGTACGAACCGTTAGGCCGGCGGGGCATCTCCACCAAACGGGCGCATAACGATTACTGGTGTACGGATTTGACTGCATATATGGAAAAAGCGAACCAAGAAACGATCATTTTGGCACAAATCGAAACAAAGGAAGGGCTGCAAAACATCCAAGCTATCGCGGAAACGAAGGGCTTGAGCGGCCTGGTCGCCGGGCCCAACGATTTGAGCTCCGACATGGGCATCCCGATGCAGTACGGGCATCCGCTATTCCAGCAAGCAATCGGACGGATCTACCGTCATGCTTCAGACGTGAACAAGATCGCGGGAATTATTACGTCGGATATCACGCTGTTAATGCAAAGCCGACAGTTGGGGATGCGAATGCTTACCTGGAGCTCCGAGCTCGGCATGATCATGAAGGGCGCCGAGGCCGGTTTGAAGGAGCTAAATTAGTTAATCATTTTCAAGGGGGATTAAGGCAATGAATCTGAAACCAATATCCAGAAATATTCGTGTCCTCGTAGTACTGTTGGCTGCTTCTTCACTAACGTTGGGTGCATGCTCCAACAACGTCAAGCAACCATCAAGTACGGATGGAAAAGTAAGCGAGAAGGAAAAGCTTGCTCCAGTCAAGCTTTCCTTTTTCAACGGGGGAGCAACAGTATGGCCGGAAGACCAGTTCCGCACCTATATCGAGCAGCCGGTTCGTCAAAAATATCCGCATATTACAATCGAATACATCACCGGCACGGACAAAGATCTGGAAAATTTAATTACTACCGGCAATGTTCCGGATATTGTGACCAGCGGCCCGTCGAGCTTGTTCGGCTTTATCAATTTGGGCATAACCGCAGATATGACTCCGCTTGTAACCAGGAGCAAGTTCGATCTCGGAAGGCTGGAAGATCAGGCCGTTGATTTCATCAAGAAGCATTCCGCCAACGGGGAGCTGCTCTCGATCCCGGTTACAAGAGACAGCAACGTGCTATATTATAATAAGGACTTGTTCGACAAATTCGGAGTAGCCTATCCTACAGATTTCATGAGCTGGGATGAAACCTACGAGCTGGCCAAGAAGCTGGTGCGCGAAGATGGGGGAACGAAGTACAGAGGGTTCGATCTCCAGTTGAACACCTTTAGACATATGGCCAAATGAGCTTGTCTTATGTCGATCCGAAAACGGGAAAAACAGCGATCAACAACGATGGATGGAGAAAGCTGGTTGCACCTTTACAAAAATTTTACTCGATCAGCGGCAATGAATATGTAAATGCAGCGAATCAAGACGATTTTTTGGCGAACCGCTCTTTGTCCATGTACGCTACATTTAATATAGTGATGCTTCTCGGAAATAGCGCAGGACAAACGCTCAATTGGGATTTGGTCACACTGCCGACATTCCCCGATAAACCGAAAACAGGTTCAAGTCCGTTTCCTCAGCATATGCTCGTCACCGCCCAAAGCAAGCACAAGGATGATGCGCTGCGTGTTATTGAAGTGGCTTTGTCCGATGAAGTTCAATCTGCAAGAGGACGGAATGCGGGAATCGGAACCGTATTAAAGAACAAGAGCGTACAGGATGAATTTATGAAAGATGTAAGTGCCGCCAAGGCAAAAACGTATCGGCCTTCTTTAAACTGGAGCCTGCTGCGGCGAGACAAATATCACGCTACGATACGCAAGTCATATCCAGCTTCCAAAGCTCTTTAGGCTCCACGCTGCAAGGAAGTGTAGATCTGAACACTGCGCTCCGCGAAGCCGAAGAAACCGCTAACAAAAAGATTGAGGATGAGAAAGCCAAAGGCAAATAAGGCAAGTTAACTCGCTTCACATTTCACCTCGCCAGCGTTCAATAGGAGATAATTTTATGCCAAACAACATGGGAGCAAGCCGGCCGCTTGCGCAAAGCTACACAGTGGCGGCCCAGCTTGAGAAGAAGGCTCCGGATAGCTATCTGTTTTTCATCAGCACAGGGTTTGCCATGCTCCCTAGCGGGCATATGGTAGCCGGGGCGCCAATATTCAGAAGATTCTACAAAGGCGGGTATGAGGGACACGGTGTTGCGCTGTCTATTAGCAGGGATAAGGGACGGACGTGGCATCCGATCTGGCACTATCCTTCCGTTACGCCCTTGGAAATGGCGCTGTTCGTGCACGAGAACAGATTGTACATGCTGATCACCCCCCATACGAAAGACGGAGGCCGGATCTGGGTTACGGCAAGTGATGATGAAGGACTCACCTGGTCGGAACCGGTCGAGGTAATAAACGGGCCGTTTAAGTGGCTGGCGAGTCACCAATTGGCCATGACGATACGGGACGGACGACTGTTCTGGGCGGTCAGCGAGGAAAACATGCGGCTTGCGGTCGTATCCTGCGACCTGGGGGAAGGCTTGCTGAACCCAAATGCATGGCGCATATCCAACTTTACAGAAATGCCGATCCCCCCGGAGATTAATCCCGGCCTGTTTCCCGGACCTGACATGCGTTGTCTGGAGGGAAATGTCGTATCGGTTAACGGACATATTCGCGTAATCGCCCGCGCCGTCATCGACAGACAAGGGACGGCCAGTCTGGCGGCGGTCTATGATTTGAATATCGAGGACGGGAAATTGGAGCTGACATTCTCGCAATTTTATCCAGTGCCTGGAGCGCAATGCAAAGTCTATATCGTGTACGACGAACAGTCCCGGCTGTTCTGGATGGCATCCAATATTCCCGCCAATTCGCAAAAGTGGATCGATACCGCGCACCTTGGAAATCCGGGAAATGATCGCAGGTTTTTACTGCTCTGGTATTCCTGCGATGCGCTGAATTGGTTCCCTGCCGGATGCATCGCCGCCGCCGAAAAACTGACACAATCGTTTCACTATGCATCCATGGTGATTGACGGCGACGATCTGGCAATTATTTCTCGCACTTCGTTAAACTCCGGAAACGAACATGATTCCGAATTGCTGACCTTTCATCGAGTACGCGAATTTCGCTCGTTGGCGATGGACATTTTCCCTAAAGTTTGAAGTCCGAATAGCCCCACATGGAAGCCGGACAGGTTGATAAAGCTCAACCTGTCCGGCTATTTGCGGAAGATGATACTCATGCAAAGTGAAGTCTAGAAGTGTGGTGAACAACGAAAGCGGAGTCCCCTTCTTCTCACGCAGCAGAGTTATTCACCACACTTCCAGGCCAAGAACAGGCGCGGGAGATGAACGTTCATGAACTATATAGGTGTGGACATTGGCAGCAGCTTCATCAAGGCCGCTATATTGGACACGGGAAGCCGTCAAATTATCGATGTAAGGAAGCAGCAGACGCCGGAGCGTCTTCCCAACCCGGACAGGAACATCTATGAGGTCAACGTTTTAAGTATCGTACGCTCATTGACGACAATGATCGATGAATACGCCGGTAAGTACGGCCCGATCGTGGGGATTTTGCTCTCTACGCAAATGCACGGGTTTGTGCTGTGCGATGAATCGGGCGAACCGCTAACGAACTATATTTCGTGGCAAGATACGCGGGGTACGACCCCTTACGGGAATGCAACCATAAGTTCATTTGAGCACATTTCTGCAGTTATCTCCTCCGAGCAGATGGAAAGAAGCGGCACCCAGCTCAAGCCCGGGCTTGCCGCGTGCAATTTGCACCATTGGATGATGAACCATCGGCACGTTATCGAAAAAGACAACATTTATTTTTGCACATTGGGGTCATTTGTCATTTATAAGCTTACCGGCCGCCATACTTGCCATATTACGAATGCGGCGCCGACCGGATTTGCAGATGTAGAGCGGCGGGCTTGGAACTGGGAAACGATCCGCGCCGTAGGCTGCGAAAGCTTGGTGTTCCCGGATATATTGGACGAACAAGAAATTTGTGGCTATTACGACAGTGCTGGCGGAGGTATTCCCGTCTACCCGGATATTGGCGATCATCAGGCGTCGGTGTTGGGAGCGCTGGGGGGAGACAACGATGCGGCCATCGTGTCCGGTGGAACGGCCGGAATCGTCAGTCTCGTCTCGAATAAAGCAACTCGCGGCGACCACGAAAACCGCCCCTACTTCGGCGGCCAAACTTTAAAAACGATCACCCGTCTTCCCGGCGGAAGAAATCTCGATGTGCTCGTTGACTTCATCGCGGATATCGGCATATCCCTATTCGAAGCTTCACGATCACGCGCGGAAATATGGCAGGCAATTTCCCAAGCGGTTGATCGCCTCGATCCGTCCCGCCCTCTGGAAGCGCCTCGAGTGGAGCTTGGATTTTTCCAGGGACAGCAAGGGGTTCAACACGGCAAAATTGATGGAATACGGCCGGGCAACTTGACGGCAGGCTCTCTGTTCGCCGCCGCCTTCGAAAATATGGCCGACGTTTACATTTCCGCGCTGCGCAAGCTGATGGACCCGACTGCACCGATTGCGAAAATTTGGTTAACCGGCGGAACGATTCATAACAATGTTTTCATGAGAACGATTATGCAAGCGCGAACAGGCATCGAAACGATCCCGTCTCCTGTTCAAAACGAGGAGCTGCGCGGTCTCCTGCATCTCGCTCTGCGCATATCTGGTACATAATAAATGCACCCCTTAGCATTCATCGGATAACCCAGGGGTTTCTCCAATGCGTATTCTAAGGGGTGCACTTCAGGAACTGAGGTCCTTTTTGCCGAATGGCCCGGCGTAGAGGCTCCTATTTAGAAAGCCATCTATCGGAGACAATAATCTGGGGCTGCTGATTAAATAACCGGTACGTGAAAAAGCGGGGGGCTGTTAACGGTCCCCCGCTTTCTGTCTGCTTGTCGGGTAACGCTTACAAACGAAGGTCAGCCAATTACGTCCATGACCTGAACCGCGTCCGTTTTGCTCAGATCGATAAACCCGTCGTCCAAGGCGATCAGCGGGCGCGTCGGATAGTTCGGGTAGATAAGCACGATTTTGCCCCGCCGCCCGTCGGTCAGCCGCACATCGCTTCCGACCTGCGCCGCCATCAGACGGTTCAGAAACGTCATGCCGATGACCGAATCATACCGGTTGCTCACGATATCTTCGTGCAGGTTGCGAATAATTTGATAAAACGGCAGAGCAGGCTTGTTCGGACGATCGGTCGCCATCATCAAATAATCGTCGGCGAGCGCTACGATTTTGGCGAACGGATCGATTTCCGCTCCGTGCAGGCGAGCCGGATAGCCGCTTCCGTCCCCCCTTTCATGATGCTGCAGCGCCACCAAGGCGACGCGCTCCTCCACGCCGGACTGTTTCAGCAGCTCGTAGCCGAGGATCGTGTGCTGCTTCATAATTTCCTGCTCGTGCACCAGCAGCTCCGACGTTTTGTGAACGAGCGAACTCGGCAGCTTAATCGTGCCGATATCGCACAAGCTCGCCGCCGTGGCCAATGTCGACACCTCCGTCTCGTCCATACCGAGCCAGCGCCCCAGCACCGCCGACATGCAGGCGACGCCGATGCTGTGCTTGAACCGGTAGTCCTCCTCAGCCCGGAGATCGGCGAACAGCTTGTAGACGTTTTGGTTTTGGGTCGTTTGCATCAGGTCGGGCAGCACATGCTCCTCCACCTCGGTCAGCGGAATGATCCCGGTGTTCAAAATGAGCTTTTCGATGTCTCGCATTTTGGCATCGGTTCGCTTCATCATTTCTGCGGCGTCCGCCCGAGCCAGGACCGCGGTTACCGTCTTCCCTTCGCCGCTAGGCGCCGTCTCCCCGGCTCCCGACCGCTCGGGCACAGCCTGAATCGGCTCCGCCGCTGGATCTGAGAACGTTTTCTTTTCATCCAATTCCTCTACAACGATATCGAACAGGCTGATCTGAAATTTCTCCAGCTTGCCCACATGCGCCTCAGTTAATACCGTATTCTCGGGAATGAGCATCATACCCGTTGTGTTAACAATATTGTGCAGCAGTTTTTTCCCAACCAAATCCTCATACTGTTCGCAGCGCATTCCGTCCCTTCCTCCCTCATCCCTATGCGGTCGCCCGGCAAAAACCCGCCCTTATGTACCAGTTCCTGCTCTGCGCTGCCGTTTGAACGTGCCAGGACCGCCGCAAACCAAAAAAGCCCCACTTCATCGAAATGAAGCCGGGACGCCCTCCTGGACGAAACCGACCAGCTCTCAGCTTCGGCAACCCAGCCGCCATCGGTCCATGGACCCTAAGGCCTGTAGCTTTGCGTCCCTGCCTTTCGGCAGGTTTGCCGTTTTTTTTCGACTGTAGTAATCATCATAATCGATTTGGGTCATTATATCTATAGCGATTTCCATTTTATGATCAAATGGTTCCCGGGAACGGTCCCAAGGAACGACTAAGGACGCCAGGCGTTCAGCCATGGCGTCCCCGTTTTGGAGATGGTTCTCCTTTTTAATGAGCAACCTGATTGTAATTCATAATCCAGATCGAACCGAGCACGATCGTGACCAGGATGACGAGGCCAAGGAGGAGCGCCATCAAGTTCCAGCGCGGCTTCTTCTCCTCGCGCAGATGCATGAAGAACAGCAGCTGCACCGCAAACTGCAAAACTGCGGATACGAGCAAGACGACCATCGCCGCGGTACCCTGGAGCCAATGGTTCAATACGACAACGAGCGGGATAATCGTCAACACGATCGAGAGCAGGAAGCCGGTGACGTATGACTTCAACGACCCGTGCGACTCGTGAGCCTCGTGAGAGGCATGATGGCCCCCGCCGTGGCCTCCGTTAGGGCCTCCGGAATGTACGGAATGCTGCGCCATCTTACATCACCCCCATCAAGTAAACGATCGTGAAGACGAAAATCCAAACGACATCGAGAAAGTGCCAATACAAGCTGATCACGTTCACCTTGCGCTGCGTCACCGGCGTAATGCCGTGCTTGCGCAGTTGGAGCATAATGGCGACCATCCAGACGAGACCGATCGTTACGTGCAAGCCGTGCGCCCCGACGAGCGTGAAGAAGGCCGACAAAAATGCGCTGGTTCCAATCGTAGCGCCCTCGTGAACGAGCTTGACGAACTCCGTCACTTCGAGCGAGATAAAGGCGAGCCCGAGCAGGGCCGTTACCGCCAGCCAGCCGATCAAGCCTTTGCGATTCCCTTTGTTCATGGCCAGAACGGCCAGGCCGCTCGTGAAGGAGCTGGTCAGCAGGATGAACGTTTCCGCGATAATGCCGGGCATCTCGAACAGCTCTTGCGCTGTCGGTCCGCCGCTCGTATTGTTGTGAAGCACCACGTACGTGGCGAACAAAGTGCCGAATAAGATGCAGTCCGTGATCAGGAACAGCCAGAAGCCGAACATCCGGAGCGATTCCTGATCGTGATGGCCCTCCTCGTGGCCGTGGTGGCCGTGATGACCCGCGACCTGGGTATGGGCTTGATTGTGACCCGCGTTTGCCATCAGACCGTCCCCCTCATCTCGGCTTCCGTCCGAATCACTTCTTCCGCCGGTATATAGTATTCGTTATTATAGGTAAACGAGTGTACGAGCATGCAAACCGCCACGCCGATCATGCCGGGAATCGCCAGCCAGAGCCAGTTGAATACGAAACCGAAGCCGGCTATGAACCAGCAAAACGATTTGATGAACGGAATGCCCGAGTTGCCCGGCATATGGATCGGCTCGATCGGCGGCACCGGCGTCGGCGGAAGGCCTTGCTCCCTGCGCAGCTTCTCCTCCCACCACGAATCGCGCTCGTGCACGACCGGCACGGTGGCAAAGTTGTAGGCCGGAGCCGGCGAAGGAATCGACCATTCGAGCGTACGGCCGCCCCACGGATCGGCAGGCGCCTTTTGCATAAATTTCATGCTGTGTACGATCTGCCATACTTGGAACAGGAAAGCAACTCCCATCAAGAAACCGCCGATCGTGGACACGAGGTTCAGCTCCCACCATCCGCGATCCCAGCCGTAAGCGTTGACCCGGCGGGTCATCCCCATCAAGCCGAGCACGTATTGCGGCATAAAGCAGACGTAAAATCCGATATTCCACAGCCAGAACGCCCATTTGCCGAGATGCTCGTTCAGCATAAATCCGGTCACTTTAGGCCACCAATAATACAAACCGGCAAAATAGCCGAATACGACGCCGCCGATCAGCACCTGGTGGAAGTGCGCGATCAGGAAGTAGCTGTTATGGAACTGGAAGTCTGCCGGCGCCACCGACAGCAGCACCCCGGTCATCCCCCCTACGACGAAGCAGGGGATAAACGCAATCGACCACATCATCGGCGTCTTGAACGTAATCCGGCCGCGGAACATCGTGAACAGCCAGTTGAACACTTTCACGCCGGTCGGTATGGCGATGATCATCGTGGTCACGGCGAAAAACGCATTGACGTTAGCCCCCGAGCCCATCGTGAAGAAATGGTGCGCCCAGGTGAAGAACGACACGACGCTGATGCTCATCAGCGCGAACACCATCGATTTGTAGCCGAACAGCCGCTTCTTCGCAAAGGTTGCCGTCACCTCGGAGAATATGCCGAAGGCCGGCAGCACCACGATGTACACCTCAGGGTGTCCCCACATCCAGATCAGGTTGATGTACATCATCGGGTTGCCCCCGCCGTCGAGCGTAAAGAAGTGCGCGCCCATAAACCGGTCCAGCCAGAGCAGGAACAGCGTCACGGTCAAGATCGGAAAGGCGAGGATAATCGTCAGGCTGCTCGAGAGCACCGACCAGGAGAACATCGGCATTTTCATCAGCTTCATGCCCGGCGCCCGCATCTTCAGAATCGTGACGATAAAGTTGATACCCGTCATCAAGCTGCCGATACCGGATATTTGAATGCCCCATATATAGAAGTTTTGCCCGACTCCCGGACTGTGCGACAGCTCCGAAAGCGGCGGGTACGAGAGCCAGCCCGCATCCGGCGATCCGCCGATAACGAACGACAAGTTGAACAGCATCGCGCCCCAGAAAAACAGCCAGAAGCTGAGCGAGTTCAGGAACGGGAAGGCGACGTCGCGCGCGCCGATCTGCAGCGGCACGACGAGATTGAACAAGCCGAACATAAGCGGCATCGCCATAAACAAGATCATAATTACGCCGTGCGTCGTGAAAATAGCGTTGTAATGCTCAGGCGACAAAAATTGATTGTCGGGCACGGCGAGCTGCGTACGCATCAGCAGCGCGTCCATCCCGCCCCTGAACAGCATCAGCAACGAAGCTAGCACGTACATGATGCCGATCCGCTTATGGTCGACCGTCGTGAGCCATTCGCGCCAGAGCCACGTCCATTTCTTAAAGTAGGACAGTACGAACACGACGGCAATCAGCGTCAGGCCGATCGCGACATCCGCGCCATAAATGAGCGGATCGCCGGTGACGAAAAACTCGGAAGCGAAAGATTTAATGCTGTCCCACATGGCTGTGACCTCCTTCTTCCTGTTTGGTCGTGCTTACCGAGCCGGAGCCGGCGGCGTCTTTGCCGTGACCGGCATGCCCTTTGTCTTCCGTTTTCGGCGCTTTGGCCGGCTCGGTTTGCCCGTGCTGGTGACCGGAAGAATATTTCGATACGGTTTGCTCGAACAGTCCTTTCGGGAAAGAGGAGAAGCTTGCTACCTCGGTTACGCCCGGCGCAGCCAGTGTTTTGTAGCCTTCCTCGGTCAAAGCCGGCTGCGTGCTTTTGATTCCGGCCACCCATTTGTCAAACTGCTCCTGCGGGGCCGCTTCCGCCGTAAAATTCATGCTGGCGAAATCTTTGCCGCTGAAGTTTGCTCCGGAACCGAAATATTTGCCCGGCTCGTTCGCCTGCAAATGCAGCGTCATCGCCATGCCCGACATCGTATAAATTTGACCGCCAAGCTGCGGAATCCAGAACGAGTTCATCGGAGCGTCCGACGTCAGCATGAATTTGACCGGAACGTTATCCGGAAATTGAACGTAGTTGACGGTCGCTATTCCTTGATCCGGGTAGTAAAACAACCACTTCCAGTCCAGCGAGGTCACCTGGATCGTGATCGGCTGCTTCTCGGAAGCGAGCGGCTTCGACGGCTCGAGAATATGCGTATATTTCACCGTGACGACCGCAAGAGCCGCGATAATCAGAATCGGGATACTCCACCAGATCGTCTCCAGCTTCGTATTGTGCTCCCATTCCGGTGCGTACTCCGCCTTGTTCTTTTTGCTGTCTCGATAGCGCCATACGATCCATACGGTCAAGATCAGCACCGGTACGACCACGACCAGACAAAGCACCGTGGAGATATAAATCAAATCGCGCTGCTGCTCGCCTACCGGCCCTTTCGGGTCCAGCACGATCATCTTCTCGGTGCAGCCCGTCGACATGACAGCTATCGCCGCGAGCATCATGATCGCTGCCAAACGCCGGAATATTCGCCCTTGTCTCATCTCTTCCCATCTCCTCAACGCCCATTTTGCGTTTTCAGTTATCTCTTATCACTACCATAACAGAAACAAATTGAAACTTCCGCACTGTTAACAAAGGCGTCAACGAAACGCCGCAATTCCGTAAAATAAAGTTCAACGTTTCGTCAAGATGGCTCAAGAGAGCGATTTCACCGCGCTGGGAAAGCGTTTTAGCGTATGGGCGCAAAAAAAAAGGAGAAGCTTCTCGGCTTCTCCGCGATTGCTTTACTGCCCTATTCGGCCGAACCGATTATTCGGCTTGCTTCGTTTTATTATGATGGAACAGACGGATCGCTGCGCCGATCATATAAATTTGTACGCTGCCGACAAGAAAGCCGACTCCGACCATCAGGCCGAGATTGCGATCCGAGAAATCGCTTACCTCGAACAAACAGGTCAATAGTCCGATGCCCAATGCGATCCAGGCCGCAACAGTCATAAAAGAGACGATTCCGGCGCCTTCTTTGACGTTTTGCCCTTTCATCGTCATTTGCTTGGTCGTCATGTACACCACACTCCTGCAATTCATTGTTGCTAACATTGTAACATATTATTCGCAAAATGTTCACTACTTTTTAACGTTTTGTTCAAATTACCGACAAAAATAGGCGAAGGAACGGAGAAACGCTGCTCAGCGCAAGTATTCGCGGGCTATGTTGTCCACTTCCCGCGCATCGGCGGACCAATACCAAAGCTTGGAGCCGACGAGCGGGTCTTCCTCGATCACCGGTTTTCCCGGCAAGGTGAAGTGACGGATCCCGCCGTCCGTGTTTTTAAACAGCAAAGCCAGACTCACGATATCCGCGGCGGTCAAATTCGTATCCACGTAATCGTTAAGCACTTTACGGACCAGCCCGGGCAGCGTCTTCAGCTTTTCGCCTGACAGCAGCTTGCCGGTTACCGCCTTGAGCAGCGCCGCCTGATCGGATTGACGGTCGAAATCGCCACCAGACAGCGAGTACCGTTCCCGGACGAACTGCAGCGCGAGTTTGCCGTCCAGATGATTCGATCCCGCAGGCAGCGTAGTGCCCGAGCCGCTTAACAGCATATCTCGGGTAAGCTCCAAGTCGACGCCGCCGATTTCATCGATGATCGCTACAAACCCTTGCAGGTCGGTTTTAATATAATAATGGATCGGAATGTCGAACAGGCTGCTGACCGCCCCGATGGCCGCTTGCGTCCCTTCCTTGCCGCCGCCCCGCAGCTCGCCGAGGAAATAGGCATGATTGACCTTGGTAAGTCCGATGCCCTGCAGCGTAACGCGGGTATCGCGGGGAACGGATACGATATTGACCGTTTTCTTCTGCGGGTCGACGTGGACGACCATGATCGAATCGGAGCGTCCCGCCCCGGCTTCTTTGTTATCGAGGCCAAGCACGAGCAGATTGAAGCCGGACGATTGGCGCTGCGGCTCGTGGCTTGCAGCCGCAAGGTTCGATGCATTTGCAAGATCCGCTGCATTTTCCTGAATGGGGGAAGATGTCATCGTTTCCGAACGGTCCGAAGACTGGCCTTTGCCGTTTCCTTCGATGGATTCTCCGCTCGCCCCCGAGAGGAATACAGCTTTTGCCGGAGTTTCGCCGGTCCTATCCGGTTGAGACAACGGCGTAGCGAGGACAGGCAGCTGAGCGGTCCGGAAATGGCGGGACGGGGCGAACGAATCGTATATCCAGCTTGCGGACAGCAGCACGGCCAAGACGCCTCCGCAGCATATGTAAAGCTTTGTTCTTTTCATCGCGGCAGTCTCCGTTTCATTGTGGATGATTTCTCTTTAGATACATTTTGTATCATTATTATCATACATTGCGTATCGGACATTTTTCAAGACTACTGCCAACGGTTTTTTCATACTTCCCCCTGCGCGAAATTCCTCTTCCATCCCGCTCACATATCCCCCGGCCCCGTGAATATATTTGATAACAAGCTATTTTTTCCGAGCCCTGTCCTCAACCCGCCAATCATGCGCCTGCAAAGCGCGGAACCATAATACGCACAGGAGGTGCCGCCTCATGTCAAAGCCGCTGTTTATCGTATCCCGGGACGACTGGTCGCTCCACCGCAAAGGCTACCAGGATCAAACCCGCCATCAGCAAAAAGTGCGCGAAGCGATCAAGCAAAACTTGCCCGATCTCGTCACCGAAGAAAATATTGTCACGTCCCACAACAAGCAAATTATTAAAGTTCCGATTCGCAGCCTCGACGAGTACCGGTTCCGCTTCAACCATAATAAGAGCAAGCATGTCGGGCAAGGCGACGGCGACAGCCAGGTCGGCGACGTGCTCGGCGTGGACCCGCAGGCGGCGGCGCCGGGTAAAGGCGAAGGCGCCGGGGACCAGCCCGGCGAGGACTATTTCGAAGCCGAGGTCAGCATGGAGGAGTTGCAATCGATGCTGTTCGAGGAATTGGAGCTGCCTTACATGGAGCAGAAGCAGCAAGACAACCTGGAAATCGAAGAAATTCGCTTCAACGATATTCGCAAAAAAGGGATTATGTCCAATATCGATAAAAAGCGCACCATTCTGGAGAACCTGCGGCGCAACGCCAATTCGGGCACGCCGGGCATCCATCACATCTCCCCGGACGATCTGAGGTTCAAGACGTGGGAGGAAGTCGTCGTGCCCCATTCGAACGCGTTGATCCTCGCCATGATGGACACGTCCGGTTCGATGGGCAGCTTCGAGAAATTCATCGCCCGCAGCTTCTTCTTCTGGATGACCCGCTTCCTGCGGACGAAATACGAGAAGGTCGAAATCGTCTTTATCGCCCACCATACGGAGGCGAAAGAAGTGACGGAGGAAGAGTTTTTCACCAAGGGAGAAAGCGGCGGGACGATCTGCTCGTCGGCCTATCAGAAGGCGCTCGACATTATCGACCGGCGTTATCCGTCGTCCCATTACAACATTTATCCGTTCCATTTCTCCGACGGCGATAACCTGACCAGCGACAACGAGCGCTGCGTCAAGCTGATCGAGAAGCTGCTGGAACGCTGCAACATGTTCGGCTACGGCGAGGTCAACCAGTACAACCGCAGCAGCACGCTCATGTCGGCGTACCGCCATATCCAGTACCCCCGCTTCCAGCACTGCGTCATCCGCGAGAAGGGCGAAGTGTATAAAGCGCTGAAGACGTTTTTCACGAAAGCGAAGGAGGGCTGATCGGACGATATGCATGCGGACGAAATCAAGCAATTGGAGCGCGCCATCGACGAAATAACGGAAATCGCCCAAGGCTTCGGCCTCGACTATTACCCGATGCGTTACGAGATATGCCCGGCGGACATCATCTATACGTTCGGCGCCTACGGCATGCCGACGCGGTTCAGCCACTGGAGCTTCGGCAAAACGTTTCATAAAATGAAAATGCAGTACGATTTCGGCTTGAGCAAAATTTACGAGCTGGTTATCAATTCGAATCCGTGCTACGCGTTTCTGCTCGACGGCAACTCGCTCATCCAGAACAAGCTGATCGTCGCGCACGTGCTCGCCCACTGCGACTTTTTCAAAAACAATGCCCGCTTCTCCCGCACGAACCGCAATATGGTGGAAAGCATGTCGGCCACGGCCGAGCGGGTCCGCGAATACGAGCTCATTCACGGGACGGAGGCGGTCGAGACGTTTCTCGACGCGGTTCTGGCCATTCAGGAGCATGTGGACCCGACTTTGGTCAAACCGTACTACGGGGACCGGGACCGTCGGGAGGCCGAAGCCCGCGAGAAGGAGCGGAGCCGGGAACGGCCTCCCGGCGGCAAGAGCGGCTATGAGGACCTGTGGTCGTTGGACAATGCCCAAGAAGAACCCCAACGAGAGGAAACCGCCAAGAAATTCCCGCCCCAGCCGGAAAAGGATTTGCTTTATTTCCTGGAGGAGCATTCCCCGATCCTCGAACCGTGGCAGCGGGATATCGTGACGATGCTGCGCGACGAGATGCTTTATTTCTGGCCGCAGATGGAGACGAAGATCATGAACGAAGGCTGGGCCTCCTACTGGCACCAGCGCATCGTCCGCGAGCTGGACCTGACCAGTGAGGAGACGATCGAATACGCCAAGCTGAACAGCGGCGTCGTGCAGCCGTCCCGGCATAGCTTGAACCCGTACTATCTGGGCTTGAAAATATTCGAAGACATCGAGAAGCGGTGGGACGCCCCTTCGGAAGAAGACCGTCACCGGTTCGGACGGAAGCCCGGAGGCGGCCGCGAGAAAATGTTCGAGGTCCGCGAGTTCGATTCCGACACGTCGTTCATCCGCAATTACATGACCAAGCAGCTTGTCGAGGACATGGACCTGTACGTGTTCGAGAAGAAGGGGCCGGAATGGAAAATTACCGAAAAGGCGTGGGAATCGGTGCGCGACCAACTTGTTTATTCCCGCATCAACGGCGGTTTCCCGGTACTGTACGTGCAGGACGGCAATCATACGAACAACGGCGAGCTGTACCTGAAGCATTCGTTCGAAGGGATCGAGCTCGACGTCAAATATTTGGAGAAGACGCTTCCTTACGTACACAAGCTTTGGGGCCGCACCGTTCATCTGGAGACGGTCATCGAGGACAAAAGCGTACTGTTCACCTATGACGGCAAAAAACAGCACCGCAAGTTTATGTAGTGGCTGTACTGCCGTTCAGGCCAGGGAAGCCGACAATATGCCGCAAAGAACCGGCCGGGAAAACTCCCGCCGGTTTTCTGCTGTCCGGTTACAGAGAGGCGGTGTTGAAAACAGTCCGAGTCGTCTATTTTCCCGTTGTCCGGACCACCCTTTTGATGGTACTATTTACCTAATGCAGTTCATTTTCTGTTCACATTTATAACAAAAAGCCCAGGTGATCCATACATGCAGCAGCCCGCCAAATGCTTGATTTCCCCATACCCCCGTTTGCATTCGACCATAAGTTTTCATGAAGGGGGCTTGCAAGTATGGAATTGACACATTTGATCGATCAATCGCCGAAGACAGCCGATTCCGATCCGGCTACCCTTGATTCGGAAGAGGACCGACCGTCCGGCATTTCTGCCGATTACGCGAAAGACGAACATATCCGCAGTCGATTGCCGCTACCGGACAATCCATTGGAATATTTGGCGTTACAGGCAGAAAGCCGCCAAGAGCGCTTGCAACTATATCGCGCTCAGATTGCGCAGCTGACTGACAAAGGACAGTATGCCGAAGTCCTTACACTTGGCCTGCATGCCTTGAAGCAGGAATACGGCATTCGCATCCCGCTGGTTCCCGGTGCTGGCGCCGTCTCCAAAGCGAGAAGCTTCGTCAAAAAGCAAGTCCCCCACTCCATGTGCCGGCCCGTGTCACCGCTCCAGGCCGATCATCCAGACGCACTGGCTTCCATCGAGTTTGTACAAAGTTTGTTATTCCCGGCTGTTGCCGCCAGACGAAACGTCTTTATCGTTCTGATGGCCAAGTTCGTGCAGCTGACCATGCGCCATGGCAACAATCCCGGCTCTCCCGCCGCCTACGCCATATACGGACTTCACTTATGTTACGATACGGAACAATATGCCGAGGGAATTCAATTGGCTCAGGAAGCTTACGAGTTCTCGAAGAGCATGCCGCTTTCAGCCGCCCGCAGCACAGTCACGTACGTCCTGGGCAAAGTGACGTTTCACTGGGGCAACGACGCGGAGACGGGCGAGGCGCTGCTACTCCGTGCGATCGAACAAGGGAAGAACGAGCATAATTATGCATTTGTCGGTCTGGCGATGATCGAGCATGTTCATGCTGCGTACACTCGCGGTACGCTGGAGCATATTTATGTTCTCATCCAGCAATACTTGCCATTTGTAATCGAAGCCAACCTGTCTCTGCGTCATCTGGCCTTTTGCGATTACTTGCAGCTGATCGGCGTCTATACCGACTCCCTTTCCGAAAGCGCACACGATTCGGTCCGGCTGAACGGATCTTACGCCGACGACCGGGCGGAGGACAAGGCTGATAACCCGTTTCAGCTTTTCCGAATATGCACCTTCCGGACGCAGCAGCACTATTTGCAGGAACATTATGAAGAGGCGGTCCGGACAGCCGAAGCGGCGATCCCACATCTATCTGCGGTCCGAATCGTTCCGCTTTTCCAGGAACATCTCTTTTATTACGCTTTGGCCATCTGCGCAGCATGGGACTTGCGCGGGAACGACGAGAAGTCCGCCGAAAGGCACAGGCTGAAGCGTATCCGAGAGCAGATGGGCAAATGGGCGGCGGTTAATCCCGGCTATTACAAGCACAAGCACGAGCTCATTTCGGCGGAAATCGCGCGCCTCTCCGGTCAGGCGTCCAAAGCGATCGACTTGTACCAGAAGGCGATATTCTCCACCCGCGAAGGGGGCTATATTCAGGATTGGGCGGTAGCAAACGAGCTTTTTGCCCGTTTCCTATTGTCCATGGGCATCGTGAAAGCCGCTCGTCTCTATATGAATGACGCTTATGAAGGGTTCAAGGAATGGGGCGCCTCGATCAAGACGACGGCTATGCGGAATCGTTATCCGGACCTGCTACCGAAGGAGGAGACACATTCGAAGGCGGAAGAAAGCGACCGGCGGCTGGCGGTACCCGTGACGGCGAACGAACCGGATCTGTCAAGCGTGCTGAAGGCGGCGCAATCGTTTCTGGAGGAGAGCAATCCGGAGCTGCTGCTGCGCAAGCTCGTTCGGATCGTTATCGACAATACCGGCGCGGAGAGAGTCTGTATGCTTGTCGAACGGGACGGGCGGCTTTATGTGGAGCTTGTCATGGACGAGGCTGGGGACGGCGCAATCCTCCGGAGGCCGGTCCCGTTAGAGCGGTATCCTTATCTCGCGAGCAGCGTCGTCGTTCTGGCGGCTTCTACGTTGACGCCGTTGAAGGTGGACGATGTGCGGCTCGACGGGCGCTTCCGCAACGATCCTTACGTTCGGTACAAGCGTCCGAAATCGATCTTATGCTTGCCGATCTCAAGACCCGGGTATCCGAACGTCGTGCTGTACCTGGAAAACCATTCGGTCCCCAGCGCATTTGTTCTGCACCGGTACGATGTGCTTCAGTTGCTCGCCTGTCAGACGTATTACGCTACGACCATGCTGGGCCCGGCGAAACGGGCATTTCCTTCCGAGCAGGCAGAAGCAGACGACAGCGACTCCCGCCTTCTTCTTCTCGACCCGCTTACCGTGCGAGAAATACAAGTGCTGCGCTTGATGGCGGGCGGGCTGTCCAACCGGGAAATTTCCGATCGGATCGGCATTGTCGTCGGCACGGTCAAAAACCATATTAAAAACATATTCAGCAAGCTCGGCGTCAGCAGCAGGATGAAAGCCGTGTCCCAAGCCAAGGACCTGCAGCTGCTCTCCGATTAAACCGAATGAACCGCAAATAAAAAGATGCCGCGTCGGATCGGATCATCCGTCCTGCGGCATCTTGCTGTTTAACAGACAAGCGGAACAACCAAGCTGCGCCACCGGCGCTGAGCTCAAATTACTCGAAATACGTGAACTCCCAGTCGCCTTCTTCCGCGCTCCATTGAGTAGCGTCCGTATACTCCGGCACATCGGGGAATTCGAGCGTATAGTCTACTTCTTCTCCGGCCTTCAAATTAACCTTCAGATCCGTAAAATAGTGATCGGCTGCTTGCACGCTGTCGCCGGCGTCGTTATGCAGGAAAATTTTAACGAATACTTTCGTAACGCTCTCGATCGACTTGCCGCCGATATTTAAGAACTTGCCGTTCGCCTTCAGCACGCCGTTCTCGTATAACACGCTCGTTATTGCAAAATCAAGCGCTGCGTCTGCCGCTGCCGGCGCTGCTTCGACTTCAGGAGCCGCTACAACCACTGCCTCAGCTTCAACAGCCGGCTCGTCGATATAGGTAAACTCCCAATCGCCTTCTTCGGCGCTCCATTGGGTGGCGTCGGTATATTCCGGTACGTCCGGGAACTCAAGCGTATAGTTTACAGACTCTCCGCCGGCCAAATTCACTTGAAGATCGGTAAAATAGTGATCAGCCGCTTGCACGCTGTCCCCGGCTTCATTGTGCAAAAATATTTTCACGTCCACTTTGTTGATCGTCTGGATGTGTTTGTCCCCCGTATTTTTGAACAGGCCGTTGGCCTTTAATACCCCGTTCTCGTAGCTGACAGAGGTCACCTCAAAATCCATGGCTGCATCGGCCAACGCCGCCGATGAAACGGCGAATAATGATCCGAAAATCAATAATGCGGCAATAACTAACCTAATTCTCTTCATCTCCAACTCTCCTCTTCATAAGTAACAAGCTGTCATTCAGCGAATATTATATCCGTTGCGAGAGGACTGGGCATGTCCCCAAAGTAATAGAGCGGCCTTCTCCTCATTCGTTCCACTTATATAGCAGTACCGCGATGGGCAAATATATAGTACTATGAAGGAATACAGCGTATAGGAGGCATTCGAATGAGGATTAATCGATTTCTAAGCTTGAAATGGAACTCCTTGTTCGCCAAGCTGCTGATCTCGTTCGTGGCGATGATCGTGCTGCTGCTTTCGTTCAACTTCCTATCCCTCACTTTTTTCAAAACGAATATTCAGCAGGAAATTATCCGGTACAATACATTGGGCTTGGACAAAACGGTCGACGGGTACGAGAAGCATTTCAGCCTGATCCAAAACGATATCTTGCAGTTGGGCTTCAATGAGACGCTAAATGCGATGGCGAAAGCCGAAGCTGTATACGATTACGGCGCCGTCGCCTCGGTGCTCAAGCAAATCCAGACCATGACCAACAATACGTTTCTGTATATGAACAACTTGCTCGTGTATATGCCCAACCATGCGTATGCGATCGAGAAAAACGGCACCAGCAACGCTTCCGACCTGTTCGTGCGAAATTTTGCGAGCGCTTCCTACGGCCAATCGTTCTGGGATCGGCAGGTGAAGGAAAAATACGCCTTCCGCGTCTTCCCCGCCGACCGGATTCGCAAAATCGACGTATTCGGCCCGGAGAGCGACCTGGGCCTGCTTTTTCCGGTCGTATCCAAGAGAGGCTCGGACAGCAATCCGTTCCTGGTCATCGCGCTGATCGACGGGGAGAAGCTGTTCGAACGGTTTCACTTTTCCATCAACGACAGCTTTCTCATTTTGGACGATGCCGGCACTCCCTTATTCTCGCGGGGCGAGGCGGTCGAGGCCAACCCTGCGATGTTTCCCGGCCGCGAAGGCCATATGATCCGGGACGAGCAGTATTACTTTTATAAGCAAGGATCGTATACCGGGTTTACGTATGTGAACATGGTTCCGCATGCGTATATCGCCTCCCAGGTGTCCAAGCTAAACGCTCTGCTGCTGTCCATCATGGCTGCAGCCGTCCTGATGGGCGTGACGATCTCGGTCATTCTGAGCTATAAATTCAACAACCCGATCCAACGAATGATCGAGGGTATGCAAAAATCGGGCCATCCTCCGCTCATCCGCAGCGGTATCCGCGAATGGAACTGGATCAACGAGAAGATGGCCGACATGGCGCAAACGAACCAGGCGATGAGCTCCGACCTGACGGTAAAAACTACCTTGCTGAAGCAGTACAGCTACTTGCGGGGCGTCAAATCGCTCTATCCGATGAACCCGTTTCGCGACTTGATCGAGGCCGACAAGCCCTATTATTTGCTTGTGTTTCAGATAGCGTTTACCAAAAACTACCGCAGCTTGACGGAGGAGCTGAAAGAGAAAGCCAGCTACTTTATCCACGAGTTCATTAACCTAAATATCGCCCAAAACTTCACGGATGCGGTGACCGTACAAGCGGAGCAAAACCAGATTCTGACCGTCATCTACGGGGAATCGCAGCCGGACAAGGTGCTGGATGTGCTCGCGAGATTGAAGGAAGTGTTCGACCGCGACAAAGCCTACTGCCAAGTAACCGCCGCGTTCCGTCCCGAGCTGCTGCACGCTTCCGCCCTGGCCGAAGGATACGAGAAGTGCCGCCATATGCTGCTGGCGCGAAGCATGAACGACGATATGCAGATCGTAACCGAGTATGCGCCGTACGAAGAGGACCCTTATCTGTTCCTTCCTTCGGCGCAGGAACGCGAGCTGGCCGCCCAGCTTACCGCCGGCGAAGCCGAGCGGGCGTCGTCGATCATCCGCCGGCTGCTAGGTCAGATGGAGCAGAGGGCGATGAACGCGCACCAATTTACTTTGTTCGGCAAGGAGATTGCCTCACAGCTCATCAAAGCGCTGCTCTCTCACCATCTGGACGTCGGGGCTCTGATGGAGAGCCATGCCCCTTACCAGCAAATTCAGGAATGCCGCAGCGTTGATGAGCTGGAGCGCGTCTTGACCGAATGCACAGAGGAAACGTGCAGGCTGATCCGGGAAAAGAAAGATCGCCGCGACCCGGTCAAGGAGTTCGTGCTGGATTATATCGAGAAGCATTACAACGAGGATATTTCGCTGGAGATGGCGGCCGAGCAGCTCCAGCGTTCGCGCAGCTATTTGTCGACCTACCTAAAGGAAAAGACCGGCATGACATTCACCGATTATTTGCACGATCTGCGCATCCGCCGGGCCAAGGAAATGTTGGGGGAGAAGGATGTCCGCATCAACGAAATATCCGAGCGGATCGGCTATCAGAACGTCAATTCGTTCATCCGCATGTTCAAAAAAATATGCGGCGTCACGCCGGGCGAATACCGCCGATCGCTTATTCGCGAAGGCGATGAAGCGCCGGAGGAGTGAGGCGGCGGCCTTTCCCGCAACCGCGCCGACTCAAGAGACACGGGCTTGCCGTCCCGCGAACTCTCTCTGCGGCGTCCAACGCCCGCGGCTCCCCACTCTCTTGCCGCCCCTTCCGGCGCTTCGATCGATAGCGCCATACGAACAACAAAGGACCCCGCGTTCGCAGGGTCCTTGCCTTTGTGAAGTCACGTTTGACACAACGTCTACTCCTTTAAGGAGCCGATCATGACGCCGCGAACGAAATATTTTTGCAGGAACGGATAAATGCAGATGATCGGCAGCGTCGTGATGACAATCATCGTATATTTCAGCTGCATCGAGAACAGCATGCGGTCCAACGCCTCTCTCATATCCTGCATGGTGGGATCCTGGTTCTGAATCAATATTTTCATCAGGTACAGCGACACCGGCTGCAGCTTGACGTCCGAGACGTATAGCATCGCGCTGAAATAGTTGTTCCAGTGCCCGACGGCGTAAAACAGCGTCAGCACCGCCAGCACGGCCTTGGACAAGGGAAGCACGATCCGGAGCAAAATGCCTATATCGTTGGCCCCGTCGATTCGGGCCGATTCGAACAAGCTTTCCGGAATGCCCTGAAAAAACGTGCGGGCAATAATAATGTTGAAGGCGGAAACCGCCCCCGGCAGCAGCAGCGCCCATCTCGTGTTGTACAGCCCGAGCTCGTTGATCAGTATGAAGCTGGGAATGAGTCCGCCGCTGAAAAACATCGTCACCACGATGCCCATCATGATCACTTTACGTCCGGAGAAGGTCCGGCGGGAAAGCGGGTAGGCCGCGAGAAACGTCATGACGACATTGATGGCAGTGCCCGCTACGGTATAAAATAACGTATTGCCGTAAGCGATCCAGATTTCTCCGTTCTCGAACACTCTCTTGTACGTTTCCAACGAGAAGCCTTTCGGAAACAGCCAAACCGAGTTGTTCATCACATGGATCGGATTGCTGATGGACATGCTGAACACGTAGACGAACGGGTACAACGTAACGAGAAGGGCAACGGCCAGGAGCACGCATATGATCGCATACGATATCCGGTCTCCCCAGGTTCCAGTCGATTTCACGGCGATGGCCCTCCTACCATAACGAAGATTGGGATAATCTTCGCGACAGCGCATTGACGGTGATCAGCAGGATCAGGTTGATGCCGTTATTGAACAACCCGACCGCCGTCGCGAAGCTGTAGTCCTGGTTCAGCACCCCTCGTCTGTACACGAAGGTGGAGATGACGTCGGCCGTCTCGTAAGTGAGCGGGTTGGAGAGCAGCAGCACTTTCTCCACCCCGACATCCATCAGATGGCCCATCTGCATAATGAACATGATGACGATCGTCGGGATCAGGGACGGGATGGTAATATGCCGCATCCGGGTCCACCGGCCGGCTCCGTCCATCTCCGCCGCCTCGTAAAGCTGCGGGTCGATCCCGGCGATGGCGGCCAAATAAATGATCGAGCCCCAGCCGAAGCCCTGCCAGACGCCGGAGCCGACGAAGATCGTGCGGAACCAGCCGGGCTCGGCCATGAAGTTGATCGGCTGCAGGCCGAGCCAGGTCAGCCCGTGGTTGACGACGCCCTCGCGAAGCCCCGTAAAGCTGACGATCATCCCGGCGATGACGACGATCGAGATGAAATGGGGCAAATAGCTGACTGTCTGCACGATCCGCTTGTACAGCTTATGCCTCACTTCGTTGAGCAGCAGGGCGAAGGCAATCGGCGCCGGGAATCCCCAGATCAGCGAATAGAAGCTGAGCAGAAGCGTATTTTTCAGCAGCCGCCAAAAATATGGGGCCGAAAAAAACTCTTCAAAATAGCGGAAGCCGACCCACGAGCTTCCCAGTATGCCCTTCAAGGGCTGGAATTTCTTGAATGCGATGATGATCCCGTACATCGGAACGTAATGAAAGACAACGTAATAGATCAGCACCGGCAGAATGAGCGCATACAAATATTTGTCGCGCAGCAACGCTTTCCAAAACCGATGCGTCCAACCCTTCTTGCGGGGGAGAAGCGCCGCCGGCTCTGTCAGGTCCGCATTCGTTTGCACGGTCTTCGCCTCCGTCCTCGTATGGCCACTCATTTTTTGTAGCGGTCATATTGTTTTTGCTTGACCTGAAGAACTTTGTCGATGCCAAGCGCCTTGACTTGGTTCGTGAATTTGTCCCAGTCGATCGGCTCTACGCCGGTAACGAATTTGGCCAGCGTCGAATCGACGTAAGTCGTAATTTCCGTCTGGTAACGGGCAAGTGTCTCGGATTCTTCCGCCGACGGCAGCGAATACGGGTTTGCCTCGCTCAAATAAGATTCGACCTTTTTGGCCTGCTCCGCGGATTTCGGATCGAGCGCCATCATCTCCTTCACTTGAAGCGACAGCGGTCCGTCGGTGGAGCGGATCCACGGCATGGTCGGCATCGCCCCGAGGGAGCGTAGAGCCGTGTTAATATCGAGGCCGTCCGGATTGTTATAGGCAAACTCCGTAAATTTCGGTTGACCGTTAACGACCGTATGGCTCTTGCCTTCGATGCCGAACGTCAGCAGCCGGTTGCCTTCCTCGCTGGCGTAGATGTAATCGAGGAACTTGATAGCCACCTCCGGGTTTTTGGCATCCTTCGAAATGCCGAACCAGCCGCTGATCGGACCGTATTTCTCGTAAAAGCCTTTGCCGCCCTCTGGCGCCGGTGGCAAAGTCAGATTCCACACCACGCCCTGGTCGCCAGCTTTCTTCATCGCCGCTTCGAAGCTAGGCTTGCCGTTCAGGAAGCGGTTCGTTACGCCGGCCTCGCTGCGGGTAATGTTGGCGCGGGCCGCGTCCGACGTCTTGGTCATGAATTCGGGATCGATCAATCCTTCCTTGTACAGCTTGTTCAGCCAGACGATCAGCTCTTTGGCTTCTGGCTTCAACCATTCGAACTGCACTTTGCCGCTTGCGTCCGGGAAATAACCGGAGCTGTAGAACAAGTGCAGCCCTTTGGCGCTGCCGAATACGGTCAGCCCTCTCAGCTTCAGGTCGGGCACGAACGGAATTTCGTCCGCCTTGCCGTTGCCGTTCGGATCTTTTTCTTTAAACGCTTTCAAAACGGTATACCAGTCATCCAGCGTTTTCGGCTCCTTCAATCCGAGCTTATCCAGCCAATCCTGCCGGATCAGAATGCCATAAGGATCGGAATAGGCGACCCCGGTCGTGACCGAAGAGATGGCGTACAGCTTGCCGTCGGGCGAGCGCATCTTTTTATCGACTTCCGGATTGTCCTTCAGAAATTTGCTTATATTGGGAGCGTATTTCCGAATCAGATCGTCCAGCGGCACGATCAGGCCGTCGTCGGCCGGCTTGACAGGGTCGGCGGTCGGCAGCGTAATAATATCCGGCAAATCTTTGCCTGCCGCCAACTTGACATTCATCACGTCACTGTATTGATCGGTAGGGGTCACCACCCAGTTGATTTTCACGCCGGTCCGCTTCTCGATTTCCTGCCAGACGGGAAATCCTTTCGTATAACTGTACGGCGGGGAAAAATCGCGGGCGGCTACGCTCAAGGTGACGCTGCCGTCCTTGACGATCGGCAGCGTGTAGCCTTCGGCGGGCGCATCGCTTTTTGGCGGCGTCGTATTCCCTTCATTCGCGCTGGGCGTCGCGCCCTTGTCGGAGCCGCATCCCGTTAAAACGACCGTCGCTGCCAAAACGGCGGATATGGCGGAACCTGCGGTCAATCCCCTTTTCTTGTTTACCATCGTGCCTAGCCTCCTCATGAATCGTAATCAGCGGTAAAAAAGCAGGACGGCGGCTGCCGGTTTCGGCCGGACCTTTCTTTGTTTGCCCGACATCGAGGTGCTGCTCCCAATGCGCCGCTCATGGCTACACTATAACCAAAAATAGCAGGCCGAACTATCTCCCATTTGTATAAACGTCGACGGGATCGCCATAATCGAAAGATCGGCATATTAAAAAACAATCGGCATACTGCGGGCATTCTGCAGCGGGTATTCTGCAGCCCGGCACCTTGGCGCTCAAATCCGATAGAGAAAACGTTCGCTTATTCGCCGTTCTTCCGGAAGGGATGTGGCTTAGTTTACCCGGCTGCCGAAGCTGTAAACCCGATCTATATAAGTTGAACGAATGTTTAGGAAGCCCATTTCATTCCGAAAAGGACTGCCTTGCTGCTCAGACATCTTGTTTTCAACTCTTGGATGGAAAAAAGATGAAGCGGAATTTCTCCATTTCACTTGGCCATCTCCAGGAAGTTTTGTCGTTCAACAGTATACAGGTAAAAAAGGAGAAGAAGCCCGCCGGACCTTCTGGGCTCGGGCAGGCTTCTTCTTGTTCGTGTGCTGTGATCGATTTCAGCTGTTATCGCGATAAAGCTCTTCCCACTCCGCCGTATCCATATAACGCAGCAAGCCCGGCACGATCGTGCTCATTACGTCTTCCTCTTCGTAACGCGTCGCTTGGACCCAATCCGAGACGCTGCCTACCGGGCTATCCGACGTAATACGTCCGATTCGCCGGTCCAATACGGCAGCCAGCCGTACGACATGCTCCTGCCGTCCCGCCGCATGCACATCGACCGCAGCTGCCTCCATGCCGACTTTCTCCACATGCGCGATCATGTCCAGGCAGCGCGTAATATCATAGGCATGCAGCGCCGCCAGGCTGTCGCCCAGCCAGATCAAATTGTCCGCCAATGTATGCATAAATCCGAAGAACGTGTGGGCGGGACGGTTGTAGATCGGGTAAGGCTCGTGCGGACCGACGCCGGAGGCGTTGAGCACAAGCACCGTTTTTCCCGCATGGCACATATCCTGAATCCATGACCAGCGCTCGGTCAAACGGCTCGTGCCGCCAAGCCATACGCCCAAAACGAAAGACTGCGGTTCATCGCCCGCCGCATTCTCGCTGCGGAACACGTATCCACTGTTCATTACGCCGGTTTGGGACCACCACAGCCGGTATTCCACCTGCAACCCGTCAGCCGGTTGCAGAAAGACGCGGCGTACGTTGAACTCGCACGGGCTCCGCGACGCGCTCACCTTCTCGTTCAGCCAGACCAGCGCCCGCCGCCGTCTTTCATCCGGAGACAGCCGGTTCCGCTCCAGCTTGAGCTGCTCACACCGGGCGACGATCTCGTCCTGAGCGGTTTTCGCCCCGGGCAAGCTTAGGACGACCTGTCCCTTGTCCGTACACAGCAGCCGTTCGGCCGGCAACGGCGCGAAGTCGGGTTCAATCGCCGCCTCCGGCATCTTCTGTACCGACAGATGGCTGGAGAAAAAAGCCGCGGCCGTCCGGGCCAGTTGATCTGTATAGCGGTGAGTGGACACATCCTCCGCCAAAAGCAGATTTCCGTCCCGACCGTGCATCTCCCAGAACCGCTCGCAGCGGGAAACCGTACGACGGGTCGCTTCGATCGGAAAAAAATCGTACTGCACAGCGAGCACAAGCAGAGGCTTGGGCGCAAACGACAGCAGCAAATCCTCGTGATCGAAGCCGACAGCCGTCAATCCGGCCCATATTTGTTCCGCATCCTGCACGCCTCCGGCATGCATGTACTGCTGCCGGTTCATAATAAAGGTGCCCGGAGCGGCTGCGGTCAGCCTGTCGTCGCATACCATCATCATCGCCGTCTGCAAGCCCCCGCCGGAATTGCCAGTTATGGCGATGCGCGCCGGATCGACCTCAGGCCGCTCGCATAAATAATCGATAGCGCGCATGGCGTCGTGGATAAAGTAGCGGGCCACGCTTTCGCCCAGCAGATGGCATTTGACGCCGAAATGCTGGTGCTCCCGCGTTCCCGAGATCACCTCTTCGCTTCCGTCGGACGCCAAGATGCCGCTTATCCGCTCCCCTTGTCCAATCGGATCGACCGCCAGAACGATCATGCCGGCGCGGACAAAATGCAGGCACACTTCATGATAGTAATCGCAGTGCTTCCCTTCGTATTCGTGTCCGCACACGAACAAAACCGCGGCCGACCGTTCTTCGCGCGAGTCCGGTACGTAGAGGTTTGCGGTGACGTATTGACCGGGACGCGATTGGAACACGACGTTTTCCACCCGATAGCCCGAACCTTGCGACGTTCCGGTTATGCGCGGAAGGAGTGGCGTATCCGAAGACGGCAGGCCGCCGATGGAGGCGAGGAACGCTTCCTTCATGCGGGCCTGACGTGCTTTCAGCTGCTCGAGATCGGCGATCCGGTCGCGCGCCCGATCCCCTTCTTCGAACGCGCGGTCGGAGCGGTCGAAAATATGCCGCTTCAACTGATCGCGGGTGTCGTACAACGTACAGCAATAACGCTCCAACTCGGTGACTTTGGGCATAAGTAAAAATCTCCCTTCGATGTGAAGCCTTATGACGGGGCGGTAATTACACTTTACAGTAATCGATTACTTTAACTTCGATTTCTATCATAACATCCCTCTGTTCATTTGACTATATAGGTTAAGCCGTGACTCGGTTCCTACTTGCAATAGGTTGGCGGTTTGGGGTTGGCGGTTTGGGGTTGGCGGTTTGGGGTTGGCGGTTTGGGGTTGGCGGTTTGGGGTTGGCGGTTTGGGGTTGGCGGTTTGGGGTTGGCGGTTTGGGGTTGGCGGTTTGGGGTGGGCGGTTTGGGCTTGATGGTTTAGGGTTGGCGGTTTAATTGATTAGATTAGCCTTCGTCTTGTTGAAATTCAAAACCAAAAACTAGCTCTAAGGACATTTCCTTTCCATTAATGTACCAGGGAAGATTCTTTAACGTTTTACTTTGAACTATTTCGTAAAACTCATTTAGTCCGACTTATTTTCCACTTAATTCCCTTCAACTATATAGAGGCTTTTCGAAAATTCGTACCGCCTTCATCGGGTGACCTCCGCCTCGTAAACCGCATATCTTCTTTCCTACTCGAAAGAGCACTAGCCCGGTCACAAACGCCAGATCCTCCCATTTCCTGCTGGCTGGCCCGCGTTAATGCTCGAAAGAGCATTATTTTCGCGGCTGGGGCCGTTTGGGCAAGGGTTAGTGCTCAAAAGAGCACTAACCCTTGGCGCCAACGCCCAGATTGGCCGGTTTCCAGCTGGCTGGCCCGCCTTAATGCTCAAAAGAGCATTATTTCCGCGGCTGGGGCCGTTTGGGCAAGGGTTAATGCTCGAAAGAGCACTAACCCCGGGCGCCAACGCCCAGATCGGCCAGTTTCCGGCTACCTGGCCCGCGTTAATGCTCGAAAGAGCATTATTTCCGCGACTGGGGCCGTTTGGGCAAGGGTTAATGCTCGAAAGAACACTAACCCCGGGCGCCAACGACCAGATCGGCCAGTTTCCGGCTGGCTGGCCCGTGTTAATGCTCGAAAGAGCATTATTTCCGCGGCTGGGGCCGTTTGGGTAAGGGTTAGTGCTCAAAAGAGCACTGCCCCTTGGCGCCAACGCCCAGATCAGCCGATTTTCGGTTTTTACCTTTCCCTGAGTGCTGATGTGAGTGCAGATGTGTAACGGAACAAAAGGGGGGAACATCATGAGAAACGTCACTCCGCCACATAATCCCCTGTTTCAACAGCTTGATTTCGGTTACTTTTTACGGCCTTTGGGCCGTTCCGGTTTTTGTCGTGTCTGCCGCTGTGCCCGTCTTCGCATCCGTGCCGGATTTCCCGTCCGCCGCTGTACCCGTCTTCGCATCCGTGCCGGACTTGCCGTCCGCTCCCGTACCCGTCTTGGTATCCGTCCCGCTCTTCCCATCCGCGCCGGGCTTCGCATCCGATACCGAGCCGGTTTTTTCCGTGCCGGTTTTCACGTCCGTTTCCGAACCGGAGCCGGGCTTGCCTTCTCCGCCGGTGCCGCCTTTGCCATCCGCACCGGTTTTCGCGTCCGCTCCGGTTCCGGCTCCTCCCTTCTCGGGAGAGCCCCCGCCGGACGACGGCTCCGTCTGACCGCCTGCGCCGTCAGGCTGCTGCTGCACCGGCTCGTCCGGCCGGAACCAGGAGTGATAGGCCGCAACCCCCATCGTCGACAGCAAGGCGATGCCCACCACCAGCACGGCGAGAGGAACAAGCCGTCTGCGTTTCTTTTTCAGAAAACGGAGGACCGGGTTGGACTGGGCGAGACGAATGTCGTCGTACACCTTACGGAATGAAGGGTTTGGCGTGGCTCTCAGTTTGGCCCATACTTTGGGCTTTTTCAGCGCGCCGTGGTCCATTTTATGAAAATAGCCGCGAATCGCCCCTTCGTGATCGCGCGTAATCGTCCGCTTGAGCGTCAGAAAATACGCATATTCGGCCGACCAGTTCAGAAAATCGTATACTTCGTCGGGATGCTCGGCCTGGCGCATGACGTATTCCAGCATTTGAGCGTGCGCGAACGAGCAATCGCCGGGCTCGGTGCCGCGCTCGTAAAAGGCATAGGCGATCTTCGCGTAGCGTTCCGGCGCGATGCTATCTTTCAGCAGCCGCTGCAGCATGACCTGCAGCTGATCAAGCTCGCGCGGCTGAAGCAGATCGAGCGTCATGTAGCACTCCGCCTCCTTGTCCGCCGGGCTGCGCAGCAGAAACGACGCGCATTGGAGCGTGTAGAAAACCGTCTGCTCCCGCGAAGGCAGACTGTCGGCGAGCACCTGCGAATGATGGCCGAGCATAAAGGCCATGCCTTCGAGCTGCTGGGGCGAAATCCGGTTCGAATCGACATGCTCCATCACCGTCTGCTGGGCCTGCAGGTCCAGCTCGTTGTAAAATTCGCGCAACCGTTTGGCATAATCGGTTTTGCTTTTGTACCGCTCATCCAGAAACGCGTTCAAGCTCCGGGCTGCGGCGATGCGCTCTTTGTCTTTGCCGAGCAGCTCGCGCGCCTTCGCTATAAACTGCTCCTGCACGGGGAACCCGCTCAGCGCTTCCTCTGCATGCTCCAGCCAGAAGGTCAGCTCGTCCTGAAGCTCCGCCATCGTGCCGGCCCGCGTCGTCCGCTCCTGGGCATAGGCATGGACGATCGGCGCGATCGGCTCGTTGTGGAGCATACGCAGCACGACATCCCGGAACAGCTCCCGATGGGGAACCATCGCTTGCAGCACGCGGTTCGTCCCTTCGCTATCCTCCTGGTACGTCCAGCCGTTGTACAAAAATTTGATCAGCGAGAACACCAGACTTTCCCGCAGCCCGCCGATCCGATAATAGTCGATCATCGTCTGCAAATAGGCGGACGAAGGGGTGTAGCCTTGTCCCGTCAGCGCTGCCTCCCGCTCGACCAAGCTCCAGAACAGGCTGTCCAGCCTTGGCTTGCGCTCGACATTGTCCGCAGTCAAGTAGCCGAGAACCGAGCGGAGCACCTGCTCCTTGTTCGTCTCATAAACGCCGTCGCTCCCCTGCTCCACGAGGTACAGCATGCACAGCTCGTTGTACGCGGACAAGGACAACTGCGCAGCCGCGTCGCGATCCGCCAGCGCCTCCTCGGCAAACGCAAAGAAGTCCTCCAGCCCTTCCCCCTGCTCCAGGCTTGCCCAAGCCAGTTCGGGAAAGCCGGGCCCTCCCGTCGACGCCGACGGAGCGGCGGCCGGAGCTGCCGACGGAACGATCGCCGGGAACCGGCCGTTGGGAAAGTCGAACACAAAATCTTTATCGAGACTGCGGTCTCCGGCCCGGATGCTCCCTTTCTCCACGATCATCGCATTGATCCACTTCTTGCCCTGCGGCTCGTTCTGGTAAGACGTAAAGCCGAACTTGCGCCGCATGACGTAAGGCAGACAGCGGTACAGCATCGCCAGCAGCAGCTTGCCGGAGCGCGACGTATCCGACACGTCGGTATCGAGGGCGATATACACCTTCTTGTTGCTCGCTACCGATTGCAGGATCGCGGCAAGCAGCTGCTTGAACCGCTCCTCCGTAACGCCGAGCCGGTCCAGCGTCCTGCGCTCCTCCTCCGGAGAGGGGCCTTCGTCAAAGTCGAGACGATCCAGCTCGGGGAGCTGCTTCTCGCCTTCCTTGTACGTGCTTTCGAACGAACGGATGCGGAACAACGCGTCGGGCGTCCGGTAAAACGATTCCTTGAGCGACTCCGGAACGACGTACTGGTGGACGAGAATCGTGTCCCGCTGTCCCGTAAAGTCCGCTCCGGCAAATATGCCGTGCCCGATGACCAGCTCTCCGCTGTCCGCGGTGAATACCGTCAGCGAATCGGGATACAGCGACAAGTCCGTTTCGCCGCGCTGGCGCAGCTCCTGCGGAGCGTGATACAAGCAGAACGGATGCAGCGTCTTGCGGATAAAGCCGTTGTCGAGCGAGGGAGACTTCGCCACGGTGTCCAGACCTTCGTTGGTTCGGAAGATGCCTTCCCGGCCGCGCGTATAGATTTGCTGCTGGATTTTCCCCTCTGGGCTCAATTCCCGTCGCTCCCCTCGATGTAGTTCAGCTTATAAAGCAGCCAGACGAACGGCTCGTCGACGCGCCACGGATTGACGACGCCGGTAATGCGCCGGTCGACCGGATTCGAGCCTAACGCCGATACGGCGAAATAAGCGGTGTCTTTGAAATATACGTCCAGCGTATCCTTGAACGGACGATCGACCTTCTCGATAAACCGGCGGATTTCCCCGTTCATATTTTCAAACTCGGTCAAATTCAGATGCTTGCGGTGAACGACGTCGCGGAACACGTTGCTGTTCGAACGGATATAATCGCCGTCTTCCTCCTGCAAATGCTGGAGCATGTCGCTCTTCGTCAGCACGACGGCGGTCGGAATATCGGTGCGCGCCTTGTCCTCGTGACCGATAAAGTTTTCAAACATCGTAATGGCCACTTCCCGCGGCTCGTCGTACCGGTTGGCGAACTCCCCGACCCCCGCGCCCGCCTTCAGCATCAGCCGGTCGCGAATCGTCTTGATTTGCAGCGGATCGACCATGAACAAAATGCCCGCGGAGTTTTTAATGTGCGCCGCGTACAAGTCGAGCAAGTCCCGGTCGGTCATAATCTCGCCCGCCACATCGAAAAAAACGAGCATCAGCGGGGCCAACTGCTCGTCCTTGAACACGAACTGGAAAATGAACGGCTCCTGCTTTTCTTCCTTCTGGGTCATCTCCAGCATGGCGCCTCTCTCGAAGATCGGCTCCTCGTAATTTTGGCGGAACCGGCGGCTGATGTCCGCGTTTAACGGAATGCAGGCCGCGTTGAAGTTCGAGGCGGTAACGTGCTGAAGCGTATGAATGAGAGAGGTCATGTAGACCGACTTGCCGACCTGGGACGCGCCGACGATGGAAATGATATTGCTCGGCACTTTGCCGGCGGTAATCGGCAGCTCGTTATGGCAATGCGGGCATAGCCGTTTCCGGGTCACGCGGCCGTGACGGTCGTTCAAGCCGACGAGCACCTTGTCCGAGTACAGCCGCATCTCCTCCGGAATGGACAACGGAGCGATTACCGCCTCGATCTCGTCGATCGGGGACAGGTGAAACCGGTCGCGGTATTGGTTCAGCGCTTCGTCCTCTTGAAGCGCGTAGTCGGGATCGCCGGCTACGTGATGGGACGCCCGGAACACCACATCCCCATGCTCGAATTTGCTAAAGCAAAACGGGCAAACGATCGGATACGTATCGGGTTTCGCCTTCACCGGCGGCTTCTTCTCGAAAATACCTTTCAGAAACTGCAGCATGCGCTCCACTCCTTTATTCGGGGATCAGCTCGTACATATCGCCGTACGTCGCGCCGTCGGTCAGGAACAGCTTGATCCGGCTGTTTTTGGGAATCTCGATTTCCGGCAGCACCGTCCGCCCCGGAGCGATATCGGCGATAAACGGGTAGACCGTTCCGTCCTCTCTATGCAGCGGAAACGAGCCATCCTTCTTCACATAGCACAACGCTTCCTTCGGCACCAGCACTTCGCTGGACAGCTCGATGCGGACCGGTTTCATTTTGCTGAACAGGCCGAAGCCGTATTGGATCGAATAGCGGATCTTGGCTTTGCCCGTTCCGAAACGGATTACGTTGTCCGCATCCTCCTGCCGCAGCAGAGAAATGCCGTCGGAGAGCCGGGCGCACGGGTAAACACGGTACGCATAGCGGCCGATTCCATCGATCCGCCCACGGTAGCCCGCATTCGCCTTGTACTCCTCGCGCGTGTACAGCTTCATGGATGCGGCCGGACGAGCCTCCAAAGGCAGCTCGGCTTCCGCCGGGAACATATAGACGTATACGAAATGGACGTCCTCCGGCCAGTTCCACGTCAAAATGCTTTCCGTGCCCTGTATCCGGTGGCGCATCCCGGTGATGCGGCTTTTGCCGGACGGCTCGTCGCTCCATTGCATCCCCTTCGCCTCCCTGTTTCAAAATACCTTGAACCGGCGGCGAGAAGACTCACCGGAATTGACGGCTGCCCTTTCCCGCTTTGTCGAAGCCGGAGCGGCCGGACGGCTCGCCCTGCTTGCGCCCTCGCCGGTACGGACCCACCCCGGCATCGTCCAGCCCGCGCTCCTTGTAGGCAACGAGCAGCGTCGACGCCGACAGCACAAGGGCGAGAGTCAGATCCGCAGCCGCACGGACGGTCGAAGGTCCGATGTCCCCCGCCCTCAATCCGAGCTCCAGCAGCAGACCCGCCGCCAGTCCGGCTAGCGCTCCTCCGGCGGAGAAGCTGCGCGCCAGGTAGCGGTTATCGAAGACGATGCCGAGCGACAAGCCCATCAGCAAGCCGACGGCGATGAAGCTCAGTACCCGCAGCGTGCCGTAGTAGCCGCTGTCGGCCGCAGTGCCGGGCCGTTCCCCGACAAGATGCCAGCTGCGGTTCGCCTTGTAAATTTTCGCAAAAACGCCTGTCAGCTTCTGAACGTCGTCGACGCTGTAATAAGTCCCGTCCGTCGTTTGCGCGATCCGCTGCAGCAATTCGTTTCCGCCCTGGTCGGCTGCGTTCACGCCGACCGTATGGACGGCGATGCCTAGCGCCCGGTACGGGGACAGCGAGCGGTCCATATCGACCTCGCTGAAGCCGTCCGATATGAGAATAACCATGCTGGCTCGCGCCCGTTCGCCGGCCGTCTCGATCTGCCGCATCGATTCGGCCAGCGCCTCCTCGATATTCGTCCCGCCGCTCGGAGGTCCGAAACGGTCGAGCTTGTCCGCGACGGCGCTTTTGGCCGCTTCGTCGGCAACCGGCGCGAGCGGCTGCAGCAAGCTGGCCGTGTTGTTGAACGTCAGCAAGGCGACGCGCTTGCCGGACTCCAGGCTGCTCACCAGCTGCTTGGCCGCCCGAAAGCTTTCGCGGTTCGGATCGGTTTCGGCCATGCTTTCCGACACGTCGATGGCCACAATAATATTTTGCGGCGGCTGATGCCGGCCGATGTTCAAGCCGTAGAGAAGCTGCAGAACCGCGCCCGCCGCGAACAGCAGCAGCAGCGTGGCCGGCACAAGCAGCTTCCAGCCGTCGGCCGCATAACGGAGCCGCCAGCCTTTGCCGTTCAAGGCGGGCGAGATCAATTCGGCGAGCAGGCACATCAAGCCGACGAAGAACGCCAATTGCCCGCAGTAAGCGGCGATGAGGAGCGCGTTCGGCACGCGGCCTTCCCAGGCGGCCAGCAGCGCTTCCCCTGTCGCGAAACCGGCCAGGCCGCCCAGCGCGCTGAAAACGATCAGCAGACCGTTCGCTTTTCGTTGATACATGTTCCGCCCCTCCTTCAGGTTGCGTCGCGGGCAGCGTCACGGCCCCCGGGCTCGGCCGCATGAAACTCGAAGCCGTTAGCCCGATAGCTGTCGTAGTATTTTTGGCCGTTGCGGTAAGCGAGCACGTCCTCGATCCGGAAACCGCCCATCAAGGTAAGCTTCTCTACGCCGCTCTTTCCCGGCTCATGCACGCAGCCCGGTTTTCCGCCGCGGCTTTCCAGCTCCGCCGCCAGCGCGTAGCGGATAAAATCGCTCCCGCCGTCGCCGAAGAAATAGTGCTCCTCGTAACGGTTGCGGAACGTGTAGTTGTATACCTCGATATGGACCGCCGCCTGCTCCTTCAACGTGCCGTACAGTTCCCGGTACAGCTGCTCCTTGGACAAAATGCGGTCGCGGTCCTCGAACCGGACGGTGACGTTCGCCCTGTGAATCAGCTCGTCCTCGAACGATTGAAGGAACGGAGCGCTCGGGAACAGGTCGTTGCGGCATATGGCGATCAGCCGCTCCAGCAGCGGCTCGGCTCCGTTCTCCAATAGCTCCGCCACGCTGCCGATACCGCGCTCCCCGAACGGAAAGTCGTCTCCGCGTCTCGCTTGCAGCTCCTTGAACAAGCCATCGACCACTACCGCGTAATATTCGGCAATGTTGCGTCCGAGATAGTCGTCGGCTTCGGATACGCTCCTCCGGCTCGCTTCGGCAATCTGCTTGTCCAGTTCGGACAACCGCTCCATCAGCGGAGATAGCCGCGCATGAAGCCGGGCGAACGCCTCTTCGTACCTGGCAATGAGCGCCAGCCGGGTTTCCAGCCGCAGCAGCTCCAATCTTCTCCCGTACACGCTCTCGAATAGGTAGCGGGCAAAATGCTTCAGCGTGCTGCGCTTCATCAGCGGCACGCGGCGGAACGGCTGCATGTCCACCGTCTCCTGCAGCAGCCGGTCCAGCTCCAGCCTGCCCTGCTCCAGCTGTCTCGTCACATCCTTGCGCCAAGCGCGCAGCTCCTGATACAGGGGACCGTCTTCTTGCGTCGAGGTCCACGCATAGACGCCATACAGTCCGTAATCGGGATGGTGCATCATCGTCCGCTCGGCCGTCGCCCGCACCTCGCGTTCCGTATCGAGCTTCTCGAGCGCAGCTCCCGCCGGGACGGCAAAGTGCTCACGGAAAAATTCGCCGGCATGCCGCGCGTACAACCATTGCTCGGCTTCAGCCAGACTCGTCCGCTTCAGCTCGTCCAGCGACACGTCGGCGAACAGCAGCGCATTCATCTCCTCCAGCTTGTCCGCCTCCGGCACGAGCGCATCGGCCCGGCGCGCGAGCGCGGCCGCATCCAGCCCCCACAGCTCCAGCATCGTGCGGCGGTCGACTGCACTCTGCTCCTTCAGCCGGGAAACGATCTGCCGCATCGTCTGATGCAGCGCCGACAGGGCGACCGCGGCATTCGGCCGCTTGACCCGGGAGAAGCCGGCCGTCGCATAGACGGGCTCCTGCCCGCGTCCGGCTTCGATATGCTGCTTGAAGCGCTGGTTGTTGTACGTCTCCTCCGCTTCGTCGCGGCCCGGCTGCTTGCGATTTTTCAGCAGGCATAGCCGGCTGATTATCGCGTAGTTCGCATCCATGCTTCCGTCTACGAGCATGCCCTGTTCGTTTTTGTCGCCGAGCAAGTAGACGAGATCGAACAATGGCCGCCCTTCATGCTCAACCGGCAGCCGGATATGGTCGCCCGTTACGTGAAGCGGCGCGCTGAACCGGTAATCGCGGCTCTGGTAACCGTCAAGCTCGCGCAGGAAGGCGGCGGCGGAAGCGGAAGCGAAGCCGTAATCGCCGTCCTCCCGCTTTTCCCGCATCAGGGCGTACAAATCCATCTGGATCTGCTTGAACGAATCGGCAAGCGACGTCTTCAGCAGCAGCGCGATTTCCGGCAGCAGCACGCTGCAGCGGTCATGGGCGGCCGCGACGACGGCGATATGCAGCTGCTGGAAGGAGGAGTAGGCATGCCCATATCCGGCGATCCGTTCGCCGACCTGGCGGGCGACTCGGCTTGCTTCCGCCAGCCCCGGCGTATTCTCGTAAAACTGCCGATGGAGCCGGGGACGCATCGTCTGCCGCTCCCCTTCGATCATAGGCAGCCGGATGCCGAGCACGCGCCCCGTGTCGCTGTTCTCCTCCACCGTTCGCTCCGTATAGGCGTGGACGTAGACGACGCCTTTGCCGTTGTGCCAGGCTTCTTCGTTTTTGCCGACGATGGCGTTCAGCGCCTCGACACAGTCGTCCCCGATAAAGAGGAAGACGAGCGGATGACGGATGCTGCTTTGTCCGTCGTAACGGAGCGCAAGCCGATCCGCTTCGGCGTCATAGTCGCGGGCGAACGCCTGCAGCCTGTCGTGCATATCGACTTCCTCCCTCCGTTTTGTACTAGCCGCAACTGTTCCCGGCAACTCCGTTCTTCCATTTGCATGAACCTGGTCTTCGTTGGTAGCATCAGAACGGCGGCACCCGTCACTTGAGCGTGCGCAGCATATCGTTCGCCTTGGCGGCGGCCTGCTGATAGAAGCGGTACATGTCCTCGCCGTTGACGTAGTCGTTGCGGTCATAGTCGAGCGCCGCCTTCGCATCCCGGTATCCGTCCGCCAGCTCCTTCAGGGAGGAGACCAGCTCCGCAATATCTTCGGACGCCGTCAACTGCTCGCTGCGCTTGCCCGCTTTGCGCACGAGCAGCGCCTGGCGCTTCGCATCGAGCGCGCGCACCTTTTCGAAGATCGCGAACTCGACGAATTTGTTTACCTTGATCAAGTTCACGAACGGCTCCCATGTATCCTCGTCCGCGTCGTGATCGTATACGTACTGGGCGCCACGCTTGACGATCGTTCTTGTATACATCGCCTCCAAATAACGGTCGAGCAGCCGCTCCTCGTCCTGGTGGGCGTTCAGCACCGTTTCCAGCTCGGCGATTTTGCCTCCGATCCGCTCGTATTTCGCCACTTCCTGACGAAGCTGCACCAGCAGGCCGGGCGTGCGGATCAGATTGTCCTTGGCCATCTGTTCGTTGACGCTGTTGAAGATCGACCGGGTCTCGACACGCTTGAGACCGCCCGCAAGCAGCCGCTTCAGCTCGGTAATGCAGCGCTTCAGCTCGCCGAAGTTCGGCTTCGCGCCGTCCAGCTGCAGCTGGAACTGGCCGATCCAGGCGTCGATATCGAACGGCTCGGTCAAATAACATTCGAACCGGCTGCTCGTATGCGACGTATCCGCCTTCTCCGCCGCGCAGCCGTATGATACTGCGGCGTCGAACAGCGTTCTGGCGTCCGCGTTCAGCTTTTTCACGCGCGGGTTGACATACACGTCCCCCCACGATTTCTCCGGAATCGGCGAAGGCAGGTTCGTCCAGTTCGTCTTCTCCGTCTGCACGAGATGGCGGCCGACGCCCTCCGGCTCGAGAATCGTCTTCTCGTAGCTTTCCTCCATCACCTTGAGCGGCGAGTAGGCGAACAGCGGCACGCCGTTTTTCGTATTCAGCCAGAAGATGCGGTTTTTGACGCGGCTTTCCTTGATCGTAAACTTCGTCTTGCCGAGCGCCAGCTCCTTGAAGCCGGTCACACCCTTGAAAATGTTCGGCGCATCCGCCGGAACGGAGACGAAGCCGCATTCCGGGAAGTGGAAGCTGCCCGCGCTGTTGCTCAAGTGGAATACCGGGACCGCCTCGTCGTCCAGACGTTTGGCGATAATCCGCTCGATCACGTTCTCGATCGACTCGTCCTGCCCGTACTTGATCGCCAGGAAATCTTCCATCGAGCGCGTAATGAGATCGCCGAAATGGTCGGTCAAAAACTCGGAAATCGAACCGATAATGTCGATATCCTGCTCGCGAATCCACTGATTCGTCTTGCGCAGCAGTTCGTTCGTAAAGTCGCGGATCAAATCCGCGCTGTTCCTCTCGTCCATCATCCCCCCGACTAGCTTCTCGATGTCCGGCACGTTGACGATGTTCCAGAAGTACGTTTTGTTTCCTTTATGGTCGGTTTGCTCGTCGCCGCGAATCAGGATGTCGCCGTTTTTCTCGAAGATCCGGTTCAGGGCGTTCAATATTTCCGTAAAAATTTGATAAATTCGCGTATTTTGCTCGTTCAGGACGTTATACAAATCCTCGTAAAACTCGATCATCTGTTCCATCCGCTCGCGGTCGGCATACAGCAAATATTCCTGAATTTTGGCCTCGATGTAGGCGTCCTTCTTCTTCTCCCGCGAGATGAAAGCGCTCCGCGCGTCGCCCAGCCGCTGTCCGGCGTTCGTCTTCGCCGCCTCGGCATCTTGGGGAATGCGGTACACGCTCTCCTTGAGCGCCTCGATGTACGAGGAAATCAGATTGAGCAGGCAGAAACCCTTGCTGGAGAAAATAACGCGCGAAGCGTAAAACGGACCCTGCTCCGGATTGAGGAACATCCGGTTGACCTGCTCCGTAAACCGCTCCAGGCAGGCGCCGGGCAGCTGCTTCTTCGACTTGATATACTCTTCTCTGGCGCGAGCCAGGAAGCTTTGCTCCAGTTCGGTATCGATGCTGACGACCTGCTGCTTGACGACGTTGTTGTAGCTGAGCCGCTCGCTGTTCTGGTAGCCCGGGATCGGCTCCGGAACCCGCTTGTTGAACTCGCGGTGCATCGAATCCGGATCGATCTCCAGCTTGCGGGCCAGCTTCTCTACGTCTTCCTGCGACGGTGCCGCCTCGAACATGCCGGCCATTTTCTTGAACAGCCGGTAGGCGAGGAAGGTGGTCATCTCTTCGATCGGCAGCACGGCCGACGACGCGCCGATGACGTTATATTGGTAGTTGGCCGCGTATTGCTTGGGCATCTGGGCGATATTCGTGTGGATGTTGCTCATGTAGTCCTGAATCGCGAACTCTTCCCCGGACTGCTTCTCCTCGCTGGCCATGAATGTCGTAATTTTCTCTGCCGTCACGTTCATGCAGTAATCGTAGCCGTTCTCGAGCAGCGTCCCTTCCAGGTTGGTGGCCGAGATCAGGTGGGCGAAGTTGAACGGCGCAACCGGAGAATGGACCGATAGGATCGTGCCGTACTGCTGCTTGAACCGCTCTCCGCGCTCGTTGACGTTCATCCAGTAGTCGAGCTCCTTCAAGGCGGCGAAGCCGTTCTTGCGGATATATTCCCGCGTATGGTCCGACATGCTCTTGTTGGACAAATTGACGTCAGGCAGGAACAAGTAGCCGAACATGTTCACCTTGTCCACCCCGGCGTCGCCGTAGTCGCGCTCGATCAGACCGCGTGTAATGTAGGCGATGTCCAGGAAACAGCCGCTGCCCGTGCCGCCGGAAAGTCCGGTCAGCAGAAAGACGGTCAGCTTCTTGTTCGTGCCGACGGACAGCGCCTTGATTTTCTTCTCGATCGACTGCACGACCTGCACGATTTTCGTAAACAGCAGCAGCCGGCCCGCCTGGCGGATGCCCGACGCTCCGTTGATCCCATCCGTAATTAGCAGCTCCGGCGAAAGCCATTCCTTGATATAAGGCTCCAGCAGACTGCGGTTTTGCAGCAGCCCCCCGACCTCGGGATTGGAAAGCAGCACGTATTCGGTCAGCGGGTCGAGGCCGATGCCCCTATACTTCTTGTGGCGGTCATGCTCGTTCGTCTCGAAGGCGAGGAATTCGACGTTATCCGGCTTCTCGCGCTTTTTTTTGCTAATCGGGTCTTCCGGCAGCTTGAATCTGCGATTGATCTGGTATTTCAACCTGAGCAGGGCGTCGATCCCGGTGCCTCCGAGACCGATGACGAGCATCGGATTATCGATCGTATCGACCCTGATTTTGTCGCTGACGATTCCGCCGCCCTTGGAGACGTCCAGCTGTTCGATATGCTCTTTGACGACTGCCTTCATCACTCTCATCCTCCTAAAGGTACAGCTCCTGCGCGACCGCGCTCGGAAGCGTGCGTCTTAATGTATATAGTCGAGCGTAATACTTTTGTTCACATTTTGCAGCGTAATCTGGACCCGGTCGTTGTTGCGGAGCTCCTTCGGCTTGGAGGCGTCGTAGACGCGACCGGATTTCTCGATCAGACACGGCGACTGGTTCGTGATATACACCGAATCGTTGCCCGGAGTCAGCACGATGCGCTCGGTTTCGGCCAGCTCGGGCGCCAGCTGGAGCAGCTGATGCAGCTTGACCTTTCCCCTGAAGCCGTTCAGCTTGCGGTATTGCGGGCTTGTCCGCTCGCCGGTGTCGATATCGCGGATCTCGATGACGAGTTGGCCGTAAAAGCCTTTGTTAGCCTGCCTTACTTTGGGCAAAACGAACAAGGCCAACGCCGCCAGCAAAGCGAGCAGCAGCGCTCCTCCGATCGTCAGCGACCACGGGAACGGCTTGCCGGATTCTCCCGAATCGGCGCCGGTATGTTGCGGACTCGCCGGCTGCGCGGCCGCGGCTCCGGGCTTGGCGCTGACGACCGCCGCCGCCGTTTCCCGGAAAAAGCTGGCGTCTTCGACCCTTACCTTCACCTCGTAATCGTGCGGCTCGGCTATGACGAATGAACCGGTAAATCCGCTGCCGCCGTTTGCGAGCGTAACCTCTTTCGTCTGTTTTGCGTCTATGTCAGTAAGCAGCAGCGTCGCCTTCACATTCTTGTACAGCTCGGCATCCGCTACCGGCTGGCCGTTAGACTGCAGGTTTGCGGAGATGCTGATCGTGTCTTTCGCCTTGGCTTTGGCGGGGATCGGCGCCATGACCAGCTCCAGATCGTAGTTGTAGACGAGATTGATGTTGATTTTATCCTGGCTGACGCCTTTTACATGCAAGGTCCAGTCGCCTTGCGGCGGCTTGAGCAGCTTGAGGAGCGAGTAGGTTCTCGATTGCGAATAGACAACCCCATCCGACGGAACTTTGCGCTCCTGGCCCGAAGGATCGAACAGCTTGACCTCTACCGGCTTGCCGGAAATGATCGATACGTTCGCCTCCATCACGTTGCCGTTCGGAATGGCGATCTTGACCTGCTGATAGTCGCCGTTTGCCGTCAGATCGGTCAGAGGCACCACCTTCAGCTTGAGATGGTTGGCGAAAATTTCGCTTAATATTTGCGGCAGCGTATCCGCCGTGCTGGTTATGAACAGCTTGCCGCCGGTTTCGCGGGAGATGCCCTCCAGCGTTTCCTTGCCGAGCTGTCCGTCGGCATTCAAGCCGATTGTGTAGATCGGAATGCCCAGCTCCTTCGCCTTCTTCACCGCAGCCTGCAGCTCGGCATCGGACTGCGCCTGCGTCCGTCCGGCGTTAAGCGAGTTGTTGCCGTCGGAGAGCAGCACGATCAGCGGGTGACGGTCGGGCTCTCGGCCCTTCTCCAAAATATTCACCGCTTCGGCCACGCCGACGGCAATATCGGTATACGGTCCGCGGGACAACTGATCGATAAAAGCTTTGAGCTCGTCCTTGTCTTTCGGCGAGCTGATCTTCAGCAGCGCCTTCTCGCGGACGACCTGATCGGTGTAGGAAAGCAGCCCGATTTTATCGCCTTGCACCGAGGCCATGTCGACGAACATTTTCATCGCCTCGTTGGCGACCTTGTTCCTGTCGCTGTCATTCATGGACGTGCTCGCGTCCATTGCCAGAACCGCGTCCATCTTCTGCTCCGCCCCGGCAGCCCCCGCCCGCGAGGAGGCCAGGAGCGTCAGCACCATTATTCCGCATAATAACAAAAACGCGTACCGCCGAAGCGGCATCGGTTTATAGATCATCGTTCGCACCTCCGGATTCGCTGGAGTAGTCAAAGCGTCCATGCACAGAGTACAATATAAAGTATATTACTCAATAAATTTACTATTTTCATAAACCTTATAGCAATCTCTTTTTATATCTCTACTAATATATATCTGCTATATATCTGCCATACTTGAAGACCCCTTTGCGCATTGCGATAGTTTCCAATCGTGTTCATTCCGACAGGAGGGTGATCCCATGATAACGTACAGCCTGCTTGCCGTCGCCGCCCTATTCGTGCTGGCCAGGTGGGTCTTCTTCTGGAGCTGTAAACGAAAGGCGATGACGCACGAGCAGATGGACGCTGCGCTGATCGACCGTCTGAATGCGGCGGAGGTGCCGCATGACCGTTAGACAGGCTGTCCAATTGCGCAAAAGCCCGGTCACCGCCACCGCCTTCGAGCGGCTGCGAAAGTGCGGACGCTGCGGCGCTTATTCCATATTGCAGGCCGACCGCTGCCCGGCCTGCGATTCTCGGGGCAAGCGGACCGCCATTGCCGACTATGCCGCGACCAGAAGCCGCCCCGGACCGTGGCTCGATATGCTCGGCGTTGTCGTGCTTGCGGCCGCGGCCTTCTACTTCGCCGGTACGTTGCTGGAGCAAGCTGCCGCCATCCTCGGCGGAGCGCTGCTCGCCGCCTTGCTGGTTATGCTTCGCCGCCGGTACAAGCCCTACATCGCGGCCCATATGCTGAACTGTATTCTCGTGCGGCATACGTCGGCTATCCGCGAAGGCTTGCAGGCAGACATGCAGCTTGCCGTGGCGGATATGAAAGCCGAGCAGCCCAAGGAAGCGTACGAGAAGCTGCGGGAGATCGGCTATCTGCTCCGGACCGATAAAGTGAAGGCTCGCAAGATCGCCTGCCTGAATCGGTTCCACATCCGCAAAGATATGGAGCTGGAGCTAGAGCAAGTCATGCCCGAAACGTTCAATGAGCCGTTCGTGCAGTATTTGTGGGAGGTGGTCAAAGTCAACAAGCAGCTTGTCCGGCCAGCCATTCTGGATTACGTGCTGGCCAACCGCTATCGGATCGAAGCGATGGAGAACGGCAAAGCCATTATGACTGCGGTCGCCGGCGCGGCTCTGCGCATGAAAGCCTATGTACAGACGTACCCGCATTTATTTGTCGAATACTTAGACGAATTGCCGAAAGAAAGGTTTCAACGACTATGCCGGCTTGTCGCCGACACGCCGGTCGAGCAGCGCACCCGCCTCTATCAAAAATGCAAAGAACGCGCGCAATCGCATTATGCACTCGATCCCGACTTTCAGCAATTGTTTTAAAGCCGGAGTCGTGAAGAGGAACTTGCATTACATGCCGCAATGCAAAAAGACTGCCAATTTACGGCAGTCTTTAGACAAATCCTTGCTTGAACGACCGGAAGGAAAGCGAGTCCCGTTCCCGCCGCCTGCCAGGATAGCCTCGTCGCTGCGGCTTCCCGGTCAGGCTAGCCGATGGCTTAACAGCCATTCATATAGCTCGGGGTTATCGTACGTTTCCGTCCAGCTGTTATGATCCGTATCCGGGTATACCGTCAGTTTCGCATTTCCCCCCAGCGCCTGGATCGGGTTAACCATATTCTCGGATTCCCGAATCGATACGACCGAGTCTTTCGCGCCGTGAAACGCCCATATCGGCAGATGGACCAGGCTTTTGGCGCGGTACGGTTCGCCCCCGCCGCAGACCGGGGCGATTGCCGCGAATTTATCGGGATAATCGCATGCAAGACGCCACGTTCCGTATCCGCCCATACTGAGACCCGTCAAGTAAATCCGCTTCGGATCGACCCGGAACGACTGCGTAATCCGCTCCAACAAAACAATCACCGTCTCCTGCTCCCTGCTCCAGTTCGATCCTTGCGGACATTGCGGGGACAAGGCAATAAACGGAAAACCCGGATTTTTTTCAGCGATCTTGGGGATGCCATGAATTTTCACCTTATCAAGGTTATCGCCCCTCTCGCCCGAACCGTGCAAAAATAAGAGGAGCGGCCACTGCTTCTCCGGCTCCGAATCGTACTCTTCCGGCAAATGCAGCAAATAGCCCATCTGCAGTTTCTTCGTCACTTCCATTTCCAGCTTATTCGCCGACTGTCCCATTCCCTCACTGCCTTTCCTAATACTATGATCCCGTACACTCTTCCGCGCTCTACGGTTCCATTCCGCACATCGTCCTACCAAGATAGCGGTTTCAGCAATTTTATATAAGTTGAACGAATGCTTGAAGACCGTTGCATTCCGCTTTTCCAAGAAGTTCTTTCGTTCAACTTATAGAATAGCAAATAGTTCGACGATTGAGAACCAATGTATCCTATCGAAAGAAGGTTTTGGTTGCAATCTCCCAGTTACTAGGACCTTCGGGCCAAATATCTCTTGATTTGCCCGAAGGATTTGATATAATTGAGTTGTAAAAGCTTTTCCCGATAACGGCAAACCTGTCGAAAGACAGCGACGCAAAGCTACAGGGCCTTCCTGACTCCCGTCAGATGGCAGCCAGCTACCGAACGAACATGCTTTTTTTGTGTTCTTCGGAACCCAACCGCTCTTCCAACAGCTCCATAGATTTAAAGCAGACTCTAACACGATAATGGCAAACCTGTCGAAAGACAGCGACGCAAAGCTATAGGGCCTTCCTGACGATCCGTCAAATGGCAGCCTAGCCACCGAAGGGAGTTTTCAGCATGCGCAAACTAGTGCTGCTTGCTATGGCGCTTTTCCTCCTCGCCCCCGCGCTCGTCGCGACGAAGGCGCAGGCTGCGGAAATCGGAGTATGGCTGGATACGAACCTGCTCGCACAAGGAGCGGTCACTGTCCGGTACGACGTCAAACCGCAAGTGAAAACGAAACTGACGATTGCCAAAGGAACTGATAAATATACTTATACATTGAAGGCCGGAGTGCCCGCCGAGACGTTCCCCCTGCAGATGGGCAACGGCGACTATACGGTCACCGTACTGGAGCAAATCAGCGGAACGAAATATCAAGTCGTCGGCGAGACCGTCGTTAAACTGGCGCTGACCGACAACGCGAACGTCTACCTGAACTCGGTGCAAAACGTCAATTGGAGCGAAGCCCGCGAAACGGTCCGGATCGCGAAGGAATTGATAAAAAATGCAACGACGGATGGCGAGAAGGTGCAGGCGCTTTATCAATACGTGATCGACAACGTGAAGTACGACGCTGAGCTCGCGGCCAACGTTCCTGCCGAATATATCCCGCAAATCGACCGTACCCTGCTGACGAAAACAGATATTTGCTACGGCTATGCAGCCTTGTTCGCCGGGATGCTCCGCAGCACGGGAATTCCGGCCAAGCTCGTTATGGGCACGACGGAATATGTGACCGCCTATCACGCCTGGAACGAAGTGTACTTGAACGGAAGCTGGGTCATCATCGATACGACGGTCGATGCCGGCCTGAACGGCAGCGCTACAGCTTTCGCCATGATCAAGGATGCCGCAAAATATACGGCAGCCAAAGTTTATTAACATCCCGATAACGCCAGTAAGAAGCCGAATCATTCATCACAATAGGCCAAGCCCCGGACATCCGCATCCAGGGCTTTTTTCGGCTTGTTGAGAAAATGTATAGTTTTTCGTACTATACTGCAATCAGTTCTATCGCTTTGCCTTTACAACGCCGACCATGCGCCTTTCCGCACCCGCGGGGACGGGCAGAGCCGAGCGCCTACGAACGGCGCAATACGAATTCGGGAGGTGGTTCCAAGACGGACTCGGTGCCGGCAACGCCATCATAATCCTACATAGCCTCGGCCGCAACGCCAACGCCGGCGTCGATTCTTGGAGGACATTCACGCTTTCACGAACGATGAAGTGTCGCTTCGCGAGCTGCACCAAGTACATTTCGAGGAGATTGGGAGACAAAAACTGAAAATGAAAAAAAGAATAAGTGGAATCATTGTTGCCTTGTTGCTTCTGAGTCAAACGTTGTTTGGCAGCCATATTTCGCAGGTATTTGCCGATTCGTCGGGGAGCGTAGGGGACTCCGTATACGGCTCCGTTTACAGTCCGGGCGCTGCGAGTATTTTGACCAAAGTGACCTTGACGGATGAGACGGGTACGGTGATCGACGCCGTGTATAACCCGGACAGTCGTCTGGACATCGGTGCGGCGATAAACCTGATCTATGACTGGGTATTGCCGAACGGCCACGGTTACAAGGCAGGGGATACGTTCACCTTCGATCTGCCGAGCCAGTTCGAGATCTTCACCGACATCTCCGCCCCGCTTACTTCCGGGCAAGGACAGGTCGGAAGCTTCACGGTAGACCGGAACGGCAAAGTTGTCATGACGTTCAACAGCTACGTCGAATCCCATTCTAACGTAAGCGGCAAGTTGGAGATCCGTACGGAGTTCAGTTCACAGACGGTAAAGGGCAACACGGAGGTCATCATTGCCGTGCCGATCCAGGGCGGCGTGCAGACCGTAATCGTCCACCTGAAACCCCCGGCCGGTCCGACTGCGGATAAGCAGGGAACGGTAAACGGCAAAAACCAGATCGACTGGACGATCAACGTGAACAAGGCGCTGGAAAAGGTCAAGCATGCGGTCATTAACGACCCGACCCCTGCGGGACTGGAGTTGATCCCGGGCTCCTTCCAGGTCTATCATCTTCAAGTGAACGGCGACGGCTCTGTCGCTCAAGGCGCTTCCGTCGGAGCGGCTGTGTATGCGGTCGATACGTCGAGCGGAACCGGCTTCAAGCTGTCTTTCCTTGACGAAACGATCAGCACCGCCTATCAGGTGAAATATTCGACCCGCATCGTAGGAGACCAGAGCAGCTTCAAGAACACGGCGGTCTTCTCCGGAGATAACGGAACGAACGCCAAAGCGGAAGCGACGGTAACGGTGCAACGCGGCGAGCTGCTGGCCAAATCGGTGGAAAAGTACGACAAGGAAACCGGTATCATCACCTGGGTGATCAAGTACAACTTCGGCGAAAAGTTCATCCCGCAAAGCCAAGCTTGGCTGAAGGACTCGTTCACGAACTCCCAGACGTTCGTCCCGAATTCGTTGACCGTATACAAAGGCACGACCGCCGATACGGTGCCAAGCGGGGCGTATACCGTTACGCACGCGACTTACGGCTTCACCCTGCAGTTCAACTCGGATATCGATTCGCCTTATACGATCAAGTATCAGACGAAGCCGATCAACCGCGTGGAAAAAAACGAAGCGATCGTCAATAAGGTAGAAACGCCCGGATCGACTCCGAAGGAAGGAAGAGTCACTCAGGAAAGCCAAGTGTTCCTGAAGCAAGCTAACGGCGCGAACTACAAAAACAAAACGACGTCCTGGAAGCTGACGATCAACGGCGACAAGAAGGCCGACGGCACGAAGTACGTTTTGGACGATGTCGTCATCAAGGACACGTTTACGAACGCCGGGCTGACGCTGCTGTCGAGCACGCTGGTGATCAAGAAAGGTTCGGTCACGTTGACCTCGCCTGCGGATTACGAACTGATCGCTCCGGCTCCCGACGCCGACTTTATCATCAAGTTCAATAAACCGATAGACGATACGGTCACCGTCACCTACGACACGACGTTTAACATCGGCCAAAAAACGGACAAAACGAAAAAGTTTATAAACAAAGCCGTTATGACGTGGAAAGAAGGCGGCGTCAGCAAAGGTCCGATCGAGAAAACGGCGGATTTCGACGCGGATACGTACACGAAGAATAACGGCACCAAAGACGGTACCTACAATGCGACTAGCAAGGAAATTACGTGGAATATCAAGCTGAACTATAACTTGGATCCGATCCCGGCCGCCAAGATCGTCGATCCTTTGAAGCAGGGCCAGACGCTCGTTCCGAATTCGGTCGAAGTGTTCGTGATGAACCTGACCGGCTCGGCCAACGGGGTATCGAAAGGCGCCAAGCTCGACGCCAGCCTGTATGACGTCGTCCTGCCCACCGAGGCGAACGGCAATACGCTGACCGTCGATTTCAAAGGAACGATCAACGCGCCGTACTGGATTACGTTCAAAACGACGCTGCAAGGAGCGCTGATCGAAAGCGAGATCATCAACAATGCTTCGCTCATAAGCGGCAACTCCCCTACGCCTTCGGCGGAGTGGACGGCAAAGGTTTCGGTGCCCAAAGGCGGCGTTTATGTCGGCAAAACCGGCGCCCAGAACGGAAATAAAATCGATTGGACGATTCGCATCAACGAAGGACAATCGACCATTTCCAACGCCAAAATTATCGACAATCCGAGCCCGAACCAAATTTTGATCGCAGATTCGTTCCATTTGTTCGCGACGAATGTGCTGGCGAACGGCACGTATACGAAAGCCGCAGAGCTGGTCAAGGGAACGGATTACACGCTCAAGATTACAACGGGCTCGGATAACCGCGAGACGTTCGAGCTGTCTTTCGCGAAGGAAATTTCCTCCGCGTTCATTCTGGAATATCAGTCATTTATCAATGCAGCCGATAAAGACAAAGTCCAGAACGAAGTGTCGCTCCAAGGCGACCGGCTCAAGACGGAAGTGCGGGAAACGAGCTACGATATCATCGTCCGCACCTCATCCGGCTCCGGATCGGGCGGCGGTGTCACCGGCAGCCTGGACGTGACCAAGGTCGACAAGGACGATTCGTCCAAGAAGCTGGAAGGCGCGAAATTCGCTCTGTACGACAAAGCGGGCAAACGGGCGCCTCTGGTGCAAACGACGAACGCCCAAGGCAAGCTTTTGTTCACGAACCTGCTTTACGACGACTACATTCTGGAGGAACTGGCCGCTCCCGAAGGCTACCTGATCGTAGACGCCAAGCATAACGTCACCATCGACTCCGGCATCGTGCAAGACGGAAACGTCAAAAAACTCGTCGTCACCAACAGCAAGAAAAACGATCCGGGCAATCCGGGCGGCGTTGTGACCGGCAGCCTGGAAGTGACCAAGGTCGACAAGGACGACTCGTCCAAAAAGCTGGAAGGCGCGAAGTTCACCCTGTACGACAAAGCGGGCAAACGGACGCCTCTGGTGCAAACGACGAACGCCCTAGGAACGGTTTTGTTTACGAACCTGCCTTACGACGACTATATTCTGGAGGAACTTGCCGCTCCTGAAGGCTATCTGATCGTGGATGCCAAGCAGGACGTCACGATTGACTCCAGCATAGTCCAAGACGGCAACATCAAGAAGATCGTCGTCACCAACAGCAAGAAAAACGATCCGGGCAATCCGGGCGGCGTTGTGACCGGCAGCCTGGAAGTGACCAAGGTCGACAAGGACGACTCGTCCAAAAAGCTGGAAGGCGCGAAGTTCACCCTGTACGACAAAGCGGGCAAACGGACGCCTTTGGTACAAACGACGAGCGCCCAAGGAACGGTTTTGTTCACGAACCTGCCTTACGACGACTATATTTTGGAGGAACTTGCCGCACCTGAAGGCTATCTGATCGTAGATGCCAAGCAGGACGTCACGATTGACTCCAGCATAGTCCAAGACGGAAACGTCAAAAAGCTCGTCGTCACCAACAGCAAGAAAAACGATCCGGGCAATCCGGGTGGTCCGGGTGGTCCAGGTGGTCCCGAGGGTCCTGAAGGCCCCGAAGGTCCAGGTAACCCCGGTAATCCGGGCAACCCAGGTAACCCAGGTAACCCAGGCAATCCAGGGAATCCTGTAGGCACGGATATTCCCGACGATCAGACGCCGCTTGGCGGAACTACCCCGGCAACGCCTCCAACCACCCAGCCGGGAACGCCACCGGTCGATATCGAAGATGACGACACGCCTAAGGGCGGAGTCACTCCGGGCGTGCCGGCAACAACGGCGCCGCCGCAGAAGCCGCCGGTCGAGCTGGTGGACGAAAAACCGCCGCTTGGCGGAGGCGTTCCGACGCTGCCGCAAACCGGGGAAACGAGTCCGCTTCCGTATTATGCGGCAGGCCTCTCGCTGATTGCGCTCGGTTTGTACGCCAGACGCAGAATGCTGCACAAACATCAAAAGTAACAACGGCTAACCCACGATCCCCTTGTAACGGCATGACAGCCGGGGCAAGGGGATTGCTTTCAAGCGCCGGGTATGAGCCGTCCACTAAGACGATTGGCAAGGAGCGATTCGAGCATGCGCGCGCTTTCTTATATTTTAATTGTGCTGGGACTTGCAGCGATGGCCTTTCCCACCCTGAAGGAATGGATGGCCGACCGGGAACAGCAAAGCCTGCTCCGGCAAGCCGAGCAGTCTGTCATGAATCAGCGGCCCCCTCTTGACGCTGCGACGATATCCGGGTTCGAACGGCTTTCTCGCTTGCTGGAAGACGAGAGCTTAATGCCCGAAGCCGCCGAGCCGCAAACGAACGAACCGGCTGCGTCCGAAGCCGCTGAGCAAGAGAAAGTGCCGGACAATGTGCTGGCGATGATCGAGATTCCTTCTATTGAAGTGAAAATGCCTGTACTGGAGGGCGCCACCTTGGCGAATATGAAAGTGGCGGCCGCTCATATGACGGAAACGACGCCGCTGGGGAAAATCGGCAATGCGGCTATCGCGGCCCATCGGGCCCGAACGAAGGGAAGACAGTTTAACCGTCTAAACGAAGTGAAGGCCGGGGATGAGGTCGTCATTCGCACTGCAGGGGAGACATACGTGTACACCGTATATCAGACCTCGATCGTCGAGCCGACGGACGTGTCCGTTTTGCAGCAGAACGGCAAAGATCAAATATTGACCCTGATTACTTGCGATCCTGTCGTGAATGCGACGCACCGGCTGATCGTGCAAGCGAGGATGGAGGCGCCGCCAAGCTGACGGCCGCCTATCCGAAGCCGGTCATTGAAACCTTTTTTTCAGCTTGGCCCAGAGTCCGCTGCCGAGCATCCGGTCCGCTTCCTTGATAATATGCCGGATAACGTCCAGCACGTCCCCGTCCCCTGCCCAATGCTTCTCTACAACCGACTTGTGCGTGTTGTTCACCAGCCCGTTAAGCACGTAAGCGGCAACGGCGATATCGTCCAGATAGCCGAGCGGACCCGTTATGATCTCGGGCAGCAGATCGATCGGCGAAACAAAATAGGCGATGGCGCCGGCCAGCTTCGCTTTCTCCTTAAGGGGCACCTCGTCGTCCAGCGACAGCTTGCACAGCAGGTGGAATAGATCCGGCCCGAACATCAGGTACTCTCCGAACTTGTTCGTCCTTCCCTCCTCCGTCGTCAGCCAGCGTCTCATTTTTTCCCGAAAGTTTTGGTAGAAATCTTCTTTATCGAGCAACTCGCCCCGCTCCTTCGCTTCATGATTGGTCTTGCTGCACACTTCGCGGAACAGCCCTCCCGCCAGACCGGTCAGCTCGTCCCGCATATATACACCCTCTGCCTCTTATCCTTATTGTCGCATCTTTCCGTCTATTGTGCCAATGCCGGTACGTTCGCATTAACATGGGACATCATGCAAAGTTTGTATCCGCTGCCGGTTTGCTCTATAGTGGGAGGGAAAGCAATGGAAACTCCGGAAAAAATATCCGCACGTAGCCGAGCCGCTAAACGGATCAAGGAGGACGAATAAAGCCATGAACCCCCATTTTCATTTGAAAAATACACTCTATATGGCCATTCTGATCGTATTGTTCGCCGTCGCGGGCTGCAGCCGACCCGATACGTCGACCAAGCCGCCGGCAACGGCAGAGCCAACGACGCCCCCTTCTTCATCCACAGGCCCGCTGTCCGCAACGAGTCCGGATTCGCAGCCGAATGACGATTCCGGACTCCCCCGATCGCCAGACGACCATACGGAGAAGGTGTACAGGGCGAAGCTGGCTGCGGTCGGGGACGTGCTCATTCACAGCTCCGTCTACAAGGATGCCAGAACGGCGGACGGTTACGATTTTCGGCCGATGTTCGAGCCGGTCAAGCGGTATATCGAAGAAGCCGATATCGCCCTGGCCAACCAGGAAAGCATGATCGGCGGAGAGGAGCTCGGGCTCTCCGACTACCCGCGCTTTAACGGCCCGTACGAAGTCGGTGATGCGGTCAAGGACTGCGGCTTCGATGTCGTCAATCTGGCCAACAACCATACGCTAGACCGCGGCATTCAGGCCGTTGTCAATACGATACAACATTACAGCCAGCTCGGCCTCCTGTATACGGGCGCCTACTTGTCCCCGCAGGACCGCGGACAGATCCGCACGCTCGAGAAGAACGGCATCACCTTCGCCTTGCTTTCCTATACGTACGGAACGAATGGAATTCCCGTACCGGAAGGAAAAACGTATATGCTCAATCTGATCGATCTGCCGGCTATACGCAAAGATGTCGTCCAGGCCCGGAGCTTGGCCGATGTCGTCGTCGTCAGCTTCCATTTCGGCCAGGAGTACGCCGATATGCCCAACGACGAGCAGAAGACGGTCGCGCGAGCGGCAGCAGAAGCCGGAGCGGACATCATTATCGGCCATCATCCCCATGTGCTTCAGCCAGCCGAATGGATCCAAACCGCCGACGGACGCCGGACGTTCGTCGTCTACTCGCTCGGCAATTTCATCGCCGCCCAGGAAGGCAACCGCGAAAGAACCGGGGGCATTATGCAGTTGACGATCGAGAAGACGGTCAAGGACGGCACAACGCATCTGGAATTGAAGGAGCCTTGCTTGATCCCGACCTGGATTCACATGGTCAACTGGCGCCAATATAAAATCGAGCCGCTGCGGACCGCGGAGGACAGCCAGCTACCGCATAAAAGCGCATATTGGGACGAAATCGTCAACCATATGAAGCAGTGGATGCCGGAGCTTCTTATCCCGGCAGACTGAGCCGGTCGCGGTTTGTCACAACATCGATGCGGGATGTTGTCTCGCCATCATGTCATTGTAGCCATGCACACGGGTCCCTTCGTCCGGCTCGGCCGCAGCCGCTATCATCGCCCTTGCGACATCGCCCGCTGCGATAGGCCGGTACGCGCGCAAGCGCCCGACCAGCAGGAACGAGGTGAAGGAGGCGATCGCCTCGCCCGCCTTCTCTCCGGGACGGATTTCCGCGCGGTCACCTACAAGCAGGGAAGGACGGAATATGTGCAGACCGGGCAGACTGAGGGAACGGAGCTCCCGCTCCATCTCGCCCTTCACCCGGCTGTAGAAAAAAAGCGAGCCCGGGTCCGACCCGATAGCCGACACGACGGCAAACCGGGATGCCCCGTAACGTTTGGCCATTCTGCCCAGCAGCAGCGGATACTCCAGATCGACGCGGCGGAACTGCAGACGGGAACCCGCCTTCTTTCGCGTCGTTCCGAGAGCGCAGAACACATCGGCCGCTCCCCAGCTCCCCTGCAGCGCTCCTGCCAGCCCTTCCTCGCTCCAGTCCGTTTCGACGACGCGCAGCTTGGCGCTATCCGGGAACGACACGGGCCGCCTCACCAGTGCAATAACTTCGTTATACCGCGAATCGGCAATCAGCTGCCCGATCAATTCACCGCCGATCAAGCCCGTCGCCCCGGCCACGATTGCGGTCTTCCCCGTCCCGCCTTTCGGTATGGCAGAAATCTGCTTTTCAAGCTCGTCCTTTTCCAGATCGGTCTTCTCTGCACCGATGTTCCGTGCTATGCTATTGCTTGATGCGTTTTCGGCCACCCCGGCCGCTTCAGTCCTGGTCCGCTCGGACATATGCCATCGCTCCCGACTCCCTTTTGCTGCGTTTCCTGCCTGTATTGTACGCAATAGGCGGCGGGTACAAAGTCGGAGCCTGAACCGTTTATACGGCATGACGAGTGTATGCTTAACGTTCTTCTATACAAAGAAGGGGGATTTGACGTTTGACGGCAACAAAAGGGTATATGACCGCTTTGGTCGCGGCAGCCGCGGCTATTATTTTTGCCATTACCCGGGTCGAGAACTGGGGGGTTTTATGCTTGCTGGTACTCGCGGTCGCTCTGTTCGGAGCGCGCAAGGACGCCAAAGCGATCTCGTGGGGACAATTCATGCCGCTCGGCATCGCCGTACTGTTTGTCTTTTTCCTTATTTATCATTATGCGAACCCGATGTGGCACCGGGTAATCGGTTTTCAGACCGCCAATATGCGCCATATTTTCCAATGGAACGACATCTTCAATGCGCTGCCGCTGAACGACGCCGCTTTTTTCCGCTTCTGGCAGCCCAACTGGCTGACCGCTTATTTTCAATGGGTGTATAATTACGGGTTTGCGCTCTCGTACTGGATTTGCGTCATCCGGGCTTTTTTCACGAAGGATGTATATAAATTCGGCCGTTATTCGCTTGCGGGCTATTTGCTGCAGGTGCCGCTTATTTTGCCTTTCTATAACCTCATCCTGCTGCAGGAAGTATGGTTCGTGCAGGGAACGCCGGATTTGCTGGAGCGGGCGCTGACGCCGGAGCAGCAATTCGCCACCGCGATGAACTGCTTCCCGAGCATGCATACGTCGATCGCCTTCGCGGGATTTCTGCTCTCGATGCGCGAGAAAAGCGTCTGGTACCGCTGGTGGGTCGGCACGTACTGCATCTCGATCATCGTATCCACGATGTATTTGAAAATTCATTGGGTCATCGACGTGATTGCCGGCATGGCCTTTGCCTACGGCTGCGTCAAGCTGGCCGACTGGATCGTCGGCACCAAAGGCTACGCTGCTTTCGCCGCTTCGTTCGAGCGACTGGGCGGGCGGCTGCACAGTCGCTTTAGCCCCTCCCGCAAGCCAGATAACGGGTTAACGGGCCGCAATACGGCAGCAGAACCGCATGATCGCCAAACCAGACCAGACGCTCCGGCCCAGACCGGGACAACCGCCGATCCCACCTCGCTGGCCGAGTGACGAAGCGATTTGTCGTCCTGTGTTCCGGGCAAGTGCCCTATTTCCTTTCGCTGCATATGATATAGCAGATCAACAAGCGAAAGGAAGAGCGCAATGAGCAACGAAACGGCACCAAACCTACAATTCCAGCAGGAATGGACGGCTCCGTCCGATATGGTCGACATTCGTCCCCCTCAAGGCGGGCACGGCGGTGGCGGTGGACATGCCGGGGGCGGCGGCGGACATGCCGGGGGCGGCGGACATGTTGAGGGCGGAGGCTTCCATGGCGGTGGTTATCCGGGCGGGTACCACGGCGGGTACCACGGCGGGTACCACGGCGGCTATCACGGAGGTTATTACCCGTCCGTTCTTCCGTTAGTCGTCCCTTATCCTTATCCATATCCATACTCCGCTTATCCTTACGGCTATCCGTATTCGGGCTACCCTTATCAGCAGTATCCGTATTATCCGTATACCGGACAGTAACAGGCAAGCTTCCGGCGCATAAGGGCCGCCTCTTCCAAAAAAGGGAGAAGGCGCTCTTTATTGTTTTCAGAAGTTCGAAGGAGGATTATGTTTCCAATCACACCGTTTTTATAATTGAATATTCAACATGTTTATAGCCATTTAACGATGATATTATACTTACGGCAGTCAATTTTTAACGACCACGACGAGCATTGCGGTCAAGGAAGCGTTCGGCCGGGACAACCCCAATGTATCAAGGGAAAAACGTGAAGGCGCTGCAGCCGGTCAAATACGCGAGCTCCAAAGGCTTTAATCGTAACGACTCGGTTGCCGCTAGGGACGTACTTCGGAGAGGAGCACCCCCGCTGTAGCGGAGCCATCGCTTCTCGGGTTGATCGCCGTCGATTGGCGCACGATCAGCTTATTCGGCAGCATGAGCTTGCGCGGCTCCGTTGACCGGTCGCGAATCAGGGAAACGATCAGCTTAACGGCCTCCTTGCCTATGTTCATCTCATTCTGGTCCACGTACGTCAGCGGCACGGGGTACAGATTGGACTGCTCGTAATCGTCGAAGCACACGATGGAAAGATCCCGCGGCACGTCAAGATTCAATAATTGGGCCGCTTTCATGACTTGCAGGCCTATCGTGGAATTGGTCGCCACAATGGCGGTCACGTCGGGATTTTCCCGCAAGTAGGTTTGAATCTGATCGACCGCGGGCATACCGCCCCCCAGATCCAACAGACGCAGCCGGTAATCGATGAATTGCCCGGCGTCAATCAGCGCCTGCTCGTAACCGCGCAGACGATCCTCGATGCTGGTCGTTCCGGAAATTTTTGTGCTGATGAACGTAATGCTCGCATGCCCCAGCTCGGTCAAATGCTTGGTAGCTTCATAGGCGCCGCCGTAATTGTCCGAGTAGACGCAATTCGTGTCGAGCCCGCGCAAATACCGGTCCACGATAACGAGCGGGTAATGGTTCAAGGTCAGCTTTAATATCTCGTGATTGAACGTCTCGCCGTCCACCGGATAAACCATTATGCCGCTCACACCGGCGGTGACAAGCTCTTTAAGCAGCTTGTTCTCCAGCTCCTGCGATTCGTGGGTAAGCCGGAATACGAAGTTGTATCCTTGATCGGCCAGCTCCTTCTCGATACCCGTCATCAGATTAGCCGTGAAACAATTGTTCAGCCGGGGCATCAGGAAGGCGATGAGCGAACTGTCCGTTTTGATCGGCTCGAACGACATCATCGATTCGGAAGAATCGTCGGAAATGAACGTGCCTTTCCCTTGAATCCGGTAGACGATCCCTTGACTGACCATATCGGCCAGAGCGTTTTTCACCGTAATGCGGCTTACTTTAAACTCTTCCGCCAATTCGTTTTCCGAAGGCAGCTTATCGCCGGGCTTCCATGTGCCGTTTTTCATTTGGTTAAGGATGAAGTTTTTGAGCTGAACGTACATAGGAACTCGTTTGGGTTGACTGGACATAATGAATTGTCTCCTTGTACTTATTGTTATATCAACTATACGACTATTGATTATAATAGTAAAGAAGAGCAGCGGCGTTTCAGACCTGCCTGTGCAAAAGGTTGTTCGATCATTCCAAAATCGGTTTAATAACCTGTAGCTGCGGGTTTTAACGGATTTTTTCGCATTACGGATTTGCATTTCCTTTCAAGACACGTATCATAGAAGAGAGTAAATTGGTTAGCGGAGGACATCAATATGCCGGTTACATCAGGAACTTTGCCTGTTCTGGGCATCGTAGTTCCATGCTACAACGAAGAAGAGGTGCTTCCCGAGACGGTCGTGCGGCTTTCACGCGTGCTCGACTCGCTGGTCGGCGATAAGCTGGTTGCCCCGGGCAGCTTCATGCTGTTCGTCGACGACGGCAGCCGGGACAAGACGTGGGAGCTGATCGAACGCTACCGGCGCTCCAACCCGCGGGTCGCGGGACTGAAGCTGGCCCGCAACGCGGGTCACCAAAACGCTCTGCTCGCCGGACTGAACCGGGCGATACGAACGGTCGACTGCGCCATCTCCATCGATGCCGATCTGCAGGACGACCCCGAGGCGATGCGGGAGTTTATAGTGAAATTTCACGAAGGCTATGATATCGTGTACGGCGTCCGGCAAAGCCGGGCCACCGATACTGCGTTTAAGCGCGGAACGGCGCAGACGTTCTATAAGATGATGCGCAAGCTCGGCGCGAACATCGAGTACAATCATGCCGATTACCGCCTGATGAGCCGGCGGGCGCTCGAACAGTTGGACCGCTTCAAGGAAGTCAACGTGTTCCTGCGCGGCATCGTGCCGATGATCGGCTTCAAGAGCACCAAAGTATATTTCGACCGCCATGAGCGGTTTGCCGGAGAGTCCAAATATCCGTTGAAAAAGATGTTGTCGTTCGCCTGGGACGGCATCACGTCGCTCAGCGTCACGCCGATCCGGCTCGTCACGCTGGCCGGTTTCGTCCTATTCGTCGTCAGCGTGCTCGCAGGCTTATACGCCATCGTGCAGAAGCTGGCCGGCAATACGGTGTCCGGTTGGGCATCGCTTATGCTCTCGATCTGGTTCGTCGGCGGCATTCAATTGATCAGTCTCGGTTTGATCGGCGAGTACATCGGCAAAATCTATAAAGAAGTAAAACATCGTCCGCTTTACATCGTCGAGACGAACTTGACGGCGCAATCCGAGACGGGTACCGGCACGGCGGTTCCGGCTTCGCTCGCGGAAGGCGGACAAGCTTCCGTTTCCCGCGACGGCAGAGCCAACGGACCTGATTCCGGCTCGCCAGTCGGGATCGGGCCAAAGGAGACACGGCGATGAGCGGCAAGATACAAGCGTTGTTCGGCCGGCCGTTCGTGCGCTTCCTGCTCGTCGGCGTCTTCAACACGCTTGTCGGACTGTCCGTCATCGCTTTGCTGCTGCATGTCGCTGGCATCGGCTATTGGGCCTCGACCTTTATCGGCAATACGGTCGGAGCGCTCGTCAGCTATACGCTGAACAAAACGTTCACGTTTCGCTCCAAAGCGAAGGTGGCGGGCAGCTTGTGGAAGTTTGTGCTCGTTACTCTCGTCTGCTATGGTTTGTCGTACGGCATCGGGCTGTACGGCGGACAATGGCTCGCGGCCGCGCTGCCCTGGTTTCCGGACAAGCGCGTGCACGATGCCGCCACATTGTTCGGGACCGGTCTGTACACCGTTACCAACTACTTGGGGCATAAATATTTCAGCTTCCGGAAGGCTCCGGCCGTCCGGGGGCAGGCAGGTGAATCGACTTGAGAAAAATGCCAGGCCTTACCTTCTGGACGATGGTCGCCGCAGCAGCCGTTATGGTTTACGTCCTGTTCGTCAAACCGATCGTCGGCATAGCCGACAACGGCGACTTTCTGCGGATCATGACATCGGCCGGACTGGACTACCTGGATCCGAACCTTTCTTATGAAGACAAATATTTCGGCAACTTCATCCGCGAGTTCAAGATGATCCCGCTCGGAATCGGCGGCTACGCGTCGACGCAGGTGCCTCTTGTCATTATCGCGACCTGGCTGAACAAGCTTACCCACAGCCGGGACGTATTCGACATGCGCTATATGGCTGTCGTTTACGGCATTATGCTGCTGGCCGCCTTCTGGGTCGCTTCCCGCTATCACCGCTCGCTGCCGCTGGCCGGGCGGATCGCGCTTGCGATTCTGCTTGTCGTCGTATTCGCCGACGTCGGCTACACCGGCTACTTCAATTCGTTGTTCGGGGAGCCAGTTTCGTTCGTCTTCCTGCTGCTGACGGTCGCTTTCGCGCTCGCCGCGGCAACCCGGGAGGAGCCGTCGCGCAAGCTGCTGATCGCCTTCTTCGTCTGCGCGATCTTTTTGACCGGCTCCAAGGTGCAGAACGCGCCAGTCGGCATTTTGATCGCCCTGCTCGGACTGCGTTTTCTCGGCTTGCGCTGGGATACGGCATGGCGGCGTACGGTGATCGGCTTCTCGGCCTTCCTCGCGCTCGGCTCGCTGGCTATGTACGTATTCGCGCCCAAGCAGCTGAAGGAAATCAACATGTACCAGACGGTGTTCTACGGGGTTATCAAAGATTCGCCGACACCGGAAAAGGACCTGGAGGAGCTTGGCGTATCGAAGGAACTGGCCATACTGGCCGGGACGAACTTCTTCACGCCGGACACGCCGATTCCGCAGCGCGATCCGCGCATGTACGAATCGTTTTACGACCATATGAGTCACGGCAAAATCGCCCTGTTCTACTTGAAGCACCCCGTCCGGCTTATCCATAAGCTGGAGATCGCGGCGCAGAACGGCATGACGATTCGCCCGTATTACCTGGGCACCTACGAGAAAAGCGAGGGCATGTCTCGAGGAGCGGTTTCCGAAAAATTCGGATTGTGGAGCGAATGGAAACGGTCGCTGCTGCCGAATTCGCTCTGGTTCCTTCTTCCGTTCTATCTGGTCTACTACGCTGTCTTATGGCTGGAATGGCGGTACGCGGCATCGCTCGGGGGCCGAATCTATACGGAGACGTTCGCCCTGATCGGGCTCATCGGCCTCGTGTCGTTCCTGATCCCGGTCATCGGGGACGGCGAAGCCGATCTCAGCAAGCATCTGTTTCTATTCAACGTCTGCTTCGACCTGATGTTCGTTGCCAGCCTGATCTGGATCGTCGCCAAGGTCGCGCTTCTGTTCGGCGCTCGACGACCAACCTACGTCCGCTACGACGGGCGCTGGTAACGAGCATAACGTCCGCATTGCCGGGCCGGCAATTACTAGACGCAGCGCGAAATAGAAGAGCCCGCCTCCGACCGGAGAGCGGGCTTTTCTTTTGAGCCATTAAGCTCCCCTTTTGCTTATTAAGAAAAACCTTTGATTAGATTAGGGATTTCCGTTAAATCTTCACAAGTCGCATCAGGATAACGACTTGAATGATGTTTACCTTTGAGGATGGTTCGCATCCCGATTTCTTGTGAAGGTATGATATCGGCATTTAAGTTATCACCAACAAAAACTGCTCGTTCAGATGAGGAGTTTAAATTTGAAAGTGACAATCGAAATATGGCATGGTCAGGCTTTCTCAAATTTACTGCTTCTGATATAACAATATCATCGAATAATTCCATAATTCCAAGAGAGATGATTTTATTTCTTTGATAAAATTCCCTACCGTTCGTTATAATACCTAATTTGTATCCACTTTGCTTTAATGAACGAAGCATCTCATTTAAGCCAGGGAACCCGATGCTGTACTCATGGAAGTTATTATTTAAATCATCCAGTAGTACAGAATATAGAGCATTATCGATATTGAAAATATGTATTAACTTTCTATAAACTTCTTCTTTGGGCATTACAATGTTATTGTATTGAGTAAATCTAACGATGAATTCACTCTCGTCAGCGATAAAATGATGTAATGAAAATCTTGCATACTGATATTTTGCAAAGTTAATCAATGACTGGTCTTTATCGAGCAAAGTTTGGTCAAGATCAAATATGACCGTGTCAATTTTCCCCAAGTTAATAACCTCCTGCAGCTCGTTTTGCTACTTTCACGCTTTTGTGTAGAATCCAAAATGAGAAGGAATCGAATCAAAAGCTTTATAAGGGAAAAGAGACATCCAAACTTGGTCAGTTTGAATGTCTCTTTTAACGTCAATCAAGTGCTTGCATCTCATTTAAGCCAGGGAACCCGTTATCCGGCCGGAGGGCTGGCTTTCCTTTTGCTTATAGGACGGGACAGACGGCCGTCATGCGGGCGCCTTCCGGTCCTTTGGCAGCAGGATGGCAAGCAGACCGAGCAGCGGCAAATAAGCGCACAGCTTCATCATATAGGCGATGCTTGTCGAGTCGGCAATCCAGCCGAGCACCACTGAGCCGAGGCCGCCCAATCCGAAGGCAAGGCCGAAGAACAGTCCGGACACGAGACCGACGTTGCCAGGCAGCAGCTCCTGCGCGTAGACGACGATGATCGAGAACGCGGACGACAGAACGAACCCGGCGCAGACGCACAGGACGCCCGACCAGAACAGATTGGCATACGGCAGCAAGATGGAGAACGGCGCCGTACCCAAAATCGACAGCCATATAATGTTGCGCCGTCCGTACCGGTCGGCCAGCGGGCCGCCGAAAAACGTCCCTGCCGCGGAAGCCGCGAGAAAAGCGAACAAGAACCATTGCGCATGCTCGACCGTGACCCCGTAGTCGTTAATCAAGTAAAACGAATAGAAGCTGGTGATGCTCGACATGTACACATGCTTCGAGAAGACGAGAAACACGAGAATGACGATTGCCCATACCACTTTCGAGCGGGCCAGCGACAACGTGCTTTCCCGCGGCGCGCTGCGCTTGGCTGCGGAGCGTGGCGCAATGTTTTGCCGCTTGTACCAGCCCGCTACATAGTATTGAATCGCGATGCCGGCGACCGCCACGAAGGCGAACCAGATGACGCCGAACTGTCCTACCTTGACGAACAGAACGGCCGTCATGATTGGGCCGAGCGCGCTGCCGATATTGCCGCCGACCTGGAAGATCGATTGGGCCAGCCCTCTCCTGGCACCGGCGGCCAAATACGCGACCCGGGACGATTCCGGGTGAAAGACGGCCGAGCCTAGTCCCATCGCAATGACGGACAAGATTATCAGAGCGAAATTCGGCGCAAGCGCCAGACCGACCACCCCGACCAGCGTAAAACAGACGCCTATCGGCAATATATACGGACGCGGACGGATGTCGGCATACGTGCCGATGATCGGCTGGAGGATTGAGGCGGTCATATTCATGGCGAAGGCAATGAAGCCGATCTGCTTGTAAGACAGGTCTAACGTATCGCGCAAGATCGGAAACAGCGCGGATACGGTGGACTGCATCGTATCGTTCAGCAGGTGGACGATGCTGATGGCGAATAAGATAGGAAATACGGTAGCTGCTGCGACGGATTGGGTCGTCGAGCGTTCGGCGTGTTTCGCCACAATGGTCATCTCCCCGAGAAGTTGAATATTTGGCGATTATAGCATGACAGGAGGGCGAAACGTCAATACCCTTTCGGCAAATTTACTCGATCTATAAGATTGGTCATGTTCGACGGAGCCCCTCACTCGATCGCTCCGCCCGTTCTGGGCCATACGGAGTCAAGCGCAAAAAGCCGCTTCTTCCTTTTAGGAAGAAACGGCCTTTTCGCGAGGGGCCGGCCCTATTACACGCGAATGTCGATCTTGCTCCCGGCCTGCGGAGGGGCGCTTTGCTGCAACATTTGCACCATTTGCGCCCCTTGCGCTTCGGCGGACTGCTTCACCTTGCTCAGCATCTGAATGCCGACCGCAAGCGGCAGGTCGCTCTTGCTGAACTGCGAGTACGCCGAGTTTAACGATACGCTCATCATGAATCCTCCTGTCGGAAGTAGGCTGTCCGTTCTTCCCGATCATACCATGCGGGCCGCCGCGCGGACAACAGACCGTCCACGAAGCGGGCGGGATGCGGCCTATGTCCGCTCTTCAAGCGCGCGTCTGGCCAGGGAGGTCAATACAGCATCGTCCATCGGCGGATTATGCAGCCCGGCCCGGACGTCGCGGTACATCCGCTCAAGCGGCAGCTTGCGCGATAAGCTCGCGCCCCCGACGATCCGCATCGCGCCGTCCACGATTTTCAAAGCGGCGTTCACGACAACGTATTTCGCCAGTCCCAGCTCATGCTTCAGCGCCGGTCGTTCGGCTGCGGGCGAAGCGTCCCAGCGGTCGGCAACGGCGTACAGCAGCGTGCGTGCCGTCAGCAGCTCGGCCTCGATCAGCCCGATTTGCTGCCGAATGTGGGGCAGCTCGGCGATCGGCTCCGTCAAGCTGTTCGGCTTGTACCGGCTCGCGAATTGCAGAGCGAAATCGCGAGCCGCCCAGGCGATGCCGATGTAGCAGGCGGGAATGTGCAGCATCCAGCCGCTGTCGTCCTGCCGTTTCCCTGCCCATGCCGCTCTTTCGCTCAGGCAATGGTCGGCGGGGACGAATACGTCGTCCAATAGGACGTCGTGGCTGCCGGTCGCCCTCATGCCGATCGTATCCCACGTTTCTTCGATCGAGACGCCGGGACCTTTATGAACGAGAAATTCTCCCGTCTTATCCTCTCCGGCGATTCCCGCCTTGACCGTAAATTGATTCAGGATCGGACTGAGCGTGCTGTACGTTTTCCGGCCGCGAATGCGCCAGCCTCCCGGCACCCGCGTCGCCGTCGTCTCCGGCTTGCCGCCCCGGCTGGGGCTGCCGGTTGCCGGCTCGCTCGCGAAGCTGTTGATCATGGCACCGCCCGCGACCACTTCGCGGCAAAACGCCGCGAACAGCGTCTCCGGCCACGCTCGGGTACCGCGCAGCTGCAGCACCGTTCCGACATGCCAGCCGACGGCCAAAGCGGTCGAGCCGTCTCCACGCGCCAGCCGTTCCTGGCCGAGCACCATTTCGTGCAGCGTAGCCTCGTCACCGCCGTATTCACGCGGAACGGTCAGCTTCAAATAGCCGGCTTCCCGTAAGTCGGCGAAATTATCGAACGGAAACGAGGCTTCCGCATCGTGCCGCTGCGCCCTCTCGGCGAATACGGCCGCCAGCCGGTCGCACTTGGCGGCAAGCGCCGCCTCCCTTTCGTTGCGTATCGCGAAATCCGGCAATCGTTGTTCGGTCATATGTTTATGCGACCTCCTTTCCGCCCATACTTATCGGAGTGCCAGGCATTGTTCTGTTTCATTATACACCCGAACGCTCGATGGAAGCATCCGGACCGTCCGGCGTTCGCCGTTAAGCCGACTCTGTGTCACGACGCGTTCTGCGCCACAGGCTGTTCCGTTGACACCCGATTCCATCAATGGTATGGTGAACGTGAACAGGCATTCCGCTATATGGCGGGGTGCCTCGTTGTATTTTTCATCCATTTTTACATTTAATGTAATAATCCAAGGAGGTGCAGCTGCGTCATGATTCAAGTCAAAGAGTTTGTCGATACGGATTCTTCGTATGCCGAGAAAAAAGCGAATGAATTTCTGGCAACCCTGAATGACGACCAGGTCATCAACATTTGTTACGGATCGATCATGAAAGCGAATGCTTCGGGTGCGGCGAATCAAAGAAGTACCATATTAGTCGTGTATAAATACGCAGAAACGTAGCCCCCGCGGGACGTACTCCAATAAGCGGCACTTTCACATCGACGGCTGCGTTCTTTTACAGAGCGGTTCTCTTTACTCGACATATGTACGATCGAAAGACCGAAAAGCCCGCTTCCTGCAGAGGAAGTCGGGCTTCGTTCCGTCAACCGGCATTGCCGCAACATACGGTAAAGAATCGGCTTCAAACGTCCGCCGCGCAGCGGAAGCCGATATTGCCTGCGGAGCTGTCCGGCGTATTCGAGCTGCGGGCGGCCACGCGATAGCGGTTGCAGTACGACTTGTGGCACAGGTAGGAGCCTCCGCGCATGCTGCGCCGCTCGCCTTTGGCCGGGCCCTGCGGGTTGTCGGACGGCCCGTCCGTATAGGCGGTACGGCTGAACCAGTCGCCCACCCACTCCCAGACGTTGCCCGACACGTTGTATAAGCCGAAGCCGTTCGGCTCGAACGAACGCGCCGGAGCGGTGCCAGCGTAGCCGTCCCGCTGCGTGTTGTGGTCGGGAAACGTCCCCTGCCAAATGTTGCACATATGCTTGCCGTCCGGCGTCAGCTCGTCGCCCCAAGGGTACGTCTTCTGCTCCAGCCCCCCGCGTGCCGCATATTCCCATTCCGCTTCGGTTGGCAGACGCTTGCCCGCCCACCGGCAATAGGCGACCGCATCGTTCCAGGTGACGTGCACGACCGGATGATCCATCCGTTCGTCTATCGACGAGCCCGGCCCTTCCGGCTGAAACCAGAAGGCTCCCTTGACCCCCAACCACCACGGCGTCCCCTGCACCCTGCCCATCAGATGCGGCGTCTGGCGCGGCGTCAAAAACATCTCGAATACGTATGACCAGCCGAACTTCTCCGCTTCCGTCCGGTAGTTTCGGGCATTGACGAATTCGGCGAACTGGCGGTTCGTAACCGTACACGCATCAATCCGGTACGGAGACAGCCGAACTTCGCGTACCGGACCTTCGCCGTCCGCCGGGAAACCGTCCTTGGAGCTGCCGTTGCCCATACGGAAAACGCCGCCGGGCAAATAGATCATCCCCTCCGGAGCCGGGTTTGCCGCCTCCGGTGCGATTACGCCATGAGTTGTGGCCGGCTCCTCAATTTTCGCTAAGCTGTCAAGGCCCGTAGAAGCCGGCAAGCCGTTCCGGCCGGCCGAGCAGCAGGAGCCGCCGGGCCGTTGCTCTTCTGTCACAGTCCATCCCCTCTTCCGCTCCATGGTACAAAACCAGAGCCGTGGCCGCCTTTCTCCAAGCGGGATTGCGGCGTTGCAAGAAACAACCGACAACCCCAAGATTGGGGCATAGGCTCCGACTTCGACGCAAATGCGCACTTGCGTCCATTTTATCTATGCTGAATCAAAGAAACAACCTAAATATGCGGAAAGCTCTATTTCGCGACTTCCCGTTCCCCGTTTCGATACATTCGCTAGGCATGCCCAGACCCCTTGTTTCCACTCCTTATATCCGTTAAATGGGGACCGTAGTATGATGAACGGGGAAGAAATTTTCTTTAAAATGATAGATATCTTACCCCCCAGGGAAGCAGCCTTTTGATTAGGGAAGGAGAATAAGTGACGGATATTACCCAGAATTTCATAGATGAACAGTTCCGGGCATTCATTCTGGACAACTATTGCAATAGACGAGATTCGATTCAGTCGGCCGATGTGGAAGGAATCGTCGTTTTACAGCTCTCGCACAAGAAATTCACAAGTTTAGAAGGACTTGAGCATTTCGCCTCCTTGGAGCAATTGGATTGTGCGTACAATCAATTGAAAGAGTTGGATATCAGCCGCAATACAAGACTGGTTGCTCTGGAATGCTCGGGAAATCAATTGACCTCTCTGGATACGAGCCGCAACCCTTTTTTAAAGCGGCTGATCTGCAATACGAATGAGATGCATGCAATGGATTTGGCGGCTAATACAGCGCTGGAAACGTTAGACTGCGGGTCAAACCGTATACGGACGCTGGATGTAAGCAAGAACGAACGGCTTGTAGAGCTGGTTTGCAATTGGAACATCATTTCCACGCTTGATTTGGAACATAACCGTCACTTGCGCAAGCTCAGCTGCGGCTACAATGCGTTGTTTGTTTTGGAGCTGAACAATAACACGGAGCTGGAGTATCTCGATTGCGGCAATAATTACTTGGTTGGCCTGCAGATTGCGCGCTGCGGGAAATTAATCGAGCTACGATGCAACAACAACCATCTTACCCAGTTGGATGTGAATGGCAACCCGGCCTTGCAAAGCTTACGATGCTTCAACAATCATTTGTCCAGTCTTACGTTAAATCACCCGCATTTGGTTGAGATTTACTGCTCGGAAAATAAAATAGCTGCCTTGGAAACGAGTCTTCTTCCCAAGCTGGAGCGGTTGGATTATGCCAACAACCTCATTCGGGAGCCGGATCATACGGTTCGAAGCGTCGGAACTTTTCAATACGATGTGTCGCTGTCGGATTACAAAGCGGTATTCCCGTTTAAGGAAACCGAGCTTTCTGTTACGGTCCATGTAGCGACAAAAGAAGCGATGAAGCGTTTGTCTCCGCTCATTAAGAAGTCTTGGGAACGTATGGATGCGTTGCAGGAACAGGCGCTTCGGTTCATTGCCGAGCAGCATCCCGAGGAGCGGGTAGAAGAGCTCGTGTGCAGCGAGCTCATGTTTGAAGAGGACGGGACGGTTCGTATCGGCTATGATGCCGGGGATACCCCAGCAGGACGACTCTATATCTTTGTCGTGTTTAATCGCAAGCTTGTCATGGATCGAACGCTGGTGTATGAGACGTATTGAATGGATCGGGCTAGACGGCAAAGGACTTCTTGATCTCCGAGCCGGGCCTCGATGCCGAGGCAGAGCGCAAGGAACCCTTGATTGCCGGCGCGGAATTCACGTTCTGGGGCGGGCGGGATTGGTCTGTCTTATTCGCGGAGGGAGACTGGATAGGTGTCGGATTCGACGATCTTTCCGGTGCCGAAGAGGTCTGATCTCATTAATTTGAAATAGTGTTTTCCTTATACCACTTTCTAAGCAGATTAATGTGGGCCTGATGATAGCGGCTATGATCAGCCATATGCCATAATCCCCAGCGAATGGTTGCTTGCTTTTCATTTTCATGGCCAAACGTGACAACTTGATCCAGATCAGCATCACTTAAGTATGTACATGTATCTTTCAACATTTTTAACACACCTTCATAGTTAGACATCAGTGTGTCCAAAGACTTGCCTACGACCATCGGAAGCCTATTATTTGCATCGATCATGGGCCCGTACTGTTCTTTTAAAGAATGAGGAAGCGGTTGTCCTTTCATTCTATAAACCCAAATAAGGTCGACATACAGGATATGCTTTATTAACTGAGCGGTGCTGTTAAAGTTGTTATTCGGGCCCTTGTAATCGACTTCTTCTTGCGACATGCCATACGTAATGGATTGTAGCCGCTGGCTATTTTCTTTCACAGCGGAATATAATATTCCCACAATCGGTGACATATCGGCTTCACCTTGTAAATCGTAAAGCATCCCGGCTATTCCTCCTTCCATATTGGTTTATAGCGTATCTTCTTATTCGACGTCGTGTTCTCCTAACCCTTGCCGTCGAGGTAACGGAAGGTGAGGATGCTGTAGAGACGCGCAACGGATCAACAGAAGCTTTGGCTGGTAAGCGGAATCCGTATGCTGAAACCAGATTCGGAATGGTTGGCGAAACTTACCGTTTGACAAAAACCGTCGGGCTCTCTAACGGATGCGATAGCCCAAAAAAACAGCGGCAGTCCATGACGTTATTTTCGCGTCCATGGCTACCGTTGTTTTCATTATTGGGGGGCCGACACAGGCACGGCTCCGCTCGGCGAACAAAATATCGTCGCGCAAGGCTCATCTGCGTCCGGCAAACCAAGTCATCCGACGGGTGAAGCCGCAATTAACAGGCGGGAAACCACGATATCCTCCAGCGCCGTCATGAAGTCGTCGGAATCGTTCGGAAAGGCCGCACTGACGAATTCAAGGCCAAGCTGCTCGGCTTGGAGCATACAGTCGGTCCGGCAATCGGTCACGACTTCTATATTCTCGGCGATCGTCAGCAGGTCGCAGACGACGACGGCGGTCGCCCCCGCCCGGGCAGCCTCGGTCATCCGGTCGCGCACATCGGGGCCGAGCCAAACTTGCGGGGACGGACCTCCGCTCCGGTAATTCAGCGAGTAAGACGACACGCCTGCTTGACAGGCGACCGCATCGGCGAGTTCGGCGTACGCCTGGATGTAATCGCGGTTCGGGCTCGGCAGGCCGGGCTTGCTGTGCGTCGTGAACAGGACGGCTGCGCGTTCGCGCCCGGCTGCGGACAGCCAGTTCATCGCGTCGGTTAGACGGCTCGCGATCGCCTGCACATATCCCTGGTGGAGATGCCAGCCGGCGATCAAGGTCGTATCGAATCCGTCCTTCTGCGCTTCGCGGGCTTCCAGCACGCTGCGGTAATAGCCCCCGACGCCGCTCTTGGAATAGAGCGGTGTCATCGGCAGCACAAACAGCTGCGTTACGCCGTCGGAGACGAGCTGCCGCACGGTTTCTTCCACGAACGGAGCCGTATGCCTCATTGCGGTATAAACCGGAATCGCTTCGCCGCACCGCTGCCGCAGCCTCCTTTCCAAGGAGCGGGCTTGTCTGGCCGTGACCGTGCCTAGCGGATCGGCCGCGCCGAGACTTTTGTAGCGGGCCGCCGCTTCCGCCAGCGCTTCTGGCGACGGACGGCGGCCATGATGCAGATGCGTATAAAAAGCGGCGATGTCGTCAATCGAGGTTAACGAGCAGTATGCCATCATGAGTACAGCCTTCATCGGATCGCACTTCCCCTTCCCTGCCTTCAAACGGTTCAAAACTTGCCCGGATGAAGCCATTTCGCCAATTGCTCCACCGTTTCGGCATTGTGCCGATTCGGGTAAAGCATCCGCTTGACCGGCCATATTTTGACGCGGTCCTGACGAACGGCCTGTAGAGCGGACCAGCCTGCCAGCTGCGTCACCGCCTCGACATCGGTGTTGTCGCCTTCCTTCCATTGCAGCAGCACGATATATTCCGGATCGGCCTTGACGATCTGCTCCATCGACGCTTTAACGGACCGGGATACGCCCATCGGAACCGCCATGCTCGCGCCGCCCGCCTTCTCGACGATATCGCTGGAAATGTTCGTGGAGCCAATCAGGTAAGGTCCGGTGCCGGGGCCGACGGGCGAGATGACGAGCACGGACGGCTTCGGTTCGCCGGCCACTGCTTTTTCCGTACGCGCCAGCGCCGATTTCATGTCGTCCACGATCGCCCCCGCCTTCTCCTCCTCGCCGACAGCCTTGCCGAGAGCCGCGAAGTTGCTCCACATTTTGTCGAACGTGCTCCACACGTCCAGGCTCATCATCGGAATGCCCGCCTGCCGCAGCACGGCGTCGGCCTCCTTCTCCTTGTCATGTCCTTTCGTCAGAACAAGCAGATCGGTGTTATAGGACAAAATTTGTTCCGGATCGAGCGACGTCGCGCTCGTCACCTGGTTGCGAATCCGGGCGGCCTTATCCGCCTGGAAGGCGAGAGCCGGGTCGGCGGCGCTTTTGGCAATGACCGACACCCGCTCGGGTCCGGTCAATTCCAGCACGGCCTCGGCGGCATCGAGCGACAGGGCGGCGATGCGCATCGGCTTGGCCGGAATCGTCACCTCACGCCCATCGGCGACAACGGTGAGCGGATAAACGGGCTCGGCTTTGGCCGTCGTGGCGCCTGCCGACGGGACGGCGGCGGTTACCGGATCGAATCGGCTCTCCGTGCCGCCGGCGACGCCGCTGCCGCAAGCGGCAAGAAGAAGCAGCGAGAGCGCCGCGCTACAAGGGGCGATCGCGCGGGATATGAAGGGCGACTTGCGGTTTTTTAACATGGGAAAATCCTCCAATCGTTTCGTTATGTGGATCATCATAGTCTTTGTCCGGATCTTCCGGATCTTCCGGATCTTCCGGTTCGACCGAGTCTACCGCCGTGACGACAGGAAAGCCGAGCACAGGATCGGCGCGTACCTCGGCATGAACGCCGTAAGCGCGACGAATCAGCTCCGGGGTCAGCACATTCCACGGCGTATCGATCTCAAGCGTCTGACCGTCGGCGAGCAGGACCAGCTGGTCGCAATATCGGGCGGCCAAGTTCAGATCATGAAGGGCGGCTACCGCCGTCAGTCCTTGCTGCGTCAAGCTTCGCACAAGACGAAGGACATGCAGCTGGTAGCGGATATCCAGCGCCGATATCGGTTCGTCCAGCAGCAGCAGACGCGGGCTTTGGGCAAGAGCCTTGGCGATGAACACCATCTGCCGCTGGCCGCCGGACAAGCCGGTCACCGGCCGGTCGGCGAGATGCAGCGTTGCCGTCAGCTGCATCGCGCGCGCCGCCGCCTCCATATCGGCCCGGCTCGCCTCGCGGAAGCGGGACATGTGCGCATAGCGGCCCATCAGCACGATCTCTTTGGCGGGAAAATGGAAGTCCGCCGCCGTATCCTGGGGCACGTAGCCGACCATGCGGGCCAGCTCTTTGCGGCCGTACTCCGCTACCGGCTTGCCGGCGACGAGCACCCGTCCCGCGGACGGCCGGACGAAGCCGGCCATCGTCCGCAGCAGCGTCGATTTGCCGCTGCCGTTCGGGCCGATCAGCCCGATAAAGCGGCCGGCGCCGAAGCCCATCGTTATATCGCGCAGCACCGTTCGCCGCTCTATCGTAACGGTGACGCCCTCGGTTTGAATCCCATTCACCGGGTTACCCCTCCTTGGCGCGATTTCAAGATTAAGGTCAGAAATATAGGAGCCCCGACGAGCGCGCAGACGACGCCGACCTGCAGCGTCACCGGCTGAAGCATCATGCGCGAGACGACATCGGCCATGACGAGGAAGATGGCGCCGCCGACCGCGCTGGCCGGAAGCAGGATGCGGTGGTCGGGACCGGTCAGAAGCCGGAGCGCATGCGGCACGACCAGCCCGACGAAGCCGATAATGCCGCTGATCGCGACCGCCGCGCCAGTCATAAGCGACGCCAGCAGCAGCAGCGCGTACCTCGTTCGGCGTACGTCGACGCCGGAGCTGGCCGCCTGTTCGTCGCCAAGGAGCATCGTGTTCAGATCCCGTCCGAATGCCGTCATGATCAGCGCGCCGGCGGCAATCGGGATGGCGATCAGGCTGACATGCTGCCATGTTCGCGCCTCCAGCCCGCCTTGGAGCCAAAAAATAATGCTGCGCAGCTCCTGCTCGCTGGAGGAGCTTGCGACCATAATATTGATCATCGCCGACAGGAAGGCGTTGATCCCGATGCCGAGCAGCAGCAGTGTAGCGACCGAGCTGCTGCGGCTTCCTTTCCAGACCGCCATAATGAGCAGCGCGGCCGTCAGCGCCCCCGCAAACGCGGAGAACGGCAGCGTCCACGTCCCGAACCGGCTCCAGCCGAAAAACAAGGCGCATACCGCGCCGAAAGCCGCTCCGCTGGAAACGCCGACATACCCCGGCTCGACCAGCGGATTCCGGAACAACCCCTGCATCGCCGCCCCCGATATGCCAAGTGCGGCGCCGACAAACGCACCTGCGAGCACGCGCGGCAGGCGGACCTGAGCAACGACGAGCAGTTCCCTGTCGGTATAGCCGCCCCCGACCGAAAACCCGATCGTACGGGCCAATATCGCCATCGTATCCGGAAACGCCACGTTCACCGGACCGATCGAGCAGGCGGCAACGATAGCAGCCGCCAAGGCGGCCAGCATCGCCGCAAAAACGAGAACCCGGCGCCCCAAGGAACGCCTGCCGGCGAATAAGACGGAGCGTTCTAGCTCTTTGTCGCTATTCATTCCATCACTCCGTAGCAGCATTTTGTTTCTCTTGAGCAATTAAGTTTACCAAAGGAAAGATTTTGGGCAAAAAAAGGGGAGCTTGTCGTTTCGGTTACCGGAAGCCGGAAGGTTGAAACCGCTGGCCCCTCGGCCCGATTCGAGGAGCCGAGCCCCTTCCCGTTGAGGCATCGGAAAACTCGTTCGGCGGTTCCGAACAACCGCAGCACAAGGCTTCCCAACCGCAACCGAGTCTTGTCTTGCCGGGAAGAGAAGCGAAAGTGAAGCCTCTCGTAGACGCTTCTTATCCTAACACGACATTTGTTTCCCTTGCAACAAATATTTTCCCAAAGGAAACATTTTTCCGTAAAGAAGCTTCTCATACAGGAAACTCCAAACAACCTGTCTGAAGCTGCGAGGCAATTTCCTTTTGGAATGGAAGGAACGGTAAAATCTTTCGCTCGGCTTATATAGAGGAGCTTTTCATAAGGGAGGCAGCGAAGACTGACTGGCTTGTTCGCATGTATTCGGAACTATACGAATATACTTGGACAGAAACCAATACCACGTAAAAGAGGCGGCTCATGCAAAAACAATCATTCGTACGGGGAACGTTTATTTTGACGGCATCGTCCTTGACTACGCGCATACTCGGATTTCTTAGCGGCATTTTTCTCGCCCGTTCCCTCGGGGCGGAGGGCATCGGACTGATGATGATGGCTCACCCGCTCGTTCCGCTCGTCATAACGCTGACCGAGCTCGGCCTGCCGGTGGCGATCTCGAAGATGGTCGCGGAAGCGGACGTCAAGGGCGATAGGCTAAAGGAGAAGCGGATACTCGCCGTTTCCCTCGTTATAACGAGTACGCTGAGCATCGTGCTGACGCTCGCCGCGCTGTTCGGCTCCAAGTACATAGCCGCGCTCTTTCTGACCGACCAGAGGGCGTACTACGCGATGCTGGCCATTACGCCAATCGCTCCGATCGTCGCGATCTCGGCCGTGCTGAAAGGCTATTTCCGCGGCAAACAGCACATGCTGTCGATTGGCTTATCCGACGTAGTCGAACATATCGCCAACATTGCTTGCATGCTCGCGCTCGTCCATTTGCTTCTTCCGTACGGCATCGAATATGCCGCCGCCGGCGCCATGATTGGCGCGGTTGTCGGAGAAGGCGCCGGGCTGCTCTACCTGCTGGGCAAGTTCAAGTTGAACCAGCGGAAGGACGGGGAGCCGCGGAACCGGGCTTCGGAGCATCTGCGCCACGGACGGCGCACCTTCGCCGAACTGATGCGGATGGGGCTGCCAACGACCGGGCTCGGCTTTGTCCACTCGATTTACAGCGCGTTCCAGCCGATGCTGATTACGAAAAGCCTGGCGCTGTTCGGTCTCGGCACGGCGATGGCGACCAAACAGTACGGGCTGCTCGTCGGCTATGCCTTCCCGCTGCTCGTTTTCCCTAGCTTCATTACGCATTCGCTGTCCACGGCGCTGGTCCCCGCCGTCAGCGAGGCGATGGCCAACCGCAACGGCATGGACGTGCACCGGCGCATGGATCAGGCGATGCGGATCGCGCTGTTCGTCGGCGCGCCCGCAACTGTCATTTTGTACATATGGGCGACCCCGCTCACGACGCTGTTGTACAATGCGCCCGAAGCGGGACCGATGCTGAAGCTGTTGGCCCCGATCTTTTTCCTGCACTATTTCGAGGCGCCGCTGCATGCCGTTCTGCTCGGGCTCGGCAAAGCCGGCACAACGATGTGGAACTATATCGCGATGACGATCATGAAGGCGGCGGCGATTTATTTTATGGGCAGCCAGTTCGGCATTACCGGTGTCGTGCTCGGCATGAATTTCGGCATCTGCTTCATTACGCTGCTCAACTTCTTCTCCATCTCCGGTCTGATCGGATTTTATTTCGACCTGCGCCGGTTCGTCAAAGTGGCCCTGTGCATGGCGGCGATGGCGTTCGCCGGCCAATACGCCTACGGCTACGCCCAGCATATCGGCCTGACGCCGCTGTGGAGCATGCTCGGGTCGATGCTGCTGGCCATCGGGGTGTTCATGCTGTCGCTCGTGCTGACCAATACGATCAAAGGCCGGGATTCTCTCCGCTTCGGAGGCCCGGGCCGGATCGCGACATTACGCAAATAGACGGTCCATCGTCCGGCACAGCGCGGCGACCATGCCGTCGACATGCTCCTCTTCGACGATCAAGGGAGGGATGAGGCGAATCGCCGATGGCTGCGGCGAGTTGATCAGCAGCCCTTCCCTCAAGCATTCCGCCACCAGCTCGGCGCCGCGGGGCTCAGGCAGATCGAAGGCGAGCAGCAGGCCCTTGCCTCTCACCGGGCCGAGCCCGTAACGGCCGGAGACGCTGCTCAGGCTGTCGCGGATATATTCGCCCATCCGCTCCGCCCTGCGGGGCAGTCCGCGGTCCACGATTTCCGTGACGACCGCGAGGCCGACCGCCATCGCCAGCGGCTGTCCGATATACGTCCCGCCTTGATCTCCCGGTTCGAAGATGTCGAAGCGATCCCGGGTCAGCAGCGCCGACAAAGGAAAGCCGCCTCCGATGCCTTTGCCGAGCGTCGTCGCATCGGCTTGGACGTCGTAATGCTCGGCCGCGAACAGTTTTCCCGTCCGGCCGAGACCGGTTTGGATTTCGTCGAAGATCAGCATCATCCCGCGCTCGTCGCACAGCTCGCGCAGACGGCGCACATAACCCGCATCGGCCGGATGGGCCCCGCCCTCCCCCTGCACCAGCTCGAGCATAATGGCGCAAGTATTGCCGTCTACGGCGGCGAGCATGGCGTCCGCGTCGTTCAACGGGACATGCTTGAATCCCGGTACGGCGGGAGCGAACAAATGCTTCCATTGCGCCTTGCCGGTCGCCGACATCGTCGCCAAGGTGCGGCCGTGAAAACTGCCCGTTGTCGTCACGATATCGCTCGCGCCGCCGAGCCGAAGCGCCCCGTGCTTGCGCGCCAGCTTGATGGCGCCTTCGTTCGCCTCGGCGCCGCTGCTGGCGAAGAAAGCTTTGTCATAGCCGGACAAGCCGGTCAGCAGCTTGGCGAATTCGATCATCGGCCGGTTGTAGAAAGCCGGACTGGCATTGACAAGCGTCGAGGCTTGCCGATCGAGCGCTTCCCGAATGACCATAGGCGAGTGACCGAGGCATGTGACCGCCCAGCCGCCGATGAAATCGAGATACCGGTTGCCCTCCGTATCCCACACATACATGCCCTCTCCCCGTTCCATCACGACCGGCGGACGCTTGGCGGTAAATAATATTGACCGGCCGGCCTCCTCCAACAGCTTCCGGGTAGCGGTATCGTCTTCGTGCTTGTTTAACATGGATTCACCTCCGTGAAATATGAATAATTATACTTAAATATTTATAATTATTCAATCCTGTTTATGGTGAGGCCGAGCACGGAAGGCGTTGAAAACAACGAAACCGATGCCAGGGTTCGGCTGTATCGGACTGTCCTGCCGGACAAGCCGCGCCTTCTCCCCGCCATCGGCAAGTTTCGTTCCCTTACAGTCTGCCGCGAAATTTCTCGCAAGCGTCGATCCAACTTTCTACCAATCCGGGATTGGAGCCGAAATGAATGTGCGTGTAGCCCGCCACGAGATTGGGTGTGGCAAAGCCTTCGGTTTTCGTCCCCTGCCGCCCCTGGGTGACGTAGGCGGGCGGGGGATTAACGCCGCTGCCGGGCTGGAACGCGGAGTAGTGGAACTCGTGCCCCCGGGCCGTCCGTCCGTCTCCCAGCAGAAAGTTGTCGGCGGTTCCGACAATTTCCCGGTAACCGAGCGCCGCCAGCTTCGGCTGCATCGCCACCTCTCCCTTGAGGAGGCCGACCATCGGATAAGAGCGCCCTTCGGTGTCGCGAATCGCTTCGGTCAAATACATAAAGCCACCGCATTCCGCCAGTGTCGGCATGCCCGCCTCGATCCGTTCGCGCACCGACGCCTTCACCTGTTCGAGACCGGCCAGCCGCTCGGCAAACTCCTCGGGAAAGCCGCCGCCGATATACAGTCCGTGCGCCGTCTCGGGCACCTTCTCCCCCGCAAGCGGCGAGAAGTAGACCAGCTCGGCTCCATGCGCCTCCAGCAACTCGAGATTTTCCGGGTAATAGAAATGAAAGGCCGGGTCCTTGGCAACGGCAATGCGAATTCCCCGGGAAGGCGCCCGCTGCCGAAACAGCTTCGGCCGGTAGTCGACCGGGCCGCAAGCCGCAATCTCCATCAGTCGGTCGAGGTCGACATGCTGGGCGATCAGTTCCCCGAGGCCGGCCAGAAAACCGTCCAGCTCCCCGCGCTCGATCGCCGGCACAAGCCCCAGATGCCGCTCGGGAATGGCGATCCGGGCCTCGCGCTTCAGGTAGCCGACGACCGGAACGCCGCATTCGTGCTCGATCGCTTCCTTGACGAGCCGATAGTGGCCTTCGCTGCCGGCGCAGTTGGCGATCACGCCGGCAATGCGCGCGTCGGCGGACAAGCACTGGAACCCTTTGACGATGGCGGCGGCGCTGCGGGCCATGCTTTGCACGTTGACGACAAGCAGCACCGGAGCGCCGAGAATATGGCTGATATGGGCGGCACTGCCTTCGTCCGACAGCGGACTTTTGCCGTCGTACATGCCCATCGCTCCTTCGATGATCGATATGTCCGCCCCCTCGCTGCCGCGCGCGAAAACTTCGCGGACCGCCTCCTCGCCCAGCATCCAGCTGTCCAGATTGCGCGACGGTCTTCCGGTGACCGCCGTATGGTAAGCCGGATCGATATAGTCCGGCCCGCACTTGAATCCTTGCACGATGCAGCCCCGCGCTTTCAGCGCGGACATGAGGCCGAGGGTCATCGTCGTTTTTCCCGAGCCGCTGCCTGTGCCGGCAATGACGAGCCGGTTCATGGATGGCATAAGCCGTCCCTCCTTTATACGTGGTGGCTGCCTTTCCGTCGGATCGGAGCCGCTTCTATGTACTATACCTGAAAAGACCCAGACTTTGAATCGGTGCAGCGTCGGACTTAACTGTTGTTCGCGAATCGGACCGATTCTCTTACGAGGGATCGCCCTTTTTTACACGAGTAAGTAAGCAGTAATTCGCAATTTTACGAAAACTGGAGAGAAGCGGTCATTCATTGGGATAAAACATCAAATATGGCGTTTTTCACTATAAAAGAAATCGGCTATACTTCAATTACCTAAATATTACACGAGTAAATTTTAAGGGCAGGTGAAGAGCTACCGCAAGCCATACAACGACGAAGCCATAAAGGATTCGGCGGAATCTACCCGCACCTCGGTCGGGCGAACCGTGCCAGCTTTAAAAGTTGCGTCATTCGGCCGTAGTCACAGTGCGCAAAGCTGTCGTATGTGGCATGAATCCGGCGAAACGGTCTTATGAAAACGCTTAATCATGGAGGGGCGAATATGAACAAAAAGAAAACGGTTTTTTGGATAAGCATGACGATGGCGGTCGTTGTCCTGGCCGGGTGCAGTAAAACGAGCGGCGGCGAAGGCGAAAAAGCGGGAGCCGGCGTATCTGCGATCAGCACCCAGCCGGTGACGCTTACGGCGGCGATTGACGGCATCAACGTCGACGACCGGTTGAGGGAGCTCATTATTCAGCAATTGCAGCAGAAACACCCGAATATAACGCTGCAAATTTTTTCGCCGGTGAAAGGGACTACTTTAAACGAGCTTATCGTCGCGGGAGAAACGCCGGATATTATTTTTACTTTCAATGGGAATCTGTTGTCTTATCGGGACCGCGATTTGCTGTATGACATGTCTCCTATGCTAAAAACGCATAACGTCGATCTGAACAAATTCGATGCGGGCATTATTCGCGATATCCGCATTGCATCGGCAAAAGATGAAATTTACGCGCTGCCTTTCAGCTTGAACTTCCATGCCCTCTACTACAATAAAGATTTGTTCGACAAGTTCGGCGTTCCTTACCCGCAAGACGGCATGAACTGGGACCAAACGCTCGATCTGGCCAAACGGGTAACCCGCAATGAAGGCGGCACCCAATACCGCGGCTTGGATACCGGGAACGGGGTTTTGTGGATCGCCCAGCCCTTGTCTGCAGCAGCGGTAGATCCTCTTACGGAGAAAGCGTCCGTTAATACGGAGGACTGGAAAAAAGTGTTTAATCTGGTGAAGTCCATCTACTCGATTCCGGGGAACGATCGTAAAGCGGATGCGTTTCTCAAGGACAAAACGTTGGCTATGCAGCTCCAACTAAATATGCTGATTTCGCTTGAAAAAGCGACTTCGGAGGGGCTGAATTGGGATATCGCCCAATACCCCAGCTATCCGGAACGACCGAACACGTACGGCAATGCAAGCGTTCAGGCGTTGGCGGTTACAAAATCGAGCAAATACAAGGAGCAAGCCATGCAAGTGATCAGCATGGTGACGTCTGACGAATTCCAGTTGGCAAGCTCCAAAAAAGGATGGATGCCAGCCGTCAAAAATCCGGACATTCAGAAGGCGTTCGGTACCGACGTCCCTTATCTCAACGGCAAAAAGCTTGCGAGCATTTTCAAAAGCAAGCCGGTGCCTTACCCGGTTTCGTCGCAATACCGGGCGAAGGCTGAAAGCATCTTGCAAAACCAGTTCACCCAATTTCTCAATAACGCGTCGGATGTCAATACGGCGCTTGCCAAAGCCGAAGAAGAAATTAATAAAATGATTGCCGAAAACGGTAAGTAAGTAAGCGCTTTATCTTACATTTTTCGCAAATGTGCAAAAGCCTCCGGCCGTTTATCGTCGGAGGCATCGCCTTGGTGCATGTGCACTGCGTCATGCAGAACTAACGCTTCAACCGCCCAGCTCTGCCGCACCTGCCAAAAGCATCGAAATACCGGCTACCTCGGCGCCAGCCGGCAAGGCGCTCTTCGGTATTCGGATCAAGGACGTGACGAAGGCGCCTCCGTCGGGAACCGTCCCGCCGCTCCTTGCCGCCTCAAGCGCCGCTCCATTTCCTGCCTTGCCCTCCGGCGACGGCTCATTGTGCTGTTCCCGCACGCGGATGACAAGCAGGCTATCGTCTCCTTGCGCAGCAACGGTGTACGCGATGCCGGCTATGTCAAAGCCTTCGCTCGGCGTATGCGTTTTGCCGATGCTGACGCAAATATAATAGTGCTCCTCGTCCTGCTTGACGATGAAGCCGCCCGGCACCGCCCGGCGGTAAGGCTCATAAGCGGCAAGCAGCTCGCGATCGGCCAAGGGGGGCTCCTCCTGCAGCTGTCCGTCCCTGATGCCCGCGGCGGGAAGCTTGGCGTACAGCAGCTGCTCGTAGGGGATGTCGTAACCAACTAACGAGCCGTCCGCACCGTCTCCCTCTTGGCGCAAGGACATCTTGGACAAGACAGCCGTCGCCGAGCTGTCCTTAGGGTGCTCGGATTTTGCGCTGCAGCCCGCTGCCGCGACCGCCATTATACCGAGCAGCAGCATAGCTTTTGCATTCCTCTTCACTCCAGCTCGGCCACCTTTCCCGTCACCGGATTCACGATATATTCCCGGATACGCCCCTGATCGGATATCGATATGACGTACCCTTTCTCGATAAACGGATTGGCAATACCCGTCATCCGCATGTAACGCTTACCGTTTTCGTCCGCAATCTCCCCTGCTTCATGCGTATGGTCGCGGACAAGCCTTACGGCATCCTCGTACGACACCACAGGTTTGAAGGATACGTACAGAGCCGGCGGCAGGACAAGCAGCAGCGCCTGAAGCGCCAGAAACAGCTTCAGCCGGCGCGGCTTGCCGCGTCGGAGCATCGTGCCGCACTGTACCAGGCCGAGCAGCGGCAGCGCGAGCATGTAGCCGACGCTCATCACGCCGTCGTAACGGAGCAGGCCAACGATGCCTGCGAGCAATTCGGCGGCAAACAGCATAGCAAGGAACACAGCCGCGCCTTTCATCGATCGGTTCAAGTCGTCTCACATCCTGCTTGATTTCCTTTCCCCGTCATTGTATCACAATGGTGAGGGTGAGGTAAGCGATGTAATAGTCGCACAAACGAGACCGCTCAGAAAACGGCGACACAGCCTTTGACATAGCCGAACGGCAAAGCGCCCATTTGGACCGCTAGGTCTGATGAGCGCTTCTTCCGATCCAACGAGCGATTCTCCATACACCCGGTTCTCGACAAGGATTTTACGGAATCAAGGCGACGCATTCAATCTCCACCGTCATGCCCGGCGGAAATTTGCCGATCTCGACCGTGCTGCGCGCCGGCGGTTCATGAGCGAACGTCTCCGCATACACCCGATCGTAGGCTTTGAAATCGTCCAAATTGCGCAAAAACGACGTCACCTTGACGACATGCTCGATCGAACTGCCCGCCGCCCGGAGAATTTCGCCCATGTAATGCAGGACGAGCCGTGTCTGCTCCACCACATCGTCCGGGTACAGCACCTTGCCGGTGCCCAGCTCGAACGGGCAGGTGCCGGCTACATAAACGGTATTGCCGTGGATTACCGCTTGAGAATAAGCGCCACCGGGAGCCGGGGCCTTGTCCGTTGTCACGATTCGTTTGCCCATAAATGAAGGTTCCTCCTTGTATTCATTGCTCACTCCGTATCCGCTCCCCTATTCGGTTGCTCCAGCGATACGAGTTTCAGCCAAGATGGGTTACAACAAGGTCAGGCATTTTTGCCGAATACGGCCCCTCCGTCGATATAAAGCGGGGACCCCATCATAAACCTGGAATCGTCCGAAGCGAGAAACAACGCCGCCTGGGCGACGTCCTCGGGACGCCCCAGTTGTTCGCTCAGCTGCCGCTTGCGGATCGAAGCCAGTCCCGCCTCGGGATCGTCGTAAGCATTCCGCAGGTAGTCCTCGACGAACGGGGTCAGTATCGTCCCCGGCAGCAGCGCGTTGACCCGGATGCCGTACGGCGCATAGTCGACCTGCATCGATTTGGTCAGCGCCAGCACGGCACCTTTCGTCGCCGCGTAAGACGCCCTGCGCGCCAAACCGATCTCCGCTACGCAGGACGACATGTTGATGATCGAGCCTTGTCCGCGCTCCATCATATGAGGAAGCACATATTTGCTCGGCAAGTAGACTCCCTTGATATTGATCTCCATAATCCGGTCCCATACGTCCGGCTCGATCTCGTGCAGCGTGCCTACGCCGCTGATGCCGGCGTTGTTGAACAACACGTCGATACGCCCGAAGCGGGCGACGGCCCGTTCCGTCATGGCGCTCACCTCGTCGGGCCGGGTCACGTCCGCGTGCACGAACAGAGCCGTGCCCCCATCCGCCTGAATCGCCTCGACGGTAGCTTCGCCCTTGCTCTCGTCCAAATCGTTGACGATGACGCAAGCGCCCTCGGCGGCGAACAGCAGCGCGGCGCTTTGCCCGATTCCCGATCCCGCGCCGGTAATCAGACATATTTTGTCATGAAGTCTCACGTTCCCGTCCCCTTCCGCGGAATGCGTCCCGCTCAAGCGAGCGGTTGCTCTTCCCGGCCGCTCGCGCACGAGCGGATGATCGCCTCGGCGACGGCGATGCCGTGCACGGCGTCGTCGAACGACGTGTACGTCGGCGCCGTACCGTTCGCCACGCATCCGCAAATATAAGTCAACTGCTCGCGCAGAACGCCGAACGTGCTGCCGTTGAGCGAATGATGGATGAAATAGTCCGGCGACATGCGTCCCCGCTCGTCCCACAGCTGCAGATTGGAATCGTTGTTGGCGAATTGCGCGGTACCGTTCGTCCCGATAATTTCCGCCGCGTCGTTCATGACGATGCCCGCCTCGTCCGGCGTCATCCAGTTGCTGTGCAGAAAAGCCATCGTCCCGTTCTCGAACTGGAGGCACGACCATAAAATATCCGGCACGACATCGTCGTTCACCGCTTTGCCGTAAGCCTTAACCGATTTGACGCGACTGCCCGCGTACCAGATCGCCACATCGAGATCGTGCACCGTCAGCTCGAATACCGTATGCGTCCGCTTGTACGTGCGGAACATGCCCTTCGTGCGGCCGCGCTTCAAATACATGCTTTGCGGCTCGCCGATGCGTCCCGACCGGATCGCCTTGTAAATATCCGCGTACCGCGGCTCGAAGCGCAGCAGATGACCGGCAAATATCATTTTGCCGTGCTCCGCCGCCGTCCGGGCCATCTCGGCCGCTTCCTCCAGCTTGGTCGATATCGGCTTTTCCACCAATACATGCTTGCCGGACTTCAGGGCGCCGATCGCGGGACCAAAATGCTCGTGCTCGAACGTGGCGATGCTGACAAGATCGATATCCGTCCGCTCCAGCAAATCTTCGCTGCGGCTGTACGCGTGTGGTACGGCATATTGCTCGGCAAGCTGCCGGGCTCTGTCCTCGTTACGGTCGCACACCGCGACGACCTCTACTTGCGGCATCGCATGAAACGCTTCCAAATGACAGCTGCCCCAGCTGCCGAGGCCGATAATACCGACTCTAACTTTGCTCATGCGCGTTTCCACTCCTTATTTTTAACTATATATTATATATAATATATACAACGCAATTATAACGCCTTCTTTTCCCCGTTTCAAGCCAAAAAAAGAAGCTTTCCTTCGCCTTTGGGCGACAAGAAAACTTCGCGTGCCTTCATTGCATGACCGGCTGCAGGCGTCCGATAGGACCTTGCGGATCGGCGATGCCGGCAATGTCCGCGTACGGAATGGAGAACGTCGGAAAGCCGTACACATACGGCGTATACTCCGCTTGCTGGTAATAGACGGCCAGCTCGTTGGGGGTTAGGTAGTAATCCTGGTTCGGACCCACTCCCGGAAACGAATTCATATCGAAGATCGGCACGTCTTTTTCTTCGATCTGCTTGCGAATGATCGCATCGATCGTCTCCTTGTAGCCGCTGTCCGGCCGGAACAAATCAGCAAACCGGTATTCGCGGCCGTCCCACAAGTCCATCGTCAAAGACTTCTGTACCGTAACCCCGTGCGCCTGGCCCTTGGAGTAAGCGTAATTTTGAAACACGATGCTGATCAGCCCGTGGCCGTTTAGCTTGATCTCGTAGGTGCCGGTCATCTCCTTCGTCGGGTCCTGCACGTACCCTTGATCGCGGATCATCCGGTACACAAGCTGCATGATCGTATCGTTGATCCTCAGCTGCGCCTTCCGGTTGGGCAGCCCGCTCAGCTGCGGGTAACGGATTTGCAGTCGCGGCTTGAGCATTACTTTTTTCGATACGGTGGCCGATAAATCGCGATATTCCATCGTCCGCACACCTCCTTCGGCTGTCATTCGCCTACTATTAGCGATATTCGGCGGAAGGAAAAAGGTGACACGGCCGGCGTTTTTTTTCGGAACGATTCCATGAACCGGGTGATGCCGCGCGATCGAGAAACGGGCAAAAAGCAGAAAGAAAGAAGCGGAAACAAAGGAAAAGGGGTTTACGGGGTTTTGCCGTTTTTGTACTCCTGACAGGCGAGGCATGTATGGACGTCCACACAGGTGGGATGGATCGCTCCGGTAAATTTGGTACAGTAGATCGGGGTTTTGAATTCCACGTTCGAAGAAATGAGCGAACAATATTTGCAGTTGCCGATCAGTTCGACGGTCAAACGGTGCAGCCCGTTTTTTAATTGCAGCAGTTCATCCATGATCGTCACACCCCCTTTAGATGGTCAACGCAAAAAGGACATCGCCCTAGAGCGACGTCCGTCCGAAATGACGGTATGCACCTTGGGGGCGGCCCGGCTATCATAACGGCATTGCTCCGTTGGTAGACCCGTGGCTTTGCGTCCCTGTCTTTCGAACAGGTTTGCCTTTTTCCGATTAATCCGATTTGAGTAATACTAGAGTACCATACGTTTCCTCACTCATTAATAGGTCTATATACCCAATTTATGACTATAGTCCGACAGACTATCAGACTATTGGCCATTCGAGCGCCGGCGCAGGCAGTGCGCCGTTCCATCTTAACGGCAGACGTCTACGAACGGCTCCATTTGACGGCGCAGCTCCGGACTGATCGGGGTGATCGGCAGCCTCACGGCATCGGATGCAAGGAGCCCGGTTTGCGCAAGCAGCCATTTGATCGGAGCCGGGTTCGGCTCGGCGAACAGCAGACGGACAAGCGGCACCAGCTCGTTGAAAGCTGCTCTCGCCTCCGGCAGACGCCCGTCGGCGAACAGATCGTATACGCCGACGAACCGCTCCGTGGCGACGTTCGCCGAAGCCATCATGGCGCCGCTCGCTCCGCAGCAGAGAGCCGCCAAAAAGTACAGGTCGTCCCCACACAGCAGCGCCTTATCCGTCCGGCCGCCGAGCTCGATAAAGTTGCGGATGCCGCCGGAGCTTTCCTTGATGCCGACCACGCCCTCGATTTCCAATATGGCGGCCAGCGCGTCGGGACCCAGCTCCAGTCCGGTCCGGTACGGAATATGGTAGGCGACGACCGGCAGCCCGACATCGGCCACCCTCCGGTAATGCTCCAATACGCCCTGTACGGAAGGCCGGTTGTAATAAGGGGTCACGACGAGCGCACCGTCCGCCCCCAGCGCCTTGGCCCGCTTCGTCAGCCGCACCGCCTCCGCGGTATCGTTGGAACCGGTTCCGACTAGAATCGGCGTCCCGTCCTCGTTCCCCCTCAGCTCCAGAGCGATCTCGACCAACCGCTCCGCTTCCTCCGCCCCCACCGTCGGGGATTCCCCCGTCGTTCCATTGATGATAAGCCCATGCGCCTTTCGCGCGAGCAGCTTGCTCACAAGTCTGCGGAAGCTTTCCGTGTCCATCTTGCCCTCTGCGGTAAAAGGGGCGACGACCGGAACGATCACGCCTTTTAAACGTTCAGCTAACATATCGATTCCTCCCGCCTATCAGTCGCCAGCCTTGCCGCAGCGAGACCCGGCTGGCTCTGCGTTAACTGTAGCATAGCCAGATCCATCGGCGTTAGCTATAATATACGATATAACCAATCGTTTTTACCGATGAGTCAGAAGGGAGAACGCAAGTGGAGCTCACTTTGCTGCGAACGTTCACGGAAACCGCCCGTTTGCTTCATATTACCCGTGCCGCAGACGCGCTTGGCTACGCGCAATCGAGCATCACCGCGCAAATCCGCAAGCTCGAGCAGCATTACGGCGTGCCGCTGTTCGAGCGGAACGGTAGGGGTATCCGGCTGACGCCGGCAGGACGGGAGCTGCTCGATTATGCACGCCGCATCCTCGATCTGGAGGAAGAGTCGCGTCAAGCCGTGTCGGCGGATATCGCCGGTTCGCTTACCGTCGGCACGATCGAATCGATGGCCGCTTTTTACCTGCCCCCTTACATTAGACGAATGAAGGAGCTGTTCCCGCGTACCGGCCTGCTGCTGCAGACGGGCAACGAAGCGGAGCTGCTGCAAGGGGTGCAGACAGGTCAATACGATGCCGGCATATGGCTGGAACGGCAAAAAAACGATCCGGAGCTAGTTCGGATCGTACTGAGGGAGGAGCCGCTTCTGCTCGTTGCCCGCCCCGATCATCCGCTGGCCGGGACGGAGCAGATACAGCCGGATGACTTCGCCCGGCATGCCTGGGTCGCTCCGGAGCGAAGCTGCTCGTACCGCAACATGTTTGTCGAGCTGCTGGCCGAGCATGGAATTAAGCCGCAAGTGTCGTGCGAGCTCGGCAGCGTCGAGGCCATCAAGCGCTGCGTGCTGCACGGCCTCGGGCTTGCGCTGCTGCCGGCTTGCGCCGTAGCGGCCGAGCTGAAAGACGGCCGGCTGCGCAAGCTCGCCTTCTCCCCGCCGGAGCTGCGTATTTATGTCCAACTGGTGTACCCGGCGGACCGCTGGGTATCGAAGACGCTCGCGGCGTTGACCGCGATGCTGCAGCTATCGGAGGCGGACTAGCGACTCTCAGAGATAGTCGCGCTCTTTCAAGCCGCCGCCAGCGGCTGCCGTTCGGGACGGAGTCCGCGCCATGGCGTCAACGCAGAAAGCATGGCGGTCCGCAATGGCCGATTGCCGGCGGTAGCGGTCAAGTACAACGGACAAATGGACCGCGGTATAGTACAGAATCTTTCAACAAGCCATAAAAAGCCGGCATGGCGCCGGCCAGGACGGGGACAAGGCCGCTCTCGCGGACCGGCCCCTGTCCTTGCGTTTTAACGTTCCAACAGCCGTTTCAGCCGCCCAGGATAGTCGGTAATAATGCCCGATACGCCGCAGTCGATCATGTTCAGCATGTTCGCCTCTTCGTTCACGGTCCATGGATACACGCGCAGGCCGCGCTCGATAGCTTCGCTCACGCTCCGCTTGTCCATGCGGCTCCAATGCGGATGGAGCGAATAGACCGGATAGTCCAGCAGACCGGCCATACGGTCATGATGCGTCATACGGATATGGTACAGCAGCCCGATACGCGCTTCCGGCTCCAGCTCCTTCAACCGCTCCAGAATATCGAAATCGAACGAGGAGACGAATACGTCGTTCAGCCGATCCTTGCGCTTCATCAGCTCCACAAGCGCCGGGGCAATACCGTCGTTGCCGGCTTTGATTTCCACGTTGATCTGAACCTCCGGCGGCACCAAATCGAATACTTCCTCCAGCAGCGGCACGCGCTCGCCCGCAAAACGCTCGTGAAACCAACTTCCGGCATCGGCCTGCTTGATTTCCTCTACGGTCAGATTGCCGATCGCGCCTTGACGGTCGGTTGTCCGATTCAGAGTCGTATCGTGGCAGACGATAATTTCGCCGTCCTTGGACAGATGCACGTCCAGCTCGATGCCTGTACAGCCTTGCTCCAAACCGAGGGCAAAAGCGGCAAGCGTATTTTCCGGGGCTTCCCCGGCGGCGCCGCGATGGGCGATCACCATCAAGGTTTCGTTGCTGCTCATATCGTTACTCATCCTTTCGACTCCTAATATGTATGTCAAACGATTAAGACGAAGTCATGAATCCGGGGTGCCGACAAGACCACTTGCGGGCCTGCAAATGCGAGCGCTTTTCTTTTCCTGCGCCTAGCCGGCCCTCATGCCCTTCGCAGTACCGGACTTGCCGAGACGAGCTCCTGTCCATTATACCACGCCTTTTCCATTTTGCGGCTTACAGCTCGTTATTCATCTATCCAGATATCGAGCCCGGCCGCGTCCGGTCCGTGCCGGCCGCAAACCGCTCCGCGGCGCAAAAACCGCTCTCCACTCCTGCGCTCGCCTTCCCGCTCACATGCACCGCTCAGTCCGAATCGAATAGGCAGCCGCGTATCGGCGCCCCCCTTTTCCCAAACCGGTCCCGGCGACAAAAAAACCCTTACTCGCAGTAAACACGCCTTCGTCGGAGACGAAGGGCGTGCATACCGGTAAGGGTTACTCCAATCTCAACCTGACCGTTCCGTTCCATTTGTCCAGTCAACGGTTTTTTTGACGCCACCGCTACCCTACCTGCCGTTTAGCGGTTCAGCAAGCTGCCGACGTAGCGCAGCATTTCGTTCGCGCATACCGGGCAGTAGCCATGCTCGTCGATCAGCCGCTTCGTCACCTCGTTGATTTTTTTCAGCTGGTTTTCGTCCGGAGTCTTCGTGGACGTCGTAATTTTGACGATATCCTTCAGATCCGAGAACAGCTTCTTCTCGATCGCTTCGCGCAGCCGTTCGTGGCTCTTGTAATCGAACCGTTTGCCCTTGCGCGAATACGTCGACATGCGAATCAGAATCTCTTCTCGGAACGCCTTTTTCGCATTTTCCGAAATGCCGATCTGTTCCTCAATCGAACGCATAAGCCGCTCGTCGGGGTCCATCTCCTCGCCGGTCAGCGGGTCGCGTATTTTTTGCCAATTGCAGTACGCTTCCACGTTGTCGAGGTAGTTATCGAACAGCGTTCTCGCGGATTCCTCGTACGAATACACGAACGCCTTCTGGATTTCCTTCTTGGCCAACTCGTCGTATTCTTTGCGCGCGACGCCTATGTAATTCAAATACCGCTCGCGCTCTTCCTTCGAAATCGAAGGATGCTGATCGAGTCCGTCCTTGATCGCCCGCAGCACGTCTAGCGCATTGATGCATTGCACGTCCTGCCGGATCAGCGCGCTCGAGATGCGGTTGATGATATATCTGGGGTCGATTCCAGACATGCCTTCCTCCGCATATTCGTTCTGCATCTCCTTCAGATCGGCTTCCTTGAAGCCTTCCACCGATTCGCCGTCGTACATTTTCATCTTTTTCAGCAAATCCATGCCCTGCTTCTTCGTTTCCTTTAGCCGGGTCAGAATCGAGAAGATCGCAGCGGTTCTGAGCGCATGAGGAGCGATGTGAATATGCTTCATGTCGCTTTGCTCGATCAGCTTGGCGTAAATTTTCTCTTCCTCGGACACCTTCAGGTTGTACGGAACCGGCATCACGATCATCCGCGACTGAAGCGCTTCATTTTTCTTGTTGGCGATGAACGACTTATACTCCGTTTCGTTCGTATGGGCCACGATCAGCTCGTCGGCGGAAATGAGCGCGAACCGGCCGGCCTTGAAATTGCCCTCCTGGGTGAGCGATAACAAGTTCCATAAAAACTTTTCGTCGCACTTGAGCATCTCCTGGAATTCCATCAGACCGCGGTTCGCTTTGTTCAGCTCGCCGTCAAACCGGTACGCGCGCGGGTCCGATTCGGAGCCGAACTCCGTAATGGTGGAAAAATCGATGCTGCCGGTCAGATCGGCGATATCCTGCGATTTCGGGTCCGACGGGCTGAACGTGCCGATGCCGATCCGTTCCTCCTCGGACAAGAAAACACGCTCGACCAGCACCTCCTCGATCCGCCCTCCAAACTCCGTCTTCAGCCGCATCTGGCAGGACGGGCAAAGGCTGCCCTCAATCCGAACGCCCAGTTCCTTCTCGATATCCGCCCGGAGCTCGGTCGGAACGAGGTGAAGCGGATCTTCATGCATCGGGCATCCCTTAATGGCATACAAGGCGCCTTCCGGCGAACGGGAATACCGCTCCAGCCCGCGCTTGAGCATGGCCACGATCGTCGATTTCCCCCCGCTGACCGGCCCCATCAGCAGCAAAATCCGTTTGCGCACGTCAAGCCGCCTCGCCGCGGAATGGAAATATTCCTCCACCAGCTTCTCGAGCGTCCGGTCCAGGCCGAACATATCCTGCTCGAAAAACTTGTATTTGTGTTTCCCGTTTTCCTCGGTGACGCCGTGCCATGCGATCATATCGTACACACGCGCATGCGCGGTCTTGGCTACGCTCGGATTTAGCTTGACGATTTCGATGTACTCGGCAAACATACCTGTCCAGGATGCCTTCTCCTGTTCCCGGCGGTGCTCTGAAATTCGTTTGAAAATATCCATGGTAACCTCCTTTCATCTCCACCCGTCAAGACGTCGCCCTTCCGACTAGCAAACTCCCTCTTCCGATGCGCCTTGATATACTCGACTTTGAAGCGTATTAAATACCTATGCGCCAGCCCGCCATTAATTGCCGGAAAATTTTCGCTTCCGCTCTGCAAAATCGTTGAAAAAACGATGAAAGCGGCACGCTCCGACAAACCCGGCGGCTTACGTATGATATAATCGAACAAACGGCAAGCCGACATCAAGATCTTGACTGCAAGGAGGGGGCGAAAGTGGCCATCCGGAACGAAACCGAGCTGTATGAGCCGGTCAAACGCTATATGGAGTCGCTCGGCTTCGAGGTGCGCGGCGAAGTGCGCCACTGCGATCTGGTCGCCCTGCGCGGCGACGAGCCCCCCGTCATCGTGGAGCTGAAGAAAACGCTGAACGTGCCCTTGCTCGTGCAGGGCATCGACCGGCTGGCGCAGACCGACCGGGTATACGTAGCCGTGGAGCTGCCGGAGAGCGGTCGGGCACCACATGGCCTGAAATGGTCGGAGGTGTCCCGGCTGTGCCGCTGTCTTGGGCTCGGCCTGATGACGGTCCGCTTCTATAAATCGAAGCGCAGGCCAGCGGTCCAGGTCGTCTGCGAGCCCGAGCCGTATACGCCGAGGAAGAGCAAGCTGAAGACGACACGGCTCATCCACGAATTCCGCGAGCGGAGCGGCGATTACAACGTCGGGGGGAGCACGCAGCGCAAGCTCGTGACCGCCTATCGGGAAAAAGCGCTTGACGTGGCCATCATGCTGCAAAGACACGGCTGCTTGTCGCCTAAACGGATCAGGGAACTGACCGGCAACGCGAAGGCGGCGCTGCTGCTGCAAAAAAACTACTATCGCTGGTTCGAGCGGGAAAACCGCGGCATTTACCGGCTGACCTCTCTCGGGGAGCAGGCGCTGGAGCAATACAGCCACGTTTGGCAGACAAAGTTCGGCGGCAAAGAGGAATGTTCGGACAACCCGTAGGATAAGATGGATAGAAGAACGTAGCACATTACATAAGTCCTTTTGCGGGGTGGGAATATGGTCGGTATCGTTAGCAAAAACAAACTGAAGCTGCGCGAATGTGTCGCACCTTTATTGGCTGCGGCAGCCCTGTTTAGCGCGGGATGCGTCGCCGAGGAGCGGGAACGGTTTTCCGTTGCGCCGGAGCACGGGCAGACGCTTCGTTCCCCGGGAGCCGACGGCGATAAGCCGCTCTCCGCGGGCGGCGATCCGTCGCGGGAGCAGCACCGACCGGGTGCCGGCGCGGACGCCAACCGGCTTGCGCCCGCTAAAGAGCCGGGTATGGAGGCAGAAGCGATGACGAACGTTCAATCCGGTGCAGGCGCGGGCTCGGGGTACGGCCGGGCAGCCTCGCAACCTGTCGGTATCGCTCCATCTGAAAGCGATAACATTACTTACGGCGGCTACGGCTCGGCAAACGCGGCTCCCCACGACGGAAACCCATCCTCTGCGGAGGCTTCTGTCAATGGGGCGAACGGGTCGGCCGCTACGTCTGGTAATGCGGCGTACGGCTCGGCGACTACGTTTGGTAATGTGGTGTATGGCTCGGCGGCCACGTCTGGTAATGTGGTGTATGGCTCGGCGGCCACGTCTGGTAATGTGGTGTATGGCTCGGCGGCCACGTCTGATAATGCGGCGCATGGATCGGCGGCTACATCTGGTAATGCGGCGCATGGATCGGCGGCTACATCTGGTAATGCGGCGCATGGATCGGCGGCCACTCCTATTGATGGGGCGCATGGATCGGCGGCTACATCTGGTAATGCGGCGCATGGATCGGCGGCCACTCCTATTGATGGGGCGCATGGATCGGCGGCTACATCTGGTAATGCGGTGCATGGATCGGCGGCCACTCCTATTGATGGGGCGCATGGATCGGCGACTACCCCTGTCAATGGGGTGCAAGGCTCGGCGGCGACGCAGCCTACCGCTCCGGTTAAGCCCCAGCGGGCCAAATTTTCGATTCCGGTGCTCAATTATCACAGCATCGGCGTGGAGCCCGACAATAATGCGGTGCTCGATCCGCGCAAACTGGACGAACAGATGGCCTATTTGGCGGACCAAGGCTATACAGCCCTTACGCTCCGGCAGTTTATCGGCATCTGGGACGGCGCCGCAAACGTTCCTGCCAAGCCGGTACTGCTTACGTTCGACGACGGCTACACGGACAATTACACCGAGGCGCTGCCCATTTTGCAAAAATACGGCTTTACGGCCACTCTGTTCGTCTCCCCCGGTATGGTCGGGCAGGATGGCTACTTTGCCGATTGGGAACAGCTTCGGGCGCTGCGCGACGCCGGATGGGACATTCAGCCTCATGGCATGACGCATCCGTACTTGCACAAATTGACGGCCGAGGAGCAGCGCTCCGAGATCGCCGAATCGATCCGGCTCGTGAAGGAGCAGATGGGTGTCGACACTGAAGTTTTCTGCTACCCATACGGCATGCGCAACAAAGATACGCTCAAACTGCTGGAGGAACACGGGGTACGGTTCGCCTTTACGATCGATCAGGGCCGTACCGAGCCCACACAGCATCCACTTCTGCTGAAGCGCCTCTTCGTCGGGGGCAAGGAAAGCATGGACACCTTCAAAAAGAAGCTGAAATAAACAAGTCCCCCTTATATGCTAGACGCTTCCATTCCCGCTTCCGTTGTGCCGGGGAATCGTCTTGCATATAAGGGGGCACATTTGCATCCAGCCAGCCACGTACGGTCTCCACCGCCGTATTCGCGTCGCGGCTTTCTGTGCTGAAGGCAGCTTTTCACTCTGTGCCAGCCGAGTCTTCACTCTGCACCAACCAAGTAGTGAAAAGACGCGAATCGGCTGCTTTGCCGCCGACTGGCCCGCGTTTATGCTCGAAAGAGTATTATTCCGCGGCCGGAAGGCGCTCTAACGAGAGTTAATGCTATAAAGAACATTAACTCGCACAGAAGAGTCCCGGATCGACCTCTCTCCGGCCAACTGGCCCGCGTTTATGCTCGAAAGAGCATTATTCCGCGGCCGGAAGGCGCTCTGCCGAGAGTTAATGCTATAAAGAACATTAACTCGCACGGAAGAGGCCCGGATCGGCCTTTCTCCAGCCGACTGGCCCGCGTTTATGCTCGAAAGAGCATTATTCCGCGGCTGGAGGGCGCTCTGCCGAGAGTTAATGCTATAAAGAACATTAACTCGCACAGAAGAGTCCCGGATCGACCTCTCTCCGGCCAACTGGCCCGCGTTTATGCTCGAAAGAGCATTATTCCGCGGCTGGGAGGCGCTCTGACGAGAGTTAATGCTATAAAGAGCATTAACTCTCACGGAAGAGACCCGCTTCGGCCTTTCTCCGACCAACTGGCCCGCGTTTATGCTCGAAAGAGCACTATTCCGCGGCTGGAGGGCACTCTGCCGAGAGTTAATGCTATAAAGAACATTAACTCGCACGGAAGAGGCCCGCTTCGGCCTATCTCCGGCCAACCGGCCCGCGTTTTTGCTCGAAAGAGCATTATTCCGCGGCGGGAAGGCGCTCTGACGAGAGTTAATGCCGCAAAGAACATTATCGCAGCGTTCCGCACCCGCGCGCAACCTGCAACGGGCGCTCCGTCGCCGCATCCGCGTGTCGAAGCTTTCCACGGGGCAAACAGACCACGCCCCTGCCGTGCTTTCCCGGCGCTCCGGTCCGCTCCCTTCCGCTCAGCCCTGCCTCATGCCGTTCGTTATACGGTGCGTTTGCCCGGCTTTCGGCCATCGTACCACGTCCGGATCGTCTCCGAAACGTCGGCGCCGAATTCCGTCTGCAAGATGTGCTCCAGCTCCGCATACCATTTATCTACCGACGTCCACTCGCCGAGCTTGTCGTATTGCTGCATCAACGCGAAGTAAACCTGCTCGGAATACGGGAACATCCGTACGATGCGGTAATACAGCGAGACCGCCTCCGTCCGCCGCTCTTCGCCATCCAGCCATTCGGCTACAGCCAACGCATGACGCAACCAGATCGTCTTTAGTCGCTCCCGCTCGCTTTCGGCCCACAAATAATCGTATTCGGCAAAATAATCGCCGCGGTACAAATCGAGCAGACGGTAATGCCTGTCCAGATTGTCCGGCCGGATTTCCTTCTCCTGCATGACGCCGCGTTCCCATTCCTCCACGTCGAGCTTCATCCCGTTCAGCTCCAGCCGATACCCCTTCTCGAAGCTGACGATCCGGATATCGATGCCGAGCGCATCCATCGTTTTGCGGATTTGATACACCGCCGTATACAGCTGCGTATTGCCCCGCTTCACATCGACCTCCGGCCAAAGCAGTTCCAGCAGCACGTCTTTGCGCACCAGGGAATCGCGGTAATGGACCAAGTAAGCGAACAGCTCCTGCGCCTTCGTCGTGCGCCACGGGATCGCTTCGGGCTTGTCCAAATCGAACTCCATAATCTGAAAACAACGCAGCATCGCCGGGCGGTTTTCCTCCGTCTCCTGCTTGCTCTGCATGCGGCTCTGCATACGGCTCGACAGCCGCAGCACCGTACGAGACAGACGCTCGTCTTCGACCGGCTTTAGCAAATAGTCGACCGCATTCAATTCGAACGCCTTCAGCGCATATTCTTCGTAAGCCGTAATAAACACGACGCTCGTAGCCGGGGCTTTCTCGGCCAATAGCTCCGCCGCCTCGATCCCGCTCAGCCCGGGCATATCGATGTCGAGAAAGATCACGTCAGGGGATAGTTCCGTTACGGCCTCCAGCGCTTCCTCCACGTCCAAATATTTTCCGATCACCTCTATCTGCCCGTTGACGACCAGCTTCTTCTCCAAGTATCGCAAGGCCAGCATTTCATCGTCTACCAATATCGCCTTCAACTGTCGCTCACCTCTTCCATAAATGCCGCTTGTCCCGACTCTGCCGCCCTCTATCAGGCACCTCGGTCATAAAGGCCAGGAGAACCCCTGCTCCACATACATGCGCGAACTGTAACCCTTAGTATCCCCGGTTTCGGTCTCGGCCAGCTCGGGACTGTCCGCGATGGCAGCCGGCAGCTTGACCGTAACGTTCGTCCCTCTGCCCGGCTCGCTCTCGATATCCAGTCTTGTTCCATATTGACGCATCAGCCTGGCGTTTGCAATCGAAATGCCTTTTCCGGACATGGGTCCGCAATCGGCCTGCAGCTCCTTGAGCATCGTATTCTCGATGCCCACCCCATCGTCGCGAATGCGGATGACGTAGAAGCCCTCTTCCAGCGAGACGGCTATCGACAGCCGGCCTCCCGTCTTTCGCTTCATCAGCCCGTGACGAATCGCATTTTCCACGATGGGCTGGATCGTCAACGGAGGCAAGTAAAAGGCGAGACCTTCCTGTACCTTGATCGTCGCCCGCAACCGCTCGCCGAACCGCGTTCGTTCAATATACAAGTAAGAACGGATCAATTGCAGCTCCCGCTCGAATGCCACGACCTGGGACAGCCCTTCATAACGAAAGCTCTCCCGCATATAGCGAGAAAATTCCATCAGCAAAAGCCGCATCTGCTCGGGCGACTCCTCGCTGAGCGCCATGATCGAATTAAGCGCATTAAACAAAAACTGCGGCTTGATCTGCGAGCGCAGCAAAGACGATTCGATCTTGACCCTTTCCCGCACGGCGGCCCCCATCGCAAGCAGAGTCGCCGCGCGCACGCGCAGCTCCGATGCTTGAACCGGCCTGGCCAGAAAATCGTTTGCCCCGGCGGAGAGCGCCTCGGCCATATCTTCGTCGCATCCGCCCTCGGCGAGCACCAGAACCGGCAGCTCGTACAGTGCACAGCGCTCGCGTATGCGGCGGCACAGCTCGGCTCCGGACAGATCGGGCAGAGCAAGCTCCAGCACGACCAGATCCGGCTTCCCGATACGGGCCAGCAGGCGGAGCGCTTCCTCCCCCCGGGACGCCGTACTGATGCGCACGTTTTCAAGCGCAAGCAAGCTTTCCGGCACCGACCTGTCATCGAGGCTATCGACAATGAGAATATGCGCTTCGTTGCGCGCAGAGCTCGTATGGATTTGTTTTTTGGTATCTCCCCCCGCTCCGGTCGTCCGGAAACCGGGGGCGTCCGCCATTCGGTAGCGGTTCCTTTTTTCGCCGATCACGATTGCACCCCCTCTGCCTTCCTGAAAGGCGGGATATCCGTATCGTACCGCCAACGACTGAACATTTTTTGAACATTTGCTTACCGGATACGCGGCGGGGACATTTTTCCCGAAAAAAAGGAATTGTTCAGAATTTGTACAGTGCGTTCTGATTAAATGATTCGCTGTCAGAACAGCGCAACCGATTCGACAATTTTATCGGTTCCGGCACGTACTTCGTTCGGGCATAGACGGCTCGTACAAAGCAGAAACACGGTCAACCGACCTGACTTTGGACAAGCGAAAAGGGGGAATGAACGGCTCGCTCATCGTGCCTAATCGGCTGCGTCGCATTCCGTGTGCAGTACGGACGGCGTATTCCCGAACATACGACACCTAGAGGACTTTCGGGAGCGAAGCGAAGGAATTGATTATTATAGAAAACTGCACAGCCGGAAAGATAAGGAGAATACAAGCATGCAAAGGCTTAAACGGATTCAAGCGGCAGTCTGGGCTCTGGTACTTTTCCTGAACGTGCTGCTGCCAACCCCGGCAGGGGCGGACGCCGGAACAACGGCCGGAATCCAGCTCGCCATGCGAAGTACCGAAACGGTCGTGGACTCCGGGAAACGTTTTACATACGAGATCGATTACAGCGTATCCAGCACGACTCAGCAGTATTCGAACGCACTTATCGCCCTGCCGCTGCCGAACGAGATCAAATTCGATTCGTCCATCGACAGCGCGGATACGTTCAGCTCGTATGACTCGGCTACCCACTCCGTTATTTTCAATTTTTCAGGAACCCTTTCGGCCGGTACGACCGGAACGCTTCAAGTCAACGCTTATTTCGGCAATTATACGACACCGAACGACAGAACGGCCACCACCAGGAGCGAGTTTCGCAGCGACCAGGGCAGCGTGCAGTCCAATGACGTAGCGGTGAAGGCGCGGGCTGCAGCCTCCTGGGAACTGTCCAAGGACCGTTCGCGTCCGGTGGAAGCCGTCGATCCCATGGCTGGCAGCGAGGTCGAATACAAGCTGACCTTCAAGGATACAGGCTCCGGCTCCTACGGCAAGTTGAGCCTCTCCGACGTGGTCGTAACCGACCTTCTGCCGGACGGCGCAGTATTGCTGGGAACCCGTTCGACATCGGGCGTAACCCCGGCGGTTTATGGCCAGCTTGTGACCTGGAACTTGGGAACGCTGGGCGAGAACTCTCCTTCGACCGTGGATTTTTGGGTCAAGGTCAAATACCCGAGCACCATCACCGGCACGGTCACAAACAAAGCCGACGCCAGCTACACAGCGCTCGGCGAAGCGGCGGTAGCGCGTCATGCAGAAGTGACGCACGGATTTACAACGATACCGCAGAATGACGGCACCCGTTTCGACAAATGGGTACATCAAGCCCAGAAGGAAATATCGCCGGGGCAGGAAGTCAATTTTTATATCGGGGGCTTGTACAGCCGGGCCAACGTCAACCTGCAGAAATACGAGGTTGTCGACATGACCCCGCCCCATCTCGAGCTGGTACAGATCGAGACACCCGCATTCAGCGGCATTCCATCCTACAAGGTCCAATATACGCTGAACGCGAACCCAGCGGAAAGCGACTGGACGGACTGGGATACGGTGAGCGCAAGTACGAAGACGACGCTGAAAACGGCCGACGCTCCGGTCTCCGGAGCGAACGTGAAAGGCGTCAAGCTGATCTTCGGGGAAGTGCCGATCGATTTTGACCAGCAGGCCCCGATCGAGCTGCGCTACAAATCGGACCCGGCCTTCAACGCACCGGTTCAGCCCGGCACACTCGTCACGAATTCAGCCGTGCTGAAGTACGAGTTTGAGGGGCAGACGAAGACGGATACCAAGTCCGCGGATGTCCGTATCGTACAAAGCCGTCCGCTCGTCGAGGTGAAGAAATCGTCGGTTAACGGCACGAACTTCTCGCCGGGCGATACGATCAAGTACCGGATTTCCATTTCCAACTCGAGCTACAGCAGCGCAGCGCTGCAAAATCCGGTCGTTACCGACCTGCTGCCCGCATCGCTGCAGTACGTGGCGGGAAGCGCCAAAGTGGCCGACAAAGGCGGTCTGACGATCGCGGCCCCCACCATTACTGCCGTGCCCGACACCGATCCGAATCGGACGCTAATTACCTGGAAATGGGACGACACTCTTCCCGCCACTATCGGCATCGACAAGAAAATCGAGCTGGAGCTGGAGGCAGTCGTCAAACCGGGTACGTCTACCGGGAATATCGAGAACGTGGCCGAGGTCAGTTCGGATAAGCACGTCTATTTGAACAATGCCGACTTCACACAAAAGCTGTTTAAAAACAACAAGTGGTACTTGTACAACTCCAGCTTCGTCTACATCAACTCCGTCGCCCGTCTCGTATCCGTCAAATGGGTACAAGGCGATTTGGATAACGGAGCGTGGAGCAAATACCCGGACATCGGCAAAACGACGCCGGGCGGAAACGTCAAGTACAAGCTGCAAATTACGAACGTCGGCAACATCCCGACCAAAGGATTGCTGATCGTCGACGCGCTTCCGCGGATAGGCGATACGGGCGTGGTCGACAAGTCGCAGCGCGACAGCAAATGGAGTCCTTCGCTGACCGGCAAAATAACGATCCCCGATCCGGCGCTCGCCGCCAAGGTCAAGATCAGCTACAGCACCGATCCGTCGGTGTCGATGAGCGACGGCCACTGGTCGACCGAGCCACCCGCCGATCTGACGCTCGTTACGGGAGTCAAGTTCGAGTTCGACGACAGCTACGTGATCCAGCCGGGTCAGGAGCTGGAGCTAAACTGGGTCATGCGCGCCCCGATAGACGCGCCGCCTAACCAGAACGCTTGGGCATCCTTCGGCTTCACCGCCAAACGGGCCGACACCAATACGATGCTGCTGACGACCGAGCCGCTCAAAGTCGGCGTTGTCGTGAATACAAGCACGCTTGCGGAGATCGGCAACTACGTATGGCGGGACGTCGACGGCGATGGAACGCAGAACGAAGGTCCGGAGCATGGCGTCAACGGGGTTCAAGTGGAGCTGTATGATGAAGCCAACCTGACGACGCCGCTTCAAACGACGATTACAAGCAACAATCAGACGGGGCAACCGGGCTACTACTTGTTCCCCAATCTGGTTCCCGGCAACTACAAGGTGAGGTTCATTACGCCGGACGGCTATGACGGCTGGACGATTGCTTCCGCAGGAACGGGCGCAACCGGCTCCGACGCCGATCCGACTACAGGATGGACTGCTGCAATACCACTTGCCGCCGGTGCGAAAAATTACGACATCGATGGCGGTCTGATCGCCCCGAAGGGCAAAATCGGGGATACAGTTTGGCTCGACGATAACGGCAACGGCTTACAGGATGCCGGAGAACCCGGCAAAAGCGGAGTTGTCGTCAAGCTTTACGACAAGAACGGATTTTTGATCGGCACGACGACGACGGATACCAACGGTCAATACTTGTTCCCTTATTTGACCGCCGGAGACTACACCGTTCTGTTTGAAAAGCCGACTGGCGATTTCCGTTTCACCAAGTACAAGGAAGGCCCCGACCGCACCAAGGATTCCGATGCAGACGTAACGACCGGCAAGACGGCCACGATCACACTCGCGAAAGACGAAGCGAATATGACGATCGACGCGGGCTTGATCGAGCCTAGAGCCAGCTTGGGCGACCGCGTCTGGATCGACTTCAACGAAAACGGCGTACAGGATGCGGGCGAGCCCGATTTGGCGAACGTAACCGTCAGACTGTTAGACGCCAGCGACAACGTGCTGGCGACGAAGACAACGGACACGAACGGCAACTACTTGTTCGATAAGCTGTGGGCCGGCACGTACAAGGTGCAGTTCGTCCTGCCGGACGGCAAGCACAAGTTTACGGTCAAAGGCGCAAGCACAGCTACGCCTGCCACCGATTCCGACGCTAACACGGCAACCGGCAAAACCGACTCGATCGAGCTGGCCCATGGGGAATCGAACATGAAGATTGACGCCGGCGTGATCCAAGCCCGCTCGAGCATCGGCAACCGCGTCTGGATCGATGATAACGCGAACGGCGTGCAGGATGCGGGCGAACCGGGCAAAAACGGCATAACGGTCAAGCTGCTGAATGCCTCCGGCACCGCTATCGCCAATACGACGACCGTGAACGATTCCATTTACGGCGACGGCTACTACTTGTTCGACAAGCTGTGGCCGGGCACGTACAGTGTCCAGTTCGACTTGCCTGCCGGCGGCGGCTACCGGTTTACGCAGAATGGCTCCGATCCGGCGTCCGATACGGATTCCAATGCCAATCCCGCCACCGGACGGACGGAGCAAGTGACCCTTGCGAACAACGGGGATTCGAATCCGACGATTGACGCCGGACTGGTCGAACCGAAGGCCAGCTTGGGCGACCGCGTCTGGATCGACTTCAACGAGAACGGCGTGCAGGATGCCGGCGAAGTCGGCTTAGCCGGCGTAACCGTCAAGCTGCTCGATAGCAGCAATAATGAGCTTGCCACAAAGACGACGGACACCAACGGCAATTACTTGTTCGACAAGCTTTGGCCGGGCACGTACAAGGTGAAGTTCATCCTGCCGAACGACAAGCACAAGTTTACGGTCAAAGGCGCAAGCTCTGCTACGCCTGCCACCGATTCCGATGCCGAACCGACAAACGGCATCACCGATGCGATTACGCTCGGACATGGCCAGTCCAGAACGGACATTGATGCCGGCGTGATCCAAGCCCGCTCGAGCATCGGCAACCGCGTCTGGATCGACGATAACGCGAACGGCGTGCAGGATACAGGCGAACCGGGCAAGAACGGCGTAACGGTCAAGCTGCTGAATGCCTCCGGCACTGTTATCGCTACGAAGACGACCGTGACCGATTCCATTTACGGCGACGGCTACTACCTGTTCGACAATCTCTGGCCGGACACGTATAGCGTCCAGTTCGACTTGCCTGCCGGCGGCGGCTACCGGTTTACGCAGAAGGGCACCGATCCGGCGTCCGATACGGACTCCAATGCCGATCCCGCCACCGGACGGACGGAGCAAGTGATCCTTGCGAACAATGGGGATTCGAATCCGACGATTGACGCCGGACTGGTCGAACCGAAGGCCAGCTTGGGCGACCGCGTCTGGATCGACTTCAACGAGAACGGCGTGCAGGATGCCGGCGAAGTCGGCTTAGCCGGCGTAACCGTCAAGCTGCTCGATAGCAGCAATAACGAGCTTGCCACAAAGACGACGGACACCAACGGCAATTACTTGTTCGACAAGCTTTGGCCGGGCACGTACAGGGTGAAGTTCATCCTGCCGAACGACAAGCACAAGTTTACGGTCAAAGGCGCAAGCACTGCTACGCCTGCCACCGATTCCGATGCTGAACCGACAACGGGCATCACCGATGCGATTACACTCGGACACGCCGAGTCGAATCCAAACATTGATGCCGGCGTGATCCAAGCCCGCTCGAGCATCGGCAACCGCGTCTGGATCGACGACAACGGCGACGGCGTGCAGGATGCGGGCGAACCGGGCAAGAACGGCGTAACGGTCAAGCTGCTGAATGCCTCCGGCACTGTTATCGCCACGAAGACGACCGTGACCGATTCCATTTACGGCGACGGCTACTACCTGTTCGACAATCTCTGGCCGGACACGTATAGCGTCCAGTTCGACTTGCCGAGCGGCGGCGGTTACCGGTTTACGCAGAAGGGCACCGATCCGGCGTCCGATACGGATTCCAATGCCGATCCCGCCACCGGACGGACGGAGCAAGTGACCCTTACGTACAACGGCCAATCGATTCCAACGATTGACGCCGGACTGGTTCAACCGAAGGCCAGCATCGGGGATCGCGTCTGGATGGATGCCAACGACAATGGCATTCAGGATGCCGGTGAACTCGGCAAATCTGGCGTAACCGTCAAGCTGCTCGATAGCAGCGGTAACGAGCTTGCTTCGAAGACGACGGATACAAACGGCAATTTTTTGTTCGATCAGCTGTGGCCCGGCACGTACAAGGTGAAATTCGTCCTGCCGGACGCTACGTTCCGCTTCACGAAAAAAGGTACGGCCGCCGGCCCCGGTATTGCAGGGGATGATTCCGATGCGGATCCGGATGGCATTACCGATCCGATCGTACTTGAACATGCCGAAGCCAACTCGAACGTCGACGCCGGCTTAATCGTGGGCCGGTCCAGCATTGGCAACCGCGTCTGGATCGACGACAACGGCGACGGCGTGCAGGATGCGGGCGAACCGGGCAAGAACGGCGTAACGGTCAAGCTGCTGAATGTCTCCGGCAACGTTATCGCCACGACGACGACCGTGACCGATTCCATTTACGGCGATGGTTACTACCAGTTCGCTAACCTGTTTCCGGACACGTACAGCGTCAAGTTCGACTTGCCGAGCGGTTACCGCTTTACGAAGAAAGGCTCTGACGCCGCATCCGACAGCGACTCCAACGCCGATTCAACCGGGTTGACCGCTCAAGTGACCCTTACCGCCAACGGAGATTCGAATCAAACGATCGACGCAGGACTGGTCGAGCCAAAATCCAGCCTCGGCGACCGCGTCTGGATCGATGTGAATGAGAATGGCGTGCAGGATGCAGGCGAACCGGGGAAAGCCGGCGTAACCGTCAAGCTGCTCGATAGCAGCAATACGGTGCTTGCCACGACGACGACAGACACGAACGGCAACTATTTGTTCGATAATCTGTGGTCGGACACGTACAAGGTACAATTCGTCTTGCCGAACAACGCAACGTTCCGCTTCACGACGAAAGGTTCGGCGGCCAGCCCCGGTACTGCAGGGGATGACTCCGACGCCAAGCCTGACGGTACAACCGATCCGATCGTTCTCGGACATGCGGAATCGAACATGAACGTGGATGCAGGGCTGATCGAAGCCAAGTCCAGCATCGGCAATCGCGTCTGGTTCGACAGCAACGAGAACGGACTGCAGGACCCAGGCGAGACAGGCAAGAACGGCGTAACCGTGAAGCTGCTGGATGCAAGCGGCAACTTGCTGCGCACGACCGCCACGGTAACGGACGCCACTTACGGCGACGGCTACTACCAGTTCGACAACCTGTTTACAGGAACGTACTTCGTTCAGTTCGAGCTGCCCAACACTTATCTGTTTACGGTGAAAGGAATCAACAGTGCGTCCGATCTGGACTCCAATGCGGATACCAGCACCGGTAAAACGGATGCAATCCAACTGGGCCGGGGCGAATCGAACCAGACGATTGATGCCGGTTTGGTTTTGGCCAAGGGCATGATCGGCGATTTCGTCTGGATAGACACGAATAAAGACGGTATCCAGAATAACGGAGAAGTCGGTCTGAACGGCGTAACGGTATCGCTGTATAACGATTCCGGCGCGCTGCTGACTACGACGACTACGCGGGAGATCGACGGTAAAGCGGGCTCCTACTTATTCACCGGTTTGAATGCCGGCACGTATAAGGTGAAATTTACGCTTCCGTCGGGTTACGCATTTTCTCCGTTACAAGCGGGTTCGGACAGAAGGCTTGACTCCGACGCCACTGCCGACGGCACCACGGACTGGATTACGTTGGCGCAGGGCGAATCGGACTTGACAATCGATGCCGGTCTTCTGCCTTTGCCGGGCGCACTGGGTGATCTGGTATGGTTCGACGCCAACGGCGACGGCATCCAGAATGACGGCAATACCGGCTTGAACGGCATCACGGTCAAGCTGTACAACGAATTCGGACAATTGTTGTCCTCCACTGTCACGAGTTCGGTGTACCAATCGGTATATTCGTCCGTGTACGGGCATTACCAGTTCGATAACCTGAACGCAGGGAAATACAAGATCGAGTTCGTGCTGCCGGACGGCTACATGTTCACGACGAAGGGGACGGGCAGTAATCCTGCCGCCGACTCCGATGTCAATCCGGACGGACAGACCGATCTGATTACCCTTGCCCAAGGCGAGACGAACCTGACCATCGATGCCGGTCTGGTGCTGGTTCCGATTCCTCCGGCGATCAGCTCGATCGGCGACTACGTATGGGTGGACACGAACGGCGACGGCGTTCAGAATGACGGCAATACCGGCATGGATGGTATTACGGTCAGACTGTACAGCGCAGCGGGCAACCTGCTCGCCACTACCGTCACCGCCAACGTTTACGGCACACCTGGCTATTACCGCTTCAATAATCTGGATGCGGGGCAATACCGGGTAGCGTTCGACCTGCCTAGCGGTTACACGTTCACCGCAAAAGGCGTGGGGGACAACAGGGCCGCCGATTCCGACGTCAATCCGAATGGCTGGACGGATCTTATCACGCTCGCTCAGGGCGAGACGAATCTGACCATCGATGCCGGACTGAAGCCGATTCCCGTTCCTCCTTTGCTGGGAGCGATCGGTGACTACGTGTGGATCGATACGAACGGAGACGGTATTCAGAATGACGGCAATACCGGATTAAACGGCGTTACCGTCAAACTGTACAAGGCGAACGGTGATCTGCTTGGTTCCACCGTCACCTCTACTGTCTATGGCAAACCGGGCTATTATTTATTCGATAACTTGATTGCCGGACAGTACCAGGTCGAATTCAGCTTGCCTGACGGCTACACCTTTACGCTGAAAGGGGCAGGCTCCGACAAGACCATCGACTCGGACGCTCAAGCTGACGGCAAAACCAGTCTGATTACGCTCGCCCCAGGTGAAACGAATCTGACCATCGATGCCGGACTGAAGCCGAATGGAACGGACAACCCAGGCACCGGCAACCCTGGCACGGGCAATCCGGGTACGGGTAACCCAGGCACGGACAATCCGGGCACGGGTAATCCGGGCACTGGCAACCCAGGCACGGGCAATCCGGGTACGGGCAATCCGGGCACGGGTAACCCAGGCACGGGCAATCCGGGCACGGGTAACCCAGGCACGGGCAATCCGGGCACAGGCAATCCGGGCACGGGTAATCCAAGCACGAGCAACCCGAGCACAGGTAATCCGAGCACGGGCAATCCGGGTACGGGTAACTCCGAATCCGGCAATGCCGAAACGGGCAGTGCCGAATCCGGCCAGCCGGACGGAAATAACCCGGCCGCTCAATCCGGTCAGGACCAGGAAGATTCCTTAACCGATAAGTACGGAAACGGACTTACGCAAAACGATTCGGACGAGAAGACGAGAGCGGCGCAACTCTCCCGGGAAGCAGGCGTTGCGATTCTCCCAGAAACTGGTGAATCACTGCCGATCGCTCCATGGGTGGGAGCTCTCCTTATCGCCGCCGGCGTTGTACTCCGGTTCCGCAAAAAACGGTTTAACGCTTAGGCGAGACATCGCGAGGTTATCTCGAGTTTCTGTTCAGATGCTTCGACGCTCCGCTAAAGCATTTGTTACGCATGAATAAAGAGCCTCCGGCTCCACCTCAATCGGGTGGAATCGGAGGCTCTTTTACGTAAAGCTAGAGTTGTCCGATCCTATGGAACACGATCATGGGGCGTACGCCGACTGGTCCATTTGCCGCAAAGCTTTATGCATCCATATGGCAGCCTGGCTCCCTTCGCCCATCGCAATCGTCACCTGCTCCGCATGAACGCCAATATCGCCAGCCGCCCAGACGTTCGGGACGGATGTCATTTTCGAGCGGGAATCGGTCATAATATGGCCGTTTTCATGCCGCTCCGCACCCAGTTGGCCTGCCAGCGCCGAACGAACTTCATTGCCCCCGAACGCGATAAACCCCCGTTCCGCTTCCACAAGACGGCCGTTTGCCAGAACGACGCCGTGAAATGTGGAGCCATCCTCTTCTTGCACCACTCGCTCAATTGGTTCAATTAAGACAGTAATCCCTTTGACGGACAACTGCTGCGACACTTCCCCGGCAACGTCCTTTCCCTCATGATTGACGTAAAGAAGCTTATCCGTTCGCTCAGAAAGAATCAGGGCCATCTGCGCTCCGCTATCGCCGGAGCCCATAATGACAGTACGCCGGTTTTGGATCTCGTACCCGTCGCAATCCGGGCACACGTATACCGTTTTGCCGAGACACGGCTCGAGCCCGGGCAATGGAGGGTAGCGATCGACTATGCCGGTGGCTAGGAGTACGGTTTTGGCTTGGTACACGTCTTCCTGCCCTTTTAGCCAAAACAAGCCTTCCCCGCTTCCAGCCTCCGCGATCCCGTCCTGCACGAACCGGACGCCCGTCCGCTCCGCCTGCTCCCTTCCCAGCCTGCGCAGCTCCTGACCGGATATGCCGTCCGGCCAACCTAATATATTGCGGTAGAGGCGGCATACGGTCGAGCGGCCATCCCCTTTGTCGACCACGAGTGTGGAACGCCCGTATCTGCCCATCTGGATGGCTGCTTGCAAGCCGGCTACCCCTCCGCCTACGATTGCACAGTCGTATACCGTCGACATGCTTTGCTCTCCTTCGTCTTAGCCGTTTGTTTCAGTATTCCCGTTCCGACCCAATCGTATCGACAATAAACAGGAGGAAAACCTCTCTGGCGAAAAAGGGCGACAATTGTTAAAATATGAGGAGACGTCTTGTCGTCTTTATACATAATTTAAATTTTTGCGGGAATCTTGAAACATTTTGCCGAAACATTCGTCCAATTAGATATATTTTCCGCAATGAAGAAGCAGAGGTGAACCCTTGAGCACGCAAATGGAAGCAAACGCCAGTCCGGCTGTCGTGGCGGCGCGCAGCGTCAAACCGGCCAAAAAGGCTACGTCCAAAAAATCGTACCTGTTGTTTTTCACCAGCTGGTTTCTGTTGATCGCCACCGGCGTCATGGGGACGATGCTGTATACCGCGCACTTGAGAACGCAGCTAAGCGCCCAACTGGCCGCCCAGACCGAGCAGCAGTTGCAAGCGATGCAAACGGAATACCAGAAGCAGCTGGAGGAATTAAAAACAAGTTTCGCTGCCGACATGACCGCCCTGCAAACAAAGGTCGATTCGTTTAACGAGCTGCTGGCTTTCACGAAAGACAGCGCCAACAGCAAGACCGATAACAGCAACCAGTTGTACACCCAATTGGCCGAGGTCAAGAAAAAGCTCGACGAGCTTAAGCAAAACCTGGACGTGCTCAAATGACGGCACGCGAAATAAACCGCTTCTTCCTGCTTTCCTTGGCTCCGTTTATCGGCATGGCTATCTGGCTTCTGACGGCGGGCTTCACGCTGGACATGCCCCTTCTCGGCTTCACGCCTTCGCTGCAACCGTTCGGCTTGTCGGCAGAAGCCGGCCAAGTTCAGCAAAGCCTCGACAAAGCGAAGGTCAACGCCGTCGCCACGAAAAGCACGATCGAGCAGTTTTTCAAACTGTACGAGCAAAGCGCCAATGATACGAGTTCCATGCTGAAGCTCGCAACGGCCCAGGCCGCCCGTCCTTCGCTTATTTTCGACAACCGGATCGCTGCGGTGTTCGGCAAGCCGACCCGGACGGTGACCTCCGGGAACATCGATTTGCGGCTTTATCAGTTTTCCGATCCGAATTATAAAGGGTATGCGCTTAAAGTCGATCTGAAATCCGATAATGCGATGAAGATGGCGTTAGGCAAAGATAAGGTCGGCAGCTCGGAAACGACCTTGGCCGCGGCAAACCGGTACGGAGCCATTGCCGGCATCAATGCCGGTGGGTTCGCCGACTCGGACGACGGCAAACGGTATCCGCTCAGCACCACGATGCTGAACGGGAAGTATGTCTACGGCTTCGAGCCGACCTTCGAGGATTTGGCGTTCGTGGGCCTTAGCAAGGACCGCAAGCTGATCGGCGGCAAATTTTCGCGGCAGGCCGATCTGGACAAGCTGAACCCGTCCTTCGGGGCGACATTCGTGCCGATTTTGCTCAAAGGCGGGGCCAAGCAGCAAATCCCTTCCAAATGGCTGAATTCGCCCAAACGAGCGCCGCGCACGATCGTCGGCAATTTCGGCAACAACCAGCTGCTTTTCGTTGTCGCCGACGGATACGACGAACGGGGCGGCTCTGGCGCGACGCTGGACGAGCTGCAGGACAAGCTGGCCAAGCTTCGCGTAGTCGACGCCTACAATCTGGACGGAGGCGGCTCCACCTCGCTCGTTTTTGAAGGGCGCACGATCAATACCCCATCGGACGGACGGCTACGCCCCTTGCCGACGCACTTTTTATTTTTCAAATAAATAGCTGTCCAGCGCGGTTGCAGCGGGCTTCGGGCTGCAAATGTTCACAATTCGGCCGTTTTCTTTTCCCGGCCTTTTGGGTATAATAGGCTTAGCTTATTACGGTATTTCCATCTGGGAGGTGTAACCAGACATGTCCATTTTCGCTTCTTCTACCTTTTGGCTTGTCATGGTCGTGTTCACTTTGTTCGTTACCGCCATTCTCACCTCTTCGTACAACGAAGACAGAACGAAGGGCTTGTAAGCGCCGAACGAATCGCGCGATCAACTCATAAGACGGCAACCGCCGCCGCTTCTGCATACCTGGTGTATGCATGGAGCGGCTTTTTGCCGCTTCTGCCGCCGTACCCCTTTAAGCGCACAAAAAAAAGGCACCCCTGCGTGAGTCACGCAAAGTGCCGGCGTCTTGCAACGAATTCAATTCGGACAAACGCTAAGGATTTTATGATAACGATTACAGCGAGAGCGCGGTCATCTCACGCAAGCAATTCACGCAGATGTGCTTCTCCCTATATTCCGTAACCCCGTTCATGTCACCGCAAAACACACATTTGGGGCGGTACCGCTCCAACAATATGTGATCGCCGGAAACTAATATTTCCACGGGATCCCCTTCGTTCATTCTGTATCTTTTGCGCAGCGATTTGGGCAGCACGATGCGGCCCAACTGGTCCACTTTTCTGACAACTCCTGCCGGTCTCAACTCGACTCACCTCTCTTTTACGCTGAAAGTAGAAGGTTTCCTTCCCTTTATTCCACTTCCAGCATTACCAATTCGACGAAAACAAACAAACTCCTGCTTACATATAGGTCTTTATGCCGATTTGATATGGATTTGAAACAGCAACCGCAAGAGCCGCCCGGAGCTCCCCGCGGGGAACCGCTACGGCGGCCCGATGTCGGGTCAGGTCAACCCGAGAAAAGCGTTTTGCCTCAAGCCTTCGAACAGCACAATCGCCGCAGAGTTGGACAAGTTGAGGGAACGGACCGCCCCTGTCATCGGCATACGGATACAAGTGTCGCGGTTAGCTTCGACGAGCTCCGGAGGCAGTCCTTTCGTTTCTTTACCGAATACGAAAACGTCGCCGTCCCGGTAAGCGAAATCGGTATAAAGCCGCCGTGCTTTGGTCGTCGCGTAATAAAAACGGGAGCCTGCCAGCTTCAGGCGAAGCTCGTCAAACGAGTCGTAGTAACGGACATCGACCGAATGCCAATAGTCGAGTCCGGCGCGCTTTAACGTTTTATCGTCCGTGGAAAAACCGAGCGGACGGACCAGATGGAGGATCGTTCCCGTAGCCGCGCACGTGCGGGCGATATTGCCCGTGTTGGCGGGGATTTCGGGCTCGACCAGTACGATGTGAAAAGCCAAGCAGCAAACCTTCTCCCGCAGTAATATGGTTCAAGTACAAAGGCAGACCGCAAGATTAGCTCTGATTTTGTACAAGCTACCGTCTCATTATACAACAAACCGACCGAAAATTTTAACACCCATTTTACGAAAGCTTAATCTTCCCTTTATGTTCGTGAAGCATAATGAGAAGCATAATCCCCGAAAAGCCCGCCAAGATTGCGCTTGAAAGGAGAAGACCATGAGCAGGAAAAAAATATTGGTTGTCGATGACGAGCCATCCATTTCGATGCTGATCGAATTTAATTTGAAGCTGGTCGGTTATGAGGTGCAATGCGTATACGACGGGGAAGCCGTCTTCGAAGTGCTTCCGCAATTCCGCCCCGATCTGATCGTTCTCGATCTGATGCTGCCCAAGCTGGACGGTATCCAGGTATGTAAAAGACTGCGCGACCAAAACAACTTCGTGCCGATCGTCATGCTGACGGCCCTCCAGGACTTGTCCGACAAAATCGCCGGACTCGACAATGGCGCCGACGATTACATGACGAAGCCCTTCAGCCCGCAGGAGCTGATCTCGCGAATCCAGGCCGTTATGCGCCGGACAAGCGCTCTCCCGATAGCCGAGCCGGAAACGCTGCATATCGGGCCGATTCGGATTCAACCGGACCAGCGCGAGGTGCTGGTAAACGACAAAGCCATCGAGTTGACCCCGAAGGAATTCGAGCTGCTGCTGTTTTTGTGCAAGCACCGCGGCAAAGTGCTAAGCCGGCAGCAGCTGCTGCACGGCGTGTGGGACTATCATTTTATCGGGGACACGCGCATCGTAGACGTTCATATCAGCCATCTCCGCGATAAAATCGAGCAAAATGCCCGCAATCCGGAATATATCGTCACGATCCGCAACGTCGGCTATAAGCTGACCGAGCAAACCGCGAAAGAATCGCTGGCCTGAATGCAAGACCGCAGGCCCGTTCCTCCTCCATATTCAAAAAAGACGACCTCTGCTTCACGAGCAAAGGTCGTCTTTTCGTATTATTAGGTCAGCCAGAGTGTTCTGGTTGGCCCCTTTGGGGGATGTTCGGCCTCCCGCTATTGGCGGGAGTTCTCTAGTCGAACTGAAGAAGGATAGCAACGGACGTATAAGCGGGAACGGCAAAGGAAACGGTGTCCCCCTCCACAACGGCTGGAGAACCAGACTCTACGGGCTTCTCGTTCGCATCGACGCAATACGCCCGCGTCGCCGCCCTGAACAGACGCAGTTTGGCGGTCGTCGGCAAGCCCTCGGTCTCGTAAACGCGTACCACCCATGCCCGGCCGCCGTCTTCTGCCATTTTGACCGACGACACGGCAACGGAGCCTTCCAGCAGCTCGATAAAGCCTGCTGCGAGCGGCCTCGTGCCGGCATGTGGCGTACCGGATAGTACGTTCAACGGATGATTGAGCCGGCTGGCCGTCTCGATCAGTTCTCCGTTTACCCGATCATCGGTTAGACATACGGACAGACGGGTCCGGTGATGGTTACCGAGTTCGGGATAAGGGTCGGGATCGAATGAGCTGCGGATAAGCGAAACCGCCAGCGAATCGTCCGTGCCGCGAAATCCGTATTTGTTGCTCGTTACGATCATGACCGCCGGTTTCTCCGCCTCTCCCCGAACGCCCAAAGCCCAGCTGTTGCCCGGCACATCCATCTCGAGCGGCTGGCGCTCGACCGTACCGAATGGCACATCGTACCGGTAAGCCGTGCACTTGTAGCCGAGCGGCCAGTGAAAATTCAATTGCGGTATGGCGGTTTCGGCTTTGCCGGCCTCTTGCCAGTCGCATTCCGTCGCGAAGTCGAGGCGTCGGCTGCTGCGGTCCAGCGAAACGGTTACGTTCAGCTTCGATCGGCCGAACGAAAGTTCGTAATGGAGCGATTGCCGGACGCTTCCCGCTGCTCCCCTGCGGATTTTCACCCTTTGATGCAAGGAATGAATGTCCAGGTAACGGCCTACTTGCCAAGCGGTCATCCCTCTGACCGGATCTTCCTCGATAAACCTAAACAGCCCCGCCGGACGCGAAGCGTCTACGAGCTCCTCGCCCGTTGTTTTATCGATCAGCGAGACGACGGCGGCGGTGACCGGATGAAATTCCGCCCGCAGGCATTCATTTTCGAGAACAAGCGGCTCTTCGCGCTCGACCAAAGGCTCGACGGGCATTTTCGGAGCCGAAGATCCATCTCCCTCCTCAATCGTATACGTGCTGTAGCCGCCAGCCGGCGCCTTGGCATACAGAAGCAGTCTCGTATAGTCGTGGCCCCAGTAATAATGGTGGCCTTTATCGACAAGCTGGTAGGGCGTCTCACGGCCTTCGCCGTCCCGGACGCACAACGTCTGGATCGGGCTTTTCCAATCCCACAGCACGACTTCCACCGCTTCCTCGCGCTCGCACAGCGAAGGGTTGAACAGGTGGACGATCCGCTTTCGCCCGCGTCCGCGCTCCACTTGCCCCGGCTTGAATTCGCGAATGCCGAAGCCGACGCCCGCCCCTTCCGAAACGGAGCCGCCGTCGCTATCTCCGACAAGCGAGGAAGTATCGATTCCGGCGGCGATGCTTTCCAACGCCAGCTTGCGGCTCGCCCCCGCCGCGGCCATCGTTTGCTGGAACAGCCCGAGCGCATGCTCTCTCGTTTCCAGAACGCCGGAGCCCGGCAATATGTCGTGGAACTGATTGAACAGGACGTTTCGCCACGCCTCCTCGAACGCATCCCGGGGGTAACGCTTGCCTTCCGCCAACGATGCCACCGCAGCGAACGTCTCCGCTTCGTTCAAAGCCGCTTCGCCAATCCGGTTGGCCGTCTTTATCCGCGACTGCGACGTGTAGCAGCCCGTGAACACGAAGTTCAGCTCCCCTTCCACGACAGGGAGCCGATCAGCCAAAGGCTCGGCGAGCCGGAAATAGTCCGCGAGCGTACCAAAACGGATGCGCGGATAAACCGGCCAATCGTTCATCCCGATCAGGCGCTCCAGATCGCGCCTGGTCGGCCCGCCTCCATGATCACCGACGCCATACACATTCAGATGCGTCTTCAATCCGGTCTGGCGGCAAAGCTCCGGCACGTAGGCGCCCAGCATCGGCTGGACGGTGTCGTTGTACCAGGTCGGCTCGCGGTAGACGATGACCGATTGGCCGGACGGCGCTTTCCAGCGGTACAGCACATGCCCGTCATACCCCCGGCAATGGTAATAGTAGCGGACGCCGCCTGCGGCCAGTATATCCGGCACGTTGACGCTGTGGCCGAACGTATCCGGTTCGAAGTCGAGGTTCAGCGAATCCGGGTCGATTCCGAGCAGGCTGGACAAATACCGCTTCGTATACAGCAAATGCCGGGTCAGGCTTTCTCCGCTAGGCATGTTCTTGTCCGCTTCCACCCAGTGCGATGCCGTCACTTCCCAGCGTCCTTCGCTCACCCTCCGCTTGATCTCTTCCAGCATATCCGGCGCATACTGCTCCACGATCCGGTAAATCGACGCCTGCGACTGGGAAAACGTAAACTGCGGGTATTCGTCGAGCAAATTCAGCATAGTCCGCATCGTATCGAGGGTCACCGACACGGTTTCGTCCCACCCCCACATCCAGTTCATGTCGATATGGGCATGGGCGACGCTCAAAATTTCATAGCTTTTGGCCTCCGAAGCAAGCTCCGCAAGCAGCTTCTCCGCCTCCAAAGCGGTATTTCGGGTCAGAACCGCTTCTTCGGCTATCCGGCTCTCCACCAAAGAAAGCGCTTCCTCGATCGTACGGTCAAACCGTCCGTCCTGCACTTTCGACAACTCGTGCGCAAAAACGAGCTGGGACAAAATTCGTTCTCCCCAATGGCCGGGCGCGCTTTTGATTTTTTCCTCCCAGTAGCTGTTGGGCGCGCTGCCGAGAAGCACGCGGAGCCGGGATTCGATCGTTCTCATGGCCATCCTCCTTTTCATTTCCAAAAGATATAAATATCAATATACTAATATTACAATAAAAATATAACCCCTCTTCAATACGAAGTAAAGGTATTTTTCGCATTATTAAAGCCGTTTTTACGCAATCTCAAATTAATGTCTCTATTTCAAAATTGGTATATTGATATTTTTATAGAGACGAAACAAAAAAAGCCCCGGGTTTCCACTCTTGCGGGCCCGGAGACTTTGGAAACAGGGATACGATTCCCCCTACACGTTCAACAGCAGCAAAATGATCGACATCATGCTCAGGCATACATTAACCAGCCATAGGAAAGCAACCACCTGCTTCGGTTTCATGCCCGTGGAGAGCAGCCGGTAGTGAGCCTGGCTGGCATCGGCCTGATAAATCGGCTTGCCTTGCCGAAGCCGGCGGAACACGACAAACAGATTATCGAAGATCGGTACGCCCAGCGCCAAAATCGGAATGAGCAGCGACAGCATCGTCGCTTGCTTGAACGCCCCGTCCAGCGCGATCACTCCGAGCATAAAGCCGAGAAACGTAGCTCCGGCATCCCCCATAAACACTTTCGCCGGCGGCTTATTATAACGCAAGTAGGCGATGGCGACCGCTACTACGATGATCGCCATCATAGCCGAGTCGGACTGTCCTTTGGCCAGAGCGACTACGAAGAGCGTTCCCGCGGATATGGCGGAAAGCCCTCCGGCCAGGCCGTCCATTCCGTCGGAAAAGTTGATGACGGTCGTTACGCCGAAAATCCACGTTACCGTCAAGACGAGCTGGAGCCATTCCGGCAGCATGACCACATCGCCCGAGAACGGGTTGGAGAAGCCGTAAAAGACGATGCCGGACTTGTACACCAGATAGGCGGCCGCTACCTGCACGATAAATTTCGGCAAAGCGGGGAACTCCTTGCGGTGCGTTTTGTACCAGTCGTCGATCGTACCGATTCCAAGCACCATGAAGGAGCCGGCCAAAATGGCGATCGTCTGGCTCGTCTCCTCGCGCGCGAACAGTAAAAAAGCGCATACAAAGCCGGTAAAGATGGCTATGCCGGCCGTCAGCGGGATGGGCTCGCGGTGAATTTTCCGTTCGGCGTCTTCGCGGGGCTTGTCCACAAAATCGATGCGGAACGCCAATTTGCGGAGCGGCGGTATAAGAATGAGCACAATAGCAAATGCGACGAGAAAGGCGAATACATATGAAATAGAAATCCCCTCCAAAGAATGGGTTGACGGCATCTTTTCATCCATAAGGACGTATGATGCGGGAAAAAGGTTCAAATTGTCGGCAAGACGAGAATTATGATATAATTTTGTATACAAGTACAATACCGGTTCTGATGTTGAGCCGGGAATTCCGTACGCCAATCGGCCGCGACATTCCCGCTGCCGCTTCCGATTGCCGCCTTTTCCGGTTCGCGAATAGGAATGGAAAACAAGGAGGAGTGCGCATGGCCGTCTTTCCCCAGTATCAGGACGCCAAAACGGACGATCGCTTTCGGCTCGGTCAGCAAAAGGGCTCGCTGCCCTTCTACGTGTCGTACAACAAGCCCGGCGCCCATTATCCGATGCACTATCACGACTTTGCGGAGCTCTCTCTCGTGACGGAAGGTAGCGGTACCGAATCGATCAACGGGCTCGTTCACAACCTGAGGCCCGGTACGATGTCGCTCCTGCTTCCCCATCATATTCACGAGCTGCGCAGCGACCCGGCCTGTCCGGTCAAGCTGTACAGCTGTATGTTCGATATTACGATCTTGTCCGGCAATCCGTACGAATCGTATTTAAGCCGCTGGCTCCATAAAGTCGGTTCGGAGCTGCCTTCGTTTCATCATTTTGAAGGCGAGACGCTCGACGCCATCGCGCTGCTGATCGGCCAAATCGTGCGCGAATACGAGGATGCCAGGGTCGGCCGGGATGCGGTGCTGCGGGGCAAACTGGTCGAGGCCGTCACCCTCCTCTTGCGCGCCGTGCTCGAAGGCCAGCCGGTCGAAGATGTCCGGCAGAGCGATCCGGGCATCCGGGCATGGAGCATTATGCGCTACATTCACCTTCACTATAACGAGCCGATTTCCCTGAATACGGTATCGTCGCATTTCAACCTGCACGCCTCGTATGTCAGCCGGACATTCAAGGAGCATACGGGAAAAACCGTGGGGGACTATATGCACGAGCTGCGCATCGCCCGGGCAGCGACCTTGCTAACGGCCAGCGGGATGTCGATTACGGACATTTGCATGGAGGTCGGCTACGACAGCTACCGGACGTTCGCGCGCGTATTCCGGCAGCATCGCGGCATGTCTCCCTCGGACTACCGACTGTCCCGTGACAAGCCGGTCATCTCTTCTTAACCTTTCCTCCTGCCGCTAAAACAGACAAAGACGGAGCCTGTCTGCCAGCAGCGAAAGGCTCCGTCTATTCGTTTAAGCAGCTATGGAAGCATTAGCCGTTGCGGCGGCGGAAATCGTTCATAAAGTCAGCCAGCGCCTTGCAGCTTTCGTAAGGAACCGCATTGTAGGTGGACGCCCGCATATGGCCGACGTCGCGATGACCCTTCAATCCGACAAACCCTTGCTGCGCCGATTCTTTAATAAATTGGGCCTCCAGCTCCTCGCTGCCCAGAGCGAACGTAATGTTCATCAACGAGCGGCTATCCGGCTCGACCAGTCCGCGGTAAAATCCGCCGCTGCCGTCGATGGCGTCGTAGATCAGCTTCGTCTTGTCGCGGTTGATCCGCTCCATCGCTTCGAGGCCGCCCGTCGCTTTAATCCATTTCAGCACCAGATTGGCGATATAGACCGAGTAGACCGGAGGGGTGTTATAAAGCGACTTGCTTTGGGCGTGCGTGTCGAAGCGCAGCATCGTCGGCAAGTTTTTGTTCGCCCGCTCGACCAGCTCGTCGCGCACGATGACGACCGTGACGCCGGAAGGACCGAGATTTTTTTGCGCCCCGGCATAGATCAGCGAAAACTTCGACACATCGGTCGGACGGCACAGGATGTCGCTGGAGAAGTCGCCGATCAACGGAACGTTGCCCGTATCCGGAAAATCCGCGAATTGCGATCCCGCTATCGTCTCGTTGGAGGTCAAATGAATGTAGGCCGCCTCCGGTTGCACATCGATTTCCCCTAGCGCAGGCATACGGCGAAAGCCGCTCGCTTCGCCCGTCGCCGCCACGTACGTTTCCCCGATGCCCTTCGCTTCCTTATACGCTTTGTCCGCCCAGCTTCCGGTCAGCACGTAGCCGCCCGCTTGTCCGGGCTTCAGGAAGTTCATCGGAATCATCGCGAACTGCGTGCTGGCTCCGCCCTGCAGGAACAGCACCTGATAGCCGTCGGGAACGCCGAGCAGCTCCTTGACGAGAGACTGGGCTTCGTCGTTCACCTGCTCGTATTCTTTGCTTCTGTGCGAAATTTCCATGATCGACATACCGATTCCGCGGTAATCGACAAATTCCTCCTGAGCCTGCTGGAGCACCTCCAACGGCAAAGCAGCCGGTCCGGCGTTAAAATTGTAAGCCCGTTTCGTCATCTTAACCCTCATCCTTTCCCATATCGGCGAACAGCTGAACAATTCCCGTGTCGCCGCTTGTCCCCGCTTGTCCAATATCGCTATGATAGCAGTATTCGTCCGGCCGTTCAATAAGAGCGGCAAATTTGTCCTAAAGATGTCTCAAATGGAGTAAACGCCGTTCGAATCCGGTTATACTTTAGATGAAGGTGGTGCTCACACGATGAACCAATCGACAGATCCCGCAGGCCGCGCACGGCTTTTCGTCGCCCTGCCGATCCCAACCGACCGACAGGCGAACATCGAAGCCGAGATGACGGCCTTGAAGCGCAACAGCCAGTTTGCTTTTAAAAAATGGGTCCATCCGGCCGACCTGCATATTACGCTGAAATTCATCGGCGACGTTCCGGACGAGGCCGCCTCTCTTATCGAAGCAGCGCTGGAGCGCGTAGCCGCGCGTTCCACTCCGTTCCCGCTGCGGCTCTTGGGAGCAGGCACGTTCGGCTTGACTCCTTCCCCGAAAGTGCTGTGGATCGGGGTCGGGGGCAAACAAGAGCCGCTCCGCTCGCTGCAAAGCGACGTGGAGCAGGAGCTGTCCGCGCTTGGCTACGCCCCCGAGCAGCGGCCCTATGCCCCGCATATTACCGTAGCCCGTCAATATGCGGGGCAAGCGCCAGCCTCGCTGGAGGGTCTGGAGAAGCTGTTCCCGGACGAGGCCGGGCCGGCGCACGAATGGGCGGCCGACCGGCTCGTGCTGTACCGCACACGTCTTGGCGCGGTGCCGATGTACGAGCCGGTACGGACCATCGCCTTTCACGCGGGCGGCTGACACGGCCGGCGCTTCTCCCGCTGCCGCTCGGATGAGCCGCTACAGCATGACGTTCGCAGCCGGCTGCATTCGCCGTCGTATTCGACAGCATACGGCTCAGCGCCGCTTCGTCCTCGTTCGACGGCAATCGGCCGGCTTCTCTCGACAACGGCAAGCGGCCCGTTTCGACAGCGCGCAAGCGCTATTTTTCGACCTACAGCATAAGCAGCCCCATCGCTTGCCGTACCTCGGCGATTACGCTCCGGGCCGACTCACGCGCTTTATCGCGTCCGATCCGCAATATGTCGACCGCATCGTCCTCGCTCAAGCGCATATGCCTTTCCCGGAACGGCTCGATTACAGCGGAGAAGCTGTCGGCGAGCCGTTCCTTGCACTCTACGCAGCCGATCCCGGCCGCGCGGCATGCGCCGGCGATGGCCGCCCGTTCCGACTCTCCGGTAAAGAACGTATGAAGACGGAATACGTTGCACCCCTCGGCCGTCGGATGCCCCGGCTGGCTGCGGTAGCCGCGCAGCGGATCGGACAGCGCCTTCCGCGTCTTCTCCCCGACTGCGGCGCGATCGTCCTGCAGGCTGACATAGGCGGCTGCCCCGTCTGACTTGCTCATCTTCCCTGCCCCCGATAAGGACGGGATGCGGGCCGCATTGTCGAGCAGCGGCTGGGGCTCGGGAAACACGTCCCCGTACAGCTGGTTGAACCGTCTGGCAATCTCGCGGGCCAGCTCCAGATGGACAAGCTGGTCGTCTCCGACCATGACGGTTTGCGATTTGAACAGCAAGATATCGGCGGCCATCAGCACCGGATAGCCGACCAGGCCGTAGTTGACGTTATCCGGATGGCGCTTGGCCTTCTCCTTGAAGGTCGGCACCCGCAGCAGCTCCCCAAGCGGCATAACCATGCTCAAGTACGTGTGCAGCTCGCAAATTTCCGCCGCGAGCGAGGATTGCACGTAAAGCGTGCAGCGCTCGGGATCGAGCCCTCCCGCCAAATAATTGCGCGCCGTGCCGATGACGAACCCGCGCAGGTCGTCCGGCTTCGGGTGGGTCGTCAGCGAGTGGATATCGGCGATAAAATAGCGGGCGTCATAACGCTCCTGCTGCTCCACAAGCCCTTTCAGCGCGCCGTAATAGTTGCCGACGTGCAGCTCTCCGGTCGGGCGGATGCCCGATATCAATCGATTGGAACTAATCATCGAAATCCCTCCATTTGGTTAAACCTCTGCCGCATCTGCGGCTTGCATATGTTGCTTTTCTGCCTTTTCGTCTAGGAATACGTCGCCACCAGCCATCGCTCACAAGCGATCACTCCTTTTTTCACAATTTGCCCCGCCTATCGGATGAAAAAACAAAAAAGAGCCCCCCGTCCCGGTAAAAAAGGACGGAGAACCCGCGGTGCCACCTTTGGTTAGTTTGCGCACGGCAAACTCGCTTTGTGCGGTACGGACAGACTTCCGGACTACGGCTCTCCTGACCCAGGAGCGCTGCCGTTCTATGCCGTCTTCTGTCGATACCGTGCCTGTCGGATATCGGGCAGGCGTCCCGCCGGAGCCTAAGCCGTCCCGCGCGGCTCAATCGCCGCCTGCGGAACCGTTCGGTCCGGTCGCTCGGAAGTCCATTCAGCATGCCGTCCGCACCGGTTCGCACCTTCCACCGGCTCTCTGACGCTTTCGTCATGCTTACTCCTCTTCTTCATCGCGAATGTGATGTAATTGATTATTATAACGAAATGTATCATATTTTTCAAGGCTTTTGCCCATGAAACTTTTTGCCAAATTCTGTCCGTTTTCAAAACTTTTCCGCGATCCTTGACGTCTAACTCATGTTCGGACACAATAGTAATATTGATCTTGGAAACGGGTGAAACGCACACACATGAAAGCTGTCAAATATGTCATTGTCTACCTCATCGCCTTGCAATTGCTGCTGCCTCTAGCTTTCTCGCTTCCCGACGTGTACCACAACCGGATGGATTACAAACTGATGCTCGACAACAATAACATGCACGACATCGATGCCGTGCTTCAGCAGGTCAAGCGGGACATCGACAAAAATGCCGGCGACGATTACATCATCGTGCTGGGCGATTCGATTTTCTACGGCAGTCCAGGCAACTCCGACCAGCCGTTCAACGTCTTCCTGCAGCAGAAGCCCGGTGCGCCGACCATCTATAACTTGGCTTTCCCGGCCATGCAGATCGGCGATTTTTACGCGATGCTGCTCAAGCTGGACCATTTCGGCATCGGCACCGACCGGCTGCTGTTCAATATTCGCTACGCGAGTTTTATTCCCCGCGAGCCGGGACCGCGCGGCGTGTTTTGGCTGGCCGAAGACTTGCGCAAGCTCGATCCGGAGGCGTACCGGCACATTTTGCCGCAGCTGGAGGCCGCGGATTTCAAGACGCCGGACGATCCGTACGCTTATTTCCAGAGAGCGCTGCACGAAGACTGGCTGCCGCTGCTTTCGCTTATGCGCTATAAGGACTATTTCCGCGATAACCTGTACGAGTGGTGGCTGACGACCGTACGGCGGCAGCAGCTTCCGGACGACGCCTTGGACGATTCCCGTGCCTGGTACATCAAGAAGGAATGGCAAGAATCGCTGGGAATCAACTACAACGAATTTCTTAGCGATCCGCAGTTGGTCGCGAGCTTCACGGACAAGCCGTTAGACTTGACCGAAGCGAACTGGGACGTCTATTTCCTGAACAAAATATTGGCCCGCCAGCAAGGCAAGCAAACCTGGGTCGTTCTGAGCGGCACCAACCACGACCTGATGAAGGAAGCAGTGTCCAAGCCCGGCTACAAGACGAATCTGGATGCGATCGACCGGATGATGGCAACCAAAAATGTCATTTACATCAATATGGAGGGCGTAATGGAAGGTGACTTCTTCTCCGACCATACGCACTTTACGCCGGAAGGGAACGCCAGACTGGCCGACCTGCTATGGCCGTATGTGCAGCAACGAAAATAATAGCGAATGCCAACGTCTTAAGAATTCCGACCGGATAGGAGAACGACCATGCTGTTCCACACTCCCGAGTTTATCGCCTTGATGCTCGTTTCGCTAGCGCTCTACTACGCGTTCCCGCGCTGGCGAGTTCCCGTGCTGACCGTGGCGAACATGATATTCTACGTCGTAGCCGGAGTAGGCAATCTGCTGCTGTTTCTGGCGATGACCGCTTTTACGTATTTCTGCTCGAAGGCGCTGCAAGGACCGCGCGGCCGCTTTTTTCTATGGTTCTCCATCGTCGTCAACGTGGCCAACCTGCTGTTTTTCAAATATACGACGTTTTTAATCCGCTCAATCGAGAATACGTTCTCGGTCCAGTTGTTGACGCAAGACTCGTTCATGCTGAAAATCGTCCTGCCGATCGGCATTTCCTTCTATACGTTCCAGATGATCGCGTACTTGGTCGACGTGTACAAAAAACGTTGGGAGCCGGCCCATTCGCTGCTGCGTTTCTGGGTGTTCATCTCCTTCTTCGCTCATTTGGTCGCAGGCCCCATTATGCGCGGCAAAGAGTTTATGCCGCAGATCGACAATTTAACCAAAATCCGCTTCAGCGCGGGCAACTTCCGGCTGGGCGCGTTTTTCCTGTCGCTCGGCATCTTCAAGAAGGTCGTGTTGGCCGATTACATTACGCCGCACGTCGACAGCTTTTTCGCGAATACCGCCGGGCTGTCCGGCTCCGAAGGCTGGGTGGCCGCTTACCTGTTCGCCTTTCAGATCTTTTTCGACTTCTCCGCCTACAGTGAAATGGCGCTTGGCATTGCCTACTTTTTCGGGATGGAGCTGGCGGTCAACTTCCGGACGCCGTATTTGAGCCAAAACCCGACAGAGTTTTGGCGCCGCTGGCATATTACGCTGTCGAACTGGATCAAGGACTATATTTACATTCCGCTCGGCGGCTCGCGCAAGGGCGAAGTTCGACAATATACGAACCTGTTCATTGCCATGACGATATCCGGCATTTGGCACGGCGCCTCCTGGACGTTCGTCGCCTGGGGGATGTTCTACGGCGCACTGGCCACGATCCATAAAATCTATATCATGCTCAAGGAAAAGCTCGGGCTGCAATCGCTGGACAAAAGCCGCATTTATCAAGGCATCGCCATTATCGTCTTTTTTCACATCACGTGCATCGCCTGGGTGCTGTTCCGGGTAAACGGCCTGCGCGAAGCGCTTTCGCTCATTGGCCGCATGCTGTCTCCAAGCGCGTTCAATCCTGCTCATTTCGCCGGGCTGCATTTTTTCCTGTTCATCGTGGCACTGCTGTTCGCGCTGCATATCGGCGAATATTTCCTGCACCGGAACCGGTCGGAGCTCGGCGTCTGGTGGCACCGCTATTTTCCGGCTCCCGTACGGGCCGTACTGTATACCGCCATCGCCGCCATTCTGATCCTCTACTTGAAGGGCGAGCAAAATACGTTCATCTATTTTCAATTTTAATAGGCCGGCCCCGGGGAGGCCACTGAAGAACTACTAAAGTAAAGGCACCTTACTCGTATTCAACGAGCAGGTGCCTTTTTTCTATGTTTCTCCCCTATCTTTCCAGTACCTTTTAAAGGTCACCTAGACTTTCTTGAATGGCTTCATTTTTATCAGGGGTATTTTTACATCGGTCAAAATTGACAAAATACCGGAACATTTGTTCCTATGGGATAATTATAGAAAAGGAGGTGGAGTCCTTGCATAAAGGAAATGAAGCGGCAGCAGTTCTTTTCGCATCAGCGAGACGGCGCCTTGTCCGTCAATAGACAAGTACCAATCAAACAAAAGGAGTGTGTAAACGAATGGACATAATCGAACGTGCTTTAGAGCAGGATGCGCAGAATTACGCAGTGTCCAACACGTCGCTGCTGAACGTTAAGGAGTACGGTCTGATTGGTGACGGTGTTGCAGACGATACGGCCGCTATCAAAGCGCTCGCTACCTACGTCAACGCTAACTCGGCTACATTAGCTGGCCTGTACTTTCCTCCCGGCATCTATAACGTTGGATTGGAAGACCGTTTCTCCTTGTTCCGTATCAGTAATTCGCTCGGCTTTACGATCAAAGGAGCGGGCGCATTCATCAGGCGGACGATTGACCACGATCCGGATCAATACGCTTGGTTGTTCAGCTTTTACAACAGCTCCAGTATAGACATCAACGGCTTAAAAGTAGATTCCAAGTTTACCAAAGACCTTGCCGAGGACGTTGACGATGGAACGAACAGGGGTTATATCGCATTTCAGTTTGTGGACAACAACAAGAATATTAACATAAGTAACGTGGAAATTGTCGACAACTACCGCCTGGCTAACTTTCAAGGTTCCAACGCTACCTCCACCAATAGGGACATAACGATCAAGGGGCGGGCCGTAAGATGCGAATACGGCGTAAATTTCCAAAACTCTGGAGACAACGCCAAGATCCAAATCTACGGCGAACATTGCCACCGCATCTATTACATTTACGGGGTGAATAACCACCAAACTCAGGTGCACTCCTATAATCCGCGTACCGTAACGGCTATGATAGGCGCTGAGGATAAGGACACCTATAACATCCAGTTAAAGGCGACTATACACTACACAAACGACCCTGCTCACATGGCTAAGAGCGGCGGCCAAGTCGACATATACCCGCAAGCTAGGTCAGGCAAGACCACTGTCGGTAACGTTAACAAGTTGGACCTGGACGTAACGGTCATAGACACCGGAACCACGTTACACTCCTACAGACCCGTGGTAAGTTTCGGCAGTAATAAAAACCACGGAGCCGTTTTAGACCCCGGAGGCATTAACAATGTTACCGTGAAGGCCGACGTACGCGGATGGAGAGGTAACGCGCAGTATAGACCGGCTATAGGGTTTGCGGAACTTACCGGTTATGACGCTGACGGCGTACCCCAGTTCCCTACGAACTCCAGCGGAAATTGGGTTGAGCCGAAATTGTCTGACATTACCATCGACGCTGTTGTGCACACGCGAAACGCCGGGACTTCGCGCAAGAACACTATGGAATTATCGATGTCTAAGCTCACCGGAATGTTCCGCGTTAACTTCTCCGGCAACATGAGCCCGGACGTCCGGAACGTAGGCACGACCGGTAAGATTATCTTCGAGAATATTAACTTGACGACGGAAGCCGGTATGGTTGGCAACGGACCGCCTACGTTGAACCACGATTACATCAAGAACAGCGTTAATCACGTAATCAAGAACCTATACGAGCAGACGCCGGGCACGATACCGGCCGCGACCAAGGTTAAGTACCTTCAACGCGATATGTTGAACGTTAGGGACTTCGGAGCTAAAGGCGATGGAGAAACGGACGACACAGCCGCTATCCAAGCCGCCATGAACGCATTATCGGGCGGCGGTACGCTTTATTTCGACAAGAACCGTACGTATCGTATCTCACGTGAATTACGTCCGATTGCGAAAACCGTCATAGAGGGAAATAACGCTGTTTTGAAGCGTATCGACGAGGTGCGCACCACCACGACTACCGCCGTTTCCACGACGACTGGTGCCGCCTTCTCCTTCACTGTAGCGAACGTAACCGGATTCCGAGTAGGTCAGCGTGTAATGCTGATCAATGGTACTACCTATTCTCGCGATAACCTGGAGATTAGGTCCATTACAGGCAATGAGATTACTGTGTCCAACTCCCGCAGTGGAGAGACTTTTCCAATCGGAACGGTTGTGCAAACGGCAACGTATATGCTAATGCTGCCTGCTGACGGAAGCGTTCAAAATTTGCGGTTTGACGGAAACCGCGCTAACCAAACAACGGCGCGTTGGGACCATCATTACGAGCTTATTATTTCCGATCGGTGTAGCGTACGGGATTGTTATTTTGTAGACGCGCCAGCGGACGCAATCCTTGTCAACGGAATTCACACAAAGATCGTAGGTAACTATATCAATGGTATCGGCGGAAACGGCATCCACTTTAGCGGGGCGACCTACTCGCTGTGCCGGGACAATTACGTGGCAAATACCAACCTCAATAATACGGTGGGTCATGATGACGGGGCGATTATTCTCTCTAACCTGTGCGGTGACTTGGTGATTGATGGAAACTATATGGAAAACTGCAAAGCGGGTATAGGGTCCGTCGATTACGACGGCAACAGCGATTTGACGATAACCAACAACATCATTCGCAATGCGACGACACAAGCAATGGACATTGAGCGTGTTGCTCCGGACGGTGCGCCGCGCAACCTAATCATAACGGGCAACCGCATTTACAACTCTGTTTATTTTGGGGTTAATAACCGTTCAGCCGGGCTCACTTATGCAATCAAAAACGTAGTTGTCGCCAACAATTACTTTTTTGACACACGAGTTCGCGTGATCAACAGCGACCATATTGTACTGTCCGATAATGTGATTGAGTACACGGGGAGCAACTGGGCAGTCGAGTTGAGCGAGTCCTCCAACATTGTCGTAAAAGGTAATCTGATTACTGGCGGAACGTACGGCATTTACGTACAAGGGGCGTTATGCAAAAGCATTACAATCACCGATAACAACATTGACGGCCAGAACACCGGCGGGGTATTTATCAAAGACACGCCAGTCGATACCTTGACGATTGCCGGTAACTCGATTACCAATACTGCAACGGCTCTTGCTGCCTACACAGGCATCACGCTCAAGCCAAAGGTCTTTGCAACGGGCAACAACATTACGCTGCTGCAAGGGGCGTCCGGCATCGCAACGGCGAGCGATACCGTGACAGCGAACAACAAAATCATTACGCCGAATGGGGTGCCTAGTCTTAATGTAGCCGCGGGGCAGACTGGTACGGTCATGCAAAGTAACTACACCAATCGCGCGATATCCAAGCCTGCCGGGGATACAAACCCCGACGTTAATAACGTCATTATTGCAAATTAAAGCTCCGGGAAATCCGAGGCTCACTGAAAAAACACGTTTTTCCGTTACGAAAAGACCGTTTAAAGCCATCCCAGGCCAAAAACGGTCTTTTTGCATCATTGTAAGAAGGGAGAGGACTTTTTACTGGCCTCCCCCCGGGGCCCGCTTTTGCTTGTAGTTGCTATCCGCTCACTTATGCTCTGGCTTAAATTTGGCTTTCGATCGTCGCGCAATATTGCTTGATTTTCGACACTTCGTTGCGGATCGCGTCTTCCGTCACCATGTTTTGCAGCTTGCTGCAGCTTTCTGCGATTTTTTGCGCTTGCTGCTTCACCTGTTGGCTTGCCATCGGTTTCACCTCCTGACGTTCCACCCGTTAGCCTGTGTCACGACAGCCCCCGCTATTCGCCCTCCGGCTTATTTTACAGGTAAAGGATACGAGTAGGGTGTCATCATTCCGCCATGAAGTTGACTCGATTCCGACATAGCCCGCGGCCCCAGTCCGAAGCGCTGCAAGGTATAATGAAATCAGGAAGTTCCCACGATGGGTTACCTTGCACAAGGAGGGATCAGGATGGAAGCATCTGTAAACACTCGCGAAGAAACGCTGCGTACGGAAGAACCGGCTGTATTCGATCCATTTTATGCAGAGTTCAAGCTTGCCGACGATTTGCCGCAATGGCTAAAGCTCCGGTACGACATATGCGCCTTGCTGGAGAAGCTGATGGCGAGCAAACATCTGTTGAATCCTGCCGACATCGACATTAGTATGAAGGCGATCAACGACCGTATAGCCGCTTACAACATTCATGTCCCCAACGCCTACTTATGTAAAACATCCATAACCCCGGATAATTGGATCGAAGAATATGAAGCTTGGCAATAAAGGCCTTTCAGGAGCTCGGGAGAGAGCTCCTTTTTTTGTTGCTTCGCAAGCCTCCACCCTTTTACAAGCCCTTCACAAAAATCCGGCATATCCCTTCCATGAACCGCTTCTTGTCATACCCCAGCACATCCCGGTGATACAAATATTGATTAGGGCTAACGGCGACCAGCAATGTATTGACCGTTAAAGGAATGTCAATATCGCGAATTTCCCCCTGCTCCACGGCGCGGGCAAGCAGCGGCTGCAGCAAATCGTGCATGGTCCGGAAGAAAGGCTTTTGGTAAATGGTGTGGCTTTTTTTCTCGACGTACATCGAATGAATCGTATGCAGCAAAGAAGCCTTCTGATCGATGAAATCGATCGACAGGCTTATAATGTCGGACAGCTGCCGCATCGCCGGCGTGCTCGGATCGGCTTCAGCCACACTCTCCCCGAGAGATTGCAAAAACGTGTCGACCGTCGTTTGCATAAGATCACTGCACACCTCACCCAGATGCGCATACCGTCTGTACAACGTTCCTTGGCCGACGCCCGCCTCCTGGGCGATTTGATACATCGTGACGCACTCCGTGCCCCTTCTCTCGATCAGGTCGCTGGCTGTAGCCAGAATACGCCTACGGTATTCCGTGTCGCGCTCCTCGCGACGGCTGCCGGGCGCTGCGGATTCCTTGGTATCCGGCAGTGTGTCTTGCTCGTCATTCGGTTGTTTCATGGCGAATCCTCCTTACAACAAGCTTAACCAAATAAACAATTGACATTGCGGACAATTGTCCGTAATATGATGGTTGCGGACAATTGTCCGTTTCCATTATACCATAGACAAATGGATCGGGTAAGGAGGAGCAGTTATGAGTCAAGCAGCATCAGCCGGAGGTTCGGTGCCGGATTTTAAGATTTCCAGTATTATTGTGCCCCTTATCGCCATTATATCGGGCATTTTCATGGTCATCCTGGACTCGACGGCGATGAACGTCGCGCTGTCGAAGCTCGTGATCGACTTTCAGACCGATTTGCCTACTATCCAGTGGGCCGTTACCGGCTACATGCTCGCAACAGCCGCCGTTATTCCTTTAGCCGGATGGCTGTCGGACCGTTTCGGAGCCAAGCAGGTGTTTTTATCCTCTGTCGTGTTGTTTACGATCGCTTCGCTGCTGTGCGCTACTCCGAACAGTGCGGGAATGCTGATCGCCTTCCGTATTTTGCAAGGGCTGGGCGGCGGATTCGTCATGCCTGTCGCCATGGCCTACGTGTACCGGCTTAGCCCACCGAATAAGATCGGTCAAGTGATGGGTATGCTCGGCGTACCGATTTTGCTGGCGCCGGCGGTCGGACCGATTTTGTCCGGCTGGCTTGTGGAATACCATTCGTGGCACTGGATTTTTCTGATTAACTTGCCTGTAGGAATCTTCTCCTTCATCTTCGGCTTGTGGAAGCTGCCGGCTGCGGCGCGCAAAAAAGTTGCCGGGTTCGATTTGCCTGGCATGATACTGGGGCCGATCGCCTTCGCGGCGCTGTCTTATGGCGTTACGCAAGGGGCTGAAGGCTGGACGTCGAACAAAACGCTCGCCGGGCTTGTTATCGGTGGTCTGGCGCTGATCGGCTTCATCATCGTTGAGCTTCGGGCCAAAATCCCGCTGCTGGAGCTGCGCGTCTTCCGTTCGGTTGACTTTTCCTTCGGTATTTTCGTGCAATGGGTGCTGCAATTTTCGCTATTCGGCGCGATTTTCCTGCTGCCGCAGTTTTTGCAGCAAGCGCGCGGTTACGGAGCGTTCGATACCGGTCTGACGCTGTTCCCGCAGGCGCTGGCTTCAGCGGCGATGATGCCGCTCGGCGGGTATTTGTTCGATAAAATCGGCGTCCGATGGCTCGTCGTAGTCGGCCTGAGTCTCGTCTCGGGGGCGATCTACCAGTATTCGCACGTGGACCTGACGACCGAAGGAAGGGATCTGCTGATTCCGCTGCTTATGGCCGGCGGGGGCATGGGGCTGATGATGATGCCGCTCAACTCGCATCTGATCAGCAAAGCGCCACGCGATCTGGTAAGCCGGGTCACGTCCTTGACGAGCGCCATGCAGCAGGTCGTCAACTCCTTCGCCGTCGCCACCTTGGTGACGATTCTCTCCTCGCGTATGACCACGCTGATCGCGGACAATCATGTGCAGGCGGCCACGCCGGCCGAAATGCAGAAAGCGATGCTGGCTCTGGCACCGGACGCGTTTGGCTACACGTTCAGCATCATGCTCGTCATTGCCGCCATCGGTATTTTCCTCGGGCTGTTTCTGCGCCGGAGCAAGGCACAAGCCCAGTCCGTCGGGGGCAAGGAAGTCGGACTCGAAGGATTGCATTAAGGCAAAGTACGGCGCCGGTCGCTTGATCGTGCCCCGTCAACATCACGAGCCCCCCGTCTAATAGACGGGGGGCTCGTTGCTTGCATATATGACAAGGGGAAGGGGGGCTCCCGCTTGACACGGTTTGGATGCCTGCAGCTTTCGGGTGGTTTATTTGTTGCTGCCCGAAGCCGATACGATCTTCAATATCCGTGCTTCCGCATCGGACTTGATGCGGCTCAATTCCTCTTGCGTCGTGTTTTTATCCCTCTTGGCGGCCAGCTCGATCGATTGGATCAGCGATGCGCTCAAGTCCTTGGCCAGCTTGTCGGCCCCAAGCCCGGACAGGTCGCCCAAGCTCTTGCCTCCCTGCAGCGAAGCCGAAATATCGGTCACTCTTTTACCCGATAGAACGGCGACGTATCCGTTTATTCCACCCAGGTAGCTCTCGATGATTTTGTTGTAATCGACCTCGACGCTTTTGCTATCTTCGTAGCCGTTTGTCGTAATGATCTCGGCCAACCGTTTCTCCGCGTCGCTCTTGATCTGGCTCAACTCTTGAGTGGATACCGTTTTGTCGTTTTGGGAGGCATGATCGATCGACTGGTTAAGGGAAACGGTCAGTCTGTTCAGCAGCTCCGATTGGGAAATTCCGGACAAATCCGCCAAACTTTTGCCGTTGGCCAGCTCGGTGCGGATTTCGCTTTCTTCGCGGCCCGCTATGGCTGAAACGTACCCGACGACGGAAGAAAGGCTGTCGTTGACAATCTTTTCGTAATCTACGTTGACCTTCACGGTATCGTCGTAGCTGCCGGTCGTAATAATGGTCGAGATGCGCGCAGCCGCATCGCTCTTGATCCGGGATAGCTGCTCGCTCGTCGTCACCTTATCATTCTGTGCCGCCTGATCGATCGACTGATTCAGCGATGCAGTCAATCTGGAGAAGAGCTGCGAATACCCGATACCGGACAAATCCGCGAGATTTTTGCCGCTGCGCAGCTCGCTTCTGACTTCCGTATCTTTCCGGCCTGAGACCGCTGCAACATAACCGACCAAACCGGAGATGTTATTCTTTACGATTTTTGCATAATCCACATTGATGTGCTTCGTATCGTCGTAAGCGTTGGTCGTCAAAATCGTCGACAACCGTTTGACCGAATCGCTTTTCACTTGGTCGATCTCTTCGCGCGACGTTGTTTTATCCGTTTGAGCCGTCAAATCAATCGACTGATTGAGGGAGGCCGTCAATCTTTTCAGCAGTTCGGGGTAGCCGATACCGGACAGATCAGCAAGATTTTTGCCGCTGCTCAGCTCGTTTCTCACTTCGTTCTCCTGCCGGCCAGAAAGCGCTGCGACATAACCGACGAGACCGGACAAGTTCTGTTCAACGATTGCATTATATTTGGACGTCGTAGTTGTAGCCGTCGTCGTTTCGGCCGCATGCGCCGAGCCCGACAAAAAGCCCGGAATCGTTCCTCCGACAAGCAGTGCGGCCGCAAGACCGCCGATCACGATCGTTTTCTTCGCCATTTGTAATGATTTCATCATTTTAATCATCCACCTTATCCGATTTTTTTTATATCTCTAGTCTGTTTTATGGGGTTTCTCTCCATGTCCTTATTGTAAATGACCTCTGGAGCTAACAAATCCGGCTGAGGATTGTTTTTCCAGCCCTCCTTAAGTCCAGTTTCCAATAAGACTCTGGTCCCCGACCAGTCCGACTGTCGGACCGGTATACGTAACCGCCGCCCCCTCTCCGCAAGGATTTGCTGAGATGTGTCGTAATGACTTTCATTATATGAAGCTATTGTGAACTGTACGTGAACCATTATGAACGGAGCATGAATAAAAGATGGATATCGTGTGAACGATGCAGAGCCGGGAGCATATACGCAAAAAAAGCCCCCGGCAGTTTGCCGGAGGCGTGTTCTTGCACTTTTTAGCAATCGAAATACAACGAATATTCTTGCGGGTGGATGCGGATGCTGACCGATTTGGCTTCGCCGCGCTTAAGATCGATATAATTGTTGATGAAGTCCTTCGTGAATACGTCGCCTTTCGTCAGGAACTCGTGATCGGCTTCGAGGGCGTCGAGCGCCTCGTCCAACGTTCCCGGTACGCTACGGATTTCGTTCTTCTCGGCATCGGACAACTCGTAAATGTTCGTATCGAACGGGCCGTAGCCAAGTTTGCGCGGGTCGATCTTGTTCTGGATTCCGTCCAGACCGGCCAGCAGCATCGCTGCAAACGCCAGGTACGGGTTAGCCGTGGAGTCCGGAGTACGGAACTCGATCCGGCAGCCTTTCGGCGTAACGGCCGCAATCGGAATACGTACGGCTGCGGAACGGTTGCCCTTCGAGAAAACAAGGTTAACCGGCGCTTCGTAGCCAGGCACGAGACGTTTGAACGAGTTGGTGCTCGGGTTCGTCAGCGCGATCAGGGCAGGTGCGTGGTGCAGGATGCCGCCAATGTAGTAAAGCGCTGTTTCGCTAAGGTTCGCATAGCCGCCCTTTTCATAGAAGAGAGGGGTGTCGCCGTCGAAAATCGATTGGTGCACGTGCATGCCGGAACCATTGTCTCCGAACAGCGGCTTTGGCATAAAAGTAGCCACTTTGCCGTATTGGCGGGCAGTGTTGTGCACGATATATTTGTATTTCAGCAAATTGTCGGCCGTTTTGGTCAGCGTATCGAAGCGGAAGTTGATTTCGGCTTGACCGGCAGTCGCCACTTCGTGGTGGTGACGCTCGATGCGCAAGCCCGTCTCCGCCATCAAACGACACATTTCGCTGCGGATGTCCTGCTGCGAGTCCATCGGCGCTACCGGAACGTAGCCGCCCTTAACCGGGATTTTGAAGCCGAGATTGCCGCCTTCTTCCTTGCGTCCGGAATTCCAAGCCGCTTCTTCGGAATCGACCTCGAAGTACGATTTGTTCATGCCGTTCTCGAAGCGCACGTCGTCGAAGATGAAAAATTCGGATTCCGGTGCGAAAAACGCTGTCGTTCCGATACCGGCCGTTTGCAAATATTCTTCGGCCTTTTGCGCGATCGAACGCGGGTCGCGCTCGTAACGTTCGCCGTCGGGCAAGTGAATGTTGCACATAATGATCAGAGTCGGATGGGCGGTGAAAGGATCGACATAAGCGGTTTCCGTGTCCGGCATCATGACCATGTCGGATTCTTCGATACCGCGGAAGCCCGGGATGGAGGAACCGTCAAATGCCACTCCGTTAACGAAAGTGTCCTCGTCTACCTCACTGGCTGGCAAGCTGATATGCTGCGCTTTGCCCGACAATCCGACAAACCGGAAATCGACCCACTCGATATTTTTTTCCTTGATCAGATTGAGCACATTTTGGACAGACATGTTTTCAAATCCTCCCATTTCCGAACATTCTCCGCATTATTGCTGATCATTGTTCAAGTTTTTTTGTTTATTATGGTGTTAATTATAAGCTCCGGTCAAAACAGCGTCAATAGTTATGTAAGGTATTTTTTATTATCGCGTTAGGTTATCTAACATTGAAAGCGTTTTACTTCACAATTTCGACAAAAATCACGATCGTCATTACAAAAAAACCGCGCCGGCTCTTGCAGCCGGGCGGTTTTTGCGGTAAAGCTTCAAGCGGTTTCCTTAGGCGTGAATCGGCGTCTTTTCCGTCTCGAACGTTTTGCCGCACAACGGCGCAAGCTTCTCCAGATCTTGCAGCAGCTTGGCAAACTGATCCGGGAACAGCGATTGGACGCCGTCGCCGGTCATCGAATTGTCCGGGTCTGTATGCATTTCTACGATCAAACCATCGGCGCCAGCGGCTACGGACGCTTTGCACATCGTCTCCACCAGCTCGCGGCGTCCGGTGCCGTGGCTCGGATCGGAGATGACCGGCAAATGGCTCAACTGGTGCAGCACCGGTATGGCCGTTAGGTCTAGCGTGTTGCGAGTATACGTCTCGAACGTACGGATCCCGCGTTCGCACAACATAACGTTCGGATTTCCGCCAGCCAGAATATATTCGGCGGCATTCAAAAATTCGTCATAAGTCGAGCTGAAACCGCGCTTCAACAGCACCGGCGTCTGGATCGTGCCCAGCTTGCGAAGAAGGTCGAAGTTTTGCATATTGCGCGTGCCGACCTGCAGAATATCGGCATGCTCGGCACAAATATCGACATATTCCGGCGTCATAACTTCCGTAATGGTCAGCAGGCCGTGCTTCTTGCCCGCTTCGGCCATGATCTCCAAGCCTTCCACGCCTACGCCTTGAAAGCTGTAAGGCCCGGTTCTCGGCTTGAACGCGCCGCCGCGCAGCACTTGCCCGCCAGCCGCCTTGACGAGACGGGCGATTTCGTCGATCTGCTCGGGGGATTCCACCGCGCAAGGTCCGCCCATAATGACCAGCTCGTCGCCGCCGATGCGCACGCCTTTAATGTCGATGACCGTATTGTCCGGATGGAAGTCGCGGCTCGCCAGCTTGTAGGATTTCGAGATTTTAATGACGTTTTCGATTCCGGACATTTGGCGAAGCTGCTCGGACAGTTTCGGATCGGCTTTGCCGATAATGCCAATAACGGTGCGGTCCGTTCCTCTGGATACGTGGGCTTGAACGCCCGTCTTTTCGATATGGTGGACGATCTCGGCAATGCGTTCATCGGAAATGCTGCTGTTGGTTACGGCTATCATAGTTGATCACTCTCCTTGTATGGTGGGGCCCGGAAAACCGGGCAGCGTTTTTTACTTGTACACTTCAACGCGTATACGCTTTTAAGCTTTTATGCTTTTAACTGTTAAAGTAAATATAACGGATTGGGCTGCTCCCGTCAAGAGGAAAATGGTTCCTAGCCCGACGAAAAACCGGCGGAAGCATACCGCTTCGCCGGTGAATACGATTGCCCCTATTGGTTGGTCTGCTTCAAGATTAGCTGCTCGCGGCGAACGCGGCGCTTCTCGGTTCGTTTGGACGTGTACAATTGCAGCAATTGCTTGATCGGAAAATAGAGCAGCAAAGCGATCAGCGTTCCGTCGACAATGCCGCCGACGATCAGCTTGGCGTTCACATACAGCATATGCTTGAGCCAATGCGGCAGGAAGGATATCCATTCGTTAAACCGCGGAGGGACGAGCAACCCGCCCACCTTCGCATTCAGGAAGGCGACCGGAATGTAGATGATTTTGCCGAATACGAAGCCGATCAATGCCCCAGCCAAGCTGGCCCGGAACATGTACACAAGCGGAAAAATAAGAAAAAAAGCGAGTCCGAACGTAGGCAGCGTGAACATTTCTATGGCCAGACCGATGGAGAAGCCCGCGGCTACTTTGGCCGCTCCGCCTTTGGCCCGGGAAAGCTGCAAATATTTGTATTTAAACCATCGGGCCATCCCCCGCATCGTGCGGGCAAGACGGCCCTGTTTACCCGCACGGATGCGGCGCTTCTCTTGTACCGGCATGGTCATCATCCTATTCTCGTGAAAGTGCTTTGACCGGCGGGAGCAGCTTGCTTTTGTTGACGGTACGTCTAATTTCCCAAGTGTCCGGAATGTTTGGATCGAATTGCTCCAAATATCCGATGACTTCCCTCGTAATCGGCGTCGGTGTGGACGCCCCGGCAGTAACGCCGACTTTGTCGATGCCGCGCAGCCATTCCACATCGATTTCCGACACGTCTGAGACGCGGTACGCCTTAGTGCCGGCGATCTCCTCCGACACTTGTGCCAGACGGTTCGAATTGTTGCTACGCGGATCGCCCACAACAATCACCAGATCGACTTGCTTCGCTTGTTCGGCTACCGCCTCCTGGCGCACCTGCGTCGCCAAACAAATTTCATTATGGATTTCCGCAGACGGGAACTTGGCAATCAACCGATTGATAATATGGCGGATGTCCCACTGGCTCATCGTCGTTTGATTCGTAATGATGATGTTGGCGGCAGCCAGCTCGAGCGAATCGATCTCTTCTTCCTTCTCGATCAAATGCACGCTCTCCGGAGCGATGCCGATCGCCCCTTCCGGCTCGGGATGTCCCTTCTTGCCGATATATATAATCTCGTAGCCCTGCCCGGTCTTCTCCCGGATCAGGTCGTGCGTCTTCGTCACATCCGGACAAGTAGCGTCTACGACTGTGAGCCCCTTATCGCGGGCTCGGCGGCGCACCTCCGGCGACACGCCGTGTGCGGTAAAAATAACGGTGCCTTTATCGATCTGCTCCAAAATATCCAGACGGTTGGCACCGTCGAGCGTGATGATGCCTTCGTCCTCGAACGCATCGGTTACATGACTATTATGCACGATCATGCCCAAAATATAGATCGGACGCGGCAGATCGAGGTTGCGGGCCGTTTGGCGCGCCAACACCATCGCATCCACAACGCCGTAGCAATAGCCTCGGGGAGATATTTTTAAAACTTCCATCGCAGGTTCGCCCGCTTTCGACACGAGATGACTGACTTAAAAAATGAAAATTCCAATTTCATTTTCATTATACCGTATTCATCCCGGATAAGAAAGCGAACCAAGTATGGGCAGCCATACCGTAAACGTCGTTCCTTCGTCCTTGCGCGTCTTCACCTCGATCGACCCGCCATGGGCGTCGATGATCCATTTGGCGATCGACAGGCCGAGGCCGGTGCCCGCTTTTTTGCCCCGCGACGGGTCTGCTCTGTAGAAGCGTTCGAAAATGTACGGAATTTCGTCCTTGTCCATGCCGATCCCGGTATCGCTAACCCTTAGCCCGATCTGTCCGCCCGCCTGAAGGGCATCAAGCGTCACATGGCCCTGCTCCGTATACTTGAAGGCGTTCTCGATCAGAATGAACAGCAGCTGCTGCAAATAGTCTTTGTTGCCGTTGATTTGTACACCTTCCAGCACACCGAGGTCGCCGGCCGCCCATTCCGCATTTCTCGGCAAAAACTGCGCGCGGCGCAGCACCTCTTCGACCAACGGCTTCATCTCCACCGGCTCCTTGTTCATCGCAAAGCCGGCATCCGCCCTGGCCAGCGACAGCAGGTCGTTGACCAGTCGGGACATCCGCTCCGCTTCCGAGGCGATGTCGTGCATCGCTTCTAGCGACAGCTCGACGTTCCCCTCCTGAATAAGCCGCCCCCCCGAGTCGTTCTCATAGCCGGACTGAAGCGCGGTCGATTTCCACACCTTTTCCAGCAAATCGACATTGCCCCGGATGGTCGTTAGCGGCGTCCGCAGCTCGTGGGAGGCGTCCGAGACGAACCGGCGTTGCGCCCGGTAAGCCTCGTCCAGCTCCGTATACATCGCCTCGATGCGCGACAGCATGCCGTTGATCGTATCGGTCAGCCGTCCGATCTCGTCCAACGGACCGTCGTAATCGATTCGCTTGCTCAGATCCGCGCTCTTCTCCACGGCGCCCGCCGCCTCAATGACGTTCTCGATCGGCTGAAGCGCCTTGCGCGACAAAAACCAGCCGGCGGAAGCGGCCAGGAAAATGGTCAGCAGTCCGATCACGATTAAAACGAGCCATAGATTGTGCAAAAATTGCTCCATATCGTCCAACGTAGTCGCCACCTGCAGCACGCCGACGAGCGAGCCTTCGAGTACGAGCGGACTGTAATACATGAGCAGATTGGACTCTTGGTTGACTTTAATCGTCTCGAAAGCGTCCTCCCCCTTAAGCACAAGGGCTATAGCAGCTTCGGAGTAAGGGAGGTTGCTGCGCAAATTGGTAGAACGCTTGATCTGGCCCTGAATCGATATGCTTTGCAAATAAATGCCGGCAGACTTGAATTCCCGCAAATCCGGCAGCGTAAAAAACACGCCGTACCCGCGAATCCCCTTATTCACTTCCTGCGCCTGAATAACCAGCTCGTTGCGCAAATCGGTATTCATTTTATAGGAAAAAAACGTATACAGCGCAATTCCGAACACGAGCAGGGTTACCGCCAAAATGCTCGAATACCAGAGCGTCAAACGCAGTCGGATGGACATCTGTCATTCCCCTCTCAGCACGTAGCCCGCTCCCCGCACCGTTTGAATGATCCGCTTGCCGCCGTATTCCTCCAGCTTCTGACGGAGCAGCGCGATATATACCTCAAGCACGTTGGACTCGCCGCTATAATCGTAGCCCCATATTTTCTCCATGATAATGTCGCGCGAGAGCACCCGTTTCGGATTTTGCATGAACAGGTGAAGCAGATCGAACTCCTTCGTCGTCAGCTCGATCGTATGGCCGGAACGGATCACCTCGCGCGTATCCAGGTCAAGCGTAATGTCGTCGTATAGCGTCCGGTTCGTCTTCGGTTCTCCTGCGCTGTCTCCGCGCCGCCGCATCAGCGAGCGGATCCGGGCTAGCAGCTCCTCCAAAGCGAACGGCTTGACCACATAATCGTCGGCGCCAAGGTCGAGCCCTTTCACCCGGTCCACTACCTCGTCCTTCGCGGTCAGCATCAGAATCGGCACCGAGCTGCCGGCCTCACGGATGCGACGGCACACTTCCCAGCCGTCCATATTGGGCATCATGACGTCCAGCACGAGCAATGCCGGCTCCATCGCCAGCATTTGCCGCAGCCCCTCCGCCCCGTTATTCGCCGTCGTGACCGAGTACCCTTCGAATGCAAGCGTGCGCCTCAGCATGGACGTTATTTTCTCGTCGTCGTCAATGACCAGAATATGCTCTCTCAAAATGGCAGCCCCCCATCGTTATGTTCATTCATTATCTCCATCGTATAATACCCCCGTTTGCGAAGCAAATCCGCGGCAGCGCCGGAAAACAAAAAGGAAAGCAGGGGGAACGTCCGGCGTTCCAAGCTGCTTTCCTCCAAATCGGCTCGACTCTTCCCGTTATTTATTCATATCGCCGATAATGACGGCGGTCGTTAACGTCTGGCCGTTGCGGCGGACGCTCAGCGTCGCCTTGTCGCCGACCTTCAAGCTCTTGATCGTAGTGCGGAATGCCTCGGTATTCTTCACTTTCGTGCCGTTCACCTCGGTGATCACATCATACGGCTGAAGATCGGCTTTCGCTGCCGGGCTGCCTTGGACGACCGAAGCGACGACCGTGCCTTGGGTATCGTCCAGCTTCAGCTCCTTCACCCATTCTTCGGGAATGTCCTGAATGTTGACGCCGATATAGGGAATCGGAATTTTCACATTATTTTTCAGGTTTTCCAGAACGGACGTGACGGTGCTCGTCGGAATCGCGAAGCCGATACCTTGCGCCTGCGCGCTGACGGCGGTATTGATGCCGATGACCTGGCCTTGCAGATTGAGCAGCGGGCCGCCGGAGTTGCCGGGATTGATGGAAGCGTCCGTTTGCAGCAGATGCTTGTATTCCCGCGTGCCTTGCGTATCCGGAATGTCGATCGGACGCTCCTTGGCGCTCAGCACGCCTACCGTTACGGTATGATCGAAGCCGTACGGGTTGCCGATGGCCACGACCCAATCGCCTACGCTGATGTCGTCGGAATTGCCGAGCGGCAGAGCGGCGAAGTCTTTACCGCCTTGCTTCTCGATCTTCAGCACGGCCAAATCCAGACTGTATTCCGAGCCGAGCAGCTTCGCTTTCAACGGCTCCGTATAGCCCTGCACCTCGACTTCGATTTCCTCTGCGCCGTTGACGACGTGCTCGTTCGTCAGGATGTAGCCCTCTTTGTCGAAAATGAAGCCTGAGCCCATGCCCAGCGATTGGCGTTGATTGGCGCTGCCATTGCCGCTGCCGGCATTCGGCTGCTGCCGCTGGCTGTCTCCGAAAAAGAAGTTGAATATATCGGAGTTGGCGCCGCTGCGGGACCGGCTGTTTCCTCTTACGTACGTGTTGATTTTGACAACCGCCGGGCTCGTGGTATTGACGATTTGCGAGATGTTATCCGGTCGGACAATCGATTCGAGCGCCGCGGTTGTCGCCCCGCCATTGCCGCTTCCGTTGGCCTTCTGCACCGTGCCGGTTACCGCTCCGCCCGCAGCCGACATCGCGCTGGCGCCGCTGAACAGGTTCATTTTATCGGATACGACCATCAGGCTGCCCACGACCAGCGCACCGGCCAGGAAAGTGGCCACGTATGACTTGAACGAGCTTTTCTTCTTCTTCGCTCCGCTGTAGTCCCATTGCCCGGGAGGCGCTGGCGGCGGTTGTATCGGCCCTTCGTTATGATCGTAGCCATAGTAAGGGCGAATCGGGCGGGGCGCCGTAATTTCCACTTCCGAGGTGCCCTTGTCATTGGTGACGGTAGTCCGGTCCGACGACTCTTCTGCCGATTTGAACGGCCCGTACGAATAGTAGTAAGAGGGCTGCTCGCTCTTGCCTGTCTGCTGCTCGTTATCGTTTCCGCGGCTCGTGTCGCCGTCCTGCGGTTTAAAGAAATCGCTGTAATCGCGTTTGTTGTTATCCATCGCGTTATCCTCCTCCGGTTTCGTTCTCCCTGCTGGTTGTGTGTTGTTCCATGTCTATATATTGCACCTGCAACCTTAAACGAACCTTAAAACAAATTAAATAGAAGCTAAAATCGTTAGGCGCTCGCACAGGCTTTCGAAACCAAACAAAACAGGGGCTCTGCCGGCCCCTGGTGCGGTTTCTATATGAGTCCTTGCTCCACTTTGCGAAGCAGTTCGGAGGCTTGCTTCACCCAATGCTCCTCGAGCGGAGCGTCCTTGTCCACCGGGTCCTGAAACTGGTCGAACAACGCCCCGAGCGTCCGGGCCGACGCTTCCTCATCCAGTCCCTCGTTGTACACGTGCTTGAGCACGAAAGGAGTGCCCAGCAAGATTTGCGTACCGGGGCTTGCCGACTCGTAGCTTTCCAAATGTCCCATCGTCACTTCGAACGGCAGCCGGAGCCATACTTTATGCGCTTCGTCGAGCGCGCAGTCGAAATAGCCGTGATCGTACTCCCAGTTGCCCCCAAGCGTGAACTGATGCTGCTTCACATGATCGTACACCCGGTCGAACCGGTCGATGCGGTTTTCCAAAGGGGAATGTATCGGCTTCATGGCGAACTCCTTCGTTTTATCCATCAGTTTGCGCCATTACCGCCTTTTTTATCCCTGCTAACCTTTCAGTTCCCCGGCTTTGCCGCTCCATCCTTTGCGGTGCGCGTAGATGGCCAGCTGCGTGCGGTCCTCGACCTCGCATTTCATCAGCAGATTGCTGACATGCGTCTTTACCGTCTTGATGCTGATATGCAGCTCGTCGGCAATGTCTTTGTTCGCTTTGCCGTCTGCGATCAGCAGCAGCACTTCCATCTCGCGGCTGGTCAATCCGGCCCCGTCGTCTTGGCCGGATTGCGTCGTGGAGCGTTGACGCAAACCGCGCGTCAGCGCCTGCGACACCTCCGAATTCATCACCTGAAAGCCGTGGAACGAGCTTCGCAGCACATGAGCCAGTTCGTCGGAGGATACCGTCTTCAGCACGTAAGTAATCGCCCCCGCTTCGATCGCCTGCAGCACTTTCTCGTCCTCCAGAAAGCTGGTCAGCAAAATGACCTTGATTTGCGGATACTGCCGGACCACTTCCCGCGTCGTCTCGACTCCGTCCATAATCGGCATCATCAAGTCCATGAGCACCATATCCGGCAGTTGCCCCGGCTCCATCGCCCGCAAACGCTCCAGCGCGTCCTTGCCGTTCGCCGCTTCGCCGACAATCCCAAAGTCGCTCTCCATCGACAAATACGTTTTCAATCCCAGCCGTACCATATCATGATCATCAACGATCATAATCTTGATCTCGTTCCCCATCGCAAGCGCTCCTGTTCCTTTATCAAGTTTCCCCGCGGATAACCTCGGTGTGAAATTTCGGAATGCTGATCCGGATGCGCGTTCCCGCGCCCGCCTTGCTGCGCAAATCCATGCTGCCGCCCAGCTTCTGGGCCCGTTCGCGCATTGTGGACAAGCCGTACGAATTCGTGCGGGCGATATCGCTCTGGAAGCCTTGCCCATCGTCCTCGATCTGCAACACGTACTGGCTTCCCGTATCGTGGAGCGACAGCGTGACGTGACGGGCGGAGGCATGCTTGACCACGTTCGCCATCCCCTCCTGCACGATCAGAAACAACTGATGTTCGATCCCGTCCGACAAAGCGCCGCGCAGCCGAATATCGATGCTGCCCTGGAGTCCGTTTTGCCGGCAATAGTCCGGAAACCATTTGTCCAGCGCCTCGGACAGCCTGCGTCCCTCCAACTCGATCGGCCGCAGTTGGGCGATCATGCCCCGCAGCTGCTTCTGCGTCAGGTTCGACATGGAGACGAGCTGCTCGATAATCGGGCCGGCCGCCTCCGTCTGGTCGCGCTCGAACATTTTCGCCAAGGAAGCGGCCGACATATGGATCGCGAACATTTGCTGGCTGACCGTATCGTGCAGGTCGCGGGCCAGTCGCTTGCGCTCCTCGATCACCGCGTCCTCGTTTGACTTCGCCAGAAGCATGACGTTCTCCTCGCCGACCTTTTGCAACATCATCACGCGTTTTTCCAGAGAGGAGGCCATTTCGTTGAAATCGACGTATATACGGTCGAACGGATCCGTCCCTAGCGGGCGGATCCTCTCTCCCAAGTTTCCGTTGGCGAGCTGCAAAATCGCCAGATGCAGCATATCGATTTTGCGCTGATGCTGGGCGGCGATCAGATAACCCAGCAGAAGGCCGGTGACGACGAGCAGCAGTACGTATTCAATCCACAGCTCGTTCGCTCTCAACGCCTCGCGCCAGTAGATCCAGCCTACAGCCAGACCGCCCATCACGATGGCGAGCGATCCGGTGAAATAGCTGAGCAATTGCCACTTGATATTGATCGATTTGGTTAACCGGTTCATCCGACCCTCTTCACCCTCACATCTCCAATAAACGTGCTCACCGTTATCCGCACCCGCTTCTCGGCTTCATGGTATTGCGGGGACTCGGCCATCATGTTGCGGAACAACCCGCCTTCCCACCGGTCGAACACGCTCATATCGCCCAGAAAAGCCGAAGCGCGGACACTGATTTCCAGCTGCAAATCGTTCGGCACGTAAATTTTCACGTCGCCCACGAACGAAGAGATCGTAATGTTCGTTTCCCCGTAAGGAATATTGGCACGCGTCAGGTCGATCTCGGTATCGCCGACGAAGTGGGAAATATTCAGCGGACGCAGCTCCCAGTATTCCCGCCCGAGGCGCACGTCGCCGACAAAGCTGCTGCGGTTGTCGACCCCTTCTCCCGAACTGCCCATATACTCGTCATGCGAGCTTCCGAAATAGTTGCCGTGACCGCCGTCACCGCCCCATTCCTTCCACTCCTTCTTCCATTCCTTCTTGCGCTGCTTCCACTCGTCGCGCCACTCGTGCTTGTGCTGCTTCCATTCTTGTTTGGCGCGATGCCAATGCTCTTTATTGCCGTTCCAAACCGGCGGAATCGGTGGCGGTGGCGGCGGTGGCGGCGATCCGGCAGCAGTGCGTTCGCTCTCTCTGCCTCCTGCCGCATAATCGTCGCGTTTTTTGGCGTTGTCTTCTCCGAAAAGCGGGTTCATCCCGTCAAGCTTCGCTTCAGCGGACGAATACGGCTGCCAGTTCTTCGGCGTGTACGGCTCCGGCTCGGGAGTAACTTGCTTGGGCCGCGGCCGGAACAATAGACGCAGGCCGACGACAATCAGAATGGCGGGAATCGCATATTTAATCAGGTCGGCAATGCCGAACTCCGGTACCCATTGGAAGTTGTTGTTAAGGAACATGGCGCCCAGACCGATCATAACCGCCCCGCCGATAAATGAACCAAAGTGGCCATGGCGCAAATGACGCTGGTCGAATAAAACCTTGAACCCGATCAGGACGAGCACCACCGGCCAAAAGTGAGACAGCACATAGCCAAGATCGAAGGTGATAACGTCAAGCTGATTTAGGAAGAAAACGACCCCGATCCCGATCAGGATGAGACCGCCGATCGATTTGCCCAATAATCCGTTTCTCATTGTAAATTCCTCCAGCGGTGGACGCCTCCACCTGTTTGCGTACTCTTATTGTAACCGGAGCGGAGCTGTAAACAAAGAGTCGGCGGATTGATTTGAACTCCGTCCCGGGACGGATATCGAGGACCGACGAAAGTTCAGTCCCGTCTGCTTCAGCTGCATTCCGAGCAAAGGCAAAGGGAGCCCCGAGGGCTCCCTTGTTCCATGCGATTACTCGCGGTTCGCGTTCTGCTTCTGGTTGCCGGCCGACGTCTTCTTGCTGACGTTCGTGACTTCTTCAGCGAACTCCGCATTGTTTTGCTGATTTTGGGCTTTGTTCTTGTTCTTCGCCATGCTCCATCACCTCCACAATCCGTAGTATGGGATGGCGACGGGCATATTATGTAGGGTTCGAAAAGGTCTGAATCGATGCTCAGTCCGGTTTCAGATAAGGATCGGTAAGCATCGCCCGCAGCTGCTCCTTGCCGCGGTGAATGCGCGCCTTGACGGTGCCGAGCGGCAGCTCCATCCGCTCCGCAATTTCCTTGTCCTTCAGATCGTAGTAAAATTTATAGGTCAAAATTTGTCTGGTCTTGTCGTCAAGCTTGTTGATTTCCTCGAAGATGATGTTGCGCATGACCCGCTCCTCGACACCTTCCGTCGAAATAAGCGGAATGCCGCTTTCCTCCGCCTCACCGAGCGATACGGCCACCTTGCGCTTGATCATGTTGTACGCCGTGTTCGTAGCGATTACTTTGGCCCACTGGATCAGCTTGTCGCGGTCGCGGAGCGTATCCAGCTTGCGCAATATTTTGACCCACGATTCCTGCACCGCGTCCATCGCTTCCGTCTTGTTGCGCATGATCGAATAGGTGACGATAAACATCTGTTTGTATACGTCCATAAGCAACGCATCTTGCTCGTCTTTGCGTTCGGCGTCCGTATGCAACCCTGTCAACCCTGTCCTCAATAGGCTCATCTCCCGGAAACAGGAATAACCAAATACCAATGAATGCGTTTACCCCTATGGACCATAGTAGCATATCGGGCGCAAAAATAAAAGAAACCAATGCCCCGTATTTGCGAATTTTCGACATCGCGGGACATTGGCGGCGTTATTTGCAGCCTATAGCTCAAGCGAAAGAATTTTCTGGGAAGAAACGACGGGGAGAACATCGTCCCACAGCTTTAGCGTCTCCTCGGACACCTTGCCGCTGCCATGTTTGACGACAAATACGTTAACCGTCCGTTTTCCCCATTCTTTATAGATTTGAGCTTTCGTTTCGAAGTACAGGTCGATCTTATTGCCTTTGATCGCCGATCCGGTGTCGGCTACGATGCCGTAACCGTACCCCGGAATGTACATAATCGTCCCGATCGGGAACACGCGCGGGTCAGCGGCTATTGTTGACAGCACGCCTTGACGCACCTTCACTCCCGAATACGTAATCCCGTATTCGGGATGTCCGGGCTTCTTGCCTGTCGATTCTACGCCGGCGTAATAACCGGTCGCAACTACCTCGACCGAGCCGAGAAACTTCGAAGCGTCCTCGTGAAGCATCGGAAATTTTTTATTGCGCTCGATCAGCTCCTGCCGCGTTTTCAGCTTGGACAACCTCTCGACGACAACTTCGCGCGAGGTGGCGGCGGCTGGTACGTCGGACGCTGCTGCAGGCTGCTCTTCTCCCTCCCGGGGCGAGACGTCGGCGGCAGCCGATGCCTGCCGGATTCCGGCAGCGGAAGAATCGGCGCCAGTAACGGCGCGATTGTATTCGACCGGTCCCAGAACGAGCAATAGGACAGCTACGTACAAAGAAGAACGCCATACTTTGGAAGGAACGGTGTTGGGCCTATCTGATTTAGTATCCATAGAGTAGAGCATGTCCATTTCAAAGCGGGGATATACGAAAATTTCCTTAAAGCGGTTGAACGCGGCAGGAAAACCTTTTATTATAGATAATAATGAAAATCATTCTCATGAACTACAGCACTCGTTCAATAACCGACAGGGAGGCATTCCTTTTATGACACAGACGTACGCCGGCATCGAGAAGACGATACGCGAACGCCGCACGATCAATCAATTTACGGCAGAACCCGTTTCCCGGGAAACGATGCTGGAGCTGCTGGAGACAGCCGTATGGGCCCCTTTTCATTCGCGAAAGGAGCCGTGGCGGTTTATCCTGTTCATAGGGGAAGGGCGCAAGCAGTTTTCCGATGCGGTATTGCAAACGTATACGGAAGAGAAAAGACAGCAGTTCGGGGAAAAGGTCGCCGACATCTACTGTAACGACGTCCCGGTGCATCTGCTTGTCGTGATGGTCGAGGAACCGCGGCTGAAGGAGTGGGAAGAAGCGCTCTGCGCCACCAGCGCCCTGATTCAGAACCTGCAATTGCTCGCTTGGGAAAAAGGAATCGGCGGCGTATGGAAGACGAACGACTACAACTGGAATCCAAGTTTCCGCGAAGCCGTCGGCGTCAAGCCCGGCGAGAAGGTCGTCGGCACGCTCCATATGGGCTATTTCGACGAAGCCAAGGTGCGCAGAGGGAAACTGCGAACGCCCGCAGCGGACCTTTTGACCGTTATCAACTAATTTCAAATGTGATATGCCGGCCCTGCGGGATGCTCCCGTGGGGCTTTTGATCTGTTTTTAACGTCATACCGCATGTTCCCGCCGAAGCTGTCGTAAGGATAAGTACATCTCATGAGAGGCGCGTCCGTCCGCTTGCCGGCGCATGACGAACAAACCGGCTCCGGCACGGCATACCGGTACGGGGAAGTCTGCTCATGGACAAAGGAGGGTGACTTCGATGGCAGCAAAGCTTGTACGAAAGCTGACGACGGCGATCCTGTCCATGCTCGCATTCGTCCTCGCACTCACCGTTAACCCCGGAGGAGATGCCGGAATTGCCTACGCATCCCCGGCCATTACGATTGCCGATCCGCTGGACGGAGCAGTCGTCGGTCCCGAAACGATGCGCATATCGGGCACGTATGCGGGCTTGTACGACATCCGGCTGTATATCGGGGGGCTGCAGCAGGCGGCTGCCGTCTTGGACAATCCGGACAGCGACGCGGGCGGCTGGCACTACGATCTCGATACGACCGGCTATAGTGGGGAGGTGCAGCTTCTCGCACGCGGCCTGGATAAGACGACCCGCTACGGCATATGGAGCGAGACGGTCACCATTACCGTCAACAACCCGGCAGCAGCCCGTCCGGAAGTGCGCATCGTGAGTCCCGTCGAAGGCACTCCGCTATCCGGAACTATTCCGGTGCGGGTGACGGTATCGCCGTCTGCATCTACGGCAGCGGTCAATGTGAGGATTGACGGTGGGGCTTGGCAAACGGCTGTACTCGAGCAAAATGGAAGCGCATACACCGTCACGTGGGATACCTACAACCTCGGCGACAAAACGTCAAGCATCGAAGCGCGCGCCGTAAACGCCCTAGGTGCGGAAACCCGCTCGCGAACGGTCTACGCGCAGGTCGGCGCCGGCACGCACGAGACGGTCGTAGTGCCGAAAACCGACAGGGCGATGTGGATATGGGAAGCGGCCTCATACAGCATGCTGCTTAATCCCGGCTCCCGCCAGGTACTCGACGCGCTGGCTTCGGATACTACGACGTTCGGCTCCGACCCGGTCACGACGCTTTATTTCGCCGTCGGGCCTTATTCCGGAATGGACGTGATGGAGGACGCCCCCTCTCTGCTGCGCGATTTCATCAGTTGGGCCCACGACCGGGGGTACCGGGTGTATGCCTGCATCGCGGGAGGAACGTCGCCTCCGTATATGGGAGCCTTCGAGGTTTTTCATGATGTGGCGCTGCGCCATTTTGAACAGGTGTTGAACTACAACGTCGGTTCGCCTCACGAGGCCCGCTTTGACGGAATCAACGTGGATATCGAGCCGTACATTTCCCCTCAGTTCGCGGAGAATGCCCCGTCGCTTCAACTGCAATACTTGGACCTGCTCGGCAAAATGGCGGAGCGTCGCAATGCCGCCGGCTTGAACCTGCCGATCGGACCGGCCATCCCGAAGTGGTACGATACGTCGGCCGCCGCGGCCAACATTACCTGGAACAGCCAGACCAAATGGCTGTCCGAGCACGTGCAGGACGTGTCGGACTATATATCGATTATGGATTACCGCGATACGGCGGACGGGAGCGCCGGCATTATTGCCGGGGCGGAAGGCGAGATAGCCTACGGCGAAGCGATCGGCAAGCCAAACTCCGTCGTGATCGGCGTCGAGACGCTGGACATTGCAAGCAGCGGCGATCCGGAGCAGATTACGTTTCGCGAGGAAGGCCGCGCCGTCATGGAGACCGAGCTGGATAAAGTATATGCCGCGTTCGGCGCCCGCCCGTCCTTCGGCGGCATCGCGATGCACCATTACGACTCGATCCGCTGGCTGCCGTCGAATTGGGGACCCGACGGAAGCTGGTGGCAGCCGCCGGCGGACACGGAACCCCCCGGCCCGGTCAGCTCCCCTCCCGTCGCGACCGCGCTCGATTACCAGTCGGTGCGAATCGGCTACGGCCGGGCTTCCGACAATACCGACGTTGAGGGCTATCTCGTCTACCGCGATACGACGCCGAGCTTTACGCCGCGACCGGACCTGATCGCGGGCAAGTCCCGCACCTTGTCGTTCCAGGACATCGGCCTGCTGCCGTCCACAACGTACTACTACAAAGTCGCCGCCATCGATCTGCGCGGCAATATCGGCCCGGTTTCCGCCGAAACGTCGGCGACGACGGGAGCGACCGCGCTGAAGCCGATGATCGTCTCTACGATGGGCGTTGCCCGTAGCGGCGACAATGCCGTCGTCACGCTTCGCGTCTCCGACCGGCAGACGATGCAGCCCCTGCCCGCCGAGGTCGGCGGACGCTTTACGTATGCAGGCGGTCTGTACGGCACTGCTAAAGCCGATGCGGAGGGCTTCGTCTCCATCGTCTCCGAGAAAATCACGACCGGCTACCAGGTAGGCTTCGAGCCGCGCCGGATTGAGGCGAGCGGCTACTATTGGGCGCAGGCGTACGACACGCCGCATAGGGCGGCCGCCATTCCGAAAGCGAAGCTGAATGGGCTTGGCCTCAGCACCGGAACGCTCACCGTTCCTTTCGCCTCCGGCACATCCGGCTATACGGCAATCGTTCCGGCCTCCGCCACCTCCGTACGGGTGACTCCCGCTGCGGCCGACAGCGGTACGGCGATCCGCGTCAACGGAACTCCTGTGGCAAGCGGCAGCGAGTCGGCAGACATTCCGCTGCATGAAGGAGCCAACCGAATCGTCGTCCAGCTATGGACGGCGGACGGCGACAGCGATAGCGTCTACACGATTGCGATCAACCGGTACCCGGCGATCGGCAATACGTTCGAGCCCGCGGACGATACGTTCGTCTACCAGAACGGCCCGGCGCAAAATTTCGGAACGGAGCCTTATCTGGACGTATACGACCGAACAAACGCCGCTGGCGGAGGCGATCGCATGGTGTATTTGAAGTTCGACTTGTCGCGATACGGAGAAGCGGTGCAGACCGCCACGCTTTACGTATATGCAGCGTCCGCTCCGCCCGGGCCGGTCGAGCTGACCGTCGCCGGCTACGACAACGACGCCTGGAGCGAAACGACGATGAACTGGAACAACCGGCTGACCGGCCCTATGCATCCGGTAGGCACGCTGATCGTCGACCGGGCCGGCTGGCACCGCGTGGACGCTACAGCGTTCGTGCAGAGCCAGACGGACGGCAAAGCTTCGTTTCGGATCATGGACAATACGACGAGCGAGACGCTGCTGCAATTTCATTCCAAGGAACATGCCGTAAACCATCCGTATTTGCTCCTCAACGAGCCCGTACCGTAATTGGGCGGCGTTATGCGGTGCAAGTCATCGCTTCATTACAACAATACCGTTGAGAGACTGCCTTTGTGCTAGACGATAGCGAACGACCCCATTTGCCATATCGGCATCAAAAACGTCAATCAGCGCATCAAGCTCACCTTCGGCGATGCGTACGGCCTGACCATCCTTAGCGAGCCGGGGCAGGGAACGACCGTGCGCCTGCTGCTGCCGATCGTGGAGTAACCGCTCCGGCTTCGCCTTACAGCGACTTGGAGCCGATCTCGCCGACAAGCCGGGCCAGCAGCGCTCCTCTCTCCATGACGCCCAAGTCGCCCTCGCTCCGGTGGCGAACCGAAACCATGCCGTTCCCGGCTTCCTGCTCGCCGACGATCAGCATGTAGGGCGTCTTGGCCAGCTGCGCCGCGCGGATTTTGTAGCCGAGCTTCTCGCTGCGCAGATCCGCTTCCGCCCGGATGCCCGCGCTCCGCAGCTCCTGAAGCGTCTGTCGGGCATACGCATCCAGCTTATCGGATACCGGAATGATCACTGCCTGGACGGGCGCCAGCCAGACGGGGAACGCCCCCGCGAAATGCTCCGTCAAAATGCCGATGAACCGGTCGATCGACCCGTACACGGCGCGGTGAATGACGACCGGACGAACTTTGCGGTTTTCTTCGTCCACATACCATAAATCGAATTTACCCGGCATTTGAAAATCGAGCTGTATCGTCGCGCACTGCCAGCTGCGCCCGATGGCGTCGCGAACGTGAAAATCGATCTTCGGCCCGTAGAACGCCCCGTCTCCTTCATTCAAGCGGTATTCGGCCCGGCGGCCGTGCAGAACGCTGCGCAGCGCCGCCTCGGCCTTCTCCCACAGCTCCTCGGACCCCATCGACTTCTCCGGCCGCGTAGATAGCTCCATCGTATAGTCGAAGCCGAACACGCGGTAAATGCTGTCGATCAGATCGATCACCCCGGCGATTTCCGTCTCGATCTGGTCCGGCCTGACAAAGAGATGCGCGTCGTCCTGGCAAAAGGTGCGCACCCGCATCATGCCGTTCAGGCTTCCCGAATATTCGTGCCGGTGCACCTGGCCGAATTCGGCCATCCGGATCGGCAGCTCGCGGTAAGAACGCAGCGTATGCTTGAACATCAGCATGTGCCCCGGACAATTCATCGGCTTGAGCGCGAACGTCGCGTCGTCCACCTCGCTGAAATACATATTGTCGCGGTAATGGTCCCAATGTCCGGATTCCTCCCACAGCCTCCGGTTCATCAGGAAGGGCGTGCGCACCTCGTCGTAGCCAAGCCGATTTTGCAGCTGGCGCGAGAACTGTTCCAGTTCGTTGCGAATCACCGTCCCGGCCGGCAAATAAAACGGCATGCCCGGCGCCTCCTCGGAAAACATAAACAGCTCCAGCTCTTTGCCGAGCTTGCGGTGATCCCGACGTTTCGCCTCCTCCAGACGCTCCAGATGCTCCTCCAGCTGCGCCTTGTCGGGGAAAGCCGTACCGTAAATGCGCTGCAGCATCTTGTTCTTGGCGTCTCCGCGCCAGTATGCGCCAGCCACGTTCAACAGCTTGAACGCCTTGATTCGGCCGGTTGAAGGCAGATGAGGGCCCCGGCACAGGTCGCGGAACTCGCCCTGCTCGTAGACCGTAATGACCGCGTCGTGCGGCAGATCGCGAATCAGCTCCAGCTTGAGCGGGTCCTCCGGCTCGCCGAACAAGCGCAGCGCCTCCTCCCGGCTCGCCTCCCTGCGGACGATTGGCACATTGTCGCGTGCGATCTTCTCCATTTCCTTCTCGATGCCGGCCAATTCCTCCGACGAGATCGAATGGTCCAGATCGATATCGTAGTAGAAGCCGCCCTCGATGACTGGGCCGATGCCCAGCTTGACCTGCTCGCTGCCATATATCCGTTTCAAAGCCTGAGCTAGCAGGTGCGCCGTGCTGTGGCGGTATACCTCCAGTCCTTCAGGGCTGTCGAGCGTCACGATCTCCACGAGCGCGCCGTCTTCCAGCTGGCGGCTCAAATCGACCACGCGGCCGTTCAGCTTTCCGGCCACCGCCTGCTTTCGCAAGCCGGGGCTGATGGAGCCGGCCACGTCCGCGATCGTCGATCCCTCCTCGTAGGAGCGTACCGCTCCGTCAGGCAGCTTAATGTGAAGGTTTTTCATGGTTGTTTCCTCCTTATTAGTTAAAAAATAGATTGAACTATACGAAAAATGGCCGTGACGTCCATTCGATAGGTCGCCCGCGATCCTTTCGCATCACGGGGCGCTGAACGGCAGATTGTGCCGTGGGTGCTTGCGTCTCCAGACGCTCGGCGGCAGATTGCATCATGAGGCGTTGAACGGCAGATTGCGTCGTGAGGCGCTCAGCAGCCAGCTCCCGGCCAAATTCCGGCTCGTTCGGCTCGTTCGCCGGTTGCTTATGCTCGAAAGAACACTATCTCGGCCGATCCAGCTGTTTTGGCGCGATATAGTGACCAAAAGAGCACTAGCTCCCCGTCGCAAGGCGCTGAACGACCGATTCCAGCCCGTTCACCGGTTGCTTATGCTCCAAAGAGCACTATTCCCGCCGCTCCGGCTGTTTTAGCGCGATATAGTGACCAGAAGAGCACTAGCTCTGCGTTGCGCGGGGAGGCGCAGCGATAGAATGCTTCGCGGGGCGCCGAGCCACAGAATGCTTCGCGGGGCGTCGAGCCACAGAATGCTTCGCAAGGCGTCGAGCCGCAGAATGCTTCGCGGGGCGCCGAGCCGCGATTGTGTCGCGGGGGCTCAGCGATAGATTTCACAATCCGCTGAGCCACTAATGGCATCGCGAGGCGCCGAACGTCCGCTTCCCACCCATTCGCCTACGCTTGTGTTCGAAAATCACAATTCCCGCCGAACAGCCTACATAGTTGGTCTAAGCGCGCTCGATCAAGCTAATCGCCTTTCCAGCAAAACAAAAAACACGCCCGCCCCCTTAAAAAAGGGGCGAGCGTGCTGCTTGACTCGCGGTTCCACCCTGATTCGCCCCGCATTTTTCAAAGCGGAGCCTCATTTGGCATCCGGTAACGGGGATGAGGCGGTTGGAGCTACTCAGAATGCCGGAGCGGTCCGGCCCTTTTCGCAAAAACGGCTGCAAAGCGGTATAACGGCGGCTTGGCTTGAGGGGCTTTCACCTGTCCCCCTCTCTCTGGGAAGCTTAACCGGCGTTCGCGTGCGGGTTCCGACCTGCTTACAGCCTGCTTACGGACTGCTTACAAGCCGATATCCGGAAATAATCGCACTTTGTCTTTGGTCAATGCCTGTTCATATGGAATTGGTCGAGTATCCTGACTTCGCCTCGTTCGGAACAAGACGACTCAAATCGTCTCGGCTTGCACAAAACTATTCCGCAGCCAAACGACGTTATACTTTCTTCGTACGGATTTCCTCGGTGATCATCGCGACGACCGCATCCGAAGCGTGTGCGCCGATGTCGCCCTCGCCGCGCTTGCGGACCGATACCGTGCCCGCATTCACTTCATTTTCGCCGACGATGAGCATATACGGCGTTTTCTCCAGCTGCGCCTCGCGGATTTTGTAGCCGAGCTTCTCGTTGCGCAGATCGGCTTCGGCCCTCACGCCGGAAGCCAGCAGCTTCTCGGTCGTCTGCTTCGCATAGTCGTCAAACTTGTCGGATACCGGGATGACAACAGCCTGTACCGGAGAAAGCCACGTCGGCAGCGCCCCTGTGAAGTTTTCCAACAGGAAGGCGGTCATCCGCTCCATCGTGCTGATAATGCCGCGGTGAATGACGACCGGGCGGTGCTTGTTGCCGTCTTCGCCGACGTATTCGAGCGAGAACCGTTCCGGCAGCAGGAAGTCGAGCTGCGCGGTGGACAGCGTTTCTTCTTTTTTCAGCGCCGTCTTGATCTGCACGTCCAGCTTCGGCCCGTAGAACGCCGCTTCGCCTTCGGCTTCGTAATACGGCAAGTTCAGCTCTTCCACGACTTCCTTGAGCATCCGCTGCGACATTTCCCACATCGCGTCGTCCGGGTAATATTTCTCGGTGTCCTGCGGATCGCGGTACGACAGGCGGAACCGGTATTCCTTGATGCCGAAATCTTCGTATACGCGCTGAATCAGCTGAATGACGCGGGCGAATTCTTCCTTGATCTGATCCGGACGGGCGAAAATATGGGCGTCGTTCAGCGTCATGGCGCGAACGCGGTGCAGTCCGGTAAGCGCGCCGGACATCTCGTAGCGGTGCATCGTACCCAGCTCGGCGATCCGGATCGGGAGATCGCGGTAGCTGCGCATATCGCTCTTATACACCATCATGTGGTGCGGACAGTTCATCGGGCGGAGCACCATCTCCTCGTTGTCCAGCTCCATTTTCGGAAACATGTCTTCCTGGTAATGTTCCCAGTGGCCGGATATTTTGTAGAGCTCGACGCTGCCCAACACCGGCGTATACACATGATCGTAGCCGAGCGATTCTTCCAGGTCGACGATATAGCGCTCCAGCAGGCGGCGGAGCTTGGCGCCTTTGGGCAGCCACAGCGGCAACCCTTGCCCGACTTCCTTGGAGAACGTGAAGATGCCCAGATCTTTGCCAATACGGCGGTGGTCGCGCTTCTTCGCTTCCTCCAGCAGCACGAGATGCTCGTCAAGTTGCGCTTTTTTGGCAAAGGCGGTGCCGTAGATGCGCTGCAGCATTTTGTTTTTGGAGTCGCCGCGCCAGTAAGCGCCAGCTACGCTCAACAGCTTGAATGCTTTGATCCGGCCGGTCGAGGGAAGATGCGGACCGCGACACAGGTCGAAAAACTCGCCCTGATCGTATATCGTAATGATCGCGTCCTGCGGCAAATCGCGGATCAGCTCCAGCTTCAGCGGATCTTCCAGCTCGCCGAAAATGCGCAACGCTTCTTCGCGGCTCACTTCCCGGCGTACGATCGGCAAATTCTCCTGCACGATCTTCTCCATTTCCTTCTCGATCTTCGCCAAGTCTTCCGACGATACCGGCTGCTCCAGATCGATGTCGTAATAAAACCCGTCCTCGATAACCGGACCGATGCCCAGCTTGACGGTTTTGTTGCCGTAAATCCGTTTGAGCGCCTGAGCGAGCAAATGCGCCGTGCTATGACGGTACACTTCGAGTCCGTCCGCGGAGTCGAGCGTCACGATTTCCACCTTGGCGTCGCCTTCAAGCGGATGGTTCAGATCGACGACTTTGCCGCCCACCTTCCCGGCGATGGCATTTTTTTTCAAACCGGAGCTGATCGAGCCCGCCACGTCTTCAATGGTCGCTCCCGCTTCGTATTCCCGGACCGCGCCGTCCGGCAGCGTAATGTGAATAGACATGTGTCGTTTCCTCCTGTAGGCTGAAAACAGCTGAGCCGCGCTTCTGCCTTTCCTAATGTACTGTACTCGTGCGGGAACGAAGCCGGCATGCAAAAAAGCAAAAAACACGCGCATCCCGGCAAAGGGACGAGCGTGTTCGGTCTCGTGGTTCCACCCTGATTCGTTTCGCCGCGGCAAACCGCCGACGAAACCTTATAGGCATCCGGTAACGGGGATGAATCGATGGCGTCTACTGACGGCCGAAGCTTGCTTCAGGCACGGGTTCAAGCCAAAGCTGCAAAGGGGTAAATCCGCTGTTCGAACAGAAGGAGATTGCAGCGCGAGTCTCCTCTCTCTGGACAGTCTGGCAGGGATTCATGTCTTTGGTCATCACTTATTATTGTATAACATGGTACAGCATTCTGTCCGAAGTGTCAAGGATACAGCTGATCCTTGTTTTTCCCGCTCAGCACGCTTCCGCACAATTTGCAGTAGGTGCACACCATGGCGCGGTTTTCGAAAATTTGCATGATCGTTTTGATCACTTGTTCCTCGGGATCGCGCGTATGGATAACAATTTTCTGGGGAGAAACGGAGATGAGCGTGCTGACGATCATGTCCTCGAAGTTGATTTCCTTATCCAGCAGTTCGAGCGTAAATCCGTCAAACTCTGCGGTATCGATCGGATTCATCTGATCGTTGTACAACGTAAATTCGTTGCCCCCATGATGCATCAGATGAGCTACCGGAATTTTCGTTTCCTGAATGTACACGAAATATTTCAGCAGGGAAATGAACTCCTGGTACTGCTGATCCATAATAAACTCGTCGATGGCGTATTCCGCGACTTCCCTCAGTTCGTTCATATAGTCTGTCAAACGGAAGCGGATAAAGCCGACTATGTTGATGATCGTGTTTTGCTCCAAATATTGAAACAAAGCCTCGGTCATTTTCTTTTGCCTTCTCAAGCGGGAACGGGGCATATCGGCGCTCGGCTCGGGCTGGTCGAGCACCTGCCGGCAGTATTGCTCGATCGCGGAAATGTCCGCCTCTTCTTCGTAACGGTAAGGTCCGGTAATAACATCGCGAATCAGCCTTTGCTCCATCTCATCCAAAATGAAGGCGGCCACTGTGTCTGCCGTCATCCGGTAGACCGCGGATCCGGACTCGTTCAGTTGGAAATCCGGCAGGACCGCCATGCAACGTACGGTCGTATGCGTCTTGAACGCATCACTTTCGAAACGGACACGGTGTCCGGCTGTATGTAAATCGTTGGCCGCAAGCGATAATCGAACGTACAGCTTGTCGGCGAAAATATCCCAATTTTTCGACAAGGTTAAAGCGAACAGTTCCAACGGACTCACTCCTTTCTTTGCGAACGATTCAGTTGCTTTCTTAAAGTATATGGTCGCGGCCTTCGAGATATACAAACAACAATTTGGTACAAAAGGGAGTGGAATCGAGAAACGGTGGACCTTTAGAAAGGCGGAATGGTGTATAATGGATGCGGAAGCATACGTGTCGCTGGAAGCAATGAAAACGCATAACTTTATTCGTGGAGGGATGTCGGAATGGCACAAGCGGAAATATTGCTGGACGTTAAGGCTGCTTTAGGGGAAGGGCCGAGCTGGGACGAGCGGAACGGCTTGCTGTATTGGGTGGATATCGATGGGAAATCGCTGCTTACGTACGACCCGGCGACCGGGGAACAGACGAAGGCGACATTCGGGAAAAAGCTCGGGGCAGCCGTGCCCCGGCAATCCGGCGGTATCGTGTTGACGCTGGAGGATGGCTTCTACGCGTATGAGCCCGGCATGGACGAGCCCGTTCTGATCGGAGCGCCGGAAGGGCTGTCGCAGGTCCGGTTCAATGACGGCAAATGCGATGCGGCCGGCCGCTTCTGGGCTGGAACGGCTTCGCTCACTGGCGGGACGGAAGGAGCCCTTTACTGTATGGACACGGATCTGTCGATCCGTCTCGTGCTTGACGGCATTTCTTGCTCCAACGGCCTGGCCTGGAGCACGGACAACCAAATCATGTATTATATCGATTCGCCGACACGTAACATTATGGCTTATGACTACGACTTGTCGTCGGGCCAAATCAGCAATCCGCGTGTCGCCATCGAGGTAACCGAAGCCGGTGCCGTTCCCGATGGAATGACGATCGACGAAGAAGGAATGATCTGGGTCGCTCTGTGGGGCGGTTACGGCATCCGCCGCTGGAATCCGCATACGGGCGAGCTGCTGTTGAAGGTGGACGTTGCGGCGGAGCAATCCAGCTCCTGCATCTTCGGAGGACCGGAATACCGCGATCTATACATTACGTCAGCCCGCTCGGGCCTGACGGAAGCGAGACTGGCCGACCAGCCGCTGGCCGGAGGTTTGTTTATTTACCGCAATGCCGGGCAAGGAACGCCGACTTACGCCTTCGGCGGATGATTTAGCAGTAGGGCAAAGCCTCCTGGCGATTCTTTCAGGCGGAACAGGGCAAAAGCCGAGTTCGACTATTCCCCGGAAGCTTAACGCAATGCCTTTCAGAACGGGCTAGTACAAAGTACAGACCTTAAGCGGTTTCCTTGGAATGGATTGAATCCCTCGCATCTCAAGGGATCAAACCTTCCGGAATACACAGGATTAGCTCTAACTTTGTACTAAGCTATCGAAGTATGCCAAAAAAACCTTCCCTCCTCTGGTTCTCCAGAGAAGAGAAGGTTTTCTTGGTCTTCAGCCCTTCGGCCGTCAATTCTGCATTACAAAATCGTTCTCGACCTTCGCGTTCACATCGTCGAAGACGCGTAAAATTTCGTATTTTGTATTCCGCTGGGCGGGCACTTTGCCGGCTTGACGAATCAGATCAAGCGTAGAGGAGATGTTGACCTTGTGCGTCGTGCCTGCGGCGGATACGACGTTCTCCTCGATCATCGTGCTGCCGAAGTCGTTGCAGCCGAAATGCAGCGATTGCTTGCCGACCTCCGGCCCCATGGTAACCCAGGACGATTGAAAATTCGGGATATTGTCGAGCATCAGCCGGCTGATCGCCACGTTTTTGAGGTAAGCGTCCGGTCCCAGCTTCTCCGCCTTCAGGTTCGTGTTGTCCGGCTGGAACGTCCAGGAGATGAACGCCAGAAACCCAGGGGACGGATACTTGTTGTTGATGCATTCGTCTTGGGCGTCGCGCACGCGCAGCATATGCAGCACGCGCTCCTCCATCGTTTCGCCGAAGCCGATCACCATCGTGGCGGTCGTGTTCATGCCCGTCTTGTGCGCGGCCCGCATGACATCCATCCACTCCGTCCAGCTGCCCTTCAGCCTGCTGATTTTGCGGCGGGTGCGATCGTCCAATATTTCCGCGCCTCCGCCCGGCAGCGAATCGAGGCCGGCCTCGTGAATTTGCCTCACGACATCGTCGAGCGACAGTCCTTCCGACACTTCCTTCATCTTCCAAATTTCCGCCGGAGAGAACGAGTGCATTGTAATATTCGGGAAACGTTCCTTGATCCCGCGCAAAATATTCGTATAATAGCTGAACGGCAAATTCGGATTCGTTCCGCCCTGCATCAAAATTTCGGTTCCGCCGACGTCGATCGTCTCCTGGATTTTCTGATAAATCGTTTCGTCAGGCAGTACGTAGCCTTCCTTCGATCCGGGAGCGCGGTAAAAGGCGCAAAACCGGCAGTACACGTCGCAAATATTCGTATAATTAACGTTTCGTCCGATCACGAAGGTCGTAACCGGCTCCGGATGAAACTTCAGCATCATTCGGTTGGCTGCCGCGCCCATCTTCTCGATTTCATCGGAATCGTAAAGCGCCAGGCCGTCTTCCAGATTCAGTCTTCCGCCCGTCAGCGCTTTATCCAATATGTTGTCGATCCGGCTCATTCCACAACACTCCTTCCTTCTCTATCGTCTATCGTAACATATCGCCCTCGTGAAAAACAGGAAGAAAAAGTGACGTTTTAACGCCTTTCGGGCAGCGTCGCGGCTCCCGGATACACAAAGAAGCTGCCCCTTGTAAGGGACAGCTCGCTTTGTAGGGTTGGGTAGTCTTGCTCGCGCTCCATTCACATGAAACGTTATTATTTGAACGGCTTCAGTTGCTTGTCAGCCGGACGAACCGCATTGATTTGATCCACGTACGATTGGAAAATTTGCTGGCCTTTGTATTTGCTCATCAGCTCTTCGCGGTACTTCGGCCAGTTCGAGGCGTCCTTGTCGTCGAACAGCACGACGTTTTGCAGACGGGCCATTTCCTTGCGGAAGTCGCCGATGTTCATGCCTTCCGGCGGCGCCAGAGCTACCGGCTCGCCCGCATGCTTCGGAATCGCTTCGACGAACTTGAGTATGGCGCGGTCGCGGTCGGATACGCGCGGATCGATCACTTCGAGTCCGAGGACCGAAGGCTCGTCAAGGTTCGTGAAGAACTTCCAGATTTCCAGGAAGTTGCCGTTTTTAACGACATCCGTTTCATAAGAGGCCGGGTCGATCGTAATTTTCTTGCCTTCTTTTTTATAGTTTTTGCCTTCCAAGCCGTAGTGAGTCATCAGGTAGCCTTCTTCGCTGGCGAGCCAGTCGAGAATTTGCACGGAGCGTTTGATTTTCTCCGGATTTTTGTCGGCTACGGTTTTGGAGAACAGGAACGGGCTTGCGCCGCCCGTCGTGCCTTGCTTCCAGCCGTATGGCTGGTTCGAGAACGGGAAAATCGGCTGCCAGTCGGCTTTCGGGTCGATCTGCTTCGTGCGGCTTTGCACGCTGTTCGGCACCGATTCCAAAGAGATATTTTTGTCGGTAGACCAAATTACGCCGACTTTGTTCTGAGCCGCTTTGTCAAAATGCTGCGGCGACTTGTTGACGAACCAGTCCGGGTCGACGACGCCGTCCTTGATCATATCCTTCGCATTTTGCAGCACATTTTGCAGCTTCAGGCTGCTTTGCGTCTCGACAAACTCCAGGTTTTTGTCGTCAATCATGAAGTCCGCTACGAGGCCGTTGTTGATCCAGCCCGGGAAGTCCAGTGGCAGCTTACCGCCTGCGGCGGCCGCCGAGAAGCCGTACGTATCCTTTTTGCCGTTGCGGTCCGGATCATCGTTGGTGAATTTGCGCATGACGTTCATCAGCTCGTCATACGATTTGGGCGGCTGCAGCCCCAAAGTATCCAGCCAGTCTTTGCGTACGTAATAGGAACCGTACGTATTGCGCTGGAAAGGCATCGGGGAACGCGAATACTTGATTCCCTTCAGCTGATAGTTTTTGATTTCGTCTTCTTTGATCCATTTAAAATAGTTCGGCATCGTTTCTTTCGTCACGAACGGCGTTTGGTCGGCCAGCAAGCCGTCGACCGCGAACTTTTGGCTCGCCGCGCCGTTGGCCAGGAACATATCCGGATGATCGCCCGTCGTCATGATGACGTTGATCTTGTTGTCGTAGTCCGTACCAAACGGCAAATAATCGATTTTGAGCGAGACGTTGAACTTCTCCTCGATCGCTTTCTTCACGAAGTCTTTGTCGGCGGAAGGCAGGGAAGCGTTTGCCGGAGCAAAGATGAACCAGCGCAAATCCAGCTTCTGATTCGCAGCGGTTTTGCCTGCGTCGCCCGTGCCGGTTCCCGTCGAGGCCGGCTCTTTCTCTTTCGTTCCGCACGCGCTCAACACCATTGTGCTGACGAGCATGACCGAGCCCAGTACTTTTAACGTTTTCATGGAATCCTCCTCGATCTGTTACCGAAGTTACTTCCGGTCGTAGTATTGCTTCGAACCCCTTCATTTAAACGGTGCTTCAAGCGGCAAAGCATTGCTGCTGTTGTCATGGTGCATGTTTGCCTGCGCGACCACCTCCATGTAGAGTACGTCCTTCGAATAACGCAAGCGGCAACCGCTTCCAATATAGGTAAGAGCAGGAGGCAGGCGGGGGACTCCCGAATCCTGCCAAGCTCGATATGACGGTAATCGTCCAGTGAGGAACCGGAATCAGGCTATGACGTGAAGATTTTGCAGGTTCACTTCGCCTTCCAGCGCTTCTCCGGCCAAATACCGGCCGATCTCATCTGCAACAAAGCGGCCCAGACGCTGCTTGCCGTTGTTGACGGCGCCGGCGATATGCGGGATGAGGATGACATTGGGCAAGCTGCGGAAAGGATGATCCTTGCTCGGCGGCTCCTGCTCCGTAATGTCCAGGCACGCAATGAAGCGGCCTTTGGCAAGCTCGCGCACCAGATCCTCTTCATGAATCAGACTGCCTCTGGCGGTATTGACCAGAATCGCGTTGTCCTTCATGAGCGAAAGCGTGCGGGCGTTGAACATATGGTTCGTTTCCGGGATGGACGGCGCATGGATCGAGACGACCTCCGACTGCCGAAGCAACTCCTCCAGCTCCACCTTGCGGCATCCGAGCGTGACGGCTTCCTCATGGCTAAGGATCGGATCGTACACGACGATATCGACCTCGAACTGCTTCAGCAGACGAATGTAGTGGCGCCCCGCGCGGCCTGCACCGACAACGCCGATCGTAATGTCGAACATCTCGCGAATGCGCTCCTTGCCTTCGTCCCAGAAGCCCTCCCTCGTGCTGCGCGCCAGCTCCCACATCCGCTTGAGCGCGGTAATGGTCAAGCCTAGCGCGGTCTCGGCGACGCCTACGCCCAGAGGATCGTTGGCGCTGCTGACCCGGACTCCACGTTCGATCAACTCCGGCGTCACGATGCCTTTGACCGTGCCGGCGGCGTGAGCGACGAACTTCAGATGCTTCGCCTCGCGGAGAATATCGCTGTCAAAGGGCGGGCAGCCCCAGGAAGTGATTACGATATCCGCCTCGCGGACCAGTTCGGCGATACGGTGTTTGTCGGGATTGCCGGGAACCGGATTGACCACGAGTTCGCCAAGTTGACGGAGCCGATCCAGATGCTTATCGGTAAAAATCTCTTCCCACACGTCGGCACCGGGTACCAAAGCGATTCGATTCATGTTGTTCCCGCTTTCCGTTTGTTAGTAGTGTATCTGTTGTCATGTAACGGCTAACTTAACTCACAGCTAACTCTGAATGACTTCATTCTACCTACGGAAGTTCGTTTTGTCAACTTAAAAAATCGTTTACATTTGTTTTCATAACTCATTTCTGACTCACAAAAGCACATATGGATACTACACCGCACAACCCCGTCCCCCAGACTCCATGGGGAAGCGATAAGAAAAACCTCCACATCGAAGCCGCTTCTGATGAATGCCACCCGCTTTAGCGAAGGTAACGGACACGAACGAAAAAAAGCCGGCTTCGCTAAGCGAAGTCCGGCTTCAAGACAGGGTCGTTTTGGCGGCCCGCAGTTCGTTTAACGCCTGCTCGATTTTCACGCATACAGTCTGCTCCGACTCCAGCCCGGCCCAGTACAGCTTCGCCTCGCCGAGTATAGCCGCCAGCATGTCCATCGTCACATTCATATCGCTGTACGTCCGGTAAGTCGGGACGATATCCCGGTGCATCGGATAGCGCAGCGGACGGTACATCGTCTCCGAACCGATCCATTCCGCTGCCGGCTTGAGCGCGGGAATGCTCAGCGTCCGCTGGCGGATGTTCAGCTGGGAGGAGTAGGACGTGAGGAAATCGACGAACGTCTGCGCCGCCTCCTTCTGCTCCGACCTCGCATGAATGCCCAGGCCGATGGCGACGAGCAGCGTCTTGGGAGATTCGATGTAAGGCAGCGGGGCGATGTCGTATTCGAAATCGGCCTTCTTGAGCTCGTTCAGGCTGAAGTAGGTGGTCATGATCATCGACACTTTGCCTTGCCGGAACAGCTTCTCCGCGTCGGCTTCCTCATAAAATAGCGGCACGCTCGTCTCGTTGACCAAGGTGTCCCTGCATAGCCGCAGCATGTCCATCCAGGTCCCGTCGCATATGCGCGCCGGCTCGTCCCCGGGCGGCAGCTTCATACCGCTTTGCAGCAAGAAGACCGGCCAGCGGTTGTTGGAAAGCAGGTAAAAATAAAAGCCGTACCGTTCGTTCGGAATGGCCAGTTGGGCCGAAGCGCGCTTGAGATCTTCCCATGTCCAGCTGCTGTCCGGCTCCAGCATGTTTTTCTCGCGAAAATGGTCCCGGTTGTAACAAAGGACGACCGGGGAAAACGTAAGCGGCTGAACGCGCATATCGCCCTGATGCGAGGAAAACGCCTTGTACAAATACGGATAAATGTCCCGGTTCGGCTGCTGCGGTTCGAGCAGATCGAGGGCGTCCGACTCGACCAATTCGCGGTAATTCGGAATGTTGACGGTCACTACGTCCATAATGCCGGTCTCAAGCGTCTGCCGCACGCTTACATAATGCTCCAGCATCATCGTCTGCACGCGAATACGGGGGTATTGCTTATGAAACTGGGATATTAGCGTCCCCAGATCGGTCTCGTCGACCGTCGACAGGTGGCACCCGAAGCGGATCGTTATCGAGTTGTTGTCGGCCCCGTCGGCGATCCGGTTGCCTACCTTCGGTATTTTCTCGATCAAGCCTTCCCCGACCAAAACGTCGAGACAATGTCTGACCGATTTGTTGCTGATGCAATACAGCTTTCCCAGCTCGCGTTCGGACGGCAAATAATCGCCGACTTTCCGCTTGCCCGATACGATCTCGTCTCGAATCGAGCGAACCATATCGTCCATTCGTTTGGAAAGCGTCGCACGGCTAGGTCTGTTAGCCATTCGAAGTCCTACCTTTCCGTCCCGCTGTTGCAGCTTCAGTTCGCGCCTGCTCTAACGCATATCTGACTTATGAAGTCACATTTACAGCTATATTATCATAATCGCCGTTCGAAGCATAGTAGTGCGCCGCAGCGGCGGACGCGGTGCAAGCCGGGAAGCTCTATGTCGAAATCGGGCTTCTCGTCTGCGACAAGCCGAAGGGCCTTCCGCGCGAGAAAGAATCTTTGAGCGGAAAGCCGAAAATAGTGATAAAATAAGGGTAATCGATTTCTGAGTCAGAGGGGTCCGATTCAGTGAAGTTTCCTAAAGAAGCGTTATTCAACAAAACGTTTTTCCGCCGGTTTCTCATTCCGTACCTGTTCATCTTGCTGCTTCCCCTGCTGCTCGCCAGCTTCGCCTATAACGAGGCGGTGCAGATCGTGGAGCGCGAAGCGCGGCAAAGCAAGCTGACCGTGCTGGAGCAAACGCGGGATATTTTGGACCGGGCGCTAAACGATCTCGACGAGACCTTCATTCAGTTGTCTCTAGACGTCAAGCTGAGCCGTCTGATGCGAATCGAGGCGGCTTTCGGCAACTCCCCGCTCTGGTATGATGTGTGGGACTATTTGAACGAAATTCGTTCGCGCGCCGTCGTTACCGGCAGCTCGCTGCAAAGCTCGTCGTTCTACATCGCAATCAAGGGAAGCGATCTCGTCTTCACTAGCGACCAGACGGTGAATGCCACGCAGCAGTTTTATGAAGACGCTTTCCGTTACGACGGCGTCAGTTACGGGGAATGGCACGGACAGTTGTTCGACAGGCGCTATATGAAGACGGTCTTCCCCGCCAGAAAAGCGTTCGCGAACGGCGAAGAGCGCACGGTTATCGCCTACACGTCGTCGCTGCCGATCCAGCCTGCGGATACGAGCCTGGGCGTCGTCTCTTTCCTGATTGACGTCAAAGACATCAACCGGCTCATCGGCTCCAAGGGCAGCGACAGCGACCGGTTCGCCATCATCGACGGCAGCGGGCGGTTCATTATGGGCGGGGACAGCGGTTATTTCGGCAAAGGGGCCATACCGGGGCTCGATCAGGGGCCGCACGAAGGACACTCGATCCTGAAGCGGAACGGCGAAAACGTCATGTACGTCTATGCGCGCTCAACCTATAACGACTGGACGTACGTGTCGGCGCTACCGCTCGAGGAAGTGATGGGGGACGTCATCCGCATCCGCAATATCGCCGTTGCCGTGGCGGCGCTGTCGCTGCTCGTCGGCCTGCTATTCTCGGTGCTATTCGCCTACCGCAGCTCGAAGCCGTTCCGGGAAATGCTCGGGACGCTTAAAGACTTTTGGACACGCACCCGCGAGGACGAGAGTCCGGCCGCACGCGGGGAAGCGGACGATTTCAGCTATTTGCGCGGCAGCATCAACCATCTGATTACGGACCATCAGCATTTGCAGAGCACGCTCGAGTTCAAGAACGCCGCCTTGCGGACGGTATTTTTCGACCGGCTGCTGAAAGGGGAGTTCGGCGACCGCGCCGGCATGGAGGAGCTGCAATCGTATGTCGGACTCTCCATCTCCGGCGAAGCCTTCGCCGTCGTGCTGCTCCGCAGATACCGGCACCCCGCCTCGCTGCACCCGGCCGTTCTGGAGGAGTTGGACGTGCTGCGCGAATATGCAGGAGCCGTGATCGAGCAGGCGTTTCCGGGCCGGAGCTTCGTCCATATCGCCAACGAGAACGAGCTGGCCGTCCTTCTCTCTTCGGAGGATAAGGATCCAGCCGCTTTCGCCGGCAAAATCGGCGGGCTGCTGGAACGGCTGCTTGCCGATATCCGCGAGCGCGGCGGCGCGGCGCCGTTGATCGGCGTAGGCGGCACGTACGCCCTCCTGACCGATGCCAGCTATTCGTTCCAAGAAGCCCGCCAGGCGCTCGGCCGGCAATTATCCGAAGAACCGTCGACGGAGCCGGTCGTTTGGTATGCGGATATCAAGAAGGAATATACGGCCTACTATTACCCGACGGAGATCGAGATCAAGCTGATGAACCTCGTCAAGGCGGGCACGGTCGAAGAGACGCGCCGCCTTGTGGAGCATATTCGCCACGAGAACGAGTCCGTCCGCGTCTTGACGCCCGACATGATGCAATCGCTGCTGAACGACATGCACTCCACCCTGCATAAGCTGCGCGATCAGATTAAGGCGGAGCCGGATAAGGACGAGCCGCTTGCCATGCAGTCGCCCGCCGGCCTCAAAGGCATGGACGAGGTGGCCGCCCGTTTCGAGCTGCTGTGCAGGCTGGTGGAAGCCGGCAAAAAAAGCCGCAACACCCGGCTGGCTCAAGCCATATGCGATTATCTTGGCGATACGTTCACGGACCCGGGCCTCTCTCTGGCCGAAGCAGCCTCCCGATTCAACATGTCGGAATCGTACTTGTCGCAGTTTTTCCGCGAGCAGACCGGGGAGACATTCAGCACCTACGTTGAGACGCTGCGCATCGGGCTCGCCCGCCAACTTATTCTGGAGGGGCGCGATTCGATCGACGAGATCGCCCAGAAAGCGGGCTACAATTCCACCCATTCGTTCCGCCGCGCCTTCAAGCGGGTAATGGGCATCGTCCCTTCCGCCTACAAGCAGACGGGGGAGCCGCAATGACGGCAACTTTAACGGGAGCGGCAAACAACGACAGTGGTGTATGGCGCGAGTTAATGCTCGAAAGAGCGCTAACTCCGGGGGAGAGTCCATAGACCGTTATAGGCCCTACACGCGCCCTCCATAGGCTAACCACACACCCTCCATGGGCCCTCACAAGCCCGGTTTGGCCGTTCCGCCGGATGGTTAGTGCTCGAAGGAGCATTATTTCCGCAAATGGAGCGGGCTTGGCGCGAGTTAACGCTCGAAAGAGCACTAACTCCGGGCGACAGGTCCTCCACGGGCCCTCACAGGCCCGGTTTGGTCGGCTCGCCGGATGCTTAGTGCTCGAAGGAGCATTATTTCCTTAAACGGAGCGGGCTTGGCGCGAGTTAACGCTCGAAAGAGCACTAACTCAGGGTGACATTCCATAGACCGTTATAGGCCTTCTACGCGCCCCCCAGGCTCATCGCTCCCCTCCCTGGTCCCTCACAGGCCCGGTTAGGCATTTTCACCAGATACTTAGTGCTCGAAGGAGCATTATTACCGCAAATGGAGCGGGCTTGGTGCGAGTTAACGCTCGAAAGAACACTAACTCCGGGCGACATTCCATAGCCCGTTATAGGCCTTCTACCCGCCCCCATAGGCTCATCGCCCCCTCCCTGAGCCCTCACAGGCCCGGTTTGGCCGGGTTCACCGGATGCTTAGTGCTCGAAAGAGCATTATTTCCGCTAGCGGCGCGAGCTTGGCGCAAGTTAATGCTCAAAAGAGCACTAACTCCGGGCGACAGGCCCCCCATAGGCCCTTACAGACCCGGTTTAACCCGTTGCCCGGATGCTTAGTGCTCGAAGGAGCATTATCTCCGCAAATGAAGCGGGCTTGACGCAAGTTAACGCTCGAAAGAGCACTAACTCCGGGCGGCAGACCTCCACGGGCCCTCCATAGGCCCTCACAAGCCCGGTTTGGCCGGTTGCCCGGATGCTTAGTGCTCCAAGGAGCATTATTTCCGCAAATGGAACGGGCTTGGCGAGAGTTAATGCTATAAAGAGCACTAACTCCGGGAGGTAGGCGCTCCATGGGCCCTCAGAGGCCCGGTCTGCCCGGCTCGCCGGATGGATAGTGCTCGAAGGAGCATTATTTCCGCAAATGTAACGGTCTTGGCGCGAGTTAATGCTCAAAGGAGCACTAACTCCGAGCGACGCCCCTCCATAGGCTCTTCACGCCCTCCATAGGCCCTCACAGGCCCTGTCTGCACGGTCCGCCGGAAGCTTAGTGCTCGAAGGAGCATTACGAGTTCTTCTCGCACCCAAAGCCTTGTTCGCCGCTCATCCGTTTGTTGCCTGCCTAGATTCGACTCCCCGTTCTAGCCCTTGTTCGCTTTCTTGTACGCTTCGGTCCGCAGCTTGACGACTTCCTGCAGGCCGGCTTTGTTGGCGGCGTCCATGAACTTCTTCCAGTCGCCGTCGTTCGACGGGTCCAGGCTGCCCATAATCAGCTTCAGCCAATACTCGTCGCGGACCGCGTTCAGGTTCGTCTCCAGATCGACGAGCTTCTGCCGCTCCGCTTCCGTAAATTGCAGCGCCGGCTCGATGTGCCCGTAATAGTTTGGCTTCTTCATGATAACGTCGGCCATGTCCAGCTTCGTCTTCGAATACGTCTCGTCCAGCGCCTTGTGCGTCGTAACGAACCCGCTGCCGATCCAGCCGATGCTGATGCCGTAGTTGGGCAGCTTGTCGCCTTCGGCTTTGGACGGGTTGGACATGTTTGGCAAATAAACCGGCGAGCCGTTCTTCATCTCATACGTGACGCCTTCTTTGCCGAACGTATACCACAGCTGACCCTCATCCGAGAGCGACCAGTTCAAGTAGTCGAGAATACGGTCGACCTTCTCCTGACTCGTCCCCTTCTTGATCGCCGGCCCCCAGTTGGAATACAGCGGCTCGCGCTTATAGATGACCTTCTTCGGATCTTTGGACGGAAACTCGTAGTTGTCCGTCCAAGCCCAGTTGACGTCGGGAACGGCCGCCTTTTGCAAATTGTTGTTGTAGGTCGGATCCGACGTCGTAAAGGCGATGACATTGTTCCCTTGGGCAATCAGCTTTTTGGTCTGATCGGCGGTAGCCGTGGCGAAGTCTCTCAGCAGCAGCCCTTCCTTGTACATCTTGTTCAGGAAGATCAGGAAATCGCGGTACCGGTCGTCCGCGAACGGATACGCGACGAATTCCTTCGTGGCCGGATCGACGTACGACGTCCAGTTTAGAGCCAAATCGGGCAAACCGAACACCTGGAAGAACAAGTTCACGCCCCACAGCGGAGAAGAAGCGTTGCCGTTCGTGACGACCGGAATCAGTCCCGTCTTGTCCTTGATCGTCTTCAGCGCCGTATACATCTCGTCCGGCGTAGTCGGGAACTTTAGGCCGTACTTGTCAAACAAGTCTTTGCGGTACTGCCACGCCTGGTTGACCTTCAACGTCCTCTTGCCCGGCAAATAATACAGCTTGCCGTCGGAGTATTGATTGATTTTGTAGATCGCGTCCCATTCTTCGTCGGTCCAGATCTTCCGGTAATTGGACAGCTTCGTGGCCAATTCGTCCTTCTCGAACGGTCTCAGGTAGCCGGAAGCCATCCATTCGAGCGATTTCCACTGGTCCCGCACCATGGGCAAATATTCCGGACCTTCCCCGGTAGCGAATAGAAGCGTAGATTTGATCGGCCAGTCGTTCCGCGGGTAGTCCTCCGCCTTGAAGACGAGATTGAATTTCTCTTTGAGCATCTTCGCCTCGAGGTCGTCCTTCAACGTAGACGCCTCTGTAATCGGACGGGAGATGTTGATCGTCAACGGCTTGTCATACTTGCCGGCAGTCGTTCCCGCTCCGGCCGGCTGCTTGCCGTCGGACGGCGGGCTTGCGGTCTCTTCCTGTTTGGTGCAGCCCGATGCGATCGTGACGGCCATCAATGCCGCGATGGAAACTGTAAGCGCTTTTTTATTCATATGCGAATCCCCCCAGCTTGTCGGTAGTTAGCCTTTCAGCGAGCCGATCATGACGCCCTTGACGAAATATTTCTGAATGAACGGGTAGATGAGCATCATCGGACCGATCGAGATAAACAGCGTGGCGAATTTGACGGACGTTACGTCGATGGCAGCCATCTCGCTGGCGGATACCTCGCCCGCCTGAACCGATTGCATGAGCAGCTCGGAACGGATGATGATTTGTCTTAGCACCATCTGAAGCGGGTAACTGTCCATGTTTTTCAAATACAGCAAAGCGGAAAACCAGGAATTCCAGTAAGCGACCGCATAGAACAGGCCGATCGTGAACAGCGCCGCCTGCGACAGCGGCAGGGCGATACGGACGAAGATCGTGATATCGTTCGCGCCGTCCAAATAAGCGGATTCGTCGATTTCCTCGGGAATCGCCTGAAAGTACGAGCGCATGATAATCAGATTATATACCGAAATTGCCGTCGGCAGCGTAAGCGCCCACAACGTATTGTATAACCCCAGCTGCTTGATCAGCAAAAAGTTCGGAATCAGGCCGCCGTTGAAGTACATCGTGATCAGGACGAGAATCATGTACACCTTGCGCAGCGCCAGCCTCTTGCGGGACAAGGCATAGGCGAGCGAGGTGGTCAAAATCATGCTGATGGCGGTGCCTACCGTCGTATACAGCACCGAATTGAGAAAAGCGCGCGGAACGGCTCCCGCTTCCCAAATCAGCTTATACGCCTTCAAGCTGAATTCTACCGGATAAAAGGTCACTTTGCCCAAATTGTACGCTTGCGCGCTGCTGAACGAGGCGGCAAATATATGCAGGATCGGATACAGCGTAACCGCAAGCACGAGCAGCATGACGGCGTGAACGACAATGTCCAGCACTTTGGACGAGAAGGAACGGTCTGTTATCATATTCTGCCCTCCTTACAGCAAGCTGTGGTCGGTCGTTTTCTTCACGATCCAGTTGGCCGACAGCAGCAGCGCGATATTGATCAGGGAATTGAAGAAGCCGACGGCGGTCGTAAAGCTGTACTCGCCGAATTCGAGCCCTCTGCGGTAGACAAACGTACTGATGACGTCGGATACTTCAAAGGTGACCGGCGACTGCATCAGCAGCACCTTCTCGGCGCCGAGCGACATCATTTTGCCGATTTGCAGCAGAAACATGACGACGATCGTCGGCTGAATCGCCGGCAGCGTAACGTGCCAGATCATTTTGATGCGGCCGGCCCCGTCCAGCGACGCCGACTCGTACATATCCGGATTCACGTTGGTCAAAGCGGCCAAATAGATGATGGCGCCCCATCCCACCTCGGTCCACAGATCGGATAAAATAAAAAGCGGCCGGAACCAGTCCGAGTTGCCCATGAAATTGATCGGTTCCATTCCGATCAGCTTGTGCAGCGTCGTATTGACGACCCCGTCGACCGGCGACAAAAACATGAACAGCATGCCGACGACCGCAGGCAGCGAGATGAAGTGCGGCAAATAGCTGACGGTCTGAACGAAGCGCTTGTACAGCTTCTGCCTGAGCTCGTTCAGCAGCAGAGCGAACAATATCTCCGCGGGAAATACGATCAGCAGCTGCAGCAGGCTGAGCGCCAGCGTGTTTTTGATGATGCGCCAGAAGTACATATGGTTGAAAAATTTGACGAACTGGTCGAAGCCCACCCACGGGCTGGCGGCGATGCCTTTGGCCAGCGAAAAGTCTTTGAACGCGATAATGACGCCATACATCGGCACATAATGAAAAATCAGAAAGTAAATGACGCCTGGAATCGCCAGCAAATGCAAATATTTCGATTTGGCAATGTCTTTGCCGAGCCTCTTCCATCTGCCCGGCTGGCGGCTCGGGGCGGCGCGTGCGGCTACCGTATGCTCGGAAGCGGTTGCAATTGGTTTCAAATGACACAACTCCTTACGATTAGTACGTCCTCCGGTCCGGTCTCGTTCACTCCATGCAAAGCCCCCTCGAATTGGTCGGTTGTTCGGTACGGATCCGTAATTTGGATTCTAACGAAAAGACCGGGGCGCGAACAAGGTACATCTCTTCGCCCAGGTGACGATCGTTCGGAAAGACGCCTACAGCCGCCGAATTGGCCTGATAATCTTGAGAAATGTACCTTGAGGCGAAAAAATGAACCTGAACGGTACCGCAGATGTTTGCTACGATAAGGACGACACTGCGCAGTGTTGCGGACGTCCAAAGGACGCCCAAAGGACAACGCATAAGGAGGAGCTTATGAAAAAAGCGACAATATGGCTGCTGGTCGCCACGCTTGCTGTCGGCCTGCTGCCGGAAACGAAAGCGCTTGCAGCGCCGGTCTCGATATCCGGCATCCAGACCGTGAACGAATGGTACGACCCGATTCCTTACTATGTAGACACGAACCTGCAAGCGGGCAAGCCGGTTTACTCGAACGATCCGGCGACAACGTTCAGCTCCATAGGCAGCTATGCCGGCATGTCTTACATTCAGACGGCCGGACTGCTCACCCACAAGAACGAGCCGACCGATCCGTTTCTGACTTTCGACATCGACGATGATGCAACCGTTTACGTGGCGATGGTCGCAGACAGCGCCGGCGCCGATCCGTTTAATTCGGACTACTGGCTGAACACGCAGGGCGGCTGGTCGGATACCGGCCAAACACTGCAGGCGGCGACGAGAGACAGCTCGGGCAATGTGACCGCTACGCTGCTGTATAAGGTGTACGCCCGCACCTTCAAAAAAGGCGCCGTCAAGCTGGGAGGCAATCAGGCCGTCGGCCATATCGGCTACGGCAACATGTACTCCGTTATCGTCGGTCCTCCGGTCGGAACGCCGCTCGATCCGCCCGCTCCGCCGTCGCCGGTCGTCCCCGGCACGATTCCGGCCTTTCCTGGTGCCGAAGGCGGAGGCAAGTACGCCACAGGGGGCCGCGGCAAAGACGTTTATTACGTGACGAACCTGAACGACTCCGGCCCCGGTTCGTTCCGCGATGCGGTCAGCCAGAGCAATCGGACGATTCTATTCAAGGTATCCGGCACGATCGAGCTGCAATCGCACATTCTGGTAATTACGTCGAATCTGACGATTGCCGGACAAACCGCGCCCGGCGACGGCATTACCTTCAAGAAGCACGCTGTCTACTTCCACGGCGACAATCTGATTGTCCGCTTTATCCGGTTCCGCACCGGCGACGAAGCCGGCGTCGATGTGGACGGCACGTCCGGCCGGTTTCGCAAGCAGCTCATATTCGACCATATTTCGTCGAGTTGGGGAACGGACGAGTCGGCCTCCTTTTATCAGAACGAAAATTTTACGATGCAATACAGCTTCATCACGAATCCGATCGTGTACTCGAACGTCGCCGACAAAGGCTTTCACGGTTACGGCGGCATTTGGGGCGGCAAAAATGCTACCTACTACTACAACTTGCTGGCCAACAACGACAGCCGCAACCCGCGCTTCGACGGCAAATCGATCGACGTGCGCAATAACGTCATTTACGGCTGGGGCTACAAGAGCATGTACGGCTTCAGCACGATTGGCAATATGATCAACAACTACTACAAGGCCGGGCCGAGCACGCAATACCCGGACAAGCTGGCGGAAGCGAACAATCTCGATGCGCGCATCGCCCTGACCGGCAATGTGGCTTACCGGGCGGACGGCAGCTTCTCGCCGAACAGCCATCCGAACAACTTGGCCGGCGCTACGACCAATCCCGGGGCGTTCGTGAGCACGCCGTTTCCTTTCCCGAACCCGTCGCCGAACGATACGCCCGAAGCCGCCTACGACAAGGTGCTGCGTTACGCGGGGGCGAGCTTGCCGATACGCGACTCGCTGGACGAGTCGATCGTTACCGGCGTGAAGACCGGCACGGGCCATGTGATCTACACCGCCGAGCCGCACAATGCCGAGACCGCCGCCGCGCTTGCCGTCAAAAACGCGGTCAAGGTTTCCCTCGTCTGGCCGACCTTGAATACCGGAGAAGTACCCGCCGATACGGACGGCGACGGCATGCCGGACGTATGGGAGCGGGAGCACGGGCTCGACCCGAACAATCCGGCCGACGGCAAAAGCGATTATACCGGAGACGGCTATACGAACCTGGAAAAATATTTGAATGAATTGACAATTCCGGCTTTCCCGGAAGGCGTCGTCCCTGCCCTGCCGCGTACGCCGATCGCCGGCGCCCCCGTATCGGTTCAGGCGACGACCCTCGGCAGCAGCTCGGTTAAGCTGACCTGGTCCGCGCTGCCGGGAGCGAGCGGTTACCACGTCTACCGTGCGGAGACGCCATTCGGCTCGTACAGCAAAATCAGCACGTCCCCGGTTGCCGGAACGACTTACACCGACAGCGGTCTGAATTACGAGAAACCATATTATTACAAAATAAGCGCGCAGACGGGCGGCGGCGAATCGCCGTTGTCATGGTCGGCCAAGGCCATAACGAGCAGACCCGCCGCGGCTTTGACCGTGGATTTCAACGACGGCGTCGTCGGTCAGCCGTATGCGTATCCGGCGGCTTGGCCTGCCTCGTGGCTCGTCGCTGCTAAGCCGGATGGCGCGGATAAAAGCATCGCCGTGCCCGGCGGCGGCGAGGGGCGGATCAATTATGCGTTCACCGCGCCGGCCGACCAGGCCAAGTTCCGGTTCGACTATATGCGGGACGCTACCTTCGCAGGGGACAAGCATCTGATCTATACGGGGACGAACTTTGCGGAGCTGGTGACGGATGCGGTATACGGCTTGCGTTACCGCGATCAGACCGGGGCTTATACGAATCTGATTCCCGGCTATCAATTGAATGAATGGTATACCGTGGAAGCCGACTACAACTTCGCTGCCGGCACGCTGACGATCCGTACGGGACCGAAGGGCGGCACGCTCGCGGATCGCTTCTCCGGACCTTACGCCGCCGCTTCTCCTTATGTCAGCTCATTCCGGATTTACAACCAGCGCTCGACCGGGAATCTGTACTTCGACAATTTCTCGGCCTGGACAGGTCCGGACGCACCGACCGGCCTGCAAGCTTCCGCAAGCCGCAAGTCGGTCGACCTGACCTGGAACGCCGTGCCGGGTGCGGACAAATACCGGATTTACCGTGCTGAAGGAGCCGAAGGCGCGTTCGCCGAGCTGGACACCGGCAAGCTGACGGCTCCCGCTTACAGCGATCTCGGCCTGGCCGAGCGCACGACTTACCGTTACCGGGTCAGCGCGGTGAACGCCGGCGGAGAATCGCTCTTGTCGTCTACGGTGACGACCGCTACTTACCGCGACGCCAAGCCGCTAATCGTCGACTTCAACGACGGCGTCGCCGGCCAGCCTTACGGCGCTCCGGCGGCATGGCCTGCGAATTGGCCTGTCGCCGCCTTGCCTAGCGCAAGCGACAAGAGTATCTCCGTACCGAAGGACGCCTCCGGGCGATTCAATTACGCCTTCACCGAAGCGAGCGAAACGGCGCATTTCCGGTTCGATTACAGCCGCAGCGCCACCTTCGCCGGCGATAAGCATCTGATCTACACCGGGACGAATTTTGCCGAGCTGATCACCGAGGCTGCCAACGGGCTGCGCTACCGCGATCAGGGAGGGACGTACTACTATTTGCTGCCCGGTTTTCAGCTGAATGCCTGGTATACGGTCCAGCTCGACTTCGATTTCAAAAACAACCTGTTGTCCGTCAAAGCCGGTCCCAAGAACGGAACGCTGACGGAAAAATACAACGGCCCTTATGCCGCGAACATACCGTCGATCGGGGCATTCCGCGTCTTCAACCAGCGGTCCGACGGACTCGTCTACTTCGATAATATGACTGCCTGGAACGGACCGGGCATCCCTGCCGGCTTGCAGGCGCAGCCCGGAGGATCGTCGGTGCAGGTGACATGGGGCGCCGTAACCGGAGCGGAACGGTACAACGTGTATCGGGCGGACAGCGAATCCGGCCCTTACGTCCGGTTGAACGCCGGAGCCGTAACCGGTAACGCGTATACCGACACGGCAGCAAGCGGAGCGCCAGCCCGCTGGTACAAAGTGAACTCGGTGAGTTGGGAAGGCGAATCGCCTTTGTCCGGCAGCGTTACGGCCGCAACCTACGGCTCGTTCACCCCGGGTCATTAACGGCGGCAACTTTTCATGTCGTTGACGATTCCGCACCGTAACGGTTAACCTCGCGAATGGTCAATGATCGGGATCATCCGCGTTTGGTACCTCTCCACGCAAAAAAAGGCTGCTTCGCCGCGGCGGCACGTATGTGCCGTCCGCTGCGCAAGCAGCCTTTTTCCAGTGGGTGCAACCGTTTGTGCCGGTTAGTCGGGACCTATTCCAGCTCCGCCTTCGCCGCATCGAATGCGTTCGACAGGTCGGCGATCAGATCGTCCACATGCTCAATGCCGACGGAGAAGCGCAGCAGCCGGTCGTCGACGCCGATCTGGCGGCGGATTTCCTCGGGGATGTCGGCATGCGTTTGCACCGTCGGGTACGTCATCAGCGATTCCACGCCGCCCAAGCTTTCCGCGAAGGCGATCAGCCGGATATGGCGCAGGATCGGCTCGATCGTGCGGGCATCCTTCATTTTGAACGAGAAGATGCCGGTGTTGCCCGACGATTGGGCGTTCTGGACGTCGTGACCCGGGTGGTCCGGCAGCGCCGGATAAAACACTTCTTCCACCATAGGATGGGTTTGCAAATATTCGGCGATTTTCGTCGCGTTATACTGGTGTCGCTCCATCCGCAGCGCCAACGTTTTCATTCCGCGCATGAGCAGCCACGAATCCTGGGGACCGAGCACAGAGCCGATCGAATTGTGCAGGAAAGCCATCTCGGCGGACAGTTCCGCACCCTTCGTTACGATAAGTCCGGCGAGCACGTCGTTGTGGCCGCCCAAATATTTGGTTGCACTATGAATAACGATGTCGGCGCCCAGCTCGATCGGACGCTGGAAGTATGGCGTGAGCAGCGTGTTGTCCACGATCGTGAGATATCCCTTCGCTTTGGCCCACGTACAGATTTTGGCCAGATCGGTAATCATCATCAGCGGATTTGTCGGCGTCTCGATGACGACCGCCTTCGTATTCGGACGGCTGGCGCTTTCCAGAGCGTCCAGGTCGTTCGTATCGATATACGTTGCCGTTACCCCGAACCGGCCGAGCACCTTCTCGATCAACCGGTATGTGCCGCCGTACAGATCAAGCGAGACGAGCAGATGATCGCCTTGACCAAACTTGGCGAAAATCGTTTGAAGCGCCGCCATCCCGGAGCTGCAGGCGAAGCCCGCATCGCCCGATTCGAGCTCGGCAATCGCTTGTTCGAGCACGGAGCGGGTCGGATTTTTCGTGCGCGAGTAGTCAAAGCCCGTGCTCTTGCCCAGCTGCGGGTGGCGGAAGGCAGTCGCCTGGTAGACAGGGAAGCTGACAGCCCCGGTAACGGGTTCGGATTGCGAGCCGATTTGCGCCAAACGGCTTTCGATTTTCATATTTGATAATCCTCCTAGGTATAGTGGGGATGGGGGCAAAAAGAGGGAACCGTCGCGAGCGGCGGCTCCGCTATGCAAACCAAGCGTCTTGCCTCAAAAAAGTTTCGGTGAACAAGTTCGCTCCAGCATCCTTGCAAACGTTCGCTTGCTTCTTCATCGGACTTCTTGCATCGTCCGAAGCGGCTGCTTACAGGCCGGCGCCATACGCCAGCCATTCTTCGTCCCAGGCCGGCTTTTTCTTCAGCGCGGCCGGATCGAACGGCGTCTCCTGGTAGACGTAATAGTTGAGCCAGTTGGAGTATAGCAGGTTGGCGTGCGCCCTCCAGGTGACGCGAGGCTCGCGGCTTGGGTCGTTATTCGGGAAGTAGTTTTTCGGCACCTCGATGGACAAGCCTTTCGCCACATCCCGGTCATACTCCCATTTTAACGTACAAGTGTCGTATTCGGAATGGCCCGTTACAAAAATATGTTTGCCGTCCTTGGTCGCCACCAGGTAAATGCCGGCCTCTTCGGATTCGGACAAGATTTCCAGCTCCGGCACCTTCTCGATGTCTTCCTTGCGCACTTCGGTATGGCGCGACTGCGGCACGAAAAACAGCTCGTCGAAACCGCGCAGCAGCTTCACATGCTTGGCCGTCGTCGTATGCGGGAAGACGCCGAACACTTTGTCCGATACCGGATATTTCGGCACGCCGAAGTGGTGGTAAAGGCCGGCCTGGGACGCCCAGCATATATACAACGTCGACGTGACGTTCGTCTTCGTCCAGTCCATAATCTGCTTGAGCTCTTCCCAATAGTTGACTTCCTCGAATTCCATCTGCTCGACAGGCGCGCCGGTAATAATCATGCCGTCGAAATAGTCGTCCTTGATGTCGTCGAACGTTTGATAAAACGTATTGAGATGCTCGGCGCTCGTGTTTTTCGAGATATGCGACTTCGGGTGAAGCAGAACGAATTCGACTTGCAACGGCGTGTTGCCGATCAGGCGCAATATTTGCGTTTCCGTCGTTTCCTTCGTGGGCATCAAATTCAATATCGCTATTTTAAGTGGCCGGATATCCTGGTGAAACGCCACCGTCTCGTCCATCACAAAAATATTCTCATTGATCAATACTTCTTTGGCAGGTAAATGGTCGGGTACTTTAATTGGCATGGCGATCACTCCTCTTGGCAAAATAAAAGACCTTTCTCCATAGATGAAGAAAGGTCGTCGTTTCTCACGCGCATGTCCTCTCTCATCTCTCAGAAACGCATTCGCGCTCCCGCAAGAATTAGCACCGTGCATCTCCGTCGGCGACGGATTTGTCGGTTGCCGGGCTTCATAGGGCTGGTCCCTCCACCTACTCTTGATGAGTCAGCAAGCTATTTGGTTTGTATACTTACAATAGCCGATTGGGACGATTTCGTCAAGACGGATCGCATCCTCTCTTCGTCCCTGTACACCGTTGACCCCCGTACGGAATACGTTATAGAAGGCCGCGAAAATAATCTGTGCCCGGGCGTCTTGTGCGTCCGGCAGCCTAAGCGTTATACTAAACAATGTTCCCCGACAAGCCAAGACAAGCTCAGGCAGATGGCTTGCCTCGGGCGGCGGCGCCTTAACCGATCCATCGGTGAAGCGACCGTCCTTATTGAGGTTAATAAACGAATACACGCGTAAAGGAGTGAACGATGCATGGATGGGGACCGACCCGGACCGTCAACGAATCAACTGAATAGCCGCGAACGGCAACGGGACCCGTTATCCGATGCATCGCGCTTTCCGGCAAGCGCGCAATGAAACCGGATGGCCCCTTGTCGTTCCCGAGCAGCGTAAGCGGATCGTTTGCTGTGTCTTAGTTGGCGCTTCAAGCAAATGAAAATCGCATGGTGATATCCCGCACAAGCGGGGAACACTGCTAAGGGGTGAGACAGATGAAGGTACGTCTGGTACAAAACGGATTGTTTACCCAGATCGAGGATGTATCCGCAGCGCTGACGATGCCGGATAACGGCTTTTATTGGATCGATGCGAATTTAGAGGATCTGGAAATGCTGCAGCCGTTGTTTCAGCTGCACGACCTGGCCGTCGAGGACAGTCTGAACGACGAGGAGCAAAGGCCGAAGCTCGAGCTGTACGACTCGCACTATTTTATCGTTATCAACAGCATTCGTTTCGACGACGAGGAAATTTTTCTTCGCTCGCTGAATATATTTTTGTTCAAGCATGTCATCATCACCGTAACCCGCCAAAAAATCAATGAAGTCCGTTCGATCAAGCCGGTGCTGTGGGAAGAGGAAGTCAACTCGCCGGACCGTTTTCTGTACCATCTCGTCGACCTTGTCGTCGACAACTATTTTATCGTCGGGGACCGGATCGAGGCAAAAATCGAACGTCTCGAGGAAGACATTCTCGTGCATACGAAAAAATCGCACCTGAATGAAATTATAGGGCTGCGCAGCGAAATTTTGTGGCTCAAAAAAATGCTGGTTCCGCAACGCGACCTGATCTGGGCGCTGAACCGCCGCGAGCTGAAGCTGATCGACGATCAACTGCAAAAATATTTCGGGGACATTCACGAAAACGCCGTGAAAATTACCGAGGAATTCGAAACGTTCCGCGATCTGATGGGCAACTTGCGCGAGGCGTACCAGTCCAGCCTGTCCAACCGGACGAACGAAATCATGCGGATCTTCACGGCGCTGACGACGATCTTCATGCCGATGACGATCATCACCGGCATTTACGGCATGAACTTCGACAATATGCCGGAGCTGCATACGCCGCATGGCTATTTCGCCGTACTGGCCGTCATCTTCGGCGTCGGTTTGTCGATGTTCTGGTTTTTCAAGAAAAAGAACTGGTTTTGAGGTTGCTCCGCCAACAGACAGCCCGCCGTCGCGATCCGACGTGCGGGCTGTTTGTGTAGAAATGCTGCGCTTAACGCCGAAAAGGCCGCTTGGCGTAGTTTTGTTGGTATGCGACGACTGTCCGGCAAGGAGCAGCTCATCGGATGGGAACGCTTACGCGATCCCGGCCATCAGGCGGACTTCTCCGGCGCCGTTTGGGCGTTTTCTTCCTGGACAGCCGGAGGCGCTGACGAAGCTGGTTTCGAATTGCGGTAGCGGACGCGCAGCAGCCTAAGCCATTCATAAGCTCGGGTAAGCGCCGATTCGTCCAGCGATTTCTCGTCATACAACCGTTGAAGTATGGGGCGGAGAAAGCGGTCGCCGGAAGAAGCGAACTCGCCCCATGCGCGTTCTACCAGATGGCCGGGAACGGCGGCAAGTTCCCTCTCGATCAGCGGCTCCAGATCGCACCCCTCCTTGTCCAGCTCCTCCATGCGGCTGACCAGCTCGCGGCGGCTTAACGGCAACGCCTGCTCCATCTCGTCGATCGACGTACCCTCAGCGATCCCCTCCAGCAGCTTGCGCTTCAGCTCCTGCTTGGCCGTATCGTCCTTGCGGCGCTGCTCCTGCCTTTGCCGAACCCATTGCTCGGCGGCTGCCGTATCGACCGCTTCGCTCACCCAGTCGAGCGGGAAAGCCGTCTGCCGTTCCCCGCGCTCGCCTCCCGTAAGGGCCAAAATGCCATCGGCATACAGACTGACCCTCTGCTCCCCGAAGCCGGGAATTTGCCGGAGCTCCTCGGGCGTATGCGGCTTGAAGGCGCTGACCATCTTGAGCAGCCGGTTGGAGGCTATGATAAACGGCGATCTTCCTTCGCTGGCCGCCTGGCTGTTGCGCCAGCGACGCAGCGTCTCGTACAGAGCGGCGTCCGCATGCAGCTCGCCGTAATATTCCAGCTTGCGCAGCAGCGCTCCTCTGTCGCCGGAGCCTTCCGCCGCCGCGTCCGGATCGGCCGTTGGGCCAACGAGCGGACGAAAGCCAACCTGCCGCTTCTCCGCCGTCCGCGTCCGGAATTCGGCCATCATCTCGTCCCAGGAAGGGCCCGTATACCAGCTTTCCTGGGACGGCGTCCCTTCCCTCTCCGGCTCGTACCACCAGACATGCCATTCGCCGAACTGCTCGGCAATCGATACTTGGGCCGTAACGACGCCCTCTCCTTCCGGTGCCTCCTTCTCAAAACTGCTCAAAAATACAAGATTCATCCCCATTCCCCTTTCGCTACGACCGCACGGCAAAAAGCACCCCTTCCACGTTAGTAGAAGAGGTGCTTCCTCCGGCCGATCGATTCAATTCCTTTCCATCTTACCAGAAAGAGGAAGGAATTACAACCGGCCATCAAGGCGTTTTTCCCCTCACCGGCGTCCTGCCGCATCCCAGCCGAATGGGGCAAGGAGCCTTGCGCGGATGTTTCCGCTTTGCTGGCCGAGCGCGTTGAGGTATAATCGAAGTACCCTAAACGATGACGGAGGCCTGTCATGTCCGCGAACGCTTTCGATTTTTTGTACGACCATACCGAGGAGACGCGAACGCGCTTCGTCTGCTTTATTTCGCCGTCGATGCAGCGCTTCGATCTGGCGATTACGACGACAAGCCGCTTTTTCGGGAAACAGCTCATTACCGACATTCAGTCCGGCAAAACGGCGATTATCGGCCCGGACGATCTGGAGGAAGCCGGCTATCTGGAATACGTCTACAAGCTGTCCGAGGAGGATGCGGAAGATTTGCGCAGCTTCTTGATCGAAATAGTCGGGATGGTCAACTTTACCGATATTTAAACCGTATTCATAAAAAAAGCCCTCCCGAGGAACAATGAAAGCATCCATCATTGTCCAAGGAGGGTTTTGTTATGTCCGACAAGCAGCAGCCCGCAAGCGATTCGCGCGACGGCTTTCTTCAGGAACAACGCAGCGACTATACCGATCTGGCTACGGTCGAATCGCAGCGCAACGATCTAGCCGCAGAGGAATTTCCCGAGGGGCCGTACGGCTCCATAAGCAATGCCGAAACGCTCGGTAAAAGCTCGCCGTGGCGAGAAGATCAGCGGCCTCCGAACCGGTTCGTCTACGAGAATCGCGAGCTTCACGAGGGACTTGACCGAGGAGGCTACCCCGGCGAGCACGATACGCACGACAGCGATCGCGAATAGCCGTTCGGCCCCTAACCGCCTCAAATCACCGTTGCGGCGACCAGCGACACGAATGTCCCGATAAAGCAGCCGGCCAAGATGTCCGACGGATAGTGCAGCCCCAAATACATGCGCGACACGCCCACGATGGCGGCCAGCGGCAGCACGAGCAGCGACAGCCAGGCCGAGGCCAGCGCGAACGGCACGAACACCGAGAACGCGGCTGTCGTATGGCCCGACGGAAAGGAAGGGTCCTTGAGCGGATTCGGTCCGGTTATCACTTCGCCCATCGCCATATAGGGCCGAATCCGGTCTACCTTCCGCTTAATGAGCGCCGCGACCGCATGGCTGACCGCCAGCGATACGAGGCTTTTCCAGCCTATGTCCTTCCATGGCTCCGGGGCCAGAAGCACCAGAACCAGTACAAACGATATCGTGAAGATCGCCCCTCCCAGATGGGTCAGCGATCCGAACAACCGGTCCAGCCACACATGGCGGATCGAACGGTTGCACCAACGGAACAACCGGCTGTCCCAGTCCCGCAATCGCGGAAGCCAACGTCTTGCCATGATGCCCCTCCCCCTCTCAAGCCGCTTATCCGACCTCTCATTTTCTATTTCATTATAGCGAAAAAAAGACGCCACTTGAACCAGTCTCCAGAGGGTTTCTCCCAAGACCTAAGTCCAGTATGCGCCTTTTTTTGGTAGATTTCATCTATTGCCCGTCAGCCGCCGCCGAAACGTTCAAGTACCGCTTCGTCGCCTGACCGTCCTGCCGGCGCAGCGCAAGATTATTCTTGGACCTTTTTCAGCATGCCTTTGTATACGCCCGGAATGGAATCCGCGATCGGAATGGCTCCTACCGCCTTGTTGTAAAACTCCGTCGGACCGGCCCCACCGATAATCGCGTATGCGTAGCCTTCGTCGTGCAAGCCGTGCATGCAGGCGAGCAGCAGCGCTTTGCCGACGCCTTTGCCGCGCATCGACGGGTCGACGCCGGTCGGACCGAAGTAGTTTTTACAGGTAGCCTCATAGCAGCCGAAGCCTACCACTTTGTCGTTTTCCGTTGCGATAAAGCACGATACCGGTTGGCGGGAAAACGCAACGTCGACTTCGCTTTCCCAATGCTCGCTAAACGTGCGGCGCACCCAATCCTTGACGATATGCTTTTCCGGAGCGAGTCCCCGGCGGATGACGATTCCGCCTTCCGCAAGCTGGTTGATAATCGTCGTTTTCTCCGGCAATTCGTACAATTTGACTAACATATCTGGCATGTCGGTTCCTCCGGTATGTAGGTATAGTCTTTGACTCCAGCGGGTTGGGTCGGCTAATGCACAACGACCTGCCGGCACGGTTTGGGCGATGCGTTGCGATCCACCTTGGATCTTGCTTGATTAGCCGATTTGCTGAGCCAGTCCCTTGAACTCCAGCTCCTCGAACTTGTCCCGCAGACGGAGCGGATCGGGTGACCAGAGACAGCCGTCGATCGGGCAGCTGACCGGCACGTCGCAGCGGATCGTGGCCAAGTCCCGGGACAGATGAAGCATATCCAGCGACGCTTCGATCTTCTTGCGCACGCTTGCCGACAGCGAATCGAGGTTGGCCAATATCTGGTCGATATCTCCGTATTCGGCCAGCAGCTTTAGCGCCGTTTTCTCGCCGATCCCCTTTACACCCGGGTAATTGTCGCTCGTATCCCCGATTAGCCCCTTCAACTCGATAATTTGTCCGGGCGTCAGTCCCCGCTCCTCGAACAGGGCGGCCAGATCGTAAACGGCATAGTTGGACAGCCCCTTCTTCATGATGACGACGTGGACCCGCTCGGCCACGATCTGCAGCAGATCGTGATCGCCGGTAAGCACGAATACGTGCGCCCCCGAATCGTCGGCATAATGACGGGCCAGCGTGCCGATGCAGTCATCCGCTTCGTAGCCGCGCAGCCCTATATTCGGCACCCCAAAGCTGTCGACGACTTCCTTGACCAGATCGAACTGGGGAATCAGGTCTTCCGGCGGAGCGCCCCGGTTGCTTTTGTAATCGGCAAACTGCTCGGTTCGGAACGTGGAACTGCCCATATCCCAGCAGCATACGACATGCGTCGGACGAAACCGCTTGACGGCGTCGGTAAAATATTTGACGAATCCGTGCACTGCGTTAGTCGGCAGGCCGGCGCTCGTTTTCTTGATATATCCGCTGTAGGCGCTGGCGTAATAGGCGCGGAACAGCAGCGCCATACCGTCCACCAGCAATACGGTGCGGCCGCTCATGAGCGATCCCTCATCTCCGTGTGTATGGTAGTGGTTCTTACGCCATTATAGCACAGCTGGATAAGCTTGATTCCGATAAATTTAAGCCCGGTCATATCCGCAAGCGTCTCTTTCGCGCCTCCTTGGCGGCGCTCCTCTGCTCACCGGCAAGTTCGATTATCGGCTTCCAAAGCTATCCAGCAGCAGCTTCGTCATCTCTCCGGCCAGCAGCGGATCGCCTTTATGACGAAGCAGGAACGTCTTGCCGAGCTCGTCGTACCGTTGCTTCAGCACGTAGCCGTGCATCGGATGATGGATCACCTCGCTCACCGGCGCATCGGCTGGAATCCGCGGCTCGTCGAGCACGAAATCGTAATGCATCAGGACGGGCGGCGCTTTGTCGGACATGTACGTAATCGCCGAAGCCTCCTCGGCCAGCCGCAGATTATGCGGCTCGTACAGCTCGTCCAGCGATTCGAGGCCGTAATACAGCTTCAGGTTCGGCTGAATATGCGGGCCTGCATAGATGTCCCGATAAAACCGCTGGTCCTTGGATACTTGCGTGCCGAAGCCGATAAACGCGCTGACTTCGGTGTTCTCGCGCTCCACCGGATCGGCGCTGTCCGGCTTCGACAAATCTCCCCTCAGAGCGTTCCAGAGGGCGATATGGCCGCCGGCCGACGAGCCCGCCGTGGCGATGCGCGCCGGATCGATATGCCATTCGCCGGCCATATGGCGCACGAACTGAATCGCCCGGGCGCCGTCTTCCATCGGAGCCGGATACGGGTCCTTCGAAATAAACCGGTAGTTGGCGGAAATGACCGAAATGCCCGCCTCCATGCATTCCTCCATCAGCCGCGTCGTCTGAATAGACGATTTATCTCCTCCGACATAGCCCCCGCCATGAAAAAAAATAACAGCCGGCGACGGCTTTTCGCTCTTGCCCAGCAAATAAGCGTCCAGCACGTTTCGCTCGTGCGGACCGTATTGAACGTCTTTCAGTTCTCTTGCATGCATGACTCTATCTCTCACCTTTCCTTGGTTTGATAGTAAAAAGCTACAATTACCAAGTTAACGGAAGGCATGACCGGATGCAAGCATATTCCGCGCCGTACCGGTATATATTCCAAAATTTCGACAGCGCGTTCCGCTCTTGCGCCGCAAAGTTACCGGCATTAAAGACAGGCAAAAGGCGCGAGCCGGAGAGCGACTCATCCCGCTCTCCGACGCGCGCCTGCGTCTGTTCTATCCGTTGCACCGCCGCCGATTCAGCCGATTTCGTCGGCTTCGAACGTCGATGCTTCCCGCTCGCGGATAAATCCGCGCAGCTTGCCCGCCATCTCGCGGGTAATCTCGCCCTGCTCGTACAGCGATTGCACCTCGTCCCGTTCGGCCTGAATGCCGACCCAGTGCAGCTCCTTCTTCTGTTCCTCATACCGCTCGTCCTTTATGCCGCGGGCCGTCAACGGAAAACGGGCAAGCCGGTCCAGCATGGAGTTGTAATAGGCGATCACGCCGAGCGCCTCCTGCTCGTTATCTTCGCAGCGGACTTTGCGCACCTCGTGGATCGCCGCCTCGCACGTCTGCATCTTGATGTTCCGCAGCGCGTTGAAATCGCCGCCGGCCGGCAGCAAGGTCGGCCGACCGCTTTCCGCTGCCCGGAACATCGCCTGGAAGCGGCGGAGGAACAGCTTGCCCATCATTTTCCACAGATGAAAGCGGTTCGCCAATATGAGCTCGACCTGGTCCAACGTTTTGAAAAACTGATTGGCGTGCTCGCGGGTGATTTCGCCCTTCTCCAGCAGGCGCCGGGCGTATTCCCGCTCCTCCTGAAGCGCCATCAGCCGCAGCTCGTTTTCCTTTTTGCGCGAAGGGGCTTCGTTTTTGCGGCTTGCCGTGATCATGCGGATTTGCAAGATCAATTTTTTATAGTCGGCTATGACGGAGGTGACGGCCGTGTCGTTTTCCTCGGTGCGCTCTTGATGAATCGCTTTGATCGCCTCCGACAACACCTTGATCTGAAATTGCTGCTCGAGCGACTCCTTCTCCGTCTCGTTCTTCGCCCCTTGCTTGCGGGTCAGCAGCGGCAGCAGGACGCTGGCCGCGATCAGCGAAAGCAGGATGACCGTCGCAGCCAAGAAGATAATCAAGTTCCGCTGCGGGAACGCCTCGCCGCTGTTCAGCACGAACGGGATGGAGAAGGCACCGGCCAGCGTCACAGCGCCGCGAACGCCGGAGAACGACGTCATGACGAGCATTTTGAAGCCGAGCGATTTCTTCTCGGCTCCCGTCCCACGCAACCGCTCCACCCGGGTGAAGGCGAACGTCCACAGAAAGCGCAGTACGATCAGCATCAGGAAAATAAGGATCGCATAGCCGATGACTTCGAAGTTGTTGAAGGCCGGATCGTTAAGAATGATCTTCGACACGTCGGGAATTTGCAGCCCGAGAATGACGAACACAAGCCCGTTCAGAATAAACAAAATGACCGACCAGGTGCTGGAGGAGACGACCTTCAGCTTCATCGTCGCGGCCTCCGAACGGTCGCTCTCCACCGCGTGCACGATCCCCCCGGCGACGGCGGCCAAAATGCCGGACATGCCGAGCTCCTCGGCGATCAGATACAGCAGGAACGGGGTCAAGATTTGCAGCAGCATGTGCATCGTGACGTCCTCCATCCCGGAGCGCCGCAGCACCATGCGCAGCCATGTGATCAGGAAGGCGAGCACCGCCCCGACCACCAGGCCGCCGATCGAGATGAGGAAGAAGCTGAACGTCGCCTGCGGCAGCGAAAATACGCCTGTAACCGCGGCCGCCATGGCGAATTTAAAGGCGACCAGACCGGAGGCGTCGTTCATGAGCGCCTCGCCCTCCAGCAAGCGCATCAGGCTTTTCGGAATGCGGATTCTCCCGGCCAACGAGCTTACCGCCACGGCGTCGGTCGGAGACAAAATCGCCGCAAGCCCGAATGCCGCCGGCAGCGGAATCGACGGGATCATCCAATGGATCGCGTAGCCGACCACGAATACGGTAATGAACACAAGCCCGACCGCGAGCAGCAGAATGGGGGCGCGCAGCCGCCACAGCTCGTCGCGGGGCGTATGCTTCCCGTCGTTGTACAGCAATGGGGCAATGAACAGTACAAAAAACAGCTCGGGGGAAAGCGGCAAATGGATGCCCGAAGGAACAACCGCCACCGCAACGCCGAGCGCGATCTGAATGAGCGGAACGGGAATAAACGGTACATATCGACCCAGCACGTGGGACACGCCAATCAGCACCAACATGACGAGTACAGCCAACAGCACTTCCACGACGCATCTTCCCTTCGTCTAGTGAACATTTTCTTCCAATACTTCATTATATAATATCCATTTCGCCAAAAACAATGTTCGACTCGCATCAAACAGGCCGCCGGATTAGTGGCCCGACGGCCTGCTGTACATGACGGCTTGCTGCGCAGGAAAGGATACCATTTGGACTGCCTTCGCCTCTAGGGGAAAGCGGATAGAGCGTGTCCGGCGCCGGGACAACCAGCTCCGGCTTTGTACTAGCTCGGCTCCTTGCCGGCGCTTTGCCGGCGGTTCAGCAGCAGCTTGACAAGCTGCCCCGCTGCCCTAAGCCGCAGGATTCCGCGCGCTCTGGGCACTTCCCCGTAATGGATCAGCTTCACTCCGGCGTCGCGCAGCGCATAAGCGAAGTCCACGTCCAGCATCAGCCTGTATTCCCACACCCGCTTTTGCCAGGACGGAATAAGCTTCTCCAGCTCGCTGTCCTGATCGGCGGGATGAATGTACGTCTCGCATATCCCTTCCGGCAGCGCATAAAGCTTGTCGATCAGCGACTGCTTGAAGGTTGCGTACGTTTCATTTTCCTGAATATGAAACGGATGAGAGAGCAAATAGTCGGGAATGCCGACGCCCAGCGTATCGGCCAGCGCTACCACGGGAGCGAGCATCTGTTCCGCTCCGGGGATGGAGGCGAGGAAGGCGTCGTGCGGATCGATCCGGCGAAAGATCCGGAACGGCAAGCCCCGCCTGGAGCATTGCAGCAGCACGTAAGGCAGATGGCTTCGTCCGGTGGCGAGGCCGTACAGGCTGCCCATATGATTATCGACATGCCCAATGCGCAAGCCGGCGCGGTCGGCGGCTTGAAATTGCGCGCGGATTTCCGCGTGCACGTCCCGGGACAGCGCGTATTGCTCGAAATCGGCCACCGTCCTGTGCATAAAACCGCTTTCGTCATGCAGCGAGGAACGACCGGTTAAGCTTTTCCAGCGGAGGCCGGAAAATTCGCTGGTCAGCGTCAAGTGCAGTCCGATAGGAATGTCCGGTCGGCTTCTGCACCATTCCGCCGCCTCCTGGAAACCCGGGGCCGGGGTCATGATCGTCGCGGAGGACACTTTCCGTTCCTCCAGCAGATGGAAAATCGCTTTATTTGCGGCCCGGCTCTGGCCGAAATCGTCGCAATTCAGTATCAGAAGTTTGTTCATCAATACCTCCGGGCCAGCCGACACGGACAAGCTGGCTTAGTCGTTGGGCGATTTTTTGACGAGCAGGGAGATCAGGAACGATAACGCCAGCAAGCAGAAGGGGATGACGCTGATCAAATAGCGGAACGTGCTGGACGGATCGGAGCCCGGATTGTCGCCGCTCACATAGCCGAAAACCATCCCGACGATCCAGAACGCCAGCGCGGACAGGAGGCCGCTCGAGCGGGTGATGAACGATCCGACGGCAGTATAGACGCCTTCCCTTCTCCGGCCGGTCGCGGCGAAGTCGCGATCGATAATTTGGCTGCTCAAGACGAGCGGAGTGACAAGAAAGCCGGAAAGCCCGAAGCCGGCCGAGATACCGGCGGCGATGCCGCTGCCGAGGTTGGTCGCGAACCAGAGCGGCACGACCGACAAGGCGTATACGGCTAGAGCCAGCCTCCACCCGCGCACGCCTCCCAGCTTCTGGACAATCCAATACCAGACCGCCACCAGCGGGATGACGGAGGCGAAGATCGAAGCGAGCAGGATCGACACTTGCGATTCCGGAATATTCAGCACATATTTCGCGTAAAAGGGGATCATCGAGCCGAGCAGGCCATTGACGGTCTGGGCGAACGAATTGGCGATATTGAAAATCCAAAAATCTTTGTTTTTCAACGTCTCGCGGAACGCCTCGCCCAGCTTGAGCGGCTCCTCCTGGGAAGCCTCCTCGCTCTCGCGCACGGACATCGCGAACAGCAGCATAACCGCCATGAAAACGATGGCGAAGACGACTGACATTTTGCCGAAGCCGATAGCCGCGAATAAAATCGGGGTCAGCACGGAAGCGACGAGGATCGCCCCGATCTGGAACGCCTGCTGGATCGCCGAAGCTTTGGCCCGGGCCCGGTCGCCGCGGAACAACTCCGGAAACAAAGCGCCGTAATTGACCCAGATGATGGTGGATACCGCCTCGAACAAAATAAGCGCGGTCAGAAACCAGATGAACAGGCTGGTGCCGCTCAGGCCGCCCGGGACGGCGAATACCATGATGAAGGTTGCCGCAAGCAGCGGAATCGAGGCATAAATCCATGGCTTCCGTCGACCCCAGCGCGTTCGCGTCCGGTCGGACAAATAGCCCGCCATCGGATTGTTGACCGCATCCCAGATCAGAAAAATGGTGCGGGCCAAGGTCGCTAGCCCGATGCCGAGACCAAGCTTCTCTACATAGTAATAGCTGTAAAAGGAACTGAAAGCCTGGGTCGGGATCATCATGGCGAACATGCCTAGCGCAAACATTACGGGGGAATTCTTGAACCGTTTCAACATCCAACCGCCCCTTTGCAGACGGCGCAGCGATTGCGCCGAATAATGTATGCGCTTTCATTATTATTCGTTGCTTTATTTAATTTCCACAATTATACATTCCAGAGAAGGTGCAAGTCAATGGGCATAAGGAGCTCCGACGCTTGCCCGTACCGGCCCGGGGCAAGGCCGGAAACAAGCTTTTGTTGCCATAGCCGGGCTCCCCCCGAGCGGAATGGACGATGTTCGATTTTTGTAAAGACGAGCCAAGGACGCCCGGCTAATGCACAGGCGCCCTCTCGTGGCGACTCAACCTTTTCTCCATTACGCTGAACGCGCGCTCGAAACCGAAGCAAATGATCCAGTAAAGGATGGAGGCGTTCAGGTACATCTCCAAATACCGGTAGCCGTCGCCGGCTTCGATTTTGGCTACGGCCATAATCTCCACGACCTTGACGCTAAATGCCAGGGAGGTCCCCTTCACCAAGCCGATAAACGTGTTGCCGAAGTTCGGAAGCGCGGAGACCAGCGCTTGGGGAATGACGATCCGCAGCAGCGCTTGACGGGTGGACATGCCGACAGAATAAGCGGCCTCCATCTGCCCGGAGTCGACCGCACCGAGCGCGGAACGGATAATTTCCGACTGGTAGGCAGCCGTATTGATCGAGAGCGCGAAGCAAGCATAGAGAAGCGGCGGGACCCCGTCCGCAGGCAGCGGCCAGCCCCACTGCGACTCGAGCCAGTCGAGCAGGACAGGCGTCCCGTAAAAGAGCACATAAATCTGGACCAGCAGCGGAGTGCCGCGGATAAACGATACGTAGACGTGGGCGAGCTGGCCGAGCACCGGCACCCGGTACATGCGGCACAAGGCGATTGCCGTCCCGAGGGCAAGCCCGACTGCCATCGAGACAACGGTGATCAGCAGCGTGACGGGGAGCGCCTTCAGCAGTTGGGGGAATTGCTTTAGCGCAAAAGCGAGGCTGAACGTATCCAAGCGGTATCCCTTCTTTCCTGTAAACCTTCGGGTACAAATTCAGACCTTAGACGATGTTCGTGAACCGGACTTTTGTACTAAGCTACTAAGCTTCTTACTTGGCTAATCCGACATGACCTTTTTTGTATGCGGACTCCAGAAGCGACGCCGCCCGGCCGATCATCATACTGACGATCCAGTACATGACCGAGATGGTGATGTATATGCTGACGATTCCGATACCGTAGTTGTTCCCGACGATCAGCTCCGCCTGGCCCATGACGTCGATCACGCCGATCGAGAAAGCGAGGGACGTCTCCTTCAGCAGCGAGATCGCATTGTTCGCCAGATTGGGCAGCGCGATTCCGAACGCTTGCGGCAGGACGATACGGCGCAGCGTCTGGAAGGCGCTCATCCCGACGGAATAAGCGGCTTCCTGCTGGCTGCGGCCGACCGCCAAATAAGCGGACCGGATCACCTCGGAGAGCACAGCCGCGGCATGAAGCGCAAAGGTGATGATCGCAAACGACATATTGCTCCAGCCGTTGATATCCATGCCAAACAGCAGCACGAGCTGAGGCAGGCCGTAGAAGACGAGAAACAGCTGTACGAGCGTCGGGGTGCAGCGCATAAATGAAAGGTACAAGGTCGCCAGCGCGGACAGCACCGGGTACCGGCGAATGCGCACGATCGCCAGCAGCAGACCGAGCAGCAGTCCGCCCGCCAGGGCGACGATCATCATGAACAAAGTCGCCGGAAGCTTGTCCGCCAGCTTGAGCAGATGAGTCCAGAACTGGCTGTCGTTGCTCGAAAGCATAGGTCATCCCCTTTTGGCTTGCGTCTTATTTGGCGTTTCTGAACTTGTAGCCCTCGCCGACCTGCTCCAACGATTTGAACAGGTCGACGCTGAACCATTTTTCCGCCAGCTTCGATAACGTCCCGTCCTTCGTCAGCTCGGCGGTAGCGGCGTCGATCCGTTCGGCCAGCTCGGTTTCCTTCTTGTTGAGCAGCACGTACAACGGCTCCTTGGATACGACGGCTCCCACCTTCAAGTCCAGCTTGAGCTGCTTGTTCGTATCGTCGAAATTGTGAACATTGACGAAATCGGCGTCGTATTTACCGTCGTTCACCATCTTCAGACGGTCGGCGATCGTAATTTTGTCAATGTCTTCGATCTTGATTTCTTTGCCGGGATGCTTCAGGTTGTAATCCTTAATCATATTGCGCAATCCGTTGGTCGGCGTCATCGGAGTCAGCTTCTTGCCGACCATGTCGTCCAGCGAGCGGATGTCCGTCCGGTCGCTCTTGACGATCAACGAGGTGACGGAATAGCCGAACTCATGCTGCGGATACAAATATTTCTGCTCGCGCTCCGGGTTGCGGAAAAAGTAGTTGGCCGCCAGCGCGTATTTGCCGAGATCGGTGCCGATCAGTTGGGCGTCCTGGTCCATCGCTTCGTATTTGAATTCGTACTGGGGCAGCTTTTTTTCCAATTCCTTCAGGTAATCGATCGTGTAGCCGATCGGCTGGTTTTTGTCGTCCACGTAGCTGTAGGGCGGGTTCGGGCTGCTGTTGATGGCGATCTTGACGGTTTTCTTCTCTGGAGCCGGAGTCTGCGGGGCGGAGGCTTTCGACGGGTTTCCCGCGTTCGCGGTTGTACCGGCGGAACCGCCCGCGCATCCTGACGTCAGCACGAGGGCGACGGCGGCGGACAGGACAGCAAGCAAGCTTATCGGTTTCATTAGGTATGGTCCTCTCTTTATCGGGAAATGGATGAATGCGGATGGGGCCGGAAGCGTGTCGGCAAAGCCAGTCCGAGATGATCGCGCAGCGTGCTTCCTTCGTAGTCGCGGCGGAACCGTCCTCTTCGCTGCAAAATCGGCACGACGTAATCGACGAACTGCTCCAGTCCTCCCGGAAAATGCGAAGGCATGATGTTGAAACCGTCGCAGCCGCGCTCATCGATCCACTGCTCCATCAGATCGGCCAACTGCTCCGGCGTGCCCACGAAGGAATAATGGCCGCCTGCGGCGACGACTCGCTTGCTCAGCTCGCGGATGGTCAGCTTGTCGCGCCGCGCCCAGTCCTTGATCAGCTGCACACGGGCCTTTTTGTTCATGCGGCTGTCGATATCGATTTCGTCGTACGGCAGCGGGCCGTCAAGCGGATAGGGCGACAGGTCGAAGTCGAGATGGCCGGACAGCACCCGTACCGCCACATGAGGCAGCACCAGCTCGGCAAAATACGCCTCGGCCTCCTTCGCCTCGCGCTCCGTAGAGCCGAGAATCGGAGACAGTCCGGACAAAACAAGCAGCTGATCGGAGGTTCGCCCGAAGTCGCCGAGCATTCCCTTGAGGCTGGCGTAGAACGTTTGCGCATCCGGCAAATTGTTTTGCGCAGTGAAAACGACCTCGGCTTTCTCGGCTGCTACCCGTTTGCCGCTCTCCGAGGATCCGGACTGAAAGACGACCGGGTGGCCCTGCGGAGAAGACGGGACGTACCCTTTGCCGCTGACAGACAAGTGACGGCCGTTATAAGCGAAGCTCCTCACCTTGGAAGGGTCGAAATAAAGCCCGGCCGCCGCATCGGCCTTCACGGCTTCGGGGTCCCAACTGTCCCAGCACGCCTGTACGATGTCCATAAACTCGCTGCCCCGCTCATAGCGAGACGCATGGGGCATCAGCGATTGCTGACTGTACTGGAAAGGAGCGGCTCCGTCCTGGGACGTGACCATATTCCATCCGGCCCGCCCGCCGCTCAGCAGATCGAGGGTGGACAGTCTAGAGGCGATATGGAACGGGTCGTTGTACGTCGTCGTCAAGGTTGCCGTCAATCCGACCTTCTCCGTGACGGAGGCCATAGCCGCCAGCACCGTCAGCGTGTCGAGCTGCGGGAAGGGGCGCTCCCCGGTTACAATCCCTTTCACTCCGCCTATCGTCAAGTGCTCCAGCACGAGGATCGTATCGAACTTGCCGCGCTCGGCCATCCGGGCGAAATCGTGGTAAAACGACAGGTCCAGCAGCCGGTCGGAGTAAGTGTTCGGATGGCGCCAGCCGCCTACGTGCTGGCCGACGTCGAACAGGAAGACGCCGAGATGCATTTGCCGTTTAGAGCCGCTCATTCATAGGCCTCCTTTGTCCTTGCCGGGCCGGGCGGGAATTCGAGTCCGAGCCGTCCCCGCAATGTAGTTGCGTCATCCGCGATGCGCGTCAGTCCCCGGGCTTGCAGCAGCGGCATGACCTCGTCGGCCAACTGCTGCAAGTCGGTCGGCAGCACCGCGGGATGCAGATGAAATCCGTCGCAACCGCGGCCGACGAACCATTCCTCCATCAGGTCGGCCAACTGCCGGGGCGTGCCGACAAAAAGCGGCGCCACCTCCCCGGAACCGGCAGCGAAGGCCGTCCCGAGGGACCATGCGGCCAGCTCACGCAGCTGCTCGGCTCTGGCGCGCGCCTCCGCTTCCGTTGGCGCAAGAATTGGCATAAGCCTCGCCAACGCCCTTACGGAGCCGCGCGGCCGTCCCTGGCCCTCGACGCGACACTGCAGCTCGGCATAACCGGCGGCGGCCTCGCTCAGGCCGGAGAAGGAGAGGAACGCAAGCTCCGTCCCTTCCAGCTCCGACGCATCGGGGATGCCCGGACCGCTGTGCGAGCTGATGGCTAACGGTCGGCCCTGACGCGGTCGCGGTACGCTGAGCGGGCCCTGTACGCGAAAATAGGCGCCGGTATGGCCGATCGGCCGGACTTTCTGCGGATCGATGAAGCGACCGGCTTCCTTGTCGACCAGCAGGGCGTCCTCGTCCCAGCTGTCCCACAGCTGCCTCACTACATCGACGAACTCCCGCTTGCGGGCCCGAAGCTCCTCCTCCGTATGCAGCGCCCGGCCCTGCACGGGCCGGTGCGGTTCCGCCTGGCCGGTCGTTACGGGCTGCCACGCCGCCCTCCCTGCGCTCAGGTGATCGAGGACGGCGAGAATCCGGGCGGCCGCAAACGGCTCGCTGACGGCCGTCTCAACCTCTGCCGCCAGCCCGATCCGCCCGGTGACCGAGCCGAGGGCGGTCAACAGGGTAAGCGGCTCCAGCAGCAAGCCCGGCTCTCGTCCTTCCGCCTCCGGGCGGGCAAGAGCGGGAGGGGCGTCGACCACGAGCAGGTCAAAGCCTGCCCGGTCGGCCGTCCGCGCCAGCCGGTAGTAATAATGCGGGTCCAGCAGCCGGTCCGGCTCCGCCGCCGGACTGCGCCAGCTTCCCGGATGGTGGCCGGCTCCGGACAAAGCGACGGATATGTGCATCTGTCCGACTCGTTTCGTCAAAAACACTACCTCCAATTTCCAATTATTCTTACTGGAAAAGTATGATATTTAAACATGGCATATCGCCCGTCCCGTTACTCCGGCCGGTTGCATGCAGCCTTTGCCTTCTGCTTCAGATCACAAAACTCCAATCCGGATTGAGACGGCTCAAAAACCGTTTCGTGCGCTCCTCCTGCGGATGATCGAATACGTCCCGGGGCGTGCCTTGCTCGACGATCTTCCCTTCATCCATAAATACTACGCGGCTGGACACTTCGCGGGCAAAATTCAGCTCATGCGTCACGACAATCATCGTCACGCCCTCGCGGGCGATATCGCGCATCACCGCCAGCACCTCGCCGACCAGCTCGGGGTCCAGCGCCGAAGTCGGCTCGTCGAACAAAATCACCTCGGGGTTGATCGCCAGCGCCCGGGCGATGCCGACCCGCTGCTGCTGACCGCCGGACAGGGCGCTCGGGTAAGCGTCCGCCTTGCCGGACAGACCTACCTTCTCGAGCAGCTCCAGGCTGCGGCGGCGGGCCTCCTCCTTCGGCATTTTCTGGACGACTACGAGTCCCTCCATCACGTTTTCCAGCGAGGTTTTATGCCGGAACAGGTTGTACTGCTGGAACACCATCGCCGTCTTGCGACGCAACAGCGTCATCTCGGATTTTTTGGCCGCACCGCAGCGCACATGAAGCGAACCGATCGTCACCTCGCCGTCCTGGGGCCGCTCCAACAAGTTGATGCAGCGCAGCAGCGTCGTTTTGCCGGAACCGCTCGGCCCGATAATCGCCACGACGTCCCCTTTGCCCACGGTCAGATCAATGCCTTTGAGCACATGGGTTTTGCCGAAATATTTGTGGATGTTGGTAAGCCGAATCATCGGAAGCCTCCTGCCGCGAGACGCGCTTTCACCTTGTCCAGCAGCGGCTGCTTGTCGTACTCCTCGTATTGCCTCGCATGCGTGCGCTCGGGATCTCCGCCGTAATAGCGCTCGTACAGTACATGGCGCGCCCCCAGCTTGCTGCCGGTCAGTTCCCAATTGAGCTTCAGCAGTTGGATCCGTTCCTGTGCGCTGCGGTCGGCTCCGCGGAAATACTCTTCCAGTCGCGGACCGAGCGGACCGCGGAAATCGGCCATGGTCGAAGGCGCCTGAAGAACGCCCGATGCGGACAGCAGCTGCAAAATTTCTACGGCTCGGGGATAAAAACGATTCATCAAATTTTTGGCCGTTGTCAAAGGCTTTCCGTTCGCCAGCCATACGCCCGCTGGATGCCGTACCGGATTGCGCTCGGACACGAGCAGCAGCGCCTTGATCGCCTCGATCTGGTAGAACAGCTCGGCCAGCTTATCCTGGACGTGGGCGAATTTCTTGATACCGATCGAATCGGCCAGCTCGTTGCCGACGGCGGCGACGAATTCCAGCCGGTTCACCGAGCGGACGATGTTCTCGTGAACCGAGAGATTGCCGACAATGCTCTGGGAACGCACTTTCCACAACAAGTCCGGATCGTTTTTCACGAGCACCCGCTCCCACGGAATGAGCGCATCGTCGAAAATGACGACCGCATCCATCTCATCGTACCGCGAGCTGAGCGGGTGGTCCTCTTCGTTCTCGGAGGCGAACGATTCGCGGCAAAGCAGATGGACTCCCGGAGTTCCGACGGCCACGAAAAACATCAATGCATAGTCTTTTTCCGAGGCTGGAATAGGCTTTAGCGGGGATACGATAATCTCGTCCATATACGGGGCGCCCGTCGCGATCATCTTGGCTCCGCGCAGAACGATACCTTCCTCGGTTTCGCGCACGATCCGGACCGCCGTATACAGGTCGCCGAGCTGGGATGCCAGCTTGGTCCGGTCGATCTGCGGATCGTGGCCCGCCGAGGTGACCAGCAGGTTGCGGTCCCGCACATCCCGGTAATAGCGCTCCATCCGCTCCGCATAATGCGGCTGGTCCGGAACCGCAAACGCCCGGTTGATATACAGACCGGTCACCTGCGAGCGGTACGAGCCGCCGAGCCGGCTCATCGTGCCGAACGAAGCATCCGTCCAGATTTCAAACGCCCGGCTGCGGCGGGCGATGTCCTCCACACGCTCCGGCACGAGAAAGGCATTATGCGAGCGCACGCCCGTATCCGTTTCAAACGTCAGCTCTCCGCCAACCTCCGGGTCGTCCTGCAAAGCGACCGTTCTCGCCACTGTTTTCACCGTTCCGCTGAATACCGGGTGAGTCGTCAAATCCGCGACCCGCTCGCCGTTCACCCACACGTTCCTGCCGTCCTGCAGCCGCTGTAAATAGTTGCTCGCTTCCGACACAGACTGCACCTTCCTTTATCGTCATTTGGCTTGCCTGGCGTTCTGGCAGCGGATCACCGTCCATGTTACGCCTACTCTTCGGCATGCTCGCCTACTCCGCGGCATGCTGCCGCCAAAACCGGCGGTATCGCTCCTTGAGCGGCTCCAGCGGGTATCCGGCATATATAGCGGTGCCCTGCTCGGCGGAATCGCCGAAGGCATATTGCACATGCAGGCTGCGCAGCGCAGCCTGCGTGCTGCCGGTCAGCGACTGCACCCAGCGCAGCAGCGCCGCGTCCTCTTCCGTTCCGTGCGCGTGCGCGGCCGGAGCGTCCAGCTGCCATGCGGCGCTGAACCGGTTCAGCAGTTCCAGCGTCAGCCGGTAGGCGGGCCCGAACGCCCGCTTGGCCGCTTGAAGCGGAAGAGGGGCCGGGACGAGTGCGCCTGACGCGCTGCGGACGGCTTGAAGCTCGGATGCTTCCAACAGCGCCTTTACCGTCTCCAAGCCTTGAATCGCCTCGGCCAGCTCCCCTTGAGCGGCGAGCTGCTTGTGCAGGACTCCCTTCTCCGCTACCGCAAACAGCGTGCCGGCCATCAGCTCCAATTCCTCGAGCTGCCGGGCAAGCCAGCGGTATGCCGGGTACGCGGAAGCCGCAGGGGCGCCCAGCAGTGCCGAGACATCCTTTTCGCTGCGGTCCACGAGGACGCGTTTCCACGGAATCTGCACCGCTTCATAAACAACGTTAACGAATGACGTCAGCTCCGGGCGCGTCTGCACAACAATGCGCGGATCGTCGGCGGGCACGAGCGCAATGGTGACCGGCGTCCGGCCGCCCTCCTCATGCAGCAGCACGAGCAGCTCGTCGGCGAACAAGGCGTCTGCTTCGAACGTTTGTGCTCCGCTCAGCACGAGCCCTTCCTCCGCATACACCGCCACCGGATCGGCCGTCCTCGACGGATGAATCGGTCGTACCGGCTGCAAGCTCGTCGTGACGACCGCGCCCTTCAAGCGGCTGGCGGCAAACCAGTCCGCCAAACGGTCTTCTTCCAACCGTCCGGCCAGTTCCTCATGCTCCCGCAAGGCGTACCACGAAGCCAACAGCGAATGGGCGTAATCGGCCACCCCTCCGGCAAAGACGCTCGCTCCTCCGGCCAAACTGCGGAAGCCCTCCCGGCTCGCACGCAGCTCATCGCGCGAGACCGGGTACCGGTACGCCGCCGCGCGCAGCGGATGGGCGGGATCGTCGAGCAGCTCCGCCGCCGCACGATAGGAGCGCTCGTCGTCCACATCCCCCCGCGATATTCCGCCCGATGTCTCGTCTTGATCGTATCGACCCCGACGATAGCGGGCTGAACGTTGTTCGCTTTGCTGAATCATCGTTGCTCATCCCTTCTCTTGCGTTGTCAGACCGGCTTTACAGTTTCATAAGCGGTTTGTCCTCACTTGCTTTTTCCGCCTTCTTCCGTTTGTTCCAGTCGAAGCTGGACCGGTAGCTGCCAAGCAGCCCCCGCTCCTCGACATCCTTTTCCAATACGGCCACCGCCTGCTCGGCAAACGGCGTCACATAAAGCGCGTCGACCGGGCAGTAAAGCTCGCACATAAAGCACGTCTGGCAGTCGGACTGCCGCGCAATGACCGGAACCCCGTCCTCCGTCGCTTCGAATACGTTGGTGGGACACACTTTGACGCATTGATTGCAAGAAATGCAGCGGTCTTCGCTCAACAGCTCGATCATCGTCCGGCTCCTTCCGACAACGGCTTCACCCAGACTTGGTCCAGCCCGCCGCTGATCAGCCGGTCTTGCTGCAGCGGGTCAAGCTCCGGAAATTCCTCGCGGCGGTGCATCCCGCGCGTTTCCTTGCGCTCCAGACCGCTCGCGTACATCCACCGCGCGGTGGCGGCCATCGCCACGCTCTCCCTGGCCCGTGAGATGTCCGCTTCCCCGCTATGGACCCCGTGCTTCAACTGCTTCCACAAATCGTCCAGACGGCCGATCGATTGTTTCAGCCCCTCGCCGGTTCGGAACCAGTTGCGGTCGTACGGCAATACCTCCCGCTGCACGGCTTGAACGATTTCCCCGTACGCGGTGCCGCCTTTGCGTCCGGCCGAGAGCGGGATGTCCGTCTGCTCCGCAAGCCCTTTGGCGCTGCGGCTCAAGCCTTGGCCTCCCAGCGTCTTGGCGTACTTGGCCGCCGCCTCGCCCGACCAATAGCCCGATGACATCGCCCAAGCCGAGTTGTGGCTGCCGCCCCCGGTAAACCCGCCGCAGATCAGCTCCCGCGTCGACGCATCGCCGGCCGCATAAAGACCGGGCACCCCGGTGGCGCACTGCTCGTTGACGATATGAATGCCTCCCGTGCCGCGAACCGTCCCTTCAAATCGCAACGTAATCGGGAAGCGGTCTGTAAACGGATCGATGCCCGCGCGGTCGAACGACAGGAAAAAGTTGGGTTGGAACAGCCGCATCCCTTTCCGGGTCTGCTCGTCGACATTTTTGTCAAGACATGCGTATACCGGCTGATCGATCAGCGTACGGGCAATGACCGAGCGGCCCCGCTGCGCTCCGGCGCCTTCGATGATCGTGCCGTCCTCGCGGTAAAAGGTGGCCCATTTGTAAAAAGCGGATTTCGTCACCGGCGAGAATGCCGGAGCGATCGAATACGCGGTGGAAAACTCCATCCCCGACATCTCCGCTCCGGCTTCCGCCGCCATCAGATAGCCGTCGCCGGTCAGCACGTCCGTGCCAAGCGCTTTGCTCAAAAAAGCGCACCCACCCGTTGCGATTACAACGGCGGAAGCTTCGACTCGCCAGGCGGTCCGCGTCTGCTTGTGGACGCCCGCCGCCCCTGCGACTCCATGCGTATCGGCCAGCAGCTCCAGCGCCGGGCTATGATCGAGAATGCGTACCCCCGCCTTCTGTACGTGGCGCCGCATGAGCCGCATGTAGGTCGGACCGCTCAAGCTTTTCCGGTACGACCGGCCGGCTTCGTCAAGCGGGAACGGGTACCCCCATGCCGCGATCTCGCTCACGTTGGCATACGTCCGGTCCAGCACCCTCCGCATCCATTCGCGGTCCGCCAAATACCCGCCAAGCTCCTCGCGGCTCTTCATCGCCTCCACACGCTCTTGCGGATCGGGCTCCACATACCATACGCCCGTCCCGGAAGGAGCCGTCGCCCCGCTCGTACCGCAATATCCTTTATCGGCAAGCACGACCTTGGCTCCCTCGCGGGCAGCCGTCAGCGCCGCCCAGCATCCTGCCGGCCCGCCTCCGATGACGAGCACGTCAGCGCTTATCCGCGTTTGGTCCTGGCCCATCCTGTCTCCTCCTTCGTAGCAGCTCCTGTTTTTCGTTTCAAACAAAAAACAAAGGAGACAACAAAGCGCCGTATTCCGCGCATGTTTGCCTCCAGTTGACCGGTAGCCGCTTATTCTCGATAGGTTACTCTTTTTGCTCTTTTGCTCCTCGGCATTTTTAAATCGATTTAATTTTTGCTGAAAAAAACGATTATTGCGCGCCGCATGAGCCGCGAATAATCAGTTGGGGCGATACGAGCGTCTGCCTCTGCTCCAGCGGTTCCCCGTTCAGCATATGGATCAGCTTCTGGGCGGCCAATGTGCCGACCTGCGCCATCGGTTGGTCGATCGTCGTAAGAGCCGGAGTCGTGATCGTCCCCATCTCCAGATTGGTACAGCCCGCTACCGCAACATCGTGCGGCACCGATAAGCCCAACTGCTGCAGCGCCCGCATGGCGCCGATAGCCAGTCGATCGTTGCCTCCGAAGATCGCGTCGAAGACGAAGCCGCCGGCATGAAGCTGCCGAGCCGCGTCGGCCCCCGATTCCATCGAGAAATCTTTCCCGATCACCATGGAAGGGTCGAAGGGGATACCGTAATCTTCAAGCGCGCTTTTGTAGCCCGCCAGCCGGTCGATGCTCACCTGATAATGCTGTGGCGTAGAAATATGGGCGATGCGCCTGCGTCCCTGCTTCAGCAAATGCTCGGTTGCCTTGTAGGCGCCGCCGAACTCGTCCCGCTCCACCGTCGCCACCTCTCCGTCGTGCCATTTGCCGAGATATACGACAGGCAGGCCGGAATCGAGAATGCGCAAAATATGGCGGTCGCGGACCGTCGCCGGCCACAAAATGATGCCGTCCGCCCTGCGGTTGCGTACGATCTTCTCGTAAGCCGCCGTCTCATCCGCTTCGGACGGAGCCGTGGAGACGAGCAGGTGGAAGTGATTGTGCACAAGAACCTCTGATATGCCTTGAAGCAGATGAACCGTATACGGATGGGAGAATGCAAACCGCGGCGTGTTGGGAAAAATAAGCGCGATCGTCTCCGCTTTCTTGGCCCGAAGGCTCCGTCCGATCTCATTCGGCACATAATTAAGCAGGCTTGCCGCCTCTTCCACGGCTCGTCTCGTTTTCTCTTTGACCCGCCTGTCTCCCGACAGAGCCAGCGACGCCGTGGCGGTCGATACCCCTGCCTTGCGGGCAATATCCTTTAAAGTCACATGAGTCGTAGTCATGCCGCTTCCCTGATTCTTTCTTTTTAAATCGATTTAATAAATTCATAGTAAACCAATTAGAATACACAGTCAAGACAAATTTTCCCTCGTTTTTCGTGTGCTTTACGATAGTTGCCGCGATTAAAAAAATTACCTCCGGTCTCAACCTGAAACAGGTAAAGGCCGGAGGTTGATCATAGGGGACAATCCGGTTGGGGGTTGGGTTGGGTTGGCGCTTCTTTCACTTCCCAGAAAACCTTATCCTTGTAAACTTGTACAGAAGTCGATTAGACAAAAACAAAGCCCGCACTTTTCATTATGACAACTGCCGCCTCTCACCAAACCAAAGCTAGTTTGCACAAGAGAAGCAAGTTAGTGCTCGAAACAACCTTATCGCCACAAAAAGAAGCTTCTTTTCGCGGAAATAGCGCTCCTTCGAACACTACGCCCTCCCGTAACCTATCGTACCGAGGCCAGTTTTCACGAGAGAAGCAAATTAGTGCTCGAAACAACCTTATCGCCGCAAAAAGAAGCTTCTTTCGCGGAAATAGCGCTCCTTCGAACACTACGCCCTCCCGTAACCTATCGTACCGAGGCCAGTTTTCACGAGAGAAGCAAGTTAGTGCTCGAAACAACCTTATCGCCGCAAAAAGAAGCTTCATTCGCTGAAATAGCGTTCCTTCGAACACTACGCCCTCCCATAACTTACCGTACCGCGGCCAGTTTTCACGAGAGAAGCAAGTTAGTGCTCGAAACAACCTTATCACCGCAAGAAGAAGCTTCTTTCGCGGAAATAGCGCTCCTTCGAACACTACGCCCTCCTGTAACTTACCATACCGAGGCCAGTTTTCACGAGAGAAGCAAGTTAGTGCTCGAAACAACCTTATCGCCGCAAAAAAAAGCTTCTTTCGCTGAAATAGCGCTCCTTCGAACACTAAGCCCACTTGCAACTCCGTTCTCTCACTCCCTCATTCCTCTTACGCGAACCCATTACCCCTGAGGATCCCGTTCGCGTAAAAAACGGCCGATACGCCTGACCGCTTCTTCCAGTTTGTCCTCTTCCTGCACAAGGGCGAATCGCACGAATCCGCGTCCCTGTTCGCCGAAAGCGTCCCCCGGAATTACGACAACACCCGCAGATACCAGCATTTCCCGGGAAATTTGTCGAGATGTCCATCCTGACGGAATCGGCGCCCAGACGAACATTGTCGCCTGCGGCTTCGGCACGTCCCAGCCCGCCTCGCGCAGCCCGTCCACGACCAGATTTCGTCTCCGCTCATAGATTGAAGCGACCTCCCAGCCGGAACCGGACACCGCATCGTCCAACGCAGCGATTCCCGCCTCCTGAACGGCCGAGAACACCCCGTAATCGATATTCGTCTTCAAGGTCCGCAGCGCTCCGACAGCTTCGGCATTACCGACCATAAAGGCGATCCGGCAGCCGGCCATGTTGAAGCTTTTCGACAACGAATGAAATTCGACGGCGACCTCCTTCGCCCCCGGCACCTCCAGCACGCTGCATGGGCGGAACCCGTCGAATGCCATCTCGGTGTAAGCCGCATCGTGTACGAGCAGCAGCTCGTGCTTGCGCGCATAATCGACAAGCCGCTCGAAAAAGTCGAAGTCCGCCACCGCCGACAGCGGATTGCTCGGATAGTTCAACAGCATAAATCGGGCTTTGCGGGCCGCTTCCTCCGGAATATCGTCCAGCTTAGGCAAGAAGCCATTATCCGCGCTCAATGGAAGCAAATAAGGCTTTACACCCGCCAAAACGAGACTTGCCGAATAAATCGGATAGCCCGGGTCCGGCACGATGGCCAAATCGCCAGGATCGGCGACCGCCATTGCCAGATGGGCCAAACCGTCCTGCGACCCCATCAAAGTCGTTATTTCCCGTTCCGGGTCGAGCTGCACGCCGAAGCGGAAATCGTACCAGCGGGCTACGGCAGCACGAAAAGCCGGACTCCCTTCCGAAGTCGGATACCCATAATGAACGGGATTGCGCGCAGCAGCGGACAGCGCCTCCATAACCCGCTGCGAAGGCGGACGGTCCGGGCTGCCGATCCCCAGGTCGATAATCTCCAATCCTTTGGCCGCCGCTTCCCGCTTCCATTCCGCCACTTCCGAAAAAATAGCCGACCCCAGAAGCTGAAGCCGGCTCGAACCTATCCCTTTCATGCTAACCCTCACCTTGACGAAGCCTAACGATGGATGGAAGCGATTTACGGAAGCCACTCCCGTTGCGATCCATTCCTTCGTGCGGCTCGCTGTTATTTTCGTAACGAATGGAAAAACCCACCCTGCTCGTTCATCATCAGCTGCACCAGATCCAGCAGAACGAACAGCGCAATCGCGAGCGCCCCGTAGCTGATGCCGAATCTCCAGCGAACCTTCTCCGGCACTTCGTAATAGTTCTCGATTTCGTGCGGCTCGTAGTCGATCTGATAGCGCAGGACGACGACCTTCGGCGTCTGCTGCCAGCGCCGCTCCACCTTGGTGCTGAACACGGAGCGGATCAGGCCTTGCTCCTGCATTTTGACCGGATGCACGACATCGGCTTCCTCCCAATTGATATCCACCCACTGTTTGCCGTCCATATCGGAATAGGTGCGGTACGGCAGCGGCTCGCGCTCGCTGAACGGAATGAGCATCCAGTTCTCGCCGGGAATTTGATCGAAGGGCACTTCGATTTTGCCCCAGCACGAATATTCGGCTGCTTTGCCGCGGTGAACGATATATTTGGAGAACAAGTCCCATACGAACAAAGCCCACAGCACGAAGAACAAAAACGACTTCAAAAAGATGACCGCAAACAAGCCCCCCGCCGCACCGGCGACCCATAGCCAGCGCGTAACGGATGAAGCGATCCTTCCTCCGTCCAGCGGGTGAATCGGCAGCAGATTGATCAGGTTCAGCGTAAAGCCGATATAAGCGATCGCGTAGAACAGCGAATGGCCGGTGAACAACCCGATTAGAAACGATACGAACGCCCCGATCGTGCCGACCAGCGGCCCGCCCATCGCGATATACGCTTCCGTCGCCGCATCGCGCGGATTGCGCTTCATCATAATCAGAGCGCCAAGGAACGGGATGAAGAACGGAGCCGTGACTGGAATGCCCTTTTGCCTGGCAGCGGCGACATGGCCAAGCTCGTGCACGAGCACCATTACCGTCACGCCAAGCGCAAACTCCCATTGATAAAACCACGTGTAAATCGCGGTCGCGACCGCCATGCTCAGCAGTGCGCCGCTTTTTTTGCCCAGTCGCAAAAACTGCAGCAGCGTCTTGATGCCGGCAATCGAGAACAGACTGACGGTACCCGGCTCCGAGTTCCCTTCACGGATTGGCTTGACTTGCCGTTTCATGGCCCCGGCCCCCCTTTTATCTCTATCTCTGCATTATGTATGGACCTGTGCCCTTGAAGCGCTTGTTCGATCGTACAGACGAGGGTTCGTCGGCTACCGCTTCCACACCCGCTCGTACTCGTCTTCCTTGAATCCGACGGTTACTCGCTCGCCGTCGGTGACGATCGGACGCTTGATCAGCCGGCCGTTGGAGGCGAGCAAATCGATCATGTCCGCTTCGTTCATTTCCGGCAGCTTGTCCTTCAGCTGCATTTCGCGGTACACCTCACCCGAAGTATTGAAAAACTTCCGGATCGGCAAGCCGCTGCGAGCAATCAACTCGGCCATCCGTTCGCGCGAAGGCGGGGTGTCGAAAATATCGACCGTCTCGTCGGGCTTGACCCCCTTCCTGTCCAGCGACTTCAGGGCGTCCCGGCACGTGCTGCATTTCGGATATAAATAAACGGTAACCCGTTTCTCGCTCATGGGGCGGTTCCTCCTAAAAACATGATGTAGGTTGCGGGCAGACGCCAACCGCAGGACCAGGCGCAATGCACTGTCCCGGCTGCCCTCGAAAGAATCTTTTCTTAATGTTACGAACATTTAACTTCGCTAAAGCGCAACCTCTAAAACTCGGATGTACCTCTTCGAAAAGGCTTCGAATCGGAAGCTTTTCTTGACGTTACAGAAAGTTAACTTCGCTAAAGCAAGACGCGAAGCGAGGTGCGACTTTCTGTACCAAGAGAAGCAACCATTAAAACTCGGATATACTTCTTCGAAAGGCTTCGAATCGGAAGCTTTTCTTAACGTTACAGAAAGTTAACTTCGCTAAAGCAAGGCGCGAAGCGAAGTTAACTTTCTGTACCAAGAAAAGCAAAAATTAAAACTCGGATATACTTCTTCGAAAGGCTTCGAATCAGAGCTTTTCTTATTATACATGAATTGATCGAACAAAAAAGTGCCGCAATACACAAATTTAAGGAGATTTACGGATAAAAAATAAGGGAACTTGAGACAGTAAACAGAGGACGAACACTGCACCGGGGGAGGAAAGCGACATGACTTTGCGAAAAACGGCGTTCGTGCTGACCGTCGGCTTGCTCGCCGCCGTCATCGCGTCCGGGTGCGGCCCGCAGTCGACTGTCAAGCAGCAACAGTTGAACCAGCGGGACGACACCCAGGGCGGAACCGGCAACAAAACGCACAGCGGCAACCTTCATTCCAAATAAGCGCGCTTCAAACGCCCCAGCAGCAGCTCCATGTCCGCCGGCAAAGGTGCCTCGAACCGGACAGGACGGCGGTCCGCCGGATGGGCAAAAGCCAACTGCGAGGCGTGCAACGCTTGGCGGCCGAGAGACAGCTCTCCGGCCTTTTTGGCGTTCGGTACTTCATCTGCCGCGGCGAAAGCATCGAGGGGTTCGCCCGGCTCGCCGTCGGAGCGGGACCCGCTTGCGAAGCCGTCTTCCGCTCCCGCGGCAAAAGCGGCATCCGCGTCCGGACCGTACATAGAGTCGCCTATGAGCGGATGGCCGATATGCTTCATATGCACGCGAATCTGGTGCGTCCGCCCCGTCTCCAGCCGCAGCCGGACCAGGGAAGCGGACTCGCCGTAGCGCTCGACCGTCTCGAAATGGGTAACCGACCGGTAACCCCCGGGGAGCACGATCCGCACATGCGGCGATTCCGGATTGCGATCGATCGGCGCATCGACGGTTCCGCGCGATTCCTTAAGCGCGCCGTGTACGATCGCCAAGTACGTTTTATCCACCTCGCCGGCTTGCATTTGCTCGGAGATATGCTGATGAGCATACGGGTTTTTAGCGATGGCCAGCACCCCCGACGTCTCCCGGTCCAGCCGGTGCACCGGCCGGAAGCGCACCTTCTCCCCGCGCTCCAGCCAGTGGTGCACGACCGCGTTCGCGAGCGTATTCATATAATGGCCGTGGGTCGGATGGACGATCATCCCCGCCGCCTTGTTGACGATCAGCAGATGGTCGTCCTCATACAGAATGTCCAGCGGAAGCGGCTGCGGCAAAATATCCTCGGACTGCTCCTCCTCCATCCGTACCTCCACGATGTCGCCGGCCTGGACGCGCGTCGACGTGTAGCGCCTTTCGCCGTTTACCGCAATGCCTTCGGGAGTCAGCTTCAGCCGCGACAGCAGCTTGCGGGACAGCTGCATCCGGTCCCGCAGCACCGTCTTGAGCAGCGTTCCGTCCTCCTCCGGCGGCACGACGTACGTGAGCGGCTCGTAATAGCTCATTTAGACTTGCGCCGGAATACGTCGGGGCTCCGGATATATTCCACATCGGACACGCCGTGGCGGTGGTTGGCGGTGCGGGCGACCGTGAAGAACAAATCGGACAGCCGGTTCAGGTAGCGGCGCACCTCTTCGTTGATCTCCGTCTGCTTCGACAGCGTCACGACGCGCCGCTCCGCCCGGCGGCATACGGTCCGGCAGATGTGCAGGCGGGAAGACAGCTCCGAGCCGCCAGGCAGGATGAAGCGGGCGATGTCCGGCGTTTCCGCATCGTATTTATCGATCCACGTCTCCAGCCGGTCTACCAGATCGGCGGTTACCTTGTAAGGACGAAGTTCCGGTTTGAGCAAAGCCAGGTCGGAGCCGCAGTCGAACAGCTCCTGCTGGATCGTCTGCAAGTCGTCGCGCAGGTCGGCGAAACGCTCTTCCGCAGCGTCGATCGCGCTGATCGCCTGGCCGAGGAAGCAGTTCAGCTCGTCGGTCGTGCCGTACGCCTCGACCCGTACGTCATCCTTGTCCACGCGGCCTCCGATTACGCCCGTTTGCCCTTTGTCGCCCGTTCTCGTATAAATTCTCATGCTTCACGTCCCCTTTCGTTCTTCCTATTCATCATCGCATAAATACGATCCATATCCAAATGCCGCCGGACATGATCCGCCAGCCGGTCGAACGCCGCTTCACGCTGACCGAAAAACTTCAGCTCGCCCGCGGACGGCTCCCAGCCCTTGTCAGCTCGAATCTCGTTGATCCACTGCCGCCGCAGCCCGTCATTATGCAGCACGCCGTGCATGTAAGTCCCCCATACTTTGCCGTCCGGCGACAGCGCCCCGTCGGCGTGATATGAACCGGCCTCGTCGGGCGCGTCGTGAATGCGGATCGCAAAGGGCTGACGAACCTCGTCCCCGAAGCGCGTCCGTCCCATGTGAATCTCGTAACCTTCCACGGGGAGCGGCTCTAGGCCGGGCCAGTGCGCCGTTCCGCAGACGCGCTCGGTCCGCTTGTCGGGAGTGAACGTCGTCTCCGCGTCGAACAACCCGATGCCGGACAGCTCCTCGGTATCCGACTCGATCCGCTGCGGGTCAAGCAGCCGACGCCCGAGCATCTGGTAGCCGGCGCAGATGCCCAGCAACCGGCCCCCCGCCTCGACATGACGGCGAATGCGCGTCTCCAAAGCCGTTGCGCGCAAAAACTGCAAATCGTCGATCGTGTTTTTGCTGCCCGGAATAATAACCGCATCCGGCTGCCCCCACTCCGATACGGTAGACACATAGCGGACGTGAACATCCGGCTCCTCGAACAGCGGATCGAAGTCGGTAAAGTTGGACAGCCGCGGCAGCCGCAGGACGGCGATATCGATTTGCCCTTCCCGTTTCGGGCCGGACAGGCGCTTCGCGTCGAGCGAGGCGGAGTCCTCGTCCTCCAGTCCGACGTCCGGCAAGTAAGGAATGACGCCGAGCACCGGCTTCCCGGTGCGACGCTCCAGCCAATCCAGTCCCGGCTGCAGCAGCGTCACATCGCCGCGGAACTTGTTGATGACAAAACCCTGGACCCGATCCTGCTCCTCGGGCGTCAAAATATCCATCGTACCGACAAGCGAGGCGAACACGCCGCCCCGGTCGATGTCCGCGACCAGCAGCACGGGCGCATCGGCCCAGCCCGCCAGCCGCATGTTGACGATGTCCCGGTCCTTCAGATTCACTTCGGCCGGACTACCGGCCCCCTCGATGACGACAGCTTCGTAGCGGGTGCGCAGCCGCTTAAGCGCATCCTTCACGATATGCTCCGCCTCGCCGAGATATTTCTCCCGGTACGTGCGCGCATCGTAGTCGCGCAGCGGCTTGCCGTGCACGACGACCTGGGATACCATATCTTTCTTCGGCTTGAGCAGAATCGGGTTCATATCCGTCGTCGCCGGAACGCGGCAGGCGTCCGCCTGCATGCCCTGCGCCCGGCCGATTTCTTTGCCGTCCGGCGTGACATAGGAATTGAGCGACATGTTCTGCGATTTGAACGGAGCCACCTTCCAGCCGTCCTGCAGCAAAATGCGGCACAGAGCGGTCGTCAGGATGCTTTTGCCCGCATCCGAGGAGGTGCCCTGGAACATGAGCGTCGGGGCCAGCCGCGCGGGTTCGCCGGCAGTATCGGCAACGCTCTTCTCCGCAGCGGCGCCCCTCCCCGTCTCGACCACCGGGACTTCGTCGGCCGCAACAACCGACAGCCCCTGCCTCGCAGCCGTCACAGCGTCCGCAACGGCAGCAGCGCCGCTCGCTTCCATAGCCTCCGCTTCCTGTCCGCCGCCGAGCGTCGCTTGCAAACAGCGCAGTAGCGTCTCGTTCTCTTCCCGAAGCCGCACGGCGACGCGGAAGAAGGAACCGTCCAGCCCCGGAAACAGCGAAGCGTCGCGAATGAGCACGCCCTTCTCGCCCATCCGCTTCTGCAGTTCCTTCACCCCGCATCCTAACCGTTCCGGAATGGAGGCCAAGATGAAGTTGACCTGCCCCGGAAACACGCGCAAGCCCAGCTTCTCCAACCCTTTCGCCAGCTCGGGCCGCTCCTCGGCCAGCCAGCGCCGCGTCCGGTCGGCGTATTCCCGATCCCCCAGGACGGCTTCGCCAATCCATTGCGCCATCGAATTGACGCTCCAAGGCACTTGCAGACGGGCCAGCTTGCGGATTTCGTCCGGATGCGCCACGATGAAGCCGAGCCGGATGCCCGGAACGGCGTAAAATTTCGTCATCGAGCGGATCACGTACAGCCGCTCGGACTGCGCGGCCAGCCGGATCAAGCTGACCGTCTCTTCATCCGGCGCGAAATCGACGAACGCCTCGTCGAGAACAAGCGGGATACGATCCGCGACAATCCGTTTCAGCATTGCCGCGTCGGCCAAACGGCCGGTCGGATTGTTCGGATGGCCGAGCACGAGCAGATCGGCCTGTTCTGCCGCATTCCGCAGCGCTTTTTCATGCAGGATAAAACCGTCCTCGGGCGACAGCGGAATATCGACGATTTCCCCGCCCGTTTTGTGTACAGCCTCCTCGTACTCGGAGAAGGACGGCCGGGCGAGACCAACCTTGCCCGGCGCCAGCGCCCTTACCGACAAGTCGATCAGCTCCGCCGCGCCGTTGCCGACCAGCACGCTCTCCTCCGGGATGCCGTACTTCTCCGCGATCGCCCGGCGCAACCCCCGTACGGCCGGGTCGGGGTAACGGGCAAGCTCCCGCCACCGCTCGGCCAGCAGCCTTCCGATCGCCTCCGGCGGCCCGAACGGGTTCATATTCGAGCTGAAATCGAGAAAGCCCCCCGGCGGTTTGCCGAATACCGCTTCCGCCGTCGTTAAGTCGCCTCCGTGTCCATATCGTTCCAACATTGCGCTTCCTCCCGTCTTTATCGGCTTGCTGCGACAACGGCCGCAAGCAGCGCCGTGCACTCCAGCAGCTCGATCAACGCTCCGTACGTATCGCCCGTCAGTCCGCCCAGCTTGCCTGCCATTGCTCTCGCCAGTCCGTAGCCGACGGCCCCCGTGATGACGGTAAGCCCGAGCGCATATGCCGCGGCTTCCCCCCAGCTTAAGCCGTATGCCGCGAACAGAAGCAGCCCGGCCGCGACGGCCAAAGCCGTCGCTTTCCACGCTTCGGCCCGGGTAACCGCCGCGAACAGGCTGCCGAGTCCTTTCCCTTCTCTGGCATAAGGCCATCCCGCAATCGCCCATACGACAAACGCACGACTCCACAGAGGAGCGGCCATGACGGCTGCGCCATAGGCGGCCGATTGAAGGGGCAGCGACAGGAGCAGCGAACCCTTCAGCAGCATAAGCAGCACGCCGGCGACCACGCCCATCGCTCCGACGCGGCTGTCCTTCATAATTTCCAGCATGCGCTCCCGCGACCGGTGGCTGAGCAGGCCGTCGGCCGTGTCCATCAGACCGTCAAGATGAAGCGCTCCGGTGGCCGCCACCCAAATCCCGAGCACGAGCACCGCCGCCGGCGCGGCGGGAAGCACGAAGCCGAGCAGCCAGCCGGCCAGCGCCAGCAGCCCTCCGATCGCGGCTCCGACGAGCGGGTAATAGACCGCGCTGCGGCGGAACAGATCATCCGTATATTGAAGTTGAATGTTCACCGGAAACCGCGTCAAAAACTGAAACGCCGCAGCGCATGCGCGCCACTCGGTTATCCATGCATGGCGATAATCGCGCATACCAGCCCTCCCGCCGCCAAATAGCTTACTCCGTAACAGATGCGGACCGTCAGCACGATGTCGCCGCGCCCCCGCTCGCGCAGCGGCCAGCCCATCCGCGCTCGGTCGCTGACGACATCTCCGTACCGGTTCACGCCTCCCAGCTCGATGCCGATCGCTCCCGCGGCCGCCGATTCCGGGATGCCGCTGTTCGGGCTCGGATGCAGCGCGGCGAACGTGCGGATCGATTTGAGCGCCCTTGCGGCCGATAGCCCCTTGCCGAAAAAGCTGACGATGACGATCATCAGCCCTGTCAGCCGGGCCGGTATATAGTTCAATACGTCGTCGAACCGCGCCGACGCCCAGCCAAAGTACATATAGTTGGCGTTCTTGTAGCCGACCATCGAATCGAGCGTATTGGCCGCCCGGTACAGCATGGCCAGAGGCGCTCCGCCAAGCAGCGCGAAGACGATGGGAGAGACGAAAGCATCTACCGTATTCTCGGCCACGGTCTCCACCGTCGCGCGCACGATTTCCGGTTCATCGAGCTGCGTCGTATCGCGGCCGACAATGTAGCCGACATATTTGCGCGCATCCGGCAAATTGTTATCCGCAAGCGGGCGGTACACGAGCATCGCCGCGTCCTTCAAGCCTTTGACCGCCAGCGTCGTGGAGATGAACCACGTATTGACCGCATAGCCGAGCCACGGATGAACCCAACTGCATGCAAGCACGATGGCGGTCATGACGGAAAAAGCCGCGCCGACGGTCAGCATGGTCAACGCGACGCCCGTAAGCCGAACCCGGCGCGGCGAGGCCGCTCCCCGCTTCTCTCCGGCACGCAGCAGCCGCTCCAGACGCGCAATGAGCCGTCCGATCCAGATGACGGGATGGGTCGGCCAGCGGGGATCGCCGACCAGCCAGTCGAGCGCAATCGCCGCCAGCGCCATCCACGCCGTTTCTTCCCAACCGAACAGCAGCATGGCCGCTCTCCTTTCCGGCACCTATCTATGTGGAACGAAATCACTTCCTGGAAAAGTGAAATGAAGAAAGGGATCTGCCTTGCAGCTAGTTTTGGCTTTCAACTCCATTCCGCCGAGTCTTTTTTTCAATCAAGGAGTTGAAAACAACATGTCTGAGCAGCAAGGCAGTCCTTTTCGGAATGAAACGGGCTTCCAAAACATTCGTTCCACATAGATACTCTTTATTTCCGCTCTTGCCCGGAGCGCGGGACGGGCCAAAATGCCAGCCGCTTCAATTCGACGGGAATGCCGCTCGTGACGAGGAATACTTCCCCGCACGCTTCGGCGATCCGCTGGTTCATCCGGCCGGACAGATCGCGGTATACCCGGCCCAGCTTGTACTCCGGCACGATGCCGTTGCCCACCTCGTTCGTCACCAGCAGCACCGTTCCTTCGTATTGCCGCACCGCCTCGGCCAGCTCGCCGATCCGCTCGCCGATAAGCTTCTCCATATCAGCATCTTGCTCGTGGCGGAGCACCCAGTTGGACAACCACAGCGTCAGGCAATCGATCAGAACCGCCTGGCCGCTCTCCGGCTTATGCCGCAGTAAAAAACCGGCAACATCGAGCGGCTCCTCCACCGTCTTCCACGGAAAGTCCGATTCGTCCCGGCGCTCCTTGTGCAAAGCCAGCCGCGCCGCCATTTCATCGTCGAACGGCTGCGACGTGGCGATATAGATCCCGGAATCGGCGAGGCTCGCCGCATACCGCTCGGCGAACGAGCTTTTGCCGCTCCGCGCCCCGCCTGTCACCATAATCCGCATCTTGTTATGCCGCCCCTTTCGCGTTCAAAAATATCTCCACGCGCTGTTCGGGCCCACCACCCGCTCCGCTTGGCTTGACGCCAGTTTTTGCTACGCGCGGCGGCATCAACCGCCTCGCTTTCGACGCATTCCGGCTGTCGCCGCCGAGCACGCGGAACGGACGTCCGTTCCGTAAACCGTCATTGCTCGGAGACGCCGGCGCTTTCGAAGGTAGCCATTTCGTTCATCAGCTTCACCGCCGCCTCGACGATCGGGAACGTCAAAACCGCTCCGGTTCCTTCGCCAAGCCGCATATCCATCTGCAAAATCGGCCTCAGCCCGATATGCTCCAGCAGAAGCCGGTGGCCCAACTCCTGCGACAGATGCGACGGCAGCATATATCCCGCCGCCAGCGGCGCGATCCTCGCCGCCGCCAGTGCGGCCACGGACGAAATGAAGCCGTCCACGACGACCGGACAGCGCCGCGCCGCCGCGCCGAGAATGACGCCGACAAGTCCGGCAATCTCGAAGCCGCCGACTTTGGCCAGCACGTCGAGCGGATCGTTCGCGTCTGGACGGTTGACGTCCAGCGCTCGGCGAATGACATCGCGCTTCTTGCTCAGCGCCTCGTCCCCAATCCCGGTGCCGCGGCCGACGACATCGGCCGCCTCCGCCCCGGTCAGCGCCGCCAGCATAGCCGAGCTCGGCGTCGTATTGCCGATGCCCATCTCTCCCGTCGCGAACAGCCGGTAACCGCGCTCCGCCAGCTCATCCGCGATGCGGATGCCGACCTCGATTGCACGAGCGGCTTCGTCGCGAGACATGGCCGGACCGACGGCGATATTGTCCGTGCCCGGCCGGACTTTGCGTACGAGCAACTCCGGATGATTCAGCTCGGCGTTGACCCCGATATCCACGCAAACGACGTCCGCGCCGACATGGCGGGCCAGCACGTTAACCGCCGCTCCCCCGTTCAGAAAATTCAACACCATCTGCGGCGTCACCGCCGCCGGGAAGGCGCTCACGCCTTCCGCGCATACGCCGTGATCTCCCGCCATGACGACGACCGCTTTGTTGGATAAGTCCGGCTTCAGCTCACCGGTTATCCCGGCCAGCTGCCGGGCCAGCTCCTCCAGTCGGCCCAAACTGCCGGGCGGCTTCGTCAGCCGGTCGAGTTTATGCTCCGCCTTCGCCATGGCGGCCTCGTCCAATCCGCCGATGCGCGCAGCCGTCCGCTCCCATAAAGATTCATTTTCCATCCGCTACCCCTCCTGAAGCGATTTTACCGGGAAGTCTCCGCTTCCTGTCTCTCCAGCCCAGTCTGGCGCTCTCTTCCCCGGGAGCTCCGGGGCGGTCCGCCCGTACCGACACGGCCGTCTCAGGAGCCGGCTGCCGGGCTTGCTCCGGGTTGGAGCAGCAGCTGCGGGCAGCCGGTTACCGGATGAGCCGTCACGATCGGCTCGGTCTCGTACACGTCCGCTATAAGTCCCCGCTCCAGCACTTCCCATGGAGTGCCGATCCGCACGAGCCGCCCGCGATGTATCATCAGCAGCCGGTCGCAATATTGCGCCGCCAAGTTCAAATCGTGCAGCACGGCGACCACCGTCAGTCCTTCCTTCTCCTGCCAGCGCCGCACCGTATCCATCATCTGCATCTGGTAGCCGATATCGAGATAGGTGGTCGGCTCATCCAGCAGCAGCAGCCTGGGCTGCTGGGCCATCACTTTGCCGAGCGCTACGCGCTGCCGCTCCCCGCCGCTCAAATGCTCCAGCGAACGGGAGGCGAACGGCGCCAAGCGCAGCTGCTCCATGATGCCTTCGACAAGGGCGGATTGGTCGTCCGGCTCGTCCCCGAGCCAGTTCTGGAACGGGAAGCGCCCCATCTCGACGACCTCGCGCACGGTAAAGCCGACGGGCGGCAGCGCATCCTGCTGCAGCACGGCGAGCCAGCGGGCCAGCTCCTTGCGCGAATACGACTTGACCGGCTTTCCTTCCAGCCGGATTTGTCCCGCATCCGCCTGCTCCACCCCGGATAGCAGCTTGAGCAGCGTCGATTTCCCGCTGCCGTTCGGCCCGATGATGCCGAGCGTTTCGCCCGCGGCCACGGCAAACGACACATCGTCCAGCACATTTTTGCCGTCGAACGATTTCGACAGACCGTTTACCTCGATCATAACCGATCAACCTTTCAACGTCTTCTTTTGTCTGGACAGCAAATAGGCGAAAAACGGAGCGCCCAGAAACGCGGTGACGACGCCCAGCGGAATTTCCGTCGGGCTCAGCACCATGCGGGCGAGCGTGTCGGCCCACAGCACGTAAATGCCGCCGAACAAAAGCGACAGCGGGATAATGAGCCGGTAATCCGGCCCGACCATGAGACGAACCAAATGCGGCGTAATCAAGCCCACGAAGCCGATAACTCCGCATACCGACACGGCGGCGGCAGTCAGAATCGTAGAGACGAGCAGTACGATCCACTTCGTCCGGTCGACCCGGACGCCCAGATGGGCCGCGTGCCGTTCGCCGATCGCAAACAGGTTCAAAGGGCGGCCCATCGGAATCAGAATAACCGCCCCGATAAGCAGATACGGCAGCACGACCGTCGTATACGGCCATCCTCTCAGCGACAGGCTGCCCATCAGCCAGAACAAAATTTCATTGACGATCCGGTCCGAGGCGAGCGCCACCATGAACGAAACGAGCGCGCCGAGAAAAGCCGACACCACCACGCCGGACAGTATAACCGTCTCCGTGCGAAACTTCCCCTGCACGCCGGCCAGCCGAAATACGATCCACAGCGTAAGCAGACCGGTCGCAAAAGCGACGATCGGAATGGTCCATATCCCGAATAACGCATAATGAAGTCCGAATAAAATGAGAAAGGCCGCCCCGACCGAAGCGCCGGACGCTACCCCAAGCGTATACGGATCGGCCAGCGGATTGCGCAGCACGCCCTGAAACCCCGCGCCCGCGACCGACAACGCCGCTCCGACCAATATGCCGAGCACGATGCGCGGCAGCCGTACCTTCATAATAATCTGCTCCGACGATTGGGGCCAGACGGCGGTTACCGAATCCCCGATCCACGGAATTTGCTTGAGCAATATTCCCCATACCTGCAAGACCGGAATATGCGCCGAGCCGAGCGACAAACTGACAACGACGGAAACAAGGAGGAGCAGCATTCCTGCCACTCCCCATGCCAACAGCTTACGCTTCATCTATTTCACCAGCTCCGGGTACAAAGCTTTGGCCATATCGACCAACGCCTTCGTAATGCGCGGGCCCGGGCGCGACATCAGATTATCGTCAAGCCCGACCACCTTGCCGCCCTGTATGGCCGCGATCTTGTCCCAGCCGCTGCGCTCCCGGATCGTCTTTTCCAGATTCGGCACGCCCTTGGCGAAGAAGATGACGTCCGGGTTCGCCTGGATCACCTTCTCCTCGCTGATCTGCTTCCAGCCTTGCAAGTCCGATGCCACGTTGACGCCCCCTGCAATTGCAATCATGTCGTCCAGATACTCGCCTTTGCCCACCGTCCAACCCGGGGAAAATTCGATGTACACTTTCTTTTTCTGCTCCGGCTTCAAGCCCTTCAGCGCATCGACGACTTGCTGCTTTTCCTTCTTCATCTGGCCGGCGACCTGTTCCGCCTGGTCCTGCTTATCCGTGATAACCCCCAGCAGCAGCACCCGGTCTATCGCCTCGTCGATCGTCTTCGGGTTCGTCTGGAACAAATTCAGCTTCAGCTCGTTCAGCTTGGTAACCGAATTTTTATTCAACGACAGCCCGGCGAATACGATATCCGGGTTGGCCGCGATGATCGCCTCCGGATTTCCTTGCAGGTTGCCCATCTTCGGCTTGCTCTTCGCTTCCGCCGGGTAGTCATCCAGATCGGACACGCCGACGATCTTATCGCCCAAGCCGATCGCGAACAACACTTCCGTCTCCGTAGGCGAAAGCGAAACAATTCGCTCCGGCGCCTTGGCGAACGTAAATTCCTTGCCCGAGCTATCCTTTAGCGTCAGCGGATAAGTCGTCTTCTTGCTTGTCGCCTGCGGCGCTTTGCCGGTATCCCCCTGCTGTGCCTGGGCAGGCTCCTTGACCCCGCCGGTCTGCTTGCCTTGACCGCATGCCGCAAGGCTCAGCGCGAGCGCGGATGCCAGCAGCAGCATAGACAGCTTCTTCATAGCGTTTCTCTCCTTCTCTTGCTCCGGACCGTTCCCGGAATGCGGCGATATGAGGTCCTCCGTCAAAAAAGCCCCCATCCTGATCAGGACGGGGGCGCAGCAAATACGGGCAATCGCACGGACAGCACGAAACGGTTTATCGTTCCCGAATAAGCCGGCTCCTTTTCCTCGAAGGAATCCTTAAGCTTTGCCAAAACAGGCAGGTCTCCTGACTCGAGAGGCGCGCTTGAAAGAACAGCGCCGCTTTCCCCGCCTTCCCGCTCCCTTCCGGGAACAGTGGCATACGGGCAAATACCTCGCTTACAGTGGCGGGACCGCGTCGGATTCGCACCGACTTCCCTTTTAACCCGCACGCCGAAAGACGCCGGGCACCTGTTGGCCGATTATGGTCTGGACTGCACCATGCTTGCTTGTGACTGCTATCTGGCTACGGATCGATTATAGGCTATATTGTCTCATCTGACAATAGCTTTCCGGGACCGTCTCACGGCAATCGCATAAGAAAAATCGGCGGCAAAGCGAGGCTGCGGTGACCCTTTGCTCCTCCAATCGCACTTGAAATCGGATTCCCTGTTTGAGTAGTAGCAGGCGGAATCCGATCTCAAAGGCGACCGCTTCGCTTTTGCGGACTCAAAGGCTCCCCTCCGCCTTCTCTGCATAGCCGGACTGTGTCTATTTCGATTGCCCCTGAGACCGTCTCACGGCAATCGCACTAGAAACAAAAACGGCCGCGCCGTCCGGCACGCCCGTTGGCGCTGATCGTATCCGCTTATCGTTCCGCCATCGCTTTCAGCACTTGCTTGGCAGCCTCGCGCTTCCCTTCCTTCAATCGCTGGATAATAAAGCCGTACACTTCTCCGCCTTTGTAACCGGCATCCTTGAGCAGCTTCGAATCTTTGAGCGGCACGCCGACCAGTTGACCGTCGTAGACCCCGTCCGGAAAATCTTCTTTTTTCAACACATCGTCGAGCGGCACGAATCCGCCTTCCTTCTTAAAGCCGTCGAACTGCTCCTTCGGCAGCACATAAACGCTCCAATCGCCCGCCGCCAAATCCACGATCATCTTTTGCATTTCGAAAATCGGGCTGATGCTGACCTCTACGGTCGGCTTCTCTCCGAGCTTGGCCGTCAACGTCTTTACCACCTCGTCCTGCTTGTTGAACGGAGAATTTTGCGGAAACATCATAAAAACCGTCGCGTCCGCCTTCGATCCCCCGCATGCGGTTGCCACCGCCAACAAGAAGGCCATTGCCGCAGCAAGCAGCCCCATTCTGCCCCATAACGCTTTCATCTTCGCTTGTCCCTCCACTTTCAACCTGTACATCTATGATAGCACGCCAAGTTTCGAAACGAAAGTTTGCCGGGCGCCCTACAAGTCTTGCCGCTATCCCGATCCAGGCCGGCTTTTTGTACACTCGGGCAGGCAACAAAGATAAAACAAAAAAAGGACCGGGTTACCCCAGTCCTTGATGCAAAACTCTCATATATTCATAAATTTTAACATCCAGCTTCCGGCTTATATCCATGACGGGCTCCGACGTAAAGGAATGGCATTGCACAAAAGCGTCTTCCATCTGGCGGCGCAAGCTCGTAATTTCGTCTTCCAATGAAGCTGCAGCAACGGCTGAGTCGGATCGGGACTTTCGCAGCGCCGAATAAGGCCATTGCAATGGTTGTCGTGCTATGCTCTCGCACTTGGGGTGCGAACGATTGCCGAATTCGACATCCATGACCATTACATCCGATCCCTTCCTCTCCTCGAACTTGTGTGCCATAAGTCTGCCCGCCCATGCGGTTAGTCCCATTATACCAGAGAGTAAGGAAAAAGTGTAATACATTTACAATTGTCGAACACGGCATTTCCGTCGTCAGCCTTGCGTCTCCAGCTTGCGCAAAAACAGATCGATCCGGTGGATCGCTTCCTGTAGCTGAGCAACGGAGGCCGCGTATGAACAGCGGATATAGCCCTCTCCGCCAAGCCCGAACACATGGCCGGCGACCGTCGCCACCTTGCCTTCCCGCAGCAGACGTTCGCAAAACTCGTCGGAGGAAAGACCCGTCTGCTTGATCGAAGGAAACACGTAGAACGCGCCCTGAGGCTCATGGCATTCCAAGCCGATATCGCGGAATCCTTTGACGACAAGCCGACGCCGCTGGTTGTAGGACTCGACCATCCGGTCCTTCTCATCCATTCCCTTGGTCAGTGCCTCGTGGGCGGCAACCTGACCCATGACGGGAGCGCACATGACGGTATATTGGTGAATTTTCAGCATGGCGGAAATCAGATCGGGATGACCGCAGGCATAGCCCATGCGCCAGCCGGTCATGGCGAACGCTTTGGAGAAGCCGCTTACGAGTATCGTCCGTTCTTTCATACCGGGCAGGGACGCAATCGACACGTGTTTCGTGCCGTAGGTCAGCTCGGCGTAGATTTCGTCAGATATGACGAGCAGATCGTGCTCCACGGCGATCTTCGCAATCGGCAGCAGATCGTCGTAGCTCATAATACCGCCTGTCGGGTTGCTCGGGTAGCACAGGATCAGCACCTTCGAGCGGGGCGTCAGCTTGGCGCGCAGCGCCTCCGGCGTCAGCCGGAAGTTGTCCTTGGCGAACGTCTCGATGCCGACCGCTACGCCGCCAGAGATCGAGGTGATCGGCGCATAAGGAATATAGCAAGGCTCGGGCACGAGCACTTCGTCGCCGGGACAGATGAACGAACGCAGCGCCAGGTCAATCGCCTCGCTGCCGCCAATCGTTACCAGGATCTCGTTTCTCGGCTCGTATTTTACATCAAACTGGGTGTACAAATATTCGGCGATCGCTTCCCGCAGCTCCGGCAGTCCGGCGTTCGGGGTGTAGGTCGTACGTCCCCGCTCCAGCGAAGCGACGGCGGCCTCGCGCACGTGCCACGGGGTGACGAAATCCGGTTCGCCTACGCCGAGCGAGACGATTTCCTTGTTGCCGCTTGCCAAATCGAAATATTTGCGAATGCCGGATGGCGGCATGTCTCGTACGAGCGGGTTCAAATAGCGCGTCATTGAAGTGGAATCGTTGACCGATCCTGTCTGAAGTTGTTCCTGTTTCATCATCCGAATCTTCCTTTTCTTTAGGGAGAAATATGCATCCGGAAATCTTCGACGTGATCTTCGAAGATGATCCCGTCCTGCTTATATTTTTTGAGTATAAAGTGCGTTTTCGTGGAAAGCACGCTCTCGATCGGCGACAACTTGCCGGAGACGAACGAAGCGACTTCCTTGAGGTTTTTGCCTTCGATCTCGACAAGCAGATCGTAAGCGCCAGACATCAAATAGACGGATTTCACTTCGGGGTGGAGATAGATGCGTTCGGCAATCGCGTCAAAGCCGCGGCCGCGCTCGGGCGTAATTTGCACCTCGATCAGCGCGGTCACCTTCTCGTCGTCGACCTTGCTCCAGTTGACGACAGTGGCGTACTTGACGATGATATGGTCCGCCTCCATCTCCTTAATCGCTCGCCGAACCTCGTCGACATCGACGCCAAGCATCGTTGCCACGAGATCCGGGGTCCGACGAGCGTCTTCTTTCAGCAACTCAAGCACTTTCAGCTTCAATTCTTCCATGTCGAGTGTACCTCCTGTAAGGTTCGCGGATAATCCCCATAATCGTTGAAAAAACGTTAAAACCACTATACACCAATTCACGACCGAAGCAAAGCAAAATAACCCCGAAACGTCCGCGGAGCGCTTGCCGGGACGTGCTTTCGGGCGCATGGGCGCTCGATGGCTCCGGGTTTGCTCCACAGGACTTCTCGGGGCGGGTGTGCGTGGGCGCGACCGCTCTCAAGCTTGCTTGACCGGGGTACGGCGGCGGCGGTTCAACAGCCGGAACATCGTTCCCACAATGTCGCGGTGACGGTAATCGGGCATGACCACGATATCGAATCGGCTTTGTCCTTCGTCTTCGGACCGGCCCTCTTCCAGAATGCGTCCGATCCCGACCAGTCTGTCGCGGTCGTAAGCTGATATGACGCGGTATTCCTCCTGCGCTTCGCCGAAAAACCGGCCAGCGTCCCACTGTCCCGTCAATCCGCTTGCTTCTATAAGTGCCGCCACCTTCGCTTTCTCCGGCAGCGTATCGTCAAATGCGATATTCATCGTTCATTCACCTCTCGATTAAATTATACATATCAATGCATATTTATGCAATACTACTATCGAAAAGAACAGTTCCGCCTCATTTTCCGTACGAAAGGGCACCGTCACGTCCGCGCCTCCCTCGGCGCCGCGGATCATTGTCCTTCTATTAGGTAGTTAAGCCATTCTTGGGGTATTTGAATCAGTTTTGTTGTATGCAAAAAAAGTCCCCCGGCAATGGACTCCGCTTTCCGCACATTGGCGCAAAGCGGAACCCATTGCCGGGCAGACCCTTTCTTAACCCGGTACGTCATGCCCGCACCGTTCAGTTGAATCGGTATTGAATCGAATCCTGCACCGGCTTATAACCGATTTTGGCATAAATGCCGTTCGAGATCGGATTCGATAAATCGGTGTAGAGACAGCAAAATTGCCGCCCTTCGTCCAACATCCTCTGGCTGAGCGCCGCTACGCACGAGGTGGCGTATCCTTTGCCGCGCAGCTCGGACGGGGTGTAGACGAGGCTGAGCGCGATGCCGCTGCGCGTCGGGCGCGTTTTTTTGGCCATGCTGACCGCCTTTCCGGCATCCGTCCACAAAAACAAAGTGGAACCGGCAATCGCTTCCCGCGTTCTCGTCTTGGCTTCCTCGGCAGTCATCCGTTCCCCGACCGACTCGGCAAACTCGTGAACCCAGCCGGCGATCAGAGCAGCGTCGTCCTCTCCGGCCAGCTGCAGCCGTCCCGGACTGATCCGCACCGGGTTCACCGCATCTAGCCGGTGAACTCGCTGGTTCATTTTAACAACGGCGGTCTTGCCGGCAGCCTCCGCCCACTCCTCCGCAAACTGACGGGCGACCTCCACCGAACCGACCAGGCCCGGCACGTGCCGGTTCCACCGGACCAGGTGCGATACGGCCACGCGAACCGCTTGCGCCTGCTCCGGCCCGTTCCCGTATACGATCAAATTTATGGCATTCAGCAAAAGGACGAGCACCGGTCGTCCTCGATCGTCGTCCACACTCGCCACAAGAGGAGCGGTAGCGAGCGGACCGCTGTTCTCCTGCCGTGCCAGCGTATCGAGCAGGCCGAGCAGCAAACTGTTGGCCGCCTCGTCGCGTTCCAGCAGGTCGCCCGCTTTGTCGAGCAAGAGCCGGGCGCTGTCATACTGTTTCCATTCCATTGATGAATGTCCCCCTTCGCTATGGGCCTGGCAACGCCGATACACCCGAATCCGATTAGTACGATTTTAGCCTTGCCGGCCTTCCCGGTCAATAGCGCAAAATGTCGATTCCGGCGCCACGCCCGACTCCTTCCGACGAACAGGCCGCCGGCTTTGGACCCTATTCCCTTTGCCGCGCCCCTGTGCTATAGTACGAAGGAAAACTAAAGAAGAAATCCGGAGAGGAACGTCCAGCTATACGGGACGGTACCACCGGGAGAGGTTCGCGAACTCCCTCGATAAAAAACTAAGTGAAAGCGATGACCCCGTTCAGGTATCGTCGTTTTTGCGTTCGGCGCGAAGCGGCAGCACGCTTCGCGCCGATTCTTTAGTGAAGGGTATCTCGAAGGATCTCGTTCTTCTCGATAAGAGAGGGAGATGCGTAAATGAACGATTCGAAAGCCGTCGTCGTCTTCAGCGGCGGGCAAGACAGCACCACGTGCCTGTTCTGGGCGATGGAACGGTACGCCGAAGTGGAGGCCGTGACGTTCGATTACGGCCAGCGGCATAGACGGGAGGTCGAATGTGCCTCCTCGATCGCCCGCGATTTGAAAGTCCCGCACCGTATTATGGACCTCTCGCTGCTCGGGCAGTTGGCGCCCAATGCGCTGACCCGCAGCGATGTAGCCATCGAGGAACGGGAAGGTGCGCCGCCGACCACCTTCGTCGACGGGCGCAACCTGCTGTTCTTGTCGTTCGCCGCCATTATGGCCAAGCAAGCGGGCGCCCGGCATATCGTAACCGGGGTATGCGAAACCGACTTCAGCGGTTACCCGGACTGTCGGGATGTATTCGTCAAATCGCTTAACGTCACGCTCAATCTGGCCATGGACTATCCGTTTGTAATCGAAACGCCGCTGATGTGGCTGAACAAAGCGCAGACGTGGGAGCTGGCCGACCGGCTCGGCGCCTTCGCCTTCGTGCGGGAACGCACGCTGACGTGCTACAACGGCATCGTCGCCGACGGCTGCGGACAATGTCCGGCATGCAAGCTGCGCCGGAAAGGTCTGGACGAATACGTCGCCGCGGCTTTGCCAGGACGGGAGGCCGGACTGCCATGATTCAGCAAATGTATCCCGCGATTGCGCACCGCTTCGTCTACGAGTTGAACAAGGATATGCAGTTCGCCGCGGCCCACTACGTCCCTGCGGAGCAAGCGGGCAAATGCCGGCAGCTGCACGGACATACGTACTTCGCCAATATTACGGTTGCCGGGGACGAGTTGGACGCATCCGGCTTCCTGGTTAATTTCGCCATACTGAAGCAATTGATTCACGATAGATTCGACCATTCGCTGTTAAACGACGACTCCGATCTTTTTGACGACGAACGGCCCGATCGGTTTCCCACGACCGAGGTCGTCGCCCGTACGATTTGCGAGCTGGTTCAGGCACATTTGGACGGGACGGCGAACCGCCCCCGCTGCTTGCAGGTGTATGTGCGCGAGACGCCGACCAGCTATTGCCTATACCGGCCGAAAGACGGCGAAAGCCTGTGAACGGCCGCGGACAAACGAATCTGCCGACCGGCAGTCAATCGGAAGGCGGCGCTGTTGGAACGATGGAAAGCGCGGCAAGGCGAATTCCGGTCATGGAACTGTTCGGTCCGACCGTGCAGGGCGAGGGGATGGTCATCGGGCGCAAAACGATGTTCGTCCGTACCGCCGGCTGCGATTACAGCTGCGCCTGGTGCGATTCGGCGTTTACGTGGGACGGGACCGGCAAGGAAGAGATTCGCCTGATGACGGCGCGGGATATATACGCGGAGTTGAGGGCAATCGGAGGGGACACCTTCGACCATGTGACCGTATCCGGCGGAAACCCCGCGCTGCTGCCTCAGCTGGCGGAGCTTGTCGACCTGCTTCGCGGGCAAGGCGTGACGATCGCGCTGGAAACGCAAGGCAGCCGCTGGCAGGACTGGTTTTGGCAGATCGACGAGCTGACGCTGTCGCCCAAGCCTCCCAGTTCCCGCATGTCGACGGATTGGGTGATTCTCGACTCCATCGTCGGGAACTTATTGGAGCGCAAGCGGCGGTTCAGCCTCAAGATCGTGATTTTCGACGATGCCGACCTGCTCTACGCCGCCGAGGTCCATGAGCGTTATCCGGATGTGCCGTTCTATGTGCAAAGCGGTAACGACCGGCTGCGGGAAACCGACCCGGGACGGCTGCTGCCGTACTTGCTGGACCGGTACCGTTGGCTGGTCGAATGCGTAATCGCTCACGAACGGCTCAAGCGGGCGCATGTGCTGCCACAGCTGCATACTTGGCTGTGGGGCAACAAGAAGGGCGTCTAGCATCCGGAAAAGCCGGGGAACCGATAGACGGTTAAGACCGTTAACCTATGAAGGAGGAATTGCTCTTATGTCGGAAACACTGGGAAGAAGCGGACACGACTTACAAGACATTACATTGCTCGGCAATCAGGGCACCGATTACCGGTTTCAGTATGCGCCGGACATTTTGGAGGCGTTCGACAACAAGCATCCGGAACGGGACTATTTCGTCAAATTCAACTGCCCGGAATTTACGAGCCTTTGCCCGATGACCGGACAGCCGGATTTCGCCACCTTGTACATTTCATATATTCCCGACCGGCGCATGGTCGAAAGCAAATCGCTCAAGCTGTATTTGTTCAGCTTCCGCAATCACGGCGATTTTCACGAAGACTGCATCAACATCATCATGAACGATCTGATCGCGTTGATGGAGCCGCGCTATATCGAGGTATGGGGCAAATTCACCCCGCGGGGCGGCATTTCCATCGATCCTTACTGCAATTGGGGACGGCCGGGCACCAAGTACGGGCAGATGGCCGAGCACCGGCTGCTCAACCACGATCTGTATCCGGAGAAGGTCGATAACCGGTAACCGCACGACAAAAACGGCAGACGGAAGCGTAATACGCCTCCGCGCTGCCGTTTATTCGTTGTGGCGGGCCGGAGCCTCAGGAATCCAGCTTCAGATGAAGCAGCGGAAACGGCTTGCCGGAGCCATCGAGCTCGGACCGCCCTATTTGTTCAAAACCGTATCGCCGGTAAAAGCCGAGGGCGCCTCCGTTTTGTTCGTTGACGTCGACCGTTACCGGCTTGCCCTTCAGGGCGACGACGTGATCGAGCAAGGCTTTTCCCGTCCCTTGTCCGTGACGCTCCGGGTCGACGAACAGCATCTCCACCTTGGCCCCGTCGAGGCCGACAAAGCCGCTCGGCTCCCCGGATTCATCCCGCGCTACCCAAATTTCCACAGAGTTCAGGGCGCCTCCCTGAACGAAGCCGTAATAGTAAGAGATGTCCTCTTCGGTCAAAAAATCATGGGTGCGTATAACCGCCCTGTGCCAAATATCCACCAACCGGTCGTGGTCCGTTTCTGCGTAGGGGCGGATTTCCATCTTGCGCACTTTTAAAGCCTCCTTCAGTCTTGTAGGTTGCGATGAGCTTGCCATGCTCCACAGTCTGCTGCAGCCGCTATCCGGCTGCTGAAAGCTGCGGTCACGGAGTGGTCTCCACCGCTTCGTATGCGCGCTTGACGATGACGATCGCCTGTTCTCTCGTGGCCGAGCCGAGCGGGTCGAACCGACCGTCGCCGACGCCGTTGACAATGCCGGCGGAAGCCGTATAGGTCACCGCTCCGACAGCCCATTCCGCCACATCCTGTGCGTCCGCAAACGGCTCGACCTGGACCGACGACGTCGGAAACCGGCCGGTCAGATGAAACGCCCGTTCGATCATGACGCTCATTTCTTGCCGGGTCACTTTCGCCGACGGAGCGAACGTATCGTCCGAGACGCCCCGAACGACGCTAAGCCCGTATGCCTTCAGCACATCGGAATCGTTCGTATCCTTGAACGGACTCGGAGAGATCGGCTGCGCTTTTTTGCCCGTAATCGCCTCCATCCATTTCACCATCAGTCCGGCGAAATGCTGGCGAGTGATCGGCTCCTGAAAGCTCCCAAGCGCCTTGTCCGTCGTCAGGCCGAGCGCAATCGCCCGCTTGATGTCCGACTTGGCCCAATCGCTCGCCCCCTCCACCGCCGAATCGGGTACATCTCCCGCCTGCGCGGAACCAAGGCTGCCGCTCTTACCGCCCTGCGGTAAGGTTTTGACCAGATCGGGGGTCTTTACCAGATCCGGCGGCAACTGCTTCGACATGTCGGCGGCTCCACCATAAAGGATCGGATCGGCAGCCGCCTCCTTGGCCGACACGCCGGACGGCTGCCCGCACAGCGCCAGCAAAACCATGACGGCTCCCACCGCGCCCGCTCTCCATCTTAAATCTGCAATCATTACTCATCCGCTCCTTTGTAGTGGCCAGCCCGTTCATGTTGCCCATCTCCAAATAGCTATTGTTCCGATATGTATATTGACGCATGCCGATCCATTTTGTTCCACCCTCCTGCTAAAAAAGAAAAGGGCGGCCTGGCGGCCGCACCCTTCCCCTAATTCGTCCTATTTCAGTTCCCGCTTCTTCCCGACGAGCAGCAGCGCCCCCGCCAGCAGCAGCGCAATCGCGATAACCGGCTGACCGGCCAGATGACCGAGCAGCGCCCCGGCCGAGAACACGATGAAGAACAGCAGCGACAGCACGACCAAAATGTTGATCGGAATCAGCAGCCATTTGTTGCGGCTGCCCAGCCAATAAAATTCGAACAGACCGACGGCCGCCGCCATAATAAATCCAGGCCACATGTAGCTCCAGCCGTCGAACAGCATGGCGATCTGGCAAACGATCCCCGCCGTGAGCAATATGCCGCCGGGAATGAGCAGCCCAATTCCTTTGCGACCAACCATGCGGAAATACATCCAATGAAAAAATAATCCTAACGGCATAACGAACAAACTCGGCCAGAAATAGGCGAATATCGTGCCCGGCCCCAAGTTCCCCCCGCGATCCAGAAACAGATAAGCACCAAGCAGCAGCAGAACCGCTCCCATAATGACCCTGACGTTCATCGGTACAACTCCTTCATTCATTCTTTGTTGCTTCCATTTTACCACAAACGAACGAAAGGAATCCTCCTGCTTCGGCGCGAATCTGGAACTGGACCAAGGTCCAGTTTCATCGGTCATCGGTCGTCTAAGGCTTATACCATCCCGGAACGACGCTATCGAAGCCGCGATGATCTTCCAGCACGACCCGGATCCGGTCCAGCATCGAATCCAATTGCTCGGGCACGACCTGGAGCGTCCATGTAATCGTCGGTGGGACGATCATCGCCGTGTACAGAGCGTACAGCTTCCAGAACAGCTCCGGAACCCGTCCTCCGAAATAGCCGTCGATCTGGCCAATCGCGAACGGTACGCTGACGTCTCTGCTGAAATAGGCAATTTTCAAAAAATCGTGATACGGGTCTCCCCAATCGTAACGGTTAAAATCGATCGCCCCGGCATAAGCCTTGTTGCGGACGAGCAGATTGCCCGGATGAAAATCGTCGTGCTGGAACCGGTTCGGACGGCCGTTCATCAGACCCGCATGCTCCTCGATAAAAGAAAGCACCGCCGCCTCTTCGGGAATAGCGACGCCGCAAGAGCGGTATTGCTCCAACTGCCGCTTATGCTTGGCCAGGCGCCGTGTGGACCATTCCTCCAGCCCTCCGGGATGCTCCAGTTCATGCATCCGCCGCAGCTCGCTTCCCGCTGTTTCGCCGATCGCATACTGCTCGTCGGACGTCAGCAGAGGCAACGCTTCCGACGCATCGTCGCCATCTACATAAGTAAGAACCATAAAACATAGGTCGCTTGCCTCGATCGTGCCGAACGCCACCGGCCCGGATGTACGGACACCCGTTTCGTGCACGCGGCGGACGATCTCGAATTCGTTTCGCTTGCGATCAGCATCCTTCAAGGTTGCCGTGCGGAGCACATAGGCGGGCTGACCATTCTGTCCAAGCAGCGCGTATTTGCGGTCGAAGGAAAAACCTTTGCTGATCGGCTGCACGCCGGTCAGCGGTTCCAATCCGGGAATATGCTCGCGTATTGCCGTCAAGTCCATCGCCAGTCGCCTCTTTCGTCGGGAACGTTATTCGCTTATTTTATCACGCCCGTTTTCAGCGAGACAGGGAAAAAACGAATATGTGCATTCCCGGCGGGGGGCTGTCACGTTCGGCTGCTGCAAAGCTCCATTACGTTTGAGGCTGAGAAGCCCGGGAGCCGCCTGCTTTGACGATACGCACCGCCATCAGGGCGGCGAACAGACAGACGAAGCCTGCGGCGACGAACGGCACGGTGTACGAGCCGAGCCAATCCCGCGCGACCCCGGCGCCGTAGGCGGCCGTCGAGGCGCCGAGCTGGTGGGCTACCACGATCCAGCCGAATATCATGCCGGACCGTTCCTTGCCGAATTCCATGGAAGCTAGCTTGACCGTCGGCGGCACGGTGGCGATCCAGTCCAGGCCGTAAAACACCGAGAACGTCATCAGTGCGGCCGGGCTCGAATCGAGCGCATAAGGCAGGAACATCAGCGAAAGCCCGCGCAAGCCGTAATACCAGAACAGCAGCCAGCGGCTGTCGAACCGATCCGACAACCAACCGGACAGCGTCGTTCCGACCAGGTCGAACAGTCCCATCATCGCAAGCAGTCCGGCAGCCGCCACCTCGTTAATGCCGAAATCCCCGCACGCCGGAATCAAGTGGGTGCCGATCAGACCGTTTGTGGAGAAGCCGCAGAAGAAGAACGTACCGGCCAGCAGCCAAAACGTCTTATTGCGAAGCGCCGAGCGCAGCGCCTGCAAGGGCACGAGGAACAGGTTCCCGCGGAACGGTTCCGGCTTGACCAGCTCATTCGTCCCATAGGGGGCCAATCCGGCGTCATATGGATGGCTGCGCATCCAAACGGCTACGATGACCAGCAATACGACGACTACGGCCACGGCTGCGTATATCGCATATTTCCATCCCGCCTCCATAGTAATTTTGGCCAGCAGCGGCAGGAACAGCAGCTGCCCGGTCGCGGCGCTGGCCGTAAGCAAGCCGACGACCAGACCGCGGTGCTTCACGAACCATTGGTTCGTTACCGTAACGCCCAGCACGTTGGCCATCGCTCCGGTTCCAAGACCGGCCACAAGCCCCCATAGCAGCTGGAACTGCCACAAAGCCGTCATGAACGGCGTAATGGACAGACTAACCGCAAGCAGCGCCAAGGAAAATACCATTACGCGGCGAATGCCGTATTTTTGCAAAAAAGCGGCCGAAAACGGTCCTACCAAGCCGTATAAAAAAATGCCCGTCGAAATGACGCCGGAAATGCCGCCCCGGCTCCAGCCGAACTCCTGTTCGAACGGAATCATAAACAAGCTGGGCATGGAGCGGACCCCAGCCGATACAAGCAAAGCGGCAAACGTAATAAGTACGACTATCCAGCCGTAATACATTCTTGACGTTTTCATCATAACTCCATCCGTTCCTTTCCTTCCCATGCGGTGACCCATCAGTTTTAATTTTAGTTGTACATACAAAATAAATTGCAAAAACGGTCAGCGTTTCTCCAATTGCTCGCTTGCCGTTTCCAATATGATCGTCAGGTGGTCGGACATTTCTTCGCCGATAATGGCTTCATACCGCTTATGCAAGTCCTTCGAAGCTTGACGTATGCTGCTCTCCAACTGCCGGCCCTTCTCCGTCGGGTAGACGAGCACCGTCTTTCCTTGCCCTTTGCGCTTTACGAGCTGCCTGCTCTCCAGCTTATCGACAAACCGGGTCAGCGTGGACGGCGTGACGTACAGCTTCTCGGACAACTCCTTCTGCGAAATGCCCGGCGTTCCGTTCACAAGCCGGATCAAATAGCCGTACATCGGCGTAAGCCCGGTGGCGGCAAACTCTTCCTCGGCCATCCTCGTAATGGCCCGGCTCAGCCGGTTGGCGGTAAAAAACAAACAATTGTGCAGGAAACTTTCGTCCGGCTCTTGGTTATTGCTCATCATGAACCGCTCCTTTTGTTTTGTATGTACAAACAATATAAGGGACGCCCCGACTTGTTGTCAATCGTTTTTGCGCGGCATCGACTTTCTTCACAAGCTTGGGTTTATTTGGTACACTACGTGGAACACGTACCGGCATTAAAAAAGGAGGAATGGGGCGTCATGGGATACATAGAGGATTTACGGGCTATCGTCGGGCATCGGCCGCTTATTCTGGTCGGGGCGGTTGCCGTCATCGTCGACAATAGCAATCGCGTTTTGCTTCAACAGCGCATTCACCCGCCCGGCAAGTGGGCGTTTCCCGGAGGCTTGATGGAGCTCGGGGAATCGGCCGAGGATACGGTCCGCCGGGAAGTGCGCGAGGAAACCGCTCTCGACCTTGGCGAGTTGAAGCTGATCGACGTATTTTCCGGTCCGCAATCGTTTATGACCGCTCCGAACGGAGACGAATTTTATGCCGTGACTATTGCCTACAGCACCCGTGAAGTGCACGGCGAGCTTGTGATCGATCGGGAGGAGTCGCTGGACGTCCGCTACTTCCCGCTGGATGAACTGCCGGAAGGGATTGTGGGCAGCCATCGGGCGATTCTCGACCGATTTTTGTCGCAGACGAAGCTGGAAGCGAAGCAATAGCCTCAGTCCAGCCTAAACGATAGCCGTAAAAGGGGGCCAGCCCCAAGCCAGCCCCCTTCTTGCACCAGTAATATTCTAGCGATCGGAGCGTTCTTCGATCAAATGACGGATCAGTTCAAGCGCCTGCTTCGTCTGGTTAATGACGCCGCCCGGCTCCGGCTCCTCCGTCTCCAGCTCGAAGCCGGCCCACAGGTACAGCCGGATCGCCTTATGGCTCCACGTTTGCGTCGGAATGTACATGACGCAATCTCCCTCGAGCTCCGTCATCAGTCGGACGCCTCTGGCGATAATCGCTTTGCCGAGCCCGAGTCCCTGGTAGCGCGGCTTCACCGCCACCCAGTGCATGAACGGGTAGCGGCGGCGGCCCGTGTAGTTCCACCACGCCGTAAACGTGGCCACCTTCTTGCCGTCCTCCCGCTCAACGAACAGCGTCCGGCGCTTGACCTCGGTAGCATATGCGGCATAGTTTTCGCGAAAATACCGTACCGCTTCCTCCGTCTGCTCGAACTCCAGCACCGACGTCTCGATTTCTCCCCAAGCCTGCTCGTCTCCGTCCCGGTACAGAGCGAAGCGAAAGCCTTCCGGCAGGTCCGCCTGCGGCAGAGGCGTTCCCGCTTCGCGCTTCATAATGACCCGGTAGTATTCCAGACTTTTGTCCAGCATCGCATTCGCCTCTTTCTCCTTGAGATCGCCTGCTTATGCGCTCGCTGCGGTGCCTAGGTTCTTATCCTTCGATCCACTCCTGCACTCCTTGGGGCCCGAACCTGGTGCCTCATGGAACCGTTATGCAGACAACATCCTCATTCTTCCTCTTCATCCGTGACATAAGTGCACGCGAACCGTTCCACTCCGGGATAAAGCTCGCCCAGACTTTCGATCGTGAAGCCGATGTTCCGGTAAAAATCGACGGCCTCGTCATCCGTCTCCGCAACGATCCGCTCGGGCTGCTTCATCGGGATGAGCGCCACCACCATATCTCTGCCGAAGCCTTTGTCGCGATGATCGGGATGGACGGCAATATGCCGCAGCTGCAGCGTTCCGGGCTCGCCTCTACCCATGGCAATGCCGGCCAGGCCGACCAGAGCTCCCTCGAATTCAAGACCGTACAATTCATGATGCGGGTCGTCCCTGTACAGGGCAACCGCCTTTTCAATGGCCGCCGGGTCAGGAAAAACCGACTGACCGAGCAGAGAAACGACCTCATCGTCCTGCAATCGGGTCGTTAACGGGATTAACATCATTCATCCTTCCCTTCCTTTGTTCGTACACTCAAAAATAAAACAATTCTTCAAATTTCTTATCCAAAGCTATGCATAATACGAGAGCTAATTTAGCGGTCGGGCAGAACTGTCCGGTTTCAATAGAACTGATCGTTTGGCGGGATACCCCCACCATTTCCGCTAATTGGCCTTGTGACAGATTTTTTTCCGCTCTCGCTACTTTAAGGCGGTTATTTAAAACCAAATCGTCTTTCAATTCATGCTCCTCCCAGAAAGAACGCAATTGTACTGCCTATCGCAGCCGTCATTCCCAATATGGAGGCGAATACTAATTTGACCGACTTCAATTGAAAATATTTATATACGCTTCTAGCGGCAACACATGCGGTGAAAACCGCATAAAGGTCATAGCGATATACTCCATGCAACAAACCCCATATTGCAAAAAACAACGTCAAGGCAAGGACAACCATCAAACCTATCTCGTTCGAATCGCCCAAAATTTTTTGTTCTCTTTCGTCAAAACGGGACTTTCTGCTTTTTTCTAAAATATCTTCTTTATTCATGTTTTTCAAGCTCCCTCTTCGTGTTGATTACTCTTGTTAGGGATGGGGAAGAGTCGCCGGATGTCTGTTACTTCGCCGCCTATACCTGGTTTCCTGTCTACTCTTCAGCCACCAAGCGCTCGTACAACAGCTCCCGCTCGGCCTCCAGCAGCTCTTTTTCGCCGTGCATCGCCGACAGCTTGGCGACATCCGATTCGGTCATCATCGCCTTCTCCAGCAGCTCGATTTTACGTTCTGTCAAGGCGATATCGTTCTCCAGTCTGACGGCATGCCTGTCCCGTTGTCCGGCCGAGGCGCCGCCGCTCTCTGCCTGCGGCTCGCGCACACGCCTGGTGACCGCGCTATCTGAAAATCGGTTTCCGGAAACAGCCTCCTTCACCTCGCCCGAGGCTTCTCTGCGGGTTGCCCGGAGCTCCTCCCGCTTCATTCGCGCCTCTGCGTAATGGCCCTCGTACCGGTTCATCGTCCCGCGCTCCAGCCAATACGTAACAGGGAACAGCTTGTTCAGCAAATACCGGTCATGAGATACGCACACGATCGTTCCCGGGAAGGCCGCCAGCGTCTCCTCCAGCGCCTCGCGGGCATCGATGTCCAGATGGTTGGTCGGCTCGTCCAGCACCAGCACGTTCAGTTCCTGATGCATGAGCTGCGCCAGCCTGAGCCGCATCCGCTCGCCGCCGCTCAAACTGCTTGCCTGACGGAAGACGGACGCTCCGTAGAACAAAAACCGGGCAAGCAGGCGGCGGGCCTCCCCTTCTTCGACCATCACGGTATCCCGAAACACTTCCAAGATCGTCCTGCTCTCGTCGGAGAACCAGTCCTGCTGAGCCAAGTAACCGATCTTCACGTTGCTCCCCAGTCTCACCGTGCCTTCATCGGGCTCGGCTTGCCCGACGAGCAGCCGCAGCAGCGTCGTTTTGCCGCTCCCGTTGCCCCCGACTATCGCTATCGCCTCTCCGAACCGCACCTGCATATGAAGCCCCGCATAGAGCGTTCTGCGGCTGGTCTCGCCCATCCCGCTACTTTCTTCAGGAGCTGCCTCGCTGTCGACGGAGAACGACTTTTTCACTCCTTCCAGAACAAAGACGTCTTTCCCGCTCCGCTCGTTCATGGAGAAGGCGAGGCCCATCCGTTTCCGCTCCAGCACGGGGCGGTCCAGTTGGAATATCCGGTCAAGCGCCTTCTGCATCGACGCCGCCCGCCGGAACATGGCCGGATTGTCGGCTTGGGCGGCCCACAGCTTCATTCTCTTGATCGCTTCCTCCATCTTGGCGATTTTCTTCTGCTGCTCTTGGTAAGCCGCGAACTCCAGCAGCAGCCGGCGCTCTTTTTCCTCGACGAAGAAAGAATAGTTGCCGTGATAAGCTTCCGGGCGTCCCCCTTCGAGATCGTAAATTTTGTTCACGACCCGATCGAGAAAGTACCGGTCATGGGACACGATCAGGACGCTGCCCGCATAATCTTGCAAATGGCTCTCCAGCCACTCAACGGCGTCCAGATCGAGATGGTTCGTCGGTTCGTCCAGCAGGAGCAGATCGGGCCGCAGCAGCAGGATGCGACCCAGACATACCTTCGTCCGTTCGCCGCCGCTCAGACTCGCAAACGGCGTTTGCAGCAGATGCTTGATGCCGAGTCCGCTTGCCACGCGCGCTACGTTGGAGTCCATTTCATAGCCGCCCTGTGCGGCAAACTCCTCCTGACAAGCTCCGTATTCGCGGAGCGCCTTCTCCGTAACCGACGGGTCCGGACTGGCCATCGTTATCTCCAGCCGCGTCATCCGCTCCCGCAGCGCGAGCAGCTCGCCGAACGCCTCGTGCAGCACGTCAAGCGCCGTCGCGTCCGGGCCGTAATCGGGGATTTGCGCCAGCAGCGCGGTCCGGCATCCTTTTTTGCGGTGAATGACCCCCGCATCCGGAGGCTCTATACCGGCCAGCAGCTTCAGCAGCGTCGTCTTGCCGCAGCCGTTCGGCCCGACCAGCCCGATACGCTCCCCCTCGTGAATGTCCAGCGTCACTTCGGTTAATACGGTCGTGCCGCCCCATGTTTTATTGATGTTTTCCGCTATGCATACGATCATCTCGTTCACCCTCGTTTTCGGTATTTTGGATACGCAAAAAAAAGCCTGCAGGCAAAAGGCAACCTTTTACCCGCGGCTTCTTGTCAGCCATACGAACCGGACCCGAGCTATTGGCAATGCGCCGCGCGTCGGACCGCGATCTACAGGGTCAAAATGTTGCAGTCGCCAAAAATGGACAGACGTCTCCCGTTAGCGAATAAACGGAATACGATCGTAGCCTGATGTACCCAATATTGGGACCAACCGCTACGTTCAGCGACTTGCAACATAGTGACACCTCCTCTACCGAATCGATTGAAAGAAATTACATTTACTATAGCATAGGGAAAATCGGGGCGCAACTGGGGAGAGCCGGCCAGCCGTTCGGCCATTCCGCTGAAAGCCGGCCCGTTGCGTTTGCTCCCGACCGAATGCCCGTCAGCCGGAAACGGTCATCGGCATCCCATTCATCTCGGTCAAATCCCGGCAAAGCAGCTTGCTGCCCGCCCTCCCGTTCGACTTGTTTGATTCATGTGTTAAAATATAAACGTCAAAACATAAAACAGCGGAATCCGATTATAGAAATGAACGCGGAGGAATCGAATGTGCAGAAGCAATTGAATGAAAGCAACGAGCTGGCCTGGAACCAGCAGGCATACGACGCCTGGGTCAACCGGTTCGGCACGCCCGAAGCGGCGGCGGCCAAAATCGTCCAGGACCCGCTGGCGCGCATCCGCTCCTTCGCCCGCTTCGCCGGCGAACTGAACGGCCGCAAGGCGGCCAATCTGCTCGGCTCCCATGGCCATAAAGCCGTTGCCATGGCGCTGCTCGGCGCCGATGTAACCGTCGTCGACTTCGCCTCCGAGAACGCCCGCTACGCGCGGCAGCTGGCAGAAGCGGCCGGAGCGCCGATCCGCTATATCGTCTCCGACGTGCTGGAGCTGCCGTCCGAAGAGCTGACCGGCGATTACGATCTCGTCGTCATGGAATTCGGCATATTGCACTATTTCCTCGATCTCGAGCCGCTGGCTGCCGTCATTGCCGGTCTGCTCCGTTCGGGAGGCAGGTTCGTGCTGCAAGATTTCCATCCGGTCTCGACGAAGCTGATCCAATCCCGGGGAACGACAGCCAACATCCGCAAGCACAAGGTGAACGGCGATTATTTCGATACGTCGCTGGAGGAAACCAGCGTCAGCTACGCTAAATTCGTGCCGGAGTCGGCCCAGTCCGACCTTCACAAAGTGAAGCTGCGCAAATGGACGCTCGGCGAGATCGTCACCGGCATCGCCTCGGCCGGCCTGTTCATCCGCCTGCTCGAGGAGGAGCCAAATGCTTCGTCGGACGCGTTCGACAAAGGCATTCCGAAGACGTTCACGCTCGTCGCCGAGAAGCTGTGATCGAACTGCGCAGCAGGCAAAAAGACGCCCGGCATCCGCTATTTAGCGGATGCGAGGGCGTTTTTCGCATCTTGGTCGTTTACTCGATCGATCGGGAGCTTGCCGGGGTAAACCCGACCGAGGTAGCGTCGTCTCATCGCTAGGGACCAAACTCTACTTCAGGACACGAACCCCGCCGGCAATGATCCCGCAACGGTTAAGGATCGATCAAGGTGAAGCTGTCGAACAGGCTCGGGTTTTTGCTTTCGGCGATTCCGCGCGTCCAGAAGACGTAATTTTGCCGTCCGTCCTGGAAGTCCGAATCGTTGACGATCATGTTGTACCCGATTTTGTTCCCCGCCGCCAACCGGCCCAGGAGCCCCTTGACGATGGAGTCGGCGGGAATTTTCGCTTCATAGTATGTTTTGCCGTTCGGATTGTCTCTCACGATCTGGAACTGCACCGTATTCGGGATAACGCCGGTCTGATTGGGCGCAGAGGCCACGAACACGTAGCCGAGAAGCTGCCCGAAGTCGTTCAGCGCCAAGCCGAAGTCGACATCGTCGGCTTTGTAGCCTCCGCCCTTGTCGTTGAGCGGATCGATTCCGATCTGGATGGAATCGTTTTTCCATATACCGGACGGCGGCTCCGCCGCTTTATGAATCTGGTCCGTTACGTCGACGGCCACGTACAGATTGGCGCTGTCCCATTTCAGGTACGCCGTCGCGTCAAGATCGTCGTGATCGTACAGTCCGGAGGCATTGTGCTCCTCCCGGCTCAGATGGATCGGATAAGCGTCGCTCCAGTCTTGCAGATTGCCGTCGATCACCGGAGCCGTCGTCGCCTTCGAGATGAGCAGGAAATCGAGCGGCAGGGCATCGTCGTTGAAAATCACCCGGTTTTTGACCGTATCCCGGACTTGAAGCTGCAGCTTATGTTCGTTGAACGGCCGCTGGGTGCGATCCGTCCAAACGAAGTCCAGATCCGCCGTTCCGCCAAGCGCGACCGTAAAGGCGTCGCCCCCCGGCACGACCGGCTGCAAAGCTGTTCCATCCGGCCCCTTCAAGGCGACGGTGCCCGTCTTCGGAATACTAGACGTCCCCTTCAGCCGGACCGTCACTTTCGACAGACTGCTTACGGGAGCCGTGACCGGCAGCAGCTTTGCCTGAATGGCATCCGCCACGTTCAGCTTGAACCGCAGCGAATCCACCGGTTTGCCGTCCAGCACCAATTGCATGTTGACATCGTACAGCCCTTTGGCCGCATTGGCCGGAGCCTTGATCGCATAGGTCAGGTTTGACGTCTGCCCGCCGCCGATGGAAATCTGCGACGTCACCGGCTGAGTCTGCACCTGCTCCCAGCCGGCCGGAAAGCTCCAGTTGACGGTAGCGGTCTGGCTGACGGACCTCCGGTTCGTCAACGAGACGGTGACGGCGCTGCTTTCGTCAGCCTCGATGACCGAGTTCAGCGGGGTGGCCGAAGCCATGACCGCCGTGGAGCGCACCGGTTCGGAAGCGACGATGCTTTGGACCGCCCCCGCGAACTCTCTCGCCAGCATATTATACACATAGCTCTTCGCATACCTGGAGGATGCGGACGCTTGTTCCGCAATCCGTCCGTAACGGTTCGCCCTCATAACCGCCGAGGTCGAGACGGGCATCAAGCCGAATGCCCCGATCTTGTGATCGTAAGCGTACCGCGCCGTAGCGGCGTCGCTCGTGCCTTGCGTTCCCAGCTTGGCGGCATAATCGAGCTGCACCGAAGATACCTGCTGCTCCTGCTTCGCCCGGATCAGCGATACGGAAGCCCGTTCGGCGTAATTGTACAGCGATTCCAGGGCAACGTAGGCTTTGTTCCGGTCAAGGACATTGCCCGCAACATGGCCGGCCACGGCGCTCATCAGAGCGTACACGTCCTTGATCGCCTGTTCGATGCCGGCTGCTCGAGCGGCCGGCTGCACTGCGGCAAGCGCATTCGCCATGTTCGTATGGATTCTGGCCAATTCCGCGACAGAAGCGGCTGCCGCCGTGCTACCCGCCGGGCCGGACGCCTCCAGTTTGCCGGCCGCTTCCGCTTTCTTCTCGGCCAGCAGCGTCGCCGCCGATGCATACACGCTTCCGGTTCCCAATCCGCGCACGTAAACCGGAGAGCCCCCTGCTTGAAGCGCTACCGTTCCGTTCGCGACCGCAAGCTGGCTTTCGTTGCCGTTGACGTCGATCTTCGTAACCGAACCGTTTGCCCCGTAAGCGGGCAGGACGACCGGGGAGGTCGGAGCGTTAGCCGGCGGCGTATTGCCGTAGTTGACTTTTTTCCACAAAGCTACGATCGGCTCGTTGTCATTCAGAAACAGATGAGCTTCCACGCTCGCGTCCCCGGTATCCACCTTGCCGGCGTAGAGCGATTGGTCGAGCGTCGTCATCAGATTATGCAGGGCGACATAAGCCAGCTTCGGTCTGCCGTCCCCGTCGGTTACGCCGAAACTCGTGTTGTAGAAATTGTCGTCGAAGCCGGCGTTTTTCCATGTAAAATGGTCCTGCTTCACGGTCTGGTCGATGATCCGGTCGATGAGATAGCCGCGCACCGCGTAGTCCCGCTGCACCTCCTGCGAAACGGACGGGTATCCGGCCAACGCCGTCGGCCAGCCAGACTCCGATACATACAGGTCCTTCCAGCCCCCCAGGTCGTTCAACAGCTGCTTGACGCCGTTCGTCTGGTTCTGGATGAAGCCGTCCGGCATGACGCCGTACGTATACCGGTGATAGGAGAAGGCGTCGGCGTAGTCGTAAGAGCCCAACTCCAGTTCGCCCGGCAAGATGTTCACCGCACCCGACGTATGGTCCCCGGCCATCAGCACCGCATCCGGATCGGCCTGCTTCATATTGACGTAGAACGTCTTCTGGAGCTGAACGATCTCCTGCGGGGTGTAAGGAAGCACCCCAAGCTCGGGTTCGTTCGGCATCTCCCACTGGCGAATCCGATCCTTGTAGCGCTGGACCAGCGTGCGGGTAAAATCGCCGAGCCCCTTCAGTCCCTGCGCCGTATCGACCACGCCGTTGGCATCATAGGCGCCGTTGTACGGAATGCCCATGATCGGCGTTACATTAATGCCGTACTGGCCGAACTTGTTGACGATCTCGTCAAACGTCGTCCAGTCGTACGAGCCGTTGTTTTTGTCCACCAGCGCCCAGTTCAGCTCCTGGCGGGCGTGCTTGACGCCCATCTTGGCGATCGAGCGAAGCAGGTCTTCGTCCCACGATAAGTCGTACCCCGTGTTGAAGCCGTATGGAGACTCGTTATCCAGATCGAGGCCGGTCGTGGGCGCCGCCTGCTTGATGACGGCGATACGCATCCGCTTCGTATACTGGTCGGCCTTGACGCCGTTCACATACAGCTCTGTCGTGACGTCGTACGTACCGGTCTGCTGAAGAACGGGCTGGAACGGAATCGTGTCCGTCTTCCGCTCGTCGGCGTTCACCGCGTACGTCCGCTGTCCCGACGCCACGACCGCCTTGTCGCCGTCCGCTTTCGCCACCGAATAACCGACGGTAAAGGAGCCGGCCGTATTGCCGCCGATCAGCGTCACATCGATCCCTTTAGGCTGGGACTGCTCGAACACGCCCGAGAAATCGCCGGAAGGGAGCGCATAGAACGTATACGGAACGTCCAGCGGCTTAATCTCAAGATCGTCGATTTCCAGCTCCAGTCCGCCGATCGTCTCGAATTGCAAGCCGCCTCGGGTCGGCGCCTGCTCATCCACGTCCTGGAAGTCGACCACCTTCACTCCGTCGATGTACAGCCGGTGGTTTACCCCCGCCGCCTCCAGCTTGTATTCGTGCCAGCCGTCAATCAGCGACTGGTAATAGCTGCCGTTCTGGTAAGGGCCGAGTGGCGCTTTGCGGAACATGATGTATTTGGCGTTATGCGTGGACCATTCCACGGTATTGTGACTTACCGCCGTATTGCGGTAACGGAGCCTCCATAAATTATAGGATGCGTTCGGATCCGGGTTGGTCCGCTTGTATTTGGCCTTGAAGGTAACGGTGAAATTGTCCAGATTGCCGTAGAACGGATGAACGAATTTGGCTATGCTGCTCTGGCCGCTGACGCTGTTGCCGAAACGCAGCACCTTTTTGCCCTCGTCATCGGCTACGGAAACGTCCGGCTGATTGCCTTGGACGCTCCAATTGGGAGGAACGCTGCCGACGGTATCGCTCTCAAAATCGGTATAGTAGCGGTTGAATGGCCGGACCGCCAATACATTCTCGCCCGTTTGCGGATAGCGTCCCACCCGTTCCGTCCCTTGGTAGGCGTACAACGCATAGCTTACGCTGGAAGCGCGGGGCGTGCCGGGAATGTGCACGTTGAACTCGCCACCCGTCTGCTCCACCGCAGCCGTGCGGAAGCCGGGCTCCGAGCCATAGCGGTAATACACCGCCGCCGTAACCGGTCCGGTTGCGTTCGGGACGGTGAATTTCCCTGTCACATCGGCGTTGTAATACGTATAGGTCGGCAGCTCCTTGGAGAACGCAAGCGACAGCGGCGAGTGATCTACATACGGAATGGTCTCGACGTTGTCTACCCTCAGCGTCGCATTTTTGGCGCCGAAGCCGATCGTGCCTCCCGTGTGCGACGTATCTGCCGGTGTGACGGCGACCAGCACGCCGTCGATCCGCAGCTCGAACTCATTCCCTTTGACAGAAATGGCGTAGTCGTGCCAAGCGTTAAAGCTGAAATTGCTTAACAAGGCGGACACGTTAACGGTGTTGCCGATCCGCGAATCGACGCCGTCCGCGTATTTGCCGAAATAAACGGCGGTTCCGATCTGCCTGAACTCGAAGTAGTAATAATTGGCGGAAGAGGATGCCGTATTATAGCGGAAAAGAGCGCGAGCGTATTTGGGCGCGCCCGAAGCGGCGTCGCCGTATTTCGCTTTGAAACGGAACTCGTAATCCGTTTTGGCCGTCTCGTAGTTCGTCCAGTTGGACGGCTTCGCCCGGACCGTCGGATAAGCTGCCCCCGAGGCGTCGAGCACGCCAACCCGGGAGCCCAAGGAAGCGTCTGTTTCCTTCGCCCAGGGGGTTCCGTCCCACTGATTGACAGCGCCTTCAAAACTTTCTTGAAAATATGCGGGTCCCGCCGGGTCTCCCCATGCCGTAACCGGCACCGAGACAAGCCCGGCCAGCAGCGCTGCGATAAGCAGCAGGCTGATTCTCGTACGATTCGCCATCCATCTTCCTAATGCCAACTTAATTCCCTCCTTATCGGACTATGACTGTATTGAGACGGACTGTCATGCTGCGATGACAGTCCGTGCTGCTTGCGGGCGATTCGTGTTGGGGTTACGCTGGGACCTCCTAATAGCCGGCGTACGAATCGACTTTGGAAATGTACGCCTTATCCTTGTTATCTTGGAAGTACTTTGTGTAGTATTGGTCGACCTGGGCGCCGCCGGACTTCTCCCATACGTCCTTGGACTCCTTGATCGCTTGCTCGGCCGTATAGGACGAGCCGCTGACGATCGCCTTTTGCAGCAGCTCCAAATATTTGAAGCCGTTCGAGCTGACCAGCGTCAGTTCCTTGGGCAGCGGCGGAAGGAAGCCGATATCCGAGTAGACCGGTCTGCTCTTGTCAATATACGCTTTCTTGCCCATCTCGTAGATGTTCGCCAGCTCCTTCTGCAGCGGATCGTCGAGATCGAGGCTGCTGGTCGGCTCGTTGCACGCTCCGAGGAAAATCGTGCTGCCGAGCGGTGTCCAGTAATCGTAGTTCCAATCCAGCTCTTTCTTGTTCTTCTCGCGGTCGATCGGTTCGGGGCAGCCGTTCTTGCCTTTCTTCCAATGCTCGCCCTCAAAGCCGTATTTCAGCGTGCGCAAGGTCGGCTCCGAAATGAGCCAGTCGACGTACTGCATGACCGCGGCCGGATTTTTGGCATTGGCGTTGATCATCGCCACCGTTCCCGCCGGTACGTCGACCTCCGGACCGAAGTGACCGAAAGGACCGGCCGGCAGCTGGAGCGGAACGACTTCTGCGTTCGGGTTGTTTTTCTTCAGTGTCTGATACAGCGGCAGGTCGGAGGTGCCTTTGCCGCTCGCGTACATGCCGAGCTTGCCGTTTACCCAGTCCTGCTTGGCTTTCTCCCCGCCCTTGTCGGCCAGGAAGTCTTTGTCGACGGAGCCGGAATCGTACAGCTGCTTTTTGAATTCAAGCGCCGCCTTGGCCCGGTCGAAATCGTGGTACAGCTTGCCATCCTTGTCGATCTGCCACGTGCTGCTGCCGAAGATGGCGTTGATGATGCCGTCGCCGGACTGGCTCAGGTTGAAGCCGAACGTATCCTTCTTCTGGTTGCCGTCCGGATCCGATTCCGCGAAAGCCTTGGACACTTTCAGCAGATCTTCCGGCGTCTTCGGCATGTCCAGATTCAGCTTCTTCAGCCAATCGTTGCGGATGAGCAGTGTAATGTGCTGCCGCAGACCGGTGACCCGGCCGATTTCGTAGTTTTTGCCGTCATCCTTGACGCCCGTCTTCTTCAGCGCGGAATATTGGCCGACCAGCTTCTTGTAGTTGGTGCTGTTCTTCTCGATCAGATCGTCCAGCGGGATGACCTGCTTGGACACGTACAGATTATTGCGGTAATCGCCGTTATACGTAATAATCAGGTCCGGCGCCGTGTTCGAGGCGAAGAGCGTATTGAATTTGGCCACCTCGCCGGTACGCGGCACGACGACGAATTCGACTTCGACAGGCGAATTTTTGTTAATCCATTCGGTCCAGCGGTTTTTGGTAAAATCCCCTTCCCCTTGCGGAATTTGTCCGCGGTCGTATTGGGTTACGGTAATTTTCGGCCTTTCCTTCGGAGCAGCCGGAGAGGACTTGTCCCCCGTGCCGGGCGCTCCCGACGAACCCTGCGTGCCGGCGCCGCCCGAGCAGGCGGCCAGCAGCGTTCCCATCGTCATGACCGCGGCCAAAGCGGACATGCCGGCGCGTCTGCTTGTGTTTTCTTTCATGTTCTGTATCCCCCTTATCCTTTATCCTTTGATGGAGCCGATCAGCATCCCTTTGACGAAATACTTTTGCAGAAACGGATACACGATCAGCATCGGAATAACCATCACCATAATGCCTGCAGCCCGGATTGACTGCGGCGTAATTTGGCTCAGCATATCGGCCGATTCGCTCATGCTCAGCTGTCCGTTGATTTCCTGCAGCATTTCCTGATTTTGCACCATATTTTGCACGAGCAGCGACAAGTTCTGCTTGGCGGCATCGTTGATGAAGATCAGCAGGCCGAAGAACGCATTCCAGTGTCCGACTCCGTAGAACAAGGAGAGCGCGGCCAATACCGGCAGCGACAGCGGCAGGAAGACGCGGTACAGCAGCCTCCACTCGCCGCAGCCGTCTATGCGGGCGGCATCGACCAATTCTTCGGGAATCTGTTCGAAAAACGAACGGAGCACGAGCAAATTCCATGCGCTGACCAGGCCGGGCAGCCACAAAGCGGCGTACGAATCGATCAAGCCCAGCGATTTGACGAGCAGGAAGCCGGGAATGAGACCGGCGTTGAACAGCATCGTGAACACGATGGCCAGACTGAAAAAACGGCGTAAATAAAAGTAGCTGCGCGCCAACGGATAGGCGGCCATAATCGTGAACAGCATATTCAGCAGCGTCCCGACTACGGTGATGACCAGACTGTTCTTGAATGCACGGATAACCGGCGTTCGGTCGATCAGCAGGTGATAGGAATCCATCGTGAAGCCGACGGGCCAGAACGCGACGTGGCCGGATGTAACCGCATCGTTGTTGCTTAGCGATACCGCGAACAAATGGACGATCGGCAGCACGCAGCTCAGCGCCAGCACGGACAAAATGACATAGTTAACGGAATAAAAGAGATGCTCTCCTCTGGATGCTTTCATGCGCCTTTCCTCCTACCAGATACTTTCCCCGTACCGGCGCGCGATCCGGTTGGCGGTAACGACCAGAATAAGGCCGATCAGCGATTCGAAGAAGCCGAGCGCCGTACCGACGCTAAACATGTTGTTGCCGCGCAAGCCGCTCTTGTAATTCCATGTGCTGATGACTTCGGATACGTTCAGGACAGCGGAATTTTGCAGCACGTATACTTGGTCGAAGCCGACCTCCATCACGTTCCCCATGCTGAGAATGAGCACCAGCACGATCGTCGGCCGAATGCCCGGCAGTGTAATGTGCCACATCTGCCTCCATTTGGACGCCCCGTCGATGGCAGCGGCTTCATACAGCTCGGGGCTGACCCCGGCAAGCGCGGCCAAATAGATGATCGCCCCCCAGCCGACCGACTTCCAGATCCCGGAGCCGATGAAGATCGACAACCAGCTGAGCTCCTTGTACAGGAACGGGTAGACCGATCCGGTTATTTTCTGCAGCAGCATATTGATCGTCCCGCCCTGCTGCGCGAACAAAGTGACGATAATTCCCCCGATAATAACCCAGTTCAGAAAATGCGGGATGTAGACGAACGACTGCACCAGCTTCTTGAAAACCGCTTTCCTTACTTCATTCAGCAAAATCGCCAGTATAATCGGAAACGGAAAGCCGATGACAATGCTCAACAGACTAATGACAAGCGTGTTGCGAATAATGTTCAGCATCATCGGATTGCTAAACAACAGCCTGAAGTTGTCGAAACCTACCCAAGGGCTGCCAAGAATGCCGTCCCGGAAGCTGTAATCCTTGAAGGCGATAACGAGACCACCCATCGGCACGTATTTGAAAATGACAAAATAGGCGATAATCGGCACGAATAAAATAAGCAGCGGGACATTTTGCCGAAATCGTTTTCTTTTTTGCCTTTGCCGATGCAGGTCCGCGGGCCGTACACGCATGTTCAAAGGGACTTCGTTTGCTTTGGCTCCTTGAGCCATACCGTTACCTCGCTTTCGTCTTAGGATGAAATGCCGCCTCCGACGCTGCCGGAAGCCGTCGCATCAAGTCCACCCTAATCTACTCCCGTCCCCACCGTTCCGGCAATATGCATGTTTCGTGCCCGTATATACGTAATTCCTCTACGCAAAAAAGACCGCAGATCGAGCGCCGTCCTTTCGTTTCAGCGTCTTTCGCGGTCGCTTGCAGCGCGTCCCTATTCCTTTTTCTCAGTCGGTATACCTTTTTCGCCGGGGCCTCCCGGCTGACCGCTGCGGAAATAACCGGGAGTCATGCCGGTCGATTTTTTGAACATGCGGATAAAAGACAGCGGATGCTCGTAACCGACCTTCAGTGCAATCGTCTGAACCGGCTCGTCGCTTTCCAGCAGAAGCCGCTTCGCCTCCTGAACGCGCACCCCGGCCAGAAATTCGGCGAACTTCTCGCCAAGCTCCTCCTTGAACAAGCGGCTGAACGTTTTCGGATTCAGTTCAAAGCGGCTGCTGATGTAATCGAGCGACAAGTCCGGATTGGCGAAATTCGCCTCCAAATACGATTTGATATCACGGATCTGCTGGTGATGCTGATGGCCTTGTCTCGCTTCGGCCAGCTTGCCCGCCAGCGCGACCAGCACCGTATGGAACTCTTCGCGCGCCTCCTCCAGCAGCTCGAACTGCCGGATCGCGTCCGTCAGCCGGGAAGCGGCCTGCTCCCTCCAGACAGCCTGCAACTCGGGCGACAATTCCGTCATTTCCCGTTCGAGCTGGAAGTACATATAGTTCAGCAGGTTTACAATATCGTCCCGCCCCCACACGCCTTCGCGCAGCCCGTCGAAGAAACGGGCCAGCTCCTCCTGCCAACGTTCCTCGTTCAGCCGGAACGACTGCACCGTGGCCCGGGTCGATTGTAAAATACGGTAAAGCTCGCTTTGCGGCTGGGGCGGAAAATCGGCGGCCGGGATGATCTTGTCGCCGCCCAGCACCGGCTTGTATTTCAGGGCATTAAACGCTTCCTCGCTGGAATAGACGATCTCGTCGATATGCTCCGCCAGCTTACCGATCCCGAACGTGACGGTGAAGCTCAGATTGCTCCTGACCCACTCGCGCATCGTCTCGCACACGTCCTGCACAAGTGCGGCCTTCTCTTGCCAACGTCCGTTCAATAGCAGCAGCGCCGTCAAATGCCGGTTCGAGGTCCATTCCGCCCATATCCCGATACTGGCCCCCTTCATCGTTTCGTTCACGACATTGTCGAGGGCGTATTTCAGCAGAAGGCGGTCGGGCTGGCTGTAACGGCCGCAGAAATCGGCATATTGATCGATTTCGATTACGGTTACGAGCAGCCGCTCCGCGTCGCCGTTCAAGCCGAACAGGCCAAGCTCCCGGTTCCACTCGGCGCTGCCGATCTTGCGGCTGCCTTCCATCAGCTCCTGGAAAAAATGCTGCCTGCGGTAGATCAGGTCCTCGTCATGCCGGCGCTTGTACTGGTCGGATCGCTCGACCAGGTTGTCGATCGCTATGGCAATCTGCTTGAACTCGTCCGTCTCCGCCGATGGCGGGGACGCCCCGGCCCGTACCGCGCTGCTATGAATATGCCGGAGAATAAGCTCGATCGGCTTATAATTCCGATGCGAGAAATAGACGATGAACAGAATGCCGAGCACGATAGCGCCGCAGCCAAGCAGCACCCATACGTTGGTCAGCATGGAGGCGACGTCGAACAGCCTCAAGGAAACGAAGCCGCTGCGCAGCTCCCAGCCGGTCAACGACGACTTTACGGTCGAGATCGCCTGATGCCGGGACGCATTCGGCTCTGCCGCGCTTACGTCGGAGAACTGGTCTTTTTTATCGAAAAAGATACGACCGCCGCCGTCGTACAAATCCATGAACCGCTGGCCGGTCCCGGTCATGCCGTCGATCGCCTTCTGGACGGCCCGGGCATCGACGTTCACGACCAGAATGCCGGAGCTGCCCTCCAGAACCGGGTAGCGGCGGACGAGCGATACGACGGGCAGCGAGTTGGGCTGAATGGAATCGTCCCGGAAGTCGCGGATGGCCGTCCAGTTAGTCAGCTTCTTGTCGTTGTACGCCTCGATCGCAAAGGCGCGGTCGCCGAATTGTCCGATATCGGCCATCATCCGCGTACTGAGCACTTTATGATCGGACACCCGGTACATGTATATGCTGCTGATCAGCCCATTCGAAGCCACGAGACTGTTCAGCATATCGGAAGCTTTGGCGTGCGCAACCGGGTTGTAAGAGGCGGTTTCATTAAAAAACTGCTCGATATTGTCGTTGTTGCGGATTTCCTTCATAATCGTCTCGTGTATGGATTGCAGCGAATAATCGACGGACTGCATCGCCTGCTCCGTGCCGGCCAGATTGGCCTGAATCGCCTGCTTCTTCACCTGATCGCTCAAGAGAAGCGCGAACAGAAACACGAGCAGCGAGATCAGAATGACGAAGATCGGCAAATACGAGTACAGGAGCTTATGAAACCAGTATTTTTTCACGTCAGTTACTCCCATCCAGGAACAATCTCTCAGTTGCAACAATTTTGCTTAATATAGTTCTATAGATGGGAAACCATTTCCTTCCTGCTGCAAAAAAGTGAAAAAAGCTGCCCGCGTTGGGCAGCCGTCTAACCTTGCTTTCTGTTGTTCGGTATCGCCTGCGGACCGGACGCCTGTTGAAAAATACGCTTGACCTTAGACGTCACGTACCCGCTTCCTCCCCGTCCCTTTACATCTTCCACCATCATCGACAACAGCAGCGTCGGGTCCGCCGAGTCGAATCCGACGAACCAGCCGTTCTCCTGTCCTTTCGCGTCCTTGCTTTGCTTCAATTCCGCCGTTCCCGTTTTGCCGGCTATCGACTTGCCCGGGATATAAGCGCCATAGCCGGGGCCGCCGGAACGGCTGACCGCAACGACGAGATCGTCGAGCAGGAGCGAAGCTGTCCCCGGCGTCATCGCCTGCCGCTTCCAGACTCCGCCGGGCGCGTCTTCTGCAGTCAGCGCGGGATACACGATATCGCCGTCGTTGACGAGAGCGGAGAAGATGAGCGCGGCATGCAGCGAAGTCATGATGACCTCCCCTTGCCCGTACCCGGTGTCCGCCAGTTGAATATCGTTCCGGATGCCTCCCTGGTTCGCCAATTGGGAGGTCCGGAACGGATAAGGGAGCGGCAGCGGCTCGCCTACTCCGAACTTGCCCGCCGCATCGGCGAAAGCCTTGGCGCCGATCCGCAGCGCCGTCTGGGCGAAGTAAATGTTGTCCGAATACACAAGCGCATCCGTCAAGCGGACCGGGCTGATCCCGTTCACGCGCGTCACGTAGTAGGAGCCCCAGGACTTGTCCGGCGTCCAGGATAGTCCTGCGATCTCCCGGGGCTCGGCGGGATCGAGCGTCTTGCCGTCCAAGCCGATTGCGGCCGTGACGAGCTTGAACGCGGAGCCTGGCGAGTAGCCCTTGGTGAAGCGATTCAGAAAAGGTGTCTGCGGATCATTGTTCCACTGGTCGTAGAGCTCCCGCGTGATGCCGCGCACGAATGCGTTCGGGTCATAGGACGGACTGCTGACCAGCGCGAGAATGTCGCCGGCCACGGGCTGTATGGCGGCCGCCGAACCGGCGTCCTTGCCGAACTGGGCGTAGACGGTCTTCTGCAGCTCCGCGTCGATCGTCAATCGGACCGTCTGGCCGGGCGACGCCTCCGTGCGGGCAATGACCGCCTTCTCCTTGCCTTCCGCGCTCACGATCGCGATGCGGGCTCCTGCCGTTCCCCGAAGCCGTTCTTCGAACAACTGCTCCAGGCCGCTTTGACCGATCCAGTCACCCATTTCGTAGCCCTTGGTCTTGAGTCGCTCCAACTGCTCCGCGTTAATCTCGCCGATATATCCGGTCAGATGGGCCGCAGCTTCGGCATACGGGTAGACGCGAACGTTTTTTTTCTGAAAATCCGTACCGGGAATTTGGAGATACAGGCTTGCGTCTTCCTCCGGCACGAACGCAATCGGGACGAACAGCTCCGGCTTGACCCAGGAGGCGCTAAGCTTGTTGTCGATGTCCGTCTTGCTTATCTTCAGCATGCTGGCGAGCTTCGTCTTGGACTGCTCGGCGTCTTCGCCCAGCTTGCCCGGTATGATCCCGATCTGGATGCCTGTCCCGTTGACGGCAAGGCCCAGGCCGTTGCGGTCCAAGATTTCGCCGCGCGCCCCCCGGGTCGTCTGCACCCGTACCTTATCGCCGAGAGACATGTTAGGGAACAGAAGCGATGGCTCCCATTGCACCTTCCACGCATTTCGCTTGCCCTCCTTGACGCGGAGCAGCTTCACTTGGTGGTCGAACCGGACAGGACCGGCCACCGTCTCCAACTCGGCATGGTAGCCGAATGCGGCTTCGCCCTCGCTGCCGGCCGTATCCGCCTGTCCGGTGGCAGCCGCCGTGACGGCGAGCCGCTCAGCACCGATACCTCCGTATATATTCCGGTACCGTTCGGCAAAATCTTCCTTGGAAATTCCGGCCTGCGCTTCCGGGGTCAACCGGTCGTACATGCCGGCATAGTCTAACTGCTGCCAATCGGACAAATAGGCGCGAAACGCCTCTACGGGCGGTTCTTCCGCTTGATCGCATGCCCCCAGCGCCGCCGTCGACAGCAGGAGCAGCAGGAGGACGGGCACATGCCATAGCCATTTGTTCAATGTTCGCACCCCTTCGCGCATGATCTGCCCGTTTATCATAGAGTAGGACAGAAGCCCGTTCAATAAGCGGAGCCTCACATCTTCCTCACGAAGGAGTAACAAGGCAATAAACGGCATGGCCCAAAAAAGCCCGGGCTGCATCGGCAGCGCCGGACTCCGGAGTCCTATCCATTCCGGGAAGCAAACTGCTTCGCCTTGTTCACATATTTAACGACTGCCAGCACGAAGGTGGCATGCGACCACGTAAGCGGCGCTACTGAAAGGGGGCTGCCGTCAAACGGATCGAGCTGCTCGGACAGCAAGCCCGTCTCCAGCGCATGGCGCGTTACCCACTCCAGCGTTTTGCGCGGGGCCGCCAGATCGTCCATCGAGCGGGCGCATTCGATTTCCCATTCCGCCATCCAAAGCGTGCAGATAATCCACGGATTGCCGGGAATCCGCTCCGTATCAAGCGACCGCTGGAAATAATAGTCGTTGCGATAGCGGGCGATCCCGCCCACGTCGGTGCGGACGGTCAGCCGTTCCCTCAAGCCGCGCATCGTGCTGGCGACGCGCGGATCGTCGGCGGGCAGTACGCCAAACTCGAATATGCCGTAGATGCTGCTCTCTGGCGTCATATCCTTGACCCAGGAGCCGTCCTGACGGACGAGTCCCCGCGCGAACATGCCGCTCTCCTCGTCCCACAGGTGCTGCAATATGCCTGCCTTGACACTGTCGGCTACGTCTTTGTACCGCTCGCTGCGATCCCGGTCCCCGAACAATTCGCAGAAGTCGGCGGCCGCCCGCAATCCCCCGTACACCGCGGAGGCGGTAAACGTATAGATGCCGTACCGCTCCTCCCACAGGTCGTAACTCGGCTTCGGCAGCTGCAGCTGCGGGTCGATGTAATCGCGCATAAATTTCCCGGCCCGGCGGATGAGACTGCCATAGAGCGATTGGCACAGCTCGATATTGCCGGACTGCTGATACATGTGCCAGAGCGAGAACAGGACGAGCGCCGTCTCGTCCTCCTGAATCGGCAGCTGCGGCTCTCCGTCCGCTATGAACGGATGCCAGCTCGAACCGACCGTTCCGTCCGGATTGTACTTGTGATGCAGGTAGCCTTCTGGCGAGATCGCCTCGGCGCAGAACAGATAGAACGGCACGACGGTTTCATGATAGCCCGCCATGGACATCGCATAGGCGATCAGCGCGCCGTCTCGCGGCCACATGTAGCTGTAATGATCGCGGTTGTAGTTCATAATGTCGGTGTCGTTGGCGGCGATAATCGCCCCGCGCGCGTCGGTCTGGGTCCGGACGATCAGCAGGCTTTGCTTGAACATGGCGACGACGGGGTCCGGCAGATCCGCGTAATCCCGCTCGACCTTGTTCGACCACCGCTGCCAATAAATCTGTACCCGGTCGAGCAGCTTGCCCGGCTCATTGTCCCGCACGTACCGGTCCAGCCGGTTCGCCTCCTCGAGCGTATCGCCGACGGACAGCCAGTAGTGGCACGTTTCCGAGCCGTTAGCCGGCAGCCGCAGACGCAAGCCGATCGTGCTATCCACCGAACCCTGAGCGATGGAGTTGCCCATCAGATGGCCGTCCTCGGCATCCCGCCACGTCCCTTCGGCGAGGTGGAACCGCTTGACCCCCATCGCGTACTGGTCGATGCCGTTTCCTCCCGCGCTGCCGTTAACCATGAAATAGCGGTTTTTTTTGTAATGAAACACGGTCCGGTTGTGCGGATAGAATGCTGCGGTGTCCCCGACCTCGGTTTCATTGATGGAGAAGTCCTGCGTAAAGAACAGCCGGACGTTCCTGTCCCGTCCGCTCCGGTCGACGACGCGGATTCGTTTCAAGTAAATGTTGTCCCGCTGATGAACGCCGTCGTTAATCTCAAGCCGCAGCCCCAACCCGTCATGCTCGGCCGTCACCCGCGTAACGAGAGAATCCGGCACATAGCCGGACGTCCAGCGCCAGCCGTCGTCGTTCAGCCAGCGGAATTCGCCGTCCGCCCACAGGCCGATCCGGCACGGATAACCGCCGACATGGTTCAACTGGCCGACGAAAGGATAGTACAAATCGCGAATGCGCGTAAACCGATCGAGATTGATGAGCATCGTGCCGTTGCCGATAGCGTAATGGCGGGGCATCGTTAGGGGTCACCCTTTCCTGTTGCCTGTTCTTAGGAGATATCGGCCGCGCCCGCCAAGGGGCGCCCGGAGGAGGGCGCCGCCCGAGCGGCGCAAACGTTCGTCATCCGGACGAAGCAATCGTATTTGTCCGATGACGCCGCCAGCTTGGCGTATTCCTCGCGCGACACCGGGTAGACGCGAATTTCCCCGGTCATGAAATGAGCGATCATGCACGAGCGCTCTAGATCGTATTCGACGTAGCCGATTTGTTTGGACTCGATCGGGATTACGTTCATTCGCCGCATTCCTCCCCTTTGCGATAAAACGGTGCACGTTCCATTCGGACGGCTCATTGGAAATGGCGGATCAATTGCTGACGATACCGTTCGGCAAGCTCCAGCGCCGCCTCCTTCCGTTCGCCATGGGCAATCACGGTAAATCGCGGCTCTCCGGTATCGGGCAGCAGCAGCACCCAGCCGGCTTCGTCGTACACCTTGACACCGTCCAGCAGATCGGCCCGGCGGTGCTTGACATGTTCCGTCAGCAGCCGCATCAGCTTGCCCTTCTCGTCCCAGGGCACCTCGACAAACGTGCTGTGGAGCGAGAAAGCCGGCATAAACCGCAGCAGCCCAGTCACGGTCAGCTCATTCTCGATCAGGTTGCGGGCAAGCAGCCCGATGCCGAACAAGGCATCGTGCACCGGGTGGAACGGATGGGCCGTCGACGCTTCCAGCACGGCGCGCGCGCTGCGCTTCGTTCGCACGACGGTATGGCCCAGCGCTTCCGCAGCCGAATCGAGGAAGCTAGGCGCGCTTAGCGGCACACCCGTCGTACGGCCGCGCAGACACTGAAAGTAGGAGACGTATAGAAGCACGTCGATCCGCTCCTGCGGAACGGGCGCGCCGGTCTCGTCGAACAGGCGAAGCGTCTCGCCGCTCGGACCGAACCGAACGCCGAAGTCGGCCCGCTGCTCGGCGACGGCGGTCTCCAGACTGCTGTCGGGAAGCGCCGGATCGAGGGGAATGACGGTCCAGCGGAACGCCTCGGCCATAAAGCCCAGCAGCCGGCGCAGCACCGGGTCCTCCGTCGCGACGACAAGGCGAAGCGGCCTGCGTCCCTTGTAGCCTAGCTCGGCGATCAGCTTGCTGCCGTAGGAAGAGACGATGCCTTTGACCGATCGCGCCTCGACGATGCCGCTGGCCTCGATCCGGCCGTAATCCTCCAGAGCGAACGCGTTATCCACCTTTCGCTCGGCGCTTTTGCCGATCGGCAGGCCGGAGGCATCCATGCATTCCAGCCGGCACACGGTCCGCCCCCCCGACTGGTAGCATTGCACATGAATGCCTCCGTCGACGTCGGCCATGGCGCTGACCCCGAACCTCGCCACCGCGGAAGAGCTTTCCCCCGCGTCGGTGACGTTCACGCCCACCGCCTGCAGAGCGGGTCCGATCACCGAGCGGATCAGCCGGGCGAAGCCGTGCCCGGAGGAGCTGACGGCGAGCCGCTTGCCCTTGGCCAGACTCGCGCCGTACGCCCCGGCGAAGCGGGCGGCGAATTCCGGCGTCAACTCCTCGTTGGCGCAGCCGGAAACCGTCCCCTCGGCGAACAGCGGCTTGGCCGCGCTCTCGCCCCAGATGACGGAGGCGTTCACCGTCGCGTACTCGCGCAGCCGTTTGTGCGGCCATATTTTCACCCGGGGCAGTACATGCGTCTTCGGCCCGATCGTGCAGTGGCAGCCGACGACCGCCTCGTCGGAAATAACCGACTCCGGATAGCTGCGAATCCGGCTGCACAGCGTAGCCCCGGCAATTTCATTGTTTTCCCCGATCCGGTTGCCGTCCCACATAATCGTCCGGCTCAGCTCGCTCCCCCTCGCCACGCGGTTGCCCGCGCCGATCACGCAGTACGGTCCGATATGCGCCGTCTCCTCGATGACCGTATCCTCTCCGATATAGGCAGGCCCCTGCCAATCGCGGCTTCCGGACGGCAGCGTTACATTGCGTCCGACGTATATACCCGGCATCCGCTCCTCGCCGCGTATCGTCGCCTCCACCCGACTGTCCAGCATATCGAACTGGGCTTGCCGGTACTGCTCCATATTGCCGATATCCGACCAATATCCTTCGCTGACGTATCCGTACAGCGGCTGTCCGCGCTTCATCATCAGCGGAAACAGATCGTTGCTGAAATCCTGCTCTTTGCCTTCCTCGATCCCTTGCAGCGCCTCCGGCTCCAGCACATAGATGCCGGTATTTACCGTATCGCTGAACACCTCGCTCCAGTCCGGCTTCTCCAGAAAGCGGACGATTCGTCCCGCCTCGTCGGTCATGACGACGCCGTATTCGAGCGGACGCTCGACGCGCGTCAGCACGACGGTCGCCAGCGCCTCCCGGCGTACATGGCTCTCGACGATCCGACTCAGGTCGAAATCGGTCAGGGCGTCCCCGCTGATGACAAGAAAGCGTTCGTCCAGAAAAGCGGCGGCATTCTTCACGCTGCCCGCCGTTCCGAGCGGCGATTCCTCCTCGAAATAGTGCAGCTCGACGCCGAAGTCGCTCCCGTCTCCGAAATAGTTGCGGATCACCTCCGGCATATACTGCATCGTGACGCCGATTTGCGTAATGCCGTGCTTGCGGAGCAGATCGATGATATATTCCATGCACGGACGGTTCAACAGCGGAACCATCGGTTTCGGAATGTGGCAAGTTAGCGGGCGCAGCCGCGTTCCTTTACCGCCTGCCATGATGATAGCCTTCAAACGTTTCCCCCCTGTTTTCGCTTAAAATAGCTTTGGTATTCCTTTATATCGTATTCCTCTATATCGTCTGTACCGCGTTCTCGGCCGCGGTCTGCGGCAGCCTGCGGACCCGGTGCGTCAACGAATCGTAAAGCGACTGGACCCGGTCCGCGATTTTCGCGGGGTTGTACTGTTCCTCCAGCTTGGCATAAGCCCGCTCCGCCATTTCCGAGCCTGCGGCCGGATCGAGCAGCAGCTCGGTGATGTGCCAGTACAGCGATTCGACGTGTCCGGGAAGCGCCTTGAAGCCGTCCCGGCCGTGCTCCACCAGCTCGGCAAGTCCTCCGGTGTCCGAGACGACGAGCGGTCTGCGTGCCGCCATCGCCTCCAGCGCCACGATGCCGAACGGTTCGTACAGGCTCGGGAACACGCACAGATCGGCGGCGGCATACAGACGAGCCTTCGTCTCGTCATCCACAAAGCCCCAGAACGAGGCGCGTTCGCCCAGTCCGAGCTCGGCGGCCTGCCGCTCTAACTGCTCCCGCATCGGTCCCGCCCCGACCGCAACTAGCCGGGCGCCAGGAACCCGGGACAGGATCGACGGCATGGCGGAGAGCAGCACCTGAACGCCCTTCTCGTAGACGAGCCGGCCGACAAACAGCATGATCCGGTCGTGGGGAGCAAACCAATGCGAACGGGCCCAAGAATCCGCCGACCCGGCATGTTCGGAGGCATTCGCCCCGCCGAACGACGGCTCCGCGTTTCCGGCCTCCCATTCCACCCGCTCTACGCTTTCGGGGTTCGCTTCGCGCCGATCCGGCCCGGCGGCCGTACGGATGCCGTTCGGAACTATATCGACCTTCTCCCCGTCCAGCCCGAATAGGCGGACGACCTCTTCCTTCATATGCCGGCTGCATACGAATACGCGGCTCGCCTCGTACGTCAGCTTCCACTCCAGCTCATGAATCCGGTGCGACAGCTCGCTGTGCAGCCGCCCCTGCCCGCGGCCCCATTCCGTCGCATGGATCGTGGCGACCAGCGGCACGCCGTAGCTGTGCTTCAGCTCCCGGGCAGCGTGAAAGACCATCCAGTCATGGGCGTGCAGCAGATCGAGCCGGCCTCCGCGCTCCTTCCAAGCGACCACGTAGTCGACCATCGCCATGTTCATCTCGAACGTCCAATGGTAAAAGTCCGTGTCGCCGGAACAAAGCACCGGCAGACGGTGCACATGCACGCCGTTGCGCATCTCGTAAGCAGGGGCGCCGGCCGCTTCCGTCGTGACTACGTGAACCGCTTCCCCGCGCGCCGCCAGCGCCTCGGCCAGGTCGGCCACGGCCCGCGACAAGCCGCCGACAGATTGGGGCGGGTATTCCCACGCCAGCATGAAGGTGGCCGGCGGCGGCTCCGAGCCGTCATCGAGCGGTTCGGAGGAAGCCCGCAGGGCGACATGAACGGGTGCCGGGGAAGGCTGCGCGGGAACGTAATCCCGGTAGTCGACGCTTGGAAAGCAAGGATGACGGCTTTCCAAGGCCGCGACGTACGCGTCGTCGATTCCTCCGTCCTCGATCATGCCGCACAGCCGGTTAAAACGCCCGAGATGATCCTTCGTCCGGCGGACCGCGTAGTCGACGACCGTACGACTGTCCATGATGAACGCCCAGTCGCTGCTTTGCGCCAGCAGCAGCTCCCGGGCGGCTTGGTTCAGCGCCCGCGACAGCGACAGCGGCCCGGACTCGGCCCCCAGCTCCCCCGGTGCAGCGTCGCCCTGCTGCGCCAGTTCGGCGTAACGGGCAGCCAGCGCGACCATGCGGTCCTCGGCTTGATGAAGATGCCGATAAATCCAATCATTGGCCGGCTGGAGCCATACTTCGGAAGTCCCGCTGCGCCCCCAGCTCGACTCGTTGATGCAGCCGACATCGGACGTAGGGTATTGCCGCAAATAGTCGCCCGGCGTCATCAGCTTCACACGGTGCTGATCGTGGTAGGCCTGCCGGCACAGCATTTCCAGCCAGATCGGGCCTTCGTACCACCAATGGCCGAACAGCTCGGCGTCGTAAGGCGACACGATGATCGGGCGGCGATCCAGCCAGCCGCTTCCGGCTTCCACCTGTCTGGCACGGCAGGAGAGGAAATGCGAGGCTTGCTCGGCGGCGGCCCCCCGGGCCCACTCGGGATTATAGGGCTCCCGATGCTGGCCGTTGCCGGTAATGCGGTAATATTTCATCCCGGTATTGACGCGTTCGTGGGTCGACAGCACATACGGGCGGATGTACTCCCATTCGTCCGCGTCGTTCCAGCCGAGGTCCCAGCCGATATCGCGGTAAAATTCGCGGTAGTCGACGTGCCCGGGGTAGCCGTCGGCGGCGCTCCACACCTGCTCCGACGATTCCCGGTCGCGCGGGAATACGGATAAGCCGTAAGGCGTCGTCAGCGGAGCCAACAGTCCCCGGCCCGGAGCCGGCGAAGCATATTCCACGGCGGATGCGTCGCCGACAAAGCAAGGGACGCCCTCCATCCTCAGCAATCTGTCAATGCCTGGCGTATACGCGCACTCCGGCAGCCAAAGTCCGGCTGGCTTTTGCCCAAAATGCCGCTCGTGCTCGCGGATACCGGTGCGAAGCTGCGCACGAATCGCCTCTTCGGTCTTCATCAACGGCAAATACCCGTGCGTCGCCGCCGACGTCCATAAGTCGAGAACGCCGCGTTCCTGCAGACGGCCGAACGCCGCCGCCACATTCCGGCCGCAGCCTTCGTACAACGCCTTCAAGCCTCGAAACCGCTCCGCGTACATAACCGCCAGCGGACGCAGCCGGGCGTCATCGCTCAGACGCTCGGTTTCCTTATCCGCCAGTCCGATAATGCGGTCCAAATACGCCGCATACCGGGCTTGCATCAGCGGATCGGTCCACAGCGCCAGCAGCGTCGGGGTCACCGAGAACGTGATGCGGTATCCGATGCCGTCCCGAACCAGCCTCTCGAACACGTCGAGCAGCGGCAAGTACGTCTCTGTCATCGCCTCGTAAAACCATCTTTCCTCCATGACGTCGTCGCGCTCGGCATGACGGACGTATGGCAAATGCGCATGCAGCACCAAAGCCAAATATCCTTGCGGCTCGGCCTTCGCTTTCCATCTTTTGTACATCGCTACCCCCAATGGAATGAACGTTCATCATTCGGTTCTATCTGTCTCCCGCTCTTGCACTGGTTTGGTATGCTCGCCGTTATCCGGAACCGAAGTGCTCCAAACCGGCTCGAGGCAAGTAGACCGCCTGGCCGTCCGCAGACGCTACCGGAACGATGTCCGCAGACGATGCGTCCCGGTCCGTCGAACCGGCGCGCGGGGTCTGTACGACATTAGAACGGATGAAAGGAATAAATTGCCTTTCCCAACTGTAAACGCCAAAATCGACGGCATAAGCCGCATCCCCATTCAAGCCGGTTATGTACCAGTTGTCGGCTTCGGGCGTCAGCTCGATATCGGTCGTGCGGTTGGCATTGCGGCCGTCGAACCTTATATAGGTGATGTCATACAGCCGCAGCACCTTCGACAGCTGTCCGTAATCGCACCCGAAATGCTGCGAGGCCAGCCATTTTTTGCGGTTCGAGATTTCCCAATACGCATAGACCGCATGCGCATCCCGTACAAGCAGACGCAGCATGTCTTTGCCGAATGCGCCGGGCGTCTCGTAGCCCTCCAACATCGATTGCGGCAATCGTTCCCCTTCCTTTCCTTAAGCTACTTCTAACCATACGAGAGGGCGCGGCAAAATATGACTGGTTGCCAAAAAAGCCGGAACAACCCGCTAAGGTCGTCCGGCTTTTAAAGTTTATGCAAATCAAACCCGCACCGTCTTCCAGGCCCCTTTCTTGAACCGGCGCATAATTAGAAACGAGCGGACGAATTGATCCGCCGCCGCGGCCAGCCATATGCCGTACAAGTCCATACCGATGCCGTACACGAACAGCAAGCTCAGCACGACCCGAAAGCCCCATACGCCGATAAAGGTAGAGTAAAGCGGGTAACGCGTGTCCCCGGCTCCCCGCAGCGCTCCGCTCAGGATGAACTGCGTCGCTTGGGAAATCTGGATAAAGCCCATAATGCGGATCGACAACGAGCCCTTCTCGATAATAGCCGGCTCGGTCGTATACAGCAGCATAATTTGCGGCGCGAACAAAATGAAGCCGACGCCGATCGCTCCGGCGACGATGATGCCGATTTTACGAACCTGCCATCCGTAACGCTCGGCGAGCTCGGGCTTATGCGCGCCCAGCGCCTGACCGACCAAGGTGGAGGCGGCGATCGCGAACGCCATGCCGGGCATGAAGGACAGCCCGAATATGCTGAACGCGATCTGGGTCGCCGCAATGGCCATCGTCCCGAGACTGGCCGCAACCTTGAAAAAAACAAGCATGCCGAGCCGCATGACGATCTGCTCGATCGCGGACGGGAAGCCGATCTTGCCGATACGGGCGATCATCGCCCGGTCGATGCGGAACAGATGGCGAAACGAAAGCCGGACTTTGTATTTGCCGCTGAACATAACGGCCGTCACCCATGCCATCGACACGAATTGGGCAATGATTGTCGCAGCCGCAGCGCCTGTAATGCCGATGCCTTCAAAGCCAGCAAAGCCGTAAATGAGCGGATAGCCGATCAGCACGACCAGAATGTTGGCAACTACATTGATCTTCATCGGCGTCCGCGTATCTCCGGCCCCCCGCAGCGTAGCGGTGAACGCCATCGATATCGTCGTAAACCCTAGCGACAGAAAGACGAGCTTAGCATAAGCCAGCCCATGGGCCACGACATCCTCCGCTCCGCCCATCAGCCTCAGGAAATCGCCGGCAAACGTATAGCTCAGCGCGATTAGCACGACGGACAAGACGATATTGAGCAAGAACGCCTGTCCTGCCGCCCGGTCGGCCTCATCCAGACGTCCCGATCCGATCGAACGGGCCACGATGACCGTCGTTCCGACATTAAGCGTGGAGAAAAGGGCCAATAAAAGAAAAAAAGGCTGGTTCGTCAAGCCGACCGTAGCCACCGCTTCGGGACTTAATCGCCCGACCATAATCATACTGAGCATTTGCGTGAAGTTGGTCAGCATCATCTCGACGAGAGACGGACCGGCCAAGCGGAAAATCGATTGCCGGACGGCTTTTTTGTCGCTCGGATCGACAAGAAACGCCTCGTTTCCTTTCATTTCCGTTTCCGTCTTCCGGCTCGCGCCGAATCCCGCCTCCACAGCCGGATCCGCTCCCGTTTCCGTCACGCCGGCTCCCGTCACGGCTTCCATTGCTGCCGCTTCCGCTCGAGGCTCCGGAAGTCCGCTCGTCTCTGTCAGCGGCTGCCGTTTGTTATCCGCTTTCATAAATCCGCACCCTCGCTTCCGCCGTCATGTGGTCATGCAAACCCTGATCTTCATCATACCACAGAACGGCATAGGCGAACGGGTCAAACGGAAATTCCGCACGTGGCGGGCATGATGTGCCGACTAAGAACGGATCGTTCCGACTCCTTCTCTGGCAGCTTCCGTTCTGCTCCTTCCTCTCGCGCCACGGTATTCCAGTGGCGTGACGCCTTCGCGTTTTTTGAATTTGCGGAAGAAATTGTTCGGATCGGTGAGCCCGACTCGCTCGACGATGTCTTTGATTCTCAAGTCGGTTCCGACCAGCAGCTCCTTTGCTTTTGTCATGCGAACGCCGTCTACATATTGCATGAGCGGGCTTCCGGTCTGATCCTTGAAGTATCGGGATAAATAGGAGCGCGAGACGCCAAGCGTGTCGGCGATGCCTTCGGAAGACAAGCTCCCGTCGGTGTAATGCTGGTCGATTAAAGCCAGCGCCTGCTCCAGCAGTTCGGCATTTTTACTCTCCTTGCGCGACGCGATATCGTCGCATACGCCCCCGCAAAACCGGACGACCGCAGTCTCCAGCTCGGCGATCGTCTCGAACCGGGTCGCGAACAGCTCCGTCAAGCTTGCCGCGGCTTCTTCCGGCAGCTCGATGCCCGACTCGGCAATCGTCTTCATAATCGTATGAATGAGATCGAAGGAAAGGCGTTCTCCCATATCGACATCGAGCGGCTGCCCGGATAGACTCGCGACGATTTCGCGAATTCGCGAGCTGGCTTCGTCCTTGTCTCCTTTGCGGATCGCTGCCGAAAGGAGCGGGTGAAGGTCGAACGGATAACGGTAATGATCTGGCTCCTTTTCCCGCAGGCTCGCGTAGACGAACGTTTTCCCCCCGCCGAGCAGATAACGGCTGCGCGCCGCGTAGTTGGCTTCGAGAAACGATTTGTAGATCAGATCGGGGCCCCCATATACGCAGCCGATTCCGGCCGTGAACGTAAAGCGGAAGTGGCGCTCGAGGAAGACGTTCGCCTTGTCCGCCAGTTCCTTCACCTGCTCTGCGCCGCAGTCCTCCTTCAAGCTCAGCACCAGCACGATGCTGCCCGGCTCCACCCCTTCCAGCGTCCAGCCCTGGCCGAGATCGCCGGCAAGCTCCTCCAGCACGTTTTTCAAGCTGAACAGCATGACAGCCGTACCGGAACGGATGCCGCCGACGGAGACTGGTCCGAAACGATCGATCAGCAGCTGCGCGACGACAAAGCGCTCGTGCGGGAAATCGGGCATGGCCGACAAGGCCGGCGACGTTTCGTCAGGTTCCTTCGATTTGCCGCGAATCAAATCGAGCAGCTCCTTTTCCATGACGATCCGCGACTGGCTCTTGATGACGGTATGCAGCCTGCGCTCGGTCCGGTACTGGCGCGCTCCAAGCACGAACGACAGCATGACGCTGACGAGCAGCACGCCGAGCACGGAAACCGCGAATACGGCGCGGCTTCGAATGACGGAGCCGAGCACCCGTTCCGCCGGCAAAATGCTAACGAACGACCAGCCGTTATATCCGGATACGATGCGAGTCACGAATAGCTTCTCCCCGTCAAGCGTAACGGTCCGCACGCTATCCCGCGGCAAGTCGCCGGGCAGCCGCTCGAGCAGCGGAGCCGCCTCTTCTTCCTTGCCGAGTTCCGCCGCATAAGCGATCAGCCGTCCGCGATCGTCGGCGATATAGGCATAACCCGCTTCGTTTTTGAGCACATTGCGGATCATGCCGCTCCATTCGCGCTCGTCGATCTGAAACAGGATCACTCCGTAAGGACGGCTTGCGTTCAACGGGAGCGGGTACAGATAGGTTGCCCGGTTGCGCGTCTCGACGCCGTTCAGCGTAACCGGCTCCAACGGACGGAGAAAGGGCTGGCGCAGCTGCGCGAACTCCGCCTGAAACATATCGCTGTCCCAGTTGGCATACCGATAGGCTTCTCCGAAAAAAGAGTTTAGGTCGTACATACCGCTTGCGGTATAAATACGGTCCCCGGACTTGCCCCGAAAATAAACCGCGATCTCGCCGGCAAAGCCGTTGGCCGCCTTGAATTTGGCCAAGCTTCGCACTTTCTGGCCCATCCGGTAGCCTTCGCTGGCCGGTACGTCGGAGACGAGATCCGGATCTCCGGCAATCAACTGGGCGATACGGTTCATATCCATCATGCGCGCATCCGTCACATCCCGCACCTGCTTCAGCATGGAGACGGACGTCCCGGCGATTTCCCGCTCCATGGAGCGGAAGAACGTCCCGTATACAGCGAGCCCTACGATAAACAGCGCGACGCATACGAGCGCGATGTAAGACAGCACATAACCGGCGAGCCCCCTTCCGGCATAACGAATCATGGCTATTCTCTCCTCGAATCAAGGCATGGCAAACCGTTTGTAAGCGGATGCATAAATCGCCATGTAGCCGGTCAGACCTTTGCGGCGTAACGATACCACATAATCGTCCCACGCTTCGAACGTTACCTCGCCGGTTATGAAACGATTGCGCATCTCGGCGACATAGCCTTGAATATCCGCGCTGTAAGCGATCATTAAATCGTTCTCGTCCGGCGTGTACGTAAAGCCCGGCCACACCTCGGCGGGGAGCGCCGGCTGGAGCCGGCTCGCCCCTGCCTGCGCCGACGCCGACGACTCGGCTCCCGGAAACGTGGTTTTCCGCACGATGCCCGGATATTCGGCGCGCGGCCAGATCAGGAATTGGCCGATTCTCCGTTCCGACTTGGCGTCTTCGCCTTGTCCGATCACGGCTGCTGTAGAATCGGAAAAAGCGGAGGCCCTTTCGGCCGCCGGACGGTACGTTTCATCGGGGGAGCCGAGGAAAAACAGCCGGTTCCCTTCCTCGCTATAGAAATAATCGGCCCAGCGGATCGCCGCTTCCGGATAACGATTCGCAGAAGTAACGGCGAAAGCCCCTGCGCGATGCAGCGGATGATGCACCCCGGCAAACAGCCGGTCTCCGCGGGGACCGGCGAGAGCGGCCCCTGCCGCGTATTCGCCTTCAACGGAGGACGGCGGACCGTTGCCGACGAAAGCCCCGACGGGTTCTTCGCGGATCAGACGCAAAAATTCGCTCTCGTTGATCGCGAACAGGCGATTGTCGAGAAGCCCTTCTTCGTACAGGCGACGCATGAATTGAAGCATCTCCTTGTATTCGGGACTCGTCGGAATAAACCTCAACGCCCCCGATCTCGGGTTGACGTCCACAAACGGGTGCTCGGCACCGCGATTACCCAAACCCCAGGCCCCTTTCAGTACAAGCTCCAAGGAATCGATATCCTGGACGAGCAGGGCGGTTTCATCATGCTTGTAATTGCCGTTCCTGTCGCTCGAGGCGAATCGCTTCAGCAAGCGGTACAGCTCTTCCGTCGTTTCCGGCGGTCTCTCGCCGAGCGCCGCGAGCCAGGACCGGCTCAGCCACAGCTTCTCTCCGGTCAGCATGGAGCCGAATTCCGGATCGTACAGCATCGGGAGCGAATAAATATGGCCGTCCGGCATCGTCAGCCCCCGGCGCACGTCCGGATAACGGTCCAACAGCGCTTTCAAATGCGGGGCTTCTCGGTCGATCAGGTTTTCCAGCGGAATCAAAACGCCCGAAGCGCCGTAACCGACCAGCTCGAGCGGGGACAGCTGCGTGCCGTACAAGATGTCCGGCCACTCCCCCGGGCTGCGGGACAGCAGCAGGTTGCGCCGGTCCGCAACTTCCGAAGCCGGTACGGTTTGCCAGTCGATATGAATGCCGCTCAACCTCTCATATTGCAGCCACAGCGGCATCCGGTTCCAGTCCGAGGCAACGGCCGGAGAGTAGCCGGCAAACGCTTTTATGGTAATCGATTGCTCTTTGTTATCGTTTTGTTCCACAAGCCGTGCCGCCGTTAGGCCAAGCGCGCAGCAAACTCCGACGAGCACAACGGCCGCCGTCGCCGCCAATCCCATCCTCCTGGTTGTCGACTTCATGCTCCGCCTCCAGTCCGTCCAACGAACGTCACCCCTATTGTAAGGGATCGATGAAGGCTTGTACATAGGGCCCGTCGACTGTTATCGGGACGGATAACGCTTTTGCCGGCTTGCTATTGGAGCCCGTCCAGCAGTTTATTCACTTCTTCGTTTGCCCCCCGCAGCGCCGTATTGACATCGACCTGCTTGTTGTAGTAATTGACAAAATGCTTTTCCAGTATGGTCCCTACTTGTCCGACGTATTTCCCGCGGTTTTTCAAATCGACGGCATGGCTTTTGAAAATGCCGGTCATGTTTTTGCCCTTCAGCTCCGGAATATCGGCGCCTAGCTGGTTATTGAATGCCGGGTCCTGCATGGCCGTTTGCCGGGCCAGCTTCCTGGCGATCATGGACTGCATCTCGTCCGACACGAAAGCCGCCAATACTTGCATCGCCGCATCCTTATGCTTGCTCGTGCTCGTAATGGCGAGCGATCCGGCGTTGACCTCGTCGAACACGTCCTTATGTCCGGGCAAGCTCGGGTATTGGACGACATCCCAGTTCATGCCCGATTTGCCGGCGTCGGCCAGCAGCGTCAGCAGATTGACCGTAGCGTACATGGCCAAATTCCGTTCTTTGAGGAAGCTGTCGTTTCTCACCGTTGTAAACGGAACGGGCGCCTCGTTGCCCGGGATCGAATGAATGCTGTTCATCAGCTCGAAAGCCGACCGCCATTCCGGCGTTTCGAACGTGCCCTTCTTGTTCCGGGGGTCGTACAAGGAAGCTCCCATAATGCGTCCGAACCGCTGAATGGCATACTGCGCCAGTCCTTGATACTTGGTTCCACCGTCTGTCCGGGACACTTTGCGCGCCAGCTCGATCGTCTCTTGCCAGGTCATCCCGTCCCGGGGGTATTCCACCCCGAATTTATCGAAAATATCTTTGTTGTAATATAAAGCGATAAAATTTTCCCAGAACGGAAGACCGTTCAGTTCGTCCGCCTTGGTCACGCGATGGGCGTTCAGTGCAACCTGATCGAGCTTGCTCAAATCCACCTTGTGCTTTTTGACCAACGGGGTAATGTCAGTCAGCAGACCGAAATCGAGATACGAGTCGATGTTTCCCGTATGCGTAATAATAATGTCCGGCGTATCGCCCGTGGTGATCAGGTTTTCGATTTTTCCGGTTAGTTTTTGGATCGTAATGTGCGGGTACTGCTTCATCGCCAAGGCGTACATCATATCCAACTCGGCTTCCGGCAGTCCTCCCGTGCTCAGGATCGTAACCGTAACCGGCTCCGCTTGAGCCGCCGCTTCCGGAGCGGAAGGACGTTCCGACGGAGCGCTTGCCTGTTCTGTGCCGCACCCTCCCATCGCGGCTGCCGCCGCCACCAATACGGATAAAGCTAAACCGGATTTTCTGTACATTGCCATTCCCCCTGCTGTTTATTTTTTTCCGAGCTGCGTGCCCAGATAACTGTCGATTTGCTCGTCGGCGTCGCGCAAAGCCGTATTCAAGTCTTTCGCGCCGCTTGCATAGTCCTTGAAGTTGTTCAGTCCGAATGCCTTCGTGTCCGAATAATAATTCGTTCGAATTGGCGAAGGAATCCTGTTGCTTTTGAAAATGCTTCCGATACGCTTGTCCTTGACGAAGTCCATGTCCGATGCGAACGCCTTCTGGAGCGCCGGGTCCCGAAGCGGCGACAAGCGGGCCGTTTCCTTGGTCATAATCAGCTGCGTCTCGTCCGAAGTAACCGCTTCCGCCACAAGCATCGCGGCATCTTTGTTTCTCGCCGTTGGGGGGATGACGAGTATATGCGCGTCCACATCGGTATTGACATGCGGAGCTCCCGGTATGCCGGGGTATTCCGCAACATCCCAATCGAGTCCTTGCGCCGTCGCGTCTCCGAGCTGGTCGAACAAGTTGACGGTGGCCATCATCGCTACGGCGCCTTGCAGAAAGTCGGCGATTCCGTTGCTCGCGTTGACGTCCTTCACTTCATTGCCGGGAATCGTATAAATCGTTTTGGCGATTTCGAAAACGGTTCTCCAGCCCGGATTCATCATATTGGATCTCATCGTTGTCCGATCGGCGTAATCAAGAGCCGCCTGGCGAGCGATCCGGCTCATGCCTTCCGGGTCCAGTCCGCGATAGGCAACGCCCCCCTCCCGACGGGAAAGCTTCTTCGCGATCTCGATCGCGTCGTACCAGGTCATGCCGTCCAGCGGGTAGGGGACGCCGAACTTGTCGAACAGCCCTTTGTTGTAATACAAGGCCGTAAAATTAACCGCATAGGGAAGACCGAGCAGCTCTCCCCGGTCCGTGCGCAACGAATCGAGAATAGCGCGGTCGAACCGGTTCAGATCGATGCCATGCTTGCGAACGAGAGCATTGATATCCCCGACAATGGCCTTATCGTACAATTCCTGCAACAATCCGTTATGCGTCTGGATCAGATCGGGTATATCGCCCGCAGCGAATATATTGGTCAAATTGCCGCCCATCCGCTTGACCGTAATGTGCGGATATTTGCGAAGGACCGGCTGTACGATAATTTTGTCGAAATCGGCATCGGTGAGCGGCATCGCCGGGTAAAAGCCAACCGTTACCGGCAACGGCTGCGCCGCCGCGGCTCCATCCGGCACGCCGGCCACCGCTTCGCCTGACGGAGAAGCCCCCTGGGCCTCCTCCTTCTCCTCGCATGCGGCGAGCAGCACGACCAGCACCAAACATGCGAGTCCCGTTAGCAGCCCCGCGTTCAAGCGCTTCTTCAACCGTTCGCCCCCCTGCCCTCCTTTCTCCCTGCCGCTTGTTCCGCTTCTCATACGCTTCTCCCCTTCTCCTCCCAAACGGCCCGGTACGGACGGAATCCCCGATTCCATAATGACCGTTCCGGCGTCCGGGAGTATAGTCGCAATTTGTATTTGGTACTTTCAATTTGTTACGTTCCCCGTTGTAACGAAGATTTCGCTTGTCCTCATTCTTATATAGCCATGCGCCGGGAATCGGCCTTCCGCGATCCGGCTTGGCGCGCCGTTCCGGGCATTATCCCGACAAGAAAGCCTCTTATGCCTTATCGTAATGGATTATGCATGAACGGGGTACTGTAACTTTTTGAATATCCGAAAGACAAATTGCAAGTATACGGCCGGGCGCCCTTTGTCCGATGATAAAGGAAGAGAGGCGGATTGTCCGCGCGAATGGTCTGTCGTCGCCAAGCCGCCTTTACGACAAGGAGGGAAATAGGATGCATAATTCGAAACAGACGGAACCGGAGCAGCAGGGTACGGATCAACAATGGAGCCGAAGAAAGCTATTGGCGGCGATGGGCATCTCCGGGGCGATACTGGGAACGCAATCTTGGCTGCCGACGAGTTTCGCCGATTCGAGCGTTACGGAAAGCGTGTACGGGACTTGCGACGGGCTGGAAGAGCAGATTACCAAGTTGAAGAGGGACGTAGAGGAGCGCGGGCTGCTTGCTATCGACTTCGGGGCGGCGGGCGACGGGACAACCGACGACACGTCAGCGATCCAGGCGGGAATCGATGCTATCGCGGCAAGTGGCGGAGGGACTTTGGTGCTAACCGGCATTCATCTTATTACGCATATGCTCGATTTAAAGAGGCAGGTCGCTTTGTATTTTGTCGAAGGGTCCAGGCTGCATTTGAAAGCGAATACAAAAGGATTGAATATGCAGCAGGATACGGCTCTCCTCGGAAAAGCGTATCTGTATGTCGACGTAAACGGCTATACGGAATCCGCCTTGTACCTCAACGCCGCTCTCGTCACCGGTGTATCCTATCAATATACGTATATCGAAACGCTCCGCATAGAAGGGAATGTGCTGAACAATACGGGAAACGGCATTCATTTGGATGCCGCCTCCGCTCCGTCCAGACTCAGTTTCGTGAGGTTCAACAATTTGCGGATCAGAGGCTTCGGCAAAGGGATTTTCATGGACGCTCCTCCCCATGTCGGCGATACGGTTAATTATAATTACATCACCGGGAACATTCTCAACAATGTGGTGATCAGCGATTGCGATTATTATATTTACGGGACAGGCGATCATACGGCGCTCAATCAGGTAGACGGCAATACGTTCAACAACGTGCAGCTTCAGTACAATAACCGGTGTAAAGAAATGATCCATTTGGAAGGCCGGGGCAATATCGTGAACGCTTTTATTTGGGACGCCATCAATAAAAATTGCCTGATGGTCAACCTGACGCCGTCGACCCGGCAAAACCAGATCTTTTTAAACTTTTTGGACGGCAGCAACTATATAGACGCGGGGCAATACAATTATTTGAGTTTGCGCGACCTGAACGGCCACAAAATCCCGTATAAAGAAAAATTGACGTATTTGCCGAGCGGCGATTACCGGAAATACAACGGGGATTACGAAGATATATTTCACGCCGCGCCCGTCCTTCATCAAGTATCGATCGTAAGCGGGGCGGATAAGATTGTCGAAGGGAATCTGGACCATGTTTTTCAAGGAAAAACCAATCAATACTTGAGGCTGAATTTGGCGGGGGGTGCCGTCTTTGCATTTGAGGTCGTCTTTAACGGCAACCATTATTACGGAAACGCCAACGATTATGTCACCGGCGGCATTGAAAATGTGGGGATTTACTTCATGTACAATCGATGCCCCGAACAAATCCGGCTGGATGTAACCGATTTGGACGGGGTGCTTTACACAACCGTACAAGATATGCAGCATATGCGGTATTTGCCCGCTTACACGCTAAGAAGCAATGTGTTGAACGGATTGATGAAAGGAGTGCGCAAAATCAAGTTTACGTTTACCGGGCAATATGCCGTGGACGTACGGCTAGGCCGGGTATTCGGTCATTCCTACTCGATCGGCGGGAACAAATATTTGGCCAATAGCGGCGATTACGTTGCCGGAGATTTGACCTTTATCCAAAGCGGTCATGGCGTCGTGCTCACTTCGCCCAACGGAAGCAAATTCAAGCTGAAAGTTTCCGATAGCGGAGCATTGACGATCGTCGAGCTGTAAGGCCGCCAACCGGGGGCGGCACGGCTATCGGATGGATGGCCGAAGTCTGCCCTGTATGCGAGAGCAGTGCTTCCCCTGCGTCTTTCATCCCGGCCCATCCGCCCGGTCGGATGGCCTTGCCCGATACGGTCTGGCCATCCGCGTTTCACTTGCATCAATGAAAACCGTTTCCGCGGAATAAAACACGCCTGCTTTGCGAGCCGACGTGCAGCCGCGACGATCCGCAGAGCGGAGTTAGCCCGCTTTGCGGACGTTCAGTGTCCGGAACGCGATAGCGGCGAGCGCCGCTCCAACGAAAGGCGCCGTCACGAACACCCACAGCTCGGAGAGTGCCTCCCCGCCAAGCAGAATGGCAGGTCCGAAGCTGCGCGCCGGGTTGACCGACGTGCCGGTCAGACCGATGCCGAGCAGATGGACGAGCGTCAGCGTAAGCCCGATGACCAATCCCGCCACCTTCCCGTTCGCCGGCTCGGACGTAACCCCCATGATCGCGTAGACGAACACGAAGGTCAGCACTATCTCCACGATGACAGCCATCAGAGCAGAGATGCCGATGCCGTAACCGTCTCCGTAGCCGTTCTGTCCAAGGTTGGCGGCCGTCTTGCCGGCGGAGTGGAAGATGGCGTACAGCAGCGCCGAACCTGCCACGGCTCCTGCGGCTTGCGCAACAAGATACGCAATAAAATCGCGGCCGGACAGCTTTCCTCCAATCAGCATGGCCAGCGATACGGCCGGATTCACATGGCAGCCGGAGATCGGGCCGATTACATACGCAAGCGCCACGATCGACAAGCCAAACGCCAGGGCGATGCCCGTGTACCCCAGCTCCCCTCCCGCCGTAGCCGCGCTGCCGCAGCCGAACAGCACAAGAACGAATGTGCCGATCATCTCGGCCGTTACCTTTTTCCCTAATGAATACATACGATCCCTCCTCGTATATGGGTATGAGTCCCGCTTTAGTATAGAGAACGGAACTGAACAAAAAATATACGCTCTGGAACATTTTGGACCTCTGCCGCGTCTGTTAGGGGGGGTGATCGCCATGGCAAAAAAAACGCTGTTCTGGGCAGTCTGTGGAATGCTCGCTCTAGGCATGTGGCTGTTCGTTGTACCGGATCAGGCATCGGCCTGCTCCTGCGCCGGTCCAAGACCGGTAGCGGAGGAGCTCGTTCGCAAATCGGCCATTTTTAGCGGCAAGGTCGTTTCGGTGGCTAAGCCGAAAGGCCTGAACGTGTCTACCGCCGATTTGGTGGCCGTGAAATTGCAAGTGGAGGACGTATGGAAAGGACAGGTTAGTGCCGAAACAGTCGTCTACACGGCATCCGCTTCGCCGAGCTGCGGGTACGAAGGATTTGCCGCCAATGAACGGTTTATCGTCTTCGCTTATGAAGCCGACGGAAAACTGAAGACTGGACTGTGCGAACGGACGAAGCCGCTTGCCGCCGCAACCGAGGAGCTTGCCGCCTTGGGTGCCGGATACGCTCCGGTCGCGGGCAGCGGACCGGAGGACCGTTCGCGATCCATCGTGCCGGTTTCCATCGCAGCCGGCGTGGCCGCCGCCGCTGTAGCCGCCGTCCTGCTCTTCGCGCTAAGGCGGAAGCGCCCGTAACGATGCGTACCACAGCTGGATGAACACCGGACGATTCGGCTGCGCGCGCGCGTCTCCCGGCATGTTCCGTCCATGGCAACCGCTTTAGAAAGCTCTGTCGGCCCTCCGAATGCCGATAGGCAGCCGGATCGGGTTCATAGTATACTATGGAAAATACGCAGGGCGTTCGGGCAAAGCCCAAGGGGCGCGACAGGAGCTGATCACGATGGATTTACGCGATCCTTACCTCAGAGGGGTCGAACTCGACAGGACGGGCATTCCTTCCTTCCGGCAATACCCGTTTCACCTGGGTGCCATTCGCAGCCTGCACCGATTGGAGCTGCATCCCCAGGTGACCTACATCGTCGGCGATAACGGAGCGGGTAAATCCACTTTGATGGAAGCGATCGCCGTTGCCTGGGGGTTCAACCCGGAAGGCGGTACGAAAAACTTCAGCTTCGCCACGCGCCCCTCCCATTCCGCGCTGCACGAGCATATCCGGCTGGTGCGGGGAAGCCGCAAGCCTCGCGACGGTTTTTTCTTCCGGGCGGAAAGCTACTACAATCTGGCGACGCATATGGAGGAACTGGACAACGACTTTTCGTTCGGCCCGCCGATCCGCGATTCGTACGGAGGCCAATCGCTGCACGAGCAGTCCCACGGGGAATCGTTTTTTGCCGCGTTCCTGCACCGGTTCGGCGGACAAGGGCTGTACATTCTCGACGAGCCGGAAGCGGCTCTGTCCCCGCTGCGGCAGATGGCCATGCTCGCCCGCATGCGTGAGCTGGTGGAGGCAAGCTCGCAATTTATCATCTCGACGCATTCCCCGATCTTGATGGCCTATCCGGGAGCGACGATCTATCAACTGACGGCGGACGGCATCGAGTTGAAAGCCTACGAGGAAACCGACCCCTATATCATTACGAAGCAGTTTCTCAACAACCGGGATAAAATGCTGAACGAGCTGTTCGGCAGCGGACACTCCACCTAAGCGGGCAAACGCAAGCGCCGCCCCCGGAGTTAGCCGGGGGCGGCAGCGTCGTCGGATGCTCCTTTTTTCAAGGCACCCTACTAATAATAAGTTTTGTCGGCTTCCGTCGTCGCGATGGCGTCGATCTCCAGCAGCAGATCATAGTTCAGTTCGCAATAAACGACAGTACGCGCCGGATAAGGGGGCTGAAAGTAATGCCGGTACAGCTCGTTAAAGCGAATATACAAGCTGCGGTCGGATAAGTACACCGTCATCTGAACGATATTGTCCAGCGTTAACCCGGCCTTGGCCAGGATATCCGCAATATTGCGCATCGTAAACTCCATCTGCGTCTCCAGGTCCGGACCAGCCACCCTCCTGGCCTGAAGATCGATCCCCGCCTGACCGGATACGTACACGGTCGAGCCGCTGCGCACCGCCATCGAGAAAGGCGGTCGCTGCAAAATGTTTTCCGGCGAGGCCTGATTCGCGTGCTGCTCTCCCCTGCTGCTCATGTTCGTCCGATCAACTCCCTTTCTCCACATCGTATTGAATATCGAGCAGCGGCGTATCGACCCGGTTGCGGGTATACAGCGACTCCATCCCGTAGTCGATCAGACCGGTACTCATATAGACGCGTTCCATCGGAAACGGCTCCTTGCCGCTTATGATAAAGTTTTCCACCAGCCTGGTCAGCCTCTCGAAATGGCCAAACGGACGGCCTTTCTCGCTGTCGCAGCGGGCTGCGGTCACCCCCCCGTTCTCCGTGCGGAAGGCATAGCCCCACTGATCGACGAGATCCTTGAACTGGATCACATACCCTTTCGTACCGTCCGCATAGTCGGCGGCGAACAGCACCGGATCGGCTTGCTGCACGCGCGGATGACCGCCGGGGACGTCAGGGTAGGCCCCGAGCGCCTGAAGCATCAGCTGCTCCGGCCATTCGCCGCGGTCCATCGCCTCCCATACGTCCGCTCCCTCCAACGCCCAAACGGATCGCACGCCGCTTTCCCCTCCGCGCCGTTTCTCGGCAAGCGATTGAAGCACCTCCAGCCCGTGGTAGCCGTATGCCTCGATCGAGGTCGAGAAGCTGATGATCAACCATTCGCTGGCCGACACGAGCAGCTCCGGATCGTATGCCGGGACCGGGTCCGTATGGGGAATCGAGGAGCCTGCCATAAACGGAATCCGCCTGCGCTTCAGCTCGTCGTACATCCATTTCGCCTCGCCCATGTCGTAGGACAGATGCTTGTCGGAGAAGATGGGCACCGTCAACGCAAGCCCATCCAACGCCTCCAGCGTTTCCTTCAGCAGCCGGTAACGAGGATACTGCTTCTGCCGCTTCTCGTTCACGGGATAATCGCCATGCTCCCCGATAATAATGATTCCGTCGATCGTTCCGTCGATATGGGGCGCCCGGACCGTTTCCTCAATCGTCGGATAAATCGGCACGCCCCGCTTCGCCGCCATCTCCCGGCTCATATCGTTGTCGGGCACTTGGTCCGTGTAGATTGAGACGACCTCCACTTGCGGCGTATAGTCGAAATCCCCCAGCAGCCTGCCAAGAATGACATCGGCATGGGCGTTGAACCGGTACTCCGTCACAATAACCGCTACCCGCTTCCGTCCCTCGCGATAACTCATACGCTTTGTTCCCCTCTCTCCATCGCCTGAACCGTGCGCACGAGCCAGCCGGATACGCTATCCGCGATCGTCTGCACATACAAGCGCCCCTTGTCCGCAGTCGCCCGCACAGGCGCGTCCGTGAAGCCGTCACAGCCGGTCAGCTCGCCGTGCCTTCCTACAAACGCCCCGGCAGGACCGGCGAAGATCCAATCCCGTTCCGGATGGGACGTACCGATCCGGTCTTCGCGCACGAGCTCCGGAGCCAGCGCCATCACCGCCGAGGTTTCGAACCCGCCGGCATGGCCCGGCACTGGTCCTACCTCGCTTGCCTCGATATGCTGGAGGCTTTCGCGCGCCAGCGACCAATACGATGCAGCTGCCGTCCAGATCGGATGACGGACGGCCAGATCGTTAGCGACCTGCTGCATCATCGGTTCGTTGCCGCCATGGCCGTTCAGGAAAATGATTTTGCGGAAGCCGTCCTTCACCAGGCTTTCCCCGATATCCCTCAGCACCTGGAAGTATGTCATCGGAGAGAGCGAGATCGTGCCTCCGAACGATAAATGATGCTCGGAGCAGCCAATCGGCAGGACCGGCGCCAGCAGCAGCGGCACCTCGGCCCCGGCGCCGCGGACCGCTAGTTCCGCCACGCGGCCGGCAATCAGCGTGTCGGTATGCACCGGAAGATGCGGACCGTGCTGTTCGGTGGCAGCCAGCGCAACGAGGACCGCTCCCCCGTTCCGGGCAAATTCGCCGATTTCCTCGCGCGTATGTTCATGCATCCAAATCGATTTCATAAGTGGAACCCCCCGTCGACGGTATAAAGCGATCCCGTCACATAAGAAGCGGCGTCGGAAAGCAGGAAAGCCGCCACCTGATTAATCTCGTCGGCTCTGCCACTGCGGCCGAGCAGCGTCTCCTTGCCGATCGATTCCCGCTGGGCGTCCGACATCGACGCGAGCCGCTCATCGGACTTGAAATCTCCCGGCAGCAACGCGTTCGCCCGAATGTTGGAGTCTGCGTAATCCTTGGCGATGACACGCGTCAGTTGATTGACGCCCGCCTTGGCCGCCCCGTAGCTGGCGCAGCCGCTCTTCGGTATATGGCTGAGCACCGACGACGTATTGACGATAGAGCCGCCTCCAGAGCGAATCATTAGCGGTAACGCGTATTTGCAGCATAAAAACGTACTGGTCAACGTTCCGGTCATCGTTTCTTCCCATTCTTCGAGCGACAGCTGCAGAATGGGCTTCCATACGTTCTTGTACGCATTGCAATACAGACCGTCCAGCCGTCCGAAGCTGCGCTCGGTCTCCTCCATAAGCGCTTTCACCTGATTCTCGTCCGCCGCATCGGACTGAATGAACCGAAACCGGTCTTCTCCGTATTGTTCCTTTAAAGCCGCAACGCGAGGCGCTTGTTCAATCGGAACGACATCGCTCGCCATCACGTTCGCCCCCAGTCCGAGAAACATCGGTACGGCGGAACGCCCTAGCTGGCCGAGCGCTCCGGTGATGAGAATCGTTTTCTCTTGAAGCATGCTTCGCTCCACCCCTATCCACGCTTCTATTGTTCCTTCTACTGCTTGGCGCCCGATCCCCGGATCGTCCCGAATCGGTTCGCCGGATCCGCTTCACCCATACGAGCGGCTGCACGGATCGTCCGCTCACGACTCCATGGTAACGCGGAAGGTCGAATATTTCAACATATTTTTCATATTTATAAATCTTATTTGTATATACGAAAATGATTCCTCCTATTCCCGTAACTCCTCTCGGATCGAAACCGAATCTCAAGCTTTTTAAAAGGGACGTCAAAAAGCCCCCACCATAAATAACGGAAGGAGCAGGAACGCTCACAAACATCCTTTATACCAGATATGGCCGGATCGTCCAACGATACCCGGCGTCCTTCGCGAGCGGAGACGTAACAAGCCAATACCATGCGCAGCGAGGTGCGGTCTTCTTCCGCCGTGGCCAGCTTCGTCCTCGCTGCGTAAGAAACGCGCCAAAGGAGCGGTCAGACCGCCGATGCGAAACCGCTGGTTCGGCGGTCTGGCCCATTCGCTTGCTATCCAACCGTCTCGGTCCGGATCGAACCGTTTCAATCCGACGCCGCCTCTCAGCCGTAGCGTACGGCTCCAGCCCGAAGGATTCCTTTACCTTGTCCAGTCTGGCCGCATTGTGATACTAGCCGGCGATGACGTGAACGCCATGGTCTTCCTGCCTCCAAACGTCGCCATAAGTTCACTCACTCCATACGGAGTGCTCTTAACGTAACTTATTGTCTTCAGTAAAGTGTTTTGTTTCAATCCACGCACTCCATACGGAGTGCGACGATCATCGCGAGCGGATCGGCCCCGCCATATGGGTTTCAATCCACGCACTCCATACGGAGTGCGACACCGGAATATGACGGTAGCTTTCCTTCCCAAAAGTTTCAATCCACGCACTCCATACGGAGTGCGACGAGCTCCGTCGCGATCTTGTCGAACTGGTTCGTGTTTCAATCCAGGCATTCCATACGGAGTGCGACCGGAGCGCCCGTACCATCAATGACAATGTGGTACAAACGTTTCAATCCAGGCATTCCATACGGAGTGCGACAGCGAAAAAGGTCACATCAATGCCTAATTCGCATGAAAAATAACAAGTATCAAGAGAATCAATCGAAAACAAACATAAATCCAAACTTGACTTTTTTAGACTCCGCTTAAAAACGACTAAATCCGACAAAAACTGAGGTGCGAAGGAACCGGGATTTTTATGGGAGCTTCCCATTCGCACCGCCGCAAATACAGCACCATCCATCCCATTCTCACGAATGATATGGCCAGCAGCAAAGCGCTTGCGTACAAAAACCAAATCCGATATAGAAAGAAACCTCTTCAATTTTGACAATATACCCGATAAGTCAGCTCCCGACATCCTTGCCGGACCCATTCCTTGGCGCGGCTCCAACTTTCAGCGGAAATACGCCCAGTCGGAATGGAAATGCTGATCGACGCCACGATGTTTCCTTCCGGGTCGTAGATCGGACCGGCGATACAGTGCACGTCGCTAACCGTCTCGCCCATATTGAACGCGACGCCATCCTTGCGCGCCTCCTCCAACTGGGCCAGCAGCGCGTCGACCGACGCTATCGTATTCGGCGTCAGCGGCTTTAACTCGCCCGACGGGTACATCTCGCGGATTTCCGCTTCCGTGCAGTTGCACAGCAGCATTTTCCCTGAAGCGCTGGCGTACAGCGGCAGCGTCTTGGCAAACTGCGTGGTAAAGCGCAGCGGCGCGGGAATTTGCTTCTCCGCGATGTAGATCAATTGATCGCCTCCGCGCACGCCCAGAAATACCGTCTCGTTCAGATTGTCGACGATTTTATCGGCGACCCGGTAAAACTCCGAAATCAGGCTTGTGCTGCCCATGTAGCGCGTGCGGATTTCAAATATTTTGTAGCCCAGCCGAAACAGCTTCCCCGAACGATCCGTCTCCAGGTAGCCGCGGGCAAGCATATTCTGCACCAGCATATAGGCGCTGCTCGTCGGCATGTCCAGTTTGTTGGCGATATCCGTAATATTGTAGCCGTCCAGTTCATCGGCAAACAGCTCCAAAATATCCAATACGCGGTCGGCCGACTTGACTTTATGCACCTTATTGTCCAAAGCATCCAAACCTTTCGAAAATAAATTCACATATATGAATAAGTCTAGTCGAGATTCCCCTTAGTTGCAAGCATTAAAAAAACCGGCTCACGAAGAACCGGTTTCCGAGATCAAGCTTCAGGGTTTGTACAAAGCCAGAACCAATTCTGCACATTCGGAAAGGTACGACCTTTTGCGTTGCAAAGGTTTGGGCCCTTCAGGAATCGGGTTAAGATCTGACTTTGTACTAGCCGAATATGTTCATGCTCAAATACCGTTCGCCCGTATCCGGGGCGATGCACAGTACGCGCTTGCCTTTGCCCAACTTCTTGGCGACCTGCAGCGCCGTCCATACCGTAGCACCAGCCGAAGGCCCGACCAGAATGCCCTCGCGGGCGGCCAACTCCTGAGTCGTGCGAATCGCATCCTCGTCGGCCACCTGGACGATCTCGTCGTAGATGTCCGTATTGAGAATCTTCGGAATGAAGCCAGGGCTTGTTCCGACCAGCTTATGCGGGCCCGGTTGTCCGCCGGACAGCACCGGCGAGCCCTTCGGCTCGACGACGTAAATGCGCAGGTCCGGAAGATGCTCGCGCAGCGCTTCGCCGGTTCCGGTAATCGTCCCGCCCGTTCCGGACGATGCAACAAAAGCGTCGAGCCGGCCTTCCGTCTGCTCGAGGATCTCAAGCGCCGTCGTGACCCGATGGATATCCGGGTTGGCCGGATTTTCGAACTGCTGAGGAATAAAGCTGCCCGGGATTTGCGCTTGAAGCTCGACCGCCTTGGCGATTGCTCCTGGCATCCGCTGAGCGGCGGGAGTCAGCACGACTTCGGCCCCGTATGCCTTCAAAATATTGATCCGTTCCTTGGACATGTTGTCCGGCATGATCAGGATGGCACGATAGCCCTTGGCCGCCGCGTTCATCGCCAGCCCGATACCGGTATTGCCGCTTGTCGGTTCGATAATGGTCGCGCCCGGAAGCAGCCGGCCGTCCTTCTCCGCCTGTTCGATCAAATTGAATGCCGCCCGGTCCTTGACGCTGCGGCTCGGATTGAAGTATTCCAGCTTGACGTAAACTTCGGCATCGTTTTCTCCGACCAGCCGGTTTATTCGTACCGCCGGAGTGTCTCCGATCAGCTCGGTGACGCTCTGCACCATCTTTTTGCTCATTTCGCTCACGTACCCCTTTGCCTTGATGTACGTCCATTATACCATAAATTCATGGTAACGTTATCGGATTTTATCCGATTGGACAGCGACCGGGTTAAGTCTGCGGCGCATAAACGCCCAAGCGAGCAAAGGGGAACTGCCGATTCCGAGCAGCAGCCAGCTAATCGCGGCGGGAGCGGTCGTACGGGTGACGACCGCGATAAATACGATCGTGCCGACCATCCGACCGACGTTCAGACCCAGCTCGCGCAGCACGACATACTCCACGCGATGCTCCGCGCTCTCACGGTCCCGGCCGATCAGATCGAATACCGAAGAGGTCATCGGCACGATGAACAATGGGATGAACAATGCCGTCCCAATGCCGAACAGCAGCAGAGTGGGGTAGCTGACGCTCCAGAAAAAGGGCACGATCACGACGATCATCGCGGCAACGCCGACGAGCATGCCCCAGCTTCGGTAAGCCGGCTTCAACCACTTGCCGGCCGCATAAAAACTGACGAGCGCAACCGCCGAGCTGACGAAGGAAAAGGTGCCGATCCGCAGCTCGCTTTGAGTAGCGATATAAACCATTAACCCGATTAAGAAGCCGAATACGCCTTCCCGCACGCCCTGGGCCATCAACGCCAGGAAAACCGGCCTCCACGGGCTGCCTGCCTTCAGCAGCATCCGGTAGCCATGCGTCCATTCGTACCGGCCCGACACTTTCCGCTTGCGCAGAAAAAAGCTCACGATGACTCCGCCGACAAAAATGCCGAGCGAGATGGCGAAGATGAGCCGGTACCCGCTCGTATCCGGCATCCGGGTAATCAGCCAGCCGGAGATCCACGGGGCGATCATGCCTGCCCCCGAGCCGAGCAAGCCGGACCAGCCGTTGAACCGGTCACGGTTATCCGCCGACGTTACTTCGAAATAAACCACATTAAACGATAACCAGAATAGCCCGGACGAAATGCCCTGCACGATGCCTAGCAGCCATACGTAATAGACCGCCTGCTGCTGAAGCAGCAGCACGAGCATGTAGAACAATGCGGCGACGGCTACCCCCAGCCGCAGGCTGACCATTTTGTTGTGCTCCTTCACCCATTTCCCGGCGAGCCAGAACGTCAGCCCCATCGTCACCTGATGGGCGAAGGCGAACCAGCCGATCAGGGCGAAATCATTTTTTGCTTTCCATAAATACACGTTCACGAATGTTCCGGATAACGCATTGGCTGCGGCGAACAGGCCGTTGACCAACAACAGAAGCCACGTCTGCGCATCGAAGCGGGCAGGGTGACCGCCTCCGGTACGTCGATCGCCTTCGCCTTCAGCCGATTCCCGCGCAGAGAGGCCTCCGAAGCCCGTTCGCGCTCCGCGGACAGCCGCATTCCCGAAACGTTGTTTGTCCTGCTGCATGTCCCTCACCTGTATGCTGAATTTGCCACCGAGATACGGTTCATGCCGCAAACTCCAATGGTTGTAAAGTCGCAAGCCTTCTTAACGTTCCCCACTTCCCGCGAAAAATGCCAAAAACCCCCGAAGCCGTAAAACAAGCCTCAGGGGTGAAACAAAACCATTGGAATTTGCCAAGCACGCAAATACTCAGCCTTCCTCGTTATGCGGGCGCGACCATTCGCTGACCAGCCGCATCCGATCTTCGTCGGACAAGGAGTGATGAACCTGGAAGCAGGAAGGACATACAAACATATGCAGGCGGAACGGCGGTTTAATAAAAGCGGGAGCCGGTCCGTTTGGAATGAACGGCGTGAAGCGCTCGTCCTCGACCAGAACGTTCCCGGCCAGCACCATTTCTTCCTGGCAGCGGGCGCATTCCATGCTGTCCTCTTGCTGCTCCAGCCTTTTCTTGATCGCCAGCCCGTAGCTGTTCAGCTCCGTTAGTTCGTCGCCGTCCTCGGTTAGCTCCAGCTCGTCGCCTTCCAGATGAACGCGCAGGCTGCGGTAATCGTTCAATTCATTAAAGCAGTGCGGGCAGGAGTCCTCGGGCCCGATCTCCTCGTCCCATACAATTTCCGTCTGGCACCACGGACAAACCGTGGCCGATTCCTTGTCGCTCATGACCATTCCTCCGTTCAAGCGTTATTAACGAAATAATAAACGCCCACAGCCAGAAACGCAAGCGCGACGATCAGCAGCGTTCCCCATAAATATTTCATATCAGGTCACGCTCGCTCCGACCACGTATGAAATCGATACGGACAACACCATGGACAGCAGCCCGACAGCCTTGTTGTCCTTCTGAATTTCTTCGTCGATTTTGAATACCGGGGTCAAAAATTCGAAAATAAAATAAGCCACCAGCAGCAGCACGAAACCAAAGCTCGCCCACAAGATCGAATGCAAAATGGTATCGTTGTTCAAGATAGAGAAACGGAAAATGTTGCAGATACCGAATATTTTACCGCCTATAGCCATCGCCACGGAGATGTTGCCTTTCTTGATTTCCGCCCAATCGTTGTAGCGGGTGACAAACTCGAATATCGCCAAAAAAACAATAAGCGCCAAGATGGCGATCGAGAAAAAAGCGAGCGTTTCCAAATAAGGGTTCGACAACAGTACATCCACCTCTTCATTCATCTGATTCAGCCTCCTTTACGGGAAAATGGCTGAAAGAGACCGCCGAACATGGCGAAGATCGGCCCGGTTCGGGCCGATCCCGCTTCTGTTCCAATTCCGCCGTCTCTTTGTTTCCTGATTAGTCCAAAACGCGCTGTTTTTTGGCAGCCAATTGGGCTTTCATCACCGCGAGCTCGTCTTCCACGCCGCCGCCGTTTTTGTCCAGTTGGGCCAGTTCGTCGTCGAGCGTACGGTTCGAGCTGCGAATATCCTTGCTCGCTTCCGCTTCGGCTTCCATTTGCAGCACTTTTTCCGTCATGCGGTCGAAGCCTTTGGTCGCATTGTCCGTACCGAAGCCGCTCATCGCCTGGTTGATTTGCTTTTGCGCTTTCGCCGACTCGGCGCGGGCGATCAGCAAGTCCTTCTTGTTCTTCATCTTGCCGAACTCGTCTTTCATCTCGCTCAGCTGACCGCGAAGCTGGTCGGCGTTTGCCTTGGCGATGTCGTATTGACGCTTGTATTCGTCGTAACGGGTTTGCTGCTCTTTCTTATCCTGCAGCGCCTTGCGGGCCAATTCCTCGTTGCCTTGCTCCAGCGCCTTCATCGCTTGCTCGCCGCGGCGGTTGACCATATCCTCGGCTTCTTCCGTTTGCTGCTTGAATTTTTTCTCAATAGCGATTTGCTTCGCTACCGCGCTTTCGGCTTCCAGAATGTCCTCTTCCATATCGCGCAAAAACTGGTTCAGCATTTTAACCGGATCTTCGGCTTTGTCAAGCAGATCGTTGATCGAAGCCACAGTCAGGTCGCGAAGTCTTTTGAAAATTCCCATTGTCAGGTTCCTCCTCGGTATTGGGTTCGTTCATAACTTCCAATTGGATAACCAACGCTTTGTTGTGTTCACATCCATTTCATACGCAGACCGAACCAAGAAGTTTCAAAACGGGATTCGCTTTTTTCAAAAAAGCTGCCGCCATTTCGACAAGATCGCCCAGCGCCGTTCGACACGTCTCTTATAGCGGGGCAAGCCGCGATAGAGCTGTAGAGCATCGGCGTAAGCTCGCTTCGCCTCCGCCCGGTTTCCGAGTCGTTCATAGATGCGGCCAAGCTTGTAGCAGCCCTCGCAAGACGAGGAATTCGCTTGCCGGAACCGCTCCAGATAGCCGATCGCTTCCTCGGGGCTAATCGAGGCGAACGCTTCCCCCAATCGCAAATAAGGCTCCCCGTACTTGACGCGCGGATTCATGTCCAGACTTTCCTCGATCAGCCTGCGGCCTTCCTCCAGCTCGCCCAGCTTTAACCGGCATAAGCCGATTTCGTAAACGACGTCGGCGGAATCGTAGATGGGGCGAACTTGCTCGAGCAGGTCGAGCGCTTCTGCGTACTTTTGTTTCTCGATATAGAGACGGGCCGCCTCCAGCTTGTTCCCGGCATGATGGGGAGACAAAGCTAGCTCCCGCTTCAGCCGCGAAAGCTTCCGATTGCGGCGGAACGGCTTCACCAAGCTGGGCGACAGTCCGATAAAGCGGCGGTCCAGCATATAAAGCAGCACGAGCATCACCAGAAGAGCCAAGAACGGATTTCCCACCAGCCACCAGATCAGGGCAAACAGAAAAAATTTGCTCAACTCTTCACCTCCGCCTCCATTTTACCATACCCGAGCCGTTACACCTATACATGAAGATGGAAATCCGCTTCCTTATTCGTCTTATTGGGAGTGCCTAAATCGGCGACAGCTTCCAAACCGTCATGGGCGAACCAGCGCAGGCTTGACGGCACGCCGCCCTTAAGTGCGTTAGCTGTCCTTGGACTTTGCAGGCTGGTGCACGCTGACCCTGTTGCGGCCGCCGCGCTTGGACACATACAAAGCTTCGTCGGCGGCCCGCAGGAGCGATTCCAACGTATCGCCGGTTTGTTCGGCCTGCGCCGCTCCGAAGCTGGAGGTGACGGCGATCGGACCGCTTGCCGTCACCAGCGGCTCGGCTTCCAGCGCCGCGCGCAAGCGCTCGGCCAGCTCGGCAGCCTCCGGCCACGAAAAGGACGGAAGGGCGAGCACGAATTCCTCGCCGCCATACCGGCCGAACAGCATATCCGCAGAGAGCATCGGTTTGCACAGAGAGACGACGTGAACGATAAGCCGATCGCCGGTCTCGTGACCGAAGCTGTCGTTAACCCGCTTGAAATGATCGATATCGAACAGCACGACGGAGAACGGCTGTCCTTCGGCGAGGGATTCCTTCAGCATCTCCCGGCTTCGGTGGATGAACTGCGTGCGATTGTATATCTGAGTGAGCCCGTCATAGAAGGCCATATGCTCCAGATGACGCTGCAGCCGCTTAAGCTCCGTTACATCGATCAGTAGAAGCAGGCTGCCCGCCAGACCGCCATTGCGGTGCCGGACGACGGAGACGCGAACCTGGTAGCAGCGCTCCTCTCCTCCGGCCATCCACGCCAATTCCCCCTGCATGCCGTCGGGATGACGGGCGACGGGAAACGGAGATCCGGTCAGACTGACCCACACCTCATCCAGCGTGCTGCCAATCCGGGAATGCCGTAGCGAAGGAATCATGATTGCGGCAGCCCGGTTGAATTCGATCAACCGTTCCGCAGGGTCAAGCACGATAACCCCTTCCCCCATGCTTTCGAAAATCGTTTCTTTGGCGATCGGTACGACAGTCAGCATGCGAGCGGACACCATTGCCCAAATGTATAGGGCGGAGGTGATGCACATGACGATCGGCACGGGATCGAGCCCGCCCGGCGCCGCTCCCAACAAATAGAGAAAAGCCGCGGTCATCGGAACGAATTGTCCACAGATCAGGGTTACCAGCTGCAGCCGGTACGTCTTGCTCGTCTGCCTCCAACGGCCGATTAACAGCACGACGGCAGCCAGCAGACAGCTGAACGTATAGATGCCATGAACGATGTACCATTCCCCGATCTCCAGCTTCACCAGCGAAGCCGGCATCCCTTCCCGCAAGTACATCGCCTTGTAGAACAGATGATGATAGTCGTTGGTCGCCACCATAGCAAGGGTGATCGACGGAATGATGAACATCGCCGCAGCCGTCTTCGGCGATACGTTTCTGCCGAGGTAATTCAACACAAGCATCAAACCAAGCGCCGCGGAGAACGGCATGCCGATATACTCCACCGTCGTCCATATCTTGACTTCCGTTAACGTGGTACTGGCGAGCCCGAATGCATAACCGAAGCAGTAAATCGATAGCGCTGCCGTGTATAGGATGAAGATGCCCGCTCCCGGAATTTCGCTTCTCTTGGAGAATGCGTAAACGCTGAGAAACACGTTGAATACACCCGATACGCAAACAAGCGTAATGTACAACGTCAATAACGAATCCATCTGCTGACTCCACCCTTAGTGTCGTTATATCCATCGTACCATAACGATAGTTGGCTAGTGCAAACGATTTTTTCCCTTGTTCTACCAAACGCTTAGAGTTTTCGAAAAGGGAAAGCCCAGTTGACCGAGACAACCGTTATCAAGCTGCGCGACGCGTTTCTGTACGGCTTCAGCTACACGGTCGTTTTACACATTCTAGATGCTGTCTTCAAGCAGTCAAAAACGCCGTCGCATAAATTTAACTGCGGATGCCAAACATCCCGCCTCTGATCTTAAGGGCGGGATGTTGATTTCTACTATGATTGATCAAAAGCCAATGGGCCAATGTCATCATGACCTATGCACCAACGATGATCATGACGACCGCACGGATGATTCAGCTGACTCGTCGTGACACGCTATGGGCGCTATCGCGTCGCTTTTCACGGCGGAGGATGATCGGAACCGTGATCACTGCAGCGATCGCCAACAGCGGAGCTAGTATACCAGCGATAGGAAACGACGACGTGCCATGCGAGAAGATGCTCAAGTCCCAGAGTCCGTGCAGGATCATGGAGGCCACGAGCGATCCGGTAGAGCGCCGGGCAAGGTAGAAGATCGAACCAAGGCCGCAAGCCATCATTACCTGGAACAGGACACCCGCCCCGAGGCCCAGGAACATGCCCGGCAGGTGGAATACTGCGAACATCGCTGTTGATAGCAGCCAGACCCCGGTTTCACCGAATCGGCTGCGCAGAGCGACTATCAATTGACCTCGGTGGATTATCTCCTCATTGAAGCCGACCAGGATGCTGCCGACGAAAAGATACAGCCACATGAGGGGCGTGACACGGGTGAAATCGGCGATCAGCATGTTCACGATCGCGATGACTGTCATGATGATCGGGAGAGTCATCGCCCATCGAGAAAGACTCCGCTTTTCAACTAGGCTGGGGCGCCACCATCCGTAGATCGTGACTATTGTGAAGGCCAACACAGCACCGCCGAACGTTGGTGCTACGTACCAGAGCAGAAGGGTCTGCTCACTCTCGCCTATTCGCGGGTAGTCGACGCCGTTGAGCACGAAGATACCGTAGAAGACTGCAATGTAGAGGAAATAGCCGAGAACACCCCATCGAACGCGGGGACGAACTCGAAGGGCAGAATCCAAAGATCCTTGCAGCATGTCCCTATTGATTGACATCATCAACACTCCCACTATAAATTAGTATTTTCTTTCATTTACTCTTGTTTTCTTAAGATTCCAACTGTTAATTCCTAATATACGGATATTTATTAGATAATGATTGCTGTTCCGCTGACAGCAACCATTAGAATACCTTGACGGACTACGACTCCCATTGGCGAAGTTTCCTTTGCGTCTCTTGCCCCCTCACTTACAATTCTAGTAGACCAATTTAAACAGAAGCTAAACAAATGGATGAAAACCAGCTAAATTTTTTGCTGCTGCCGTTTAGGTTCTGTTTAAGCAAATATGCTACGATGGCCGACTTAGCGGAACGTACAGCCCCCGATATCATCCTTATCATTTTACAAAGTGAAAATTAGTAAACTCTTTTTAAAGGCAAAGAGGCCCGCGCAGCCGAAGCTGCCGGACCTTTCCGTCGGTACTATGCGTTTTTCCCTACTTCAGTTCCACTACGGTCACGCCGGCGCCACCCTCGCCGTAATTGCCGAGCCGGTAGCTCTTGATATGCTTGTGGCGGCGGAAATAGTCCTGCAAGCCGGCGCGCAGCACGCCCGTCCCTTTGCCGTGAATGACATAAACTTGGCCGAAGCCGTTCAGAAAGCTTTCATCGAGAAAACGGTCGGTTTCGATGATCGCTTCCTCCAGATTGCTTCCGCGCAGATCGAGCTCTGTACGCACGTTGTCGTCCCGGCTGCGCTTGACGCTGGCCGTCGGCTGTTGCACCTGCTTAACCTCCGGAGCGGACTTGATCAGCTCCAGATCGGATTTGTTGACCTTCATCTTCATGATGCCGAGCTGAACCGTCGCTTCGGAAGCGCCGGACAGGTCCACGACATGGCCTTTCTGCCCGAGCGAGACGACGCGCACCTCGTCGCCGACCTCGATCGACGCTGCACCTTTCTTCGCCGTTCGGGCGGCATCTCGCTTGTCCCGCAGCTCCGGAGCAGCCGTATCGAGGCGCCTCTTGGCCTCGATCAGCTTATGCTCCTTGACCGCTCCGCGCTCCTCCAGCGCCATTCGCCGCAGCTCGCGGATGACTTCGTCCGCTTCGTGCCGCGCATTTGCCACGGCAGACCGGGCGTCCTGTTCGGCCTTGAGCAGCAGCTTGTCGCGCTGCTCGCGGAACTTCTCGCGCTCATCCTCCAACTGCGCGCGCAGCCCTTCGGCCTCGACGCGCAGGCGCTCCGCATTCAACCGCTCGGCCTCCGCAGCGGCCCGGTTCGTCTCCAGCGAGGCGATCATCGTCTCGACGCGCTTGTCGTCCTCGTCCACATGGCCGCGGGCCATCTCCAAGATGGGGCGCGGCAAGCCGAGCCGCTCGGCGATCGCGAACGCATTGCTTCGGCCGGGAACGCCGACGAGCAGCCGGTATGTCGGGCTGAGCGTCTGTACGTTGAATTCCATGCTTGCGTTAATGACGCCTTTGCGCTCGAACGCATATGCCTTCAGCTCGCTATAGTGGGTCGTCGCCACGACTCGGCAGCCGATCCGGTGAATATACTCCAGCATGGCGATAGCCAGCGCCGAGCCTTCGGACGGGTCGGTGCCCGCTCCCAGCTCGTCGAGCAGCACCAAGCTTTTCGGAGTCATTCCTTTCAGAATGGAAATAATATTGGTTAGATGGCTGGAAAAGGTACTCAAGTTTTGCTCGATGCTCTGCTCGTCGCCGATATCCGCGTAGATGGCGTCAAACACGCACAGCTGGCTGCCTTCCTCGGCGGGAATGAACAAGCCGGACATCGCCATCAGGCTGAGCAGTCCGATCGTCTTCAGCGACACCGTTTTGCCGCCGGTATTGGGGCCGGTTACGATGATCGTGGAGAACTGGTTGCCCAGCTCCACGTCCAAAGGAACGACCGCCTCGGGACTCAGCAGCGGATGACGCCCTTTTTTCAGCTTCAGGAAGCCGCGGTCGTTCATGATCGGCAGCGTCGCCTTCAGCACGCGGGCGAGGCTCGCTCTGGCAAAAATAAAGTCGAGCTCGCCAAGCGCCTCGACCGATACGCTTAATTCGTCCGTCGCTTCCGCTACGTAGCCGGACAGCATAATCAAAATTTTCTCGATCTCCCGCTCTTCGGCAAACTTCAGCTCCCGCAGCTTGTTGTTCAGCGTAACCACGGCTTCCGGCTCGATAAACAGCGTAGCCCCCGACGCCGACTGATCGTGGACCATCCCGCCGAAATGTCCGCGGTACTCCTGCTTCACCGGTATGACATACCGGTCGCCGCGAATCGTAATGAGCGAGTCCTGCAGCATCTTCTGAATGGAAGGCGTGCGGATCATCTGCTCCAGCTTGTCGCGCGCCCGCGATTCGTTCGTCCGCAGCTCGTGCCGCACCCGCGCCAGCTCCGAACTTGCGCTATCGACAATGTCCGCCACGTCGTCGATACAGGACTTGATCTTCTCCTCGACGACGCGGTTTTCGCTCACCGGCTCGGCGGCCTCGGTCAGCAGCGGAATCGGCTCGTTCTCGTGCAGAGCCAGCAAAAACCGCTTCAGCTTGCGGCCCCCGCCGATCGTATTGGCGATGTCGAGCAGCTCGGAAGCCCCGAGCGTACTGCCGATGCGCGCCCGGTTCAAAGGCATCCGCACGTCGCGAATCCCTCCGAACGGGGCGCCCCCCTTCAGCCGATCGACCTTGAACGCTTCGTCCGTCGCCGCCAGCAGCCGCTTTACTTCTTCGAAATCCGGGCTCGGCGCAAGCGCTTCGGCTCTCGCCTTGCCCAGCGAGGTGGACGCATATTCGGCCAGACGCTGGCGCATTTTATGATATTCGAGCGTTACCAGCACTTTCGGATTCAAGACCAGTCAAACTCCTTCCGTCCGCAAAAACCAGGTTGATTGTCTATATTATATCCGATGCCTGCCGCTTTAGCTATCGAACGAACGGTTATACGAATATTGTCCTGCTTGTCTCCCTGTATAAAATTGGTCGACATACTGCTCGCCTCCGGGGAAAAAATAACGATTGCGAGGCATCGCGGACTTTGCAGCCGCAACGTGCGCGAACAATCCAAAGGAGGCAGCGACTATGCGTTTTCTTGGCCATGTGGTCCGTTTTATTGTAGCAGCCATCGTTTTGATGTTTGTTGGCTGGATCGTGCCTAATTTCGCGGTCGGCGGATTCTGGAGCGCTTTGTTCCTTGCTCTGGTCATCGCCGTACTTGGCTGGATCGTGGAAGGAATATTCGGCAAGCGGGTCACCCCGTTCGGACGCGGCATCGTCGGTTTTTTGGCCAGCGCGGCCGTCATCTGGCTGGCGCAATTTATCGTCGGCGGCGTATCGGTTACGGTCGTCGGGGCGATATTGGCCGCTCTCGTCATCGGGATTATCGACCTGTTCATTCCGATCAGCACCCCGTTCGACGCGGGACGCAACAAGGAAGAAGCCCGGTAATTGCAGCGAATCGAATTTACGGGAAAAACGGTCTGTCCCTTGCGGCAGGCCGTTTTTCTTGCGTCCGGAATTCCGTAAGTTCACGAAGCCTTCACCAGTCTGTCACCCATTCCCAGCAGCCGATCCGCTATAATAAATATGTTGCATTCCCCAAATCATCCCATACGGAGGGTTTCGTTATGAAAAAAACGATCGTATATTTGCTCGCTCTCGTCGTCGTGCTCGCTTTGGCCGCTTGTGCCAAAAAAGAAACGAGCCCTGCGCCAGAAGCTCCTTCCACGCCCACAGCCGCGGCAAGCGGAGAGCTGAAAATTACCGCCACCAACTGGAAATTCGATCAGGCGGAATATAAGGTCAAGAAAGGCGATACGCTCAAGGTTACGCTCGATAGCAAAGACGGCGCCCATGGCGTGAAGATCGACAAGCTCAACGTCTCGATCGGCACGAACGCCTCGAAGGACATTACCTTCGATAAAGCGGGAACGTACGATATCATTTGCAGCATTCCTTGCGGCGCCGGTCATGCCAAAATGACGGCCAAGCTGATCGTCGAGTAATAACTTCTCCCTATGGCCCGACAAAAAAACGCTTTGGAATCCCTTGCGGGGAGACCAAAGCGTTTTTGCCTATTTACCTTGAATCGAGAGCGCTGCGCAGCCCGTCGCCGATAAAATTGAAGCACATGATCGTAATGAAGATCATAAAGCCCGGAATAATCGGATACCACGGCGCCTTCATCATAATGGTCAAGCTTTGGGCGCTTTGCAGCAGGTTGCCCCAGCTTGCGTCGGGCGGCTGAATGCCCAGGCCGAGGAAGCTCAGGCTGGATTCCGTCAAGATCATCGACCCCATCTGCAGCGTCGCCGATACGATGACCGGAGCGAGCGCGTTGGGCAGAATGTGCACGAAAATAATCCGGAAGTCGGACATGCCCATCGTTCGAGCGGCATCGACAAATTCGCGGTTTTTCAGCGACAACACTTGGCCTCGCAGCAGCCTCGCCTTGCCCATCCAGCCGAACAGAACGAATACGACGATGATGTTGAACAAGTTCGGCTTGAGCAGCGTCACGACGGTAATGAGCAGGAAAAACTGCGGGAACGCCAGCATGACGTCGACGAAACGCATCAGGATGCTGTCCGTCTTGCCGCCGTAATAGCCGGCAATGGCCCCGACGGTAACGCCGATGATCACATTGAAGACGACGGAGAATATGCCGACGGACAGCGAAACCCTCGCGCCGTAAAGCACCCGGCTGAACAGATCGCGGCCGAGGTCGTCCGTGCCGAACAAATGCTCGGCGCTCGGCGCCTTCAACCGGTTGAGCAAATCTTGCTCGGCCGGGTCGTGAGTGGCCACCCAAGGGGCGAATAAGGCCAGCAGGATCAGGGCAATCATGATGAACAGGCTCGCAACGGCAAGCTTGTTCTGCTTGAACCGCCCCCAAGCGCGATTGCGCGAAGGGGAGGCCGGCAGCGCGCCGGCGTTTGTAGTAGCGGCAGTCGCACTCATCGGTTACACCTTCACCCCTTTCCCGTCAATGCTAACCCTGGGGTCCAAAGCCGCATACGAAATATCGGCCAGGATGCTGCCCAATACGGTCAGGAAAGCGCCGACCGTCGTGATGGCGAAAATAATCGGATAATCCCGTTGGAAGGCCGCTTCGAGAAACAGACGGCCGATCCCGGGGATGCTGAATATTGACTCGATAATAACCGCACCGCCGAAAAACGAAGGAAGCATCAGGCCGAGCAAGGTCACGATCGGCATCAGCGCGTTGCGCAAGCCATGCACCGTAATAACCCGGCCGCCTCTAAGACCTTTGGCTTTGGCCGTACGCATATAGTCCTGATGAATGACCTCCAGCATGCTGGAGCGGATGTAGCGCGTCCAGATGGCCACCTCGGCCGCCGCCATCGTGCCGATCGGCAAAATCAAATGCTTGATTCGGTCGATCAGGCTGAATGGAGCGTTGATCGTCTGCAAGCCCCCCGAGGGGAGCCAGCCGAGCTTAACCGCGAACAGCATCATCAGCACGAGCCCGAGCCAGAACCCGGGAATGGAGATGCCGACGTTCGAGATGGCCGTCACAATCTGGTCGAGCCGCGAATGGGCCCTAAGCGCGCAGGCGATTCCGAGCGGTATCGCGATAATCAGCGCCAGCACGAAGCTGCTCACCGTCAGCAGCAGCGTCGTAGGCAGACGGTCCTTGATCAGCTTCGTAACCGGCTCGCTTTTCAAAAAGGAGGTTCCGAGGTCTCCCTGCGCCATTCCGCTGACCCAATCCCAATATTGCTCGTAAAGCGGCTTGTCCAGCCCGTAGGCTTTGATCATATTTTCTTTGTCTACCGCTTTGATGGTCGGATCCTCGATGAACGCGGATATCGGGCTCCCGGGCGCCATGTGGATGATCGCAAACGAGATGATCGTGATCCCGATCAATATGGGAATAGCGTTCAACAGACGCCGCAGCGCGTACAGAGCCACCGGAAGTCACCCCTTTCGTTCCAAATTCATTATTTCGTGAAATACCATTTCGCTACGTCCTTCAAACTGTCGCGGTTCGGGCTGAAGCCTTCGAGATTGCTCGGATACGCCATCGTGACCGTCGGCGAGTACAGGAACGTGTAAGGCTGGTCTTCGGCGATCAGCGCGTCCACCTTGTTCAAAATTTCTTTGCGCTTCGCTTTGTCGAACGTATTCAAGTCTTCGTCGATCAGCTTGTCCACTTCCGGATTGCTGTAAGATACTGTATTGAGCCCTTTGGCGATTTCCGACGAATGCCAGATCCCTTTCGGGTTAGGGTCTCCGGAGATGGCCCAGCCGTAGTAGATCGATTCGAAGTTTTTGCCCTGGAAGTTTTTCGTGAACGCCGAGGATTCGACTACGCGCGGCGTTACATTAATGCCAACCTTTTTCAACTGCTGCTGAACGACGGTGACGCCTTTTTCGCGAACCTTGTTGCCTTGGTTGACTTGCATTTCGAACTCGAAGTTTTTGCCGTCCTTGTCCAGAATGCCGTCGCCGTTCGTATCTTTCCAGCCGGCTTCCGCCAACAACTGCTTCGCTTTTTCCACGTTGAATTCGAATTTCGGCACATTGTCCGTATACGTCCAGTAGGAAGGACTCGTCTGGCTGTTCACGACCTGGCCTTGGCCTTCCACGACGCTTTCCACGATTCCTTTGCGGTCGATCGCCATGGTCAGCGCTTGACGCACTTTTTTATCTTGGAACAGCGGGTTGGTCAAATTCCAGCCGACGAACAAATATTGCCCTGCGACGATGCCTTTTTGCAGCTTGATCTTGCCGTTCGTTTTGGCGAATTGCTCGATTGCCGCCAAGTTATCGGCAGGCACGGCGATGACGTTGATCTCGCCCGTTTGCAGCTGCGCCATCATCGCGTTGGCGTCCGGTACGATTTTGGCCGTAATTTTCTCAATGGCCGGCTTGCCGCCGTAATAGTTCTCATTGCGCACGAAGCTCAAGTATTGGCCTTGCTTCCATTCGGCCAGCTTGTAAGGGCCGGAGCCGACCGGATTTTTAAAATACGGGGATTTGTCCATCTCCTTCACCGGCACGTCCTTGAGCAGATGCTGCGGCAGGATGTTGTAAACCATCATGTCGATATAGCCGGCATGCGGTTCCTTGAACGTGATTTTAACGGTCGTATCGTCAACCTTCTCGATCTTTTGCATTTTCTCGAACGTGCCTTTGCGCGGGCCCGTGTAGTCGGCGTTGATCGGAATATTGTACGTAAACACGACGTCGTCGGCCGTTACCGGTTGACCGTCGGTGAATTTGGCGTCGTTGCGGATTTTGATCGTCATGGTCAGCTTGTCGTCGGAGAAGACGGGCTGGCCGACGGCCAGGTCCGGAACGATATCCTGCTTCTCGTCAAACCGGTACAAGCTGCTGGTAACGAGCTCGATCAGTTCGGCGGAAGTCGTCGTCGTCGCCCAGAAACGAATAAAGCCTTGCGGATCACCGAGATAGGCGGTCGTAATTTCCCCACCGTCTACCTTCTCTTTCTGAGACGTATTCGTATTGGGCGACGTACCTGCCGGATCTGCACTGCTGCCCGAACCGGAAGAGCACCCGGCCAGCAGCACGGAGGCTCCCATAGTGGCGACAAGCGCCATCGTTGCGAATTTGCGATAAGGCATGAATTTCATTATTCGTAATCCCCTCTCTGGATAAAACTCGTTCGATTTATGCGAAATGACACGAGGCGAAATGCCCCGGCTTCACTTCTCTGAATTCGGGCCGCTCGACCGCGCAGCGCTCGGTGGCGTACGGGCAGCGGGGATGGAACGGACAGCCTGCAGGCGGATTGGCGGCGTTGGGCACTTCGCCCTTGAGCACAATTCGTTCCCGTTTACTGTCCACGTCCGGCTCGGGCACGGAGGACAACAGCGCCTGCGTGTACGGATGGAGCGGCTCTGCGAACAGGCTGTCTCGGCTCCCCATCTCCACGATCCGGCCCAGATACATGACCGCAACCCTGTCGGAGATGTTCCGAACGATGCTCAAGTTATGCGAAACGAATAAATAGGATACCCGGGTACGCTTTTGCAAACTGCCAAGCAGGTTGACGATTTGCGCCTGGATGGAGACGTCGAGCGCCGATACGGCTTCATCGGCTACGATCATTTTCGGATCGAGCGAGATGGCGCGGGCGATAGCGATACGTTGACGCTGTCCGCCGGAAAATTCGTGCGGGTACAGCTGCGCCGCCTGAGCGCTCAAGCCTACCGTTTCCAACAGCGATTCGGCTTCCTTCATCGCTTCCTTGCGGCTTCTGCCGCCCTGGATGACGAGCGGCTCGGCAATCGCGCTGCCTACCGACATGCGCGGGTTAAGCGAAGCGTACGGGTCCTGGAACACGCATTGCATATCCTTGCGCAGCGGACGAAGCTGTCTCTGGCTCAGATGGCCGATCGAGACGCCGCCGAAGCGGATATCCCCGGCAGTCGGATCGAGCAGCCGCAGCACCAGACGGCCGACCGTCGATTTGCCGCAGCCGGATTCGCCAACGATGCCTAGCGTTTCGCCCTCGTACAAAGTCAGGTTGACGTCGTCCACCGCTTTGACGGAGCCGCCCTTTGCGTTTCTTCCGATAGGGAAATATTTTTTAAGGCCTTTGATTTCGAGTAGCGGCTCGTTCAAGTCGCAATCCCTCCTTTGCTCAAAACTTCCTCAGGCGAGGATGCAGCGGACGCTGTGACCGGGGCTGATCTCCCGCAGCTCGGGCGGACGCTCACGGCATTGCTCGGTAGCAAGCGGACACCGATCCGCGAAACGGCAGCCCGGCAGGATGGAACCGGCCGGCGGAACGGCGCCGGGAATCGGCACCAGCTTCTCGATGCTGCCCTTCATGCGCGGCGTCGACTGAAGCAGTCCCTTCGTATACGGATGGGCCGATTGGGTGAACAAGGTTCGGACGTCGGCGGTTTCCACGATTTGACCGGCATACATGACGATGACGCGATTCGCCATTTCCGCCACAACGCCCAGATCATGCGTAATGAACAAGACCGACATGCCGGTTTCCTTCAACAGATCGCGCATCAGGTCGAGCACCTGCGCTTGAATCGTAACGTCAAGGGCGGTCGTCGGCTCGTCGGCGATCAGCAGATCGGGCTTACAGACCATTGCCATGGCGAGCATTACTCTTTGCCGCATACCGCCCGAAAGCTGATGCGGGAATTGCCTGCGCGTGCGCGTCGGCTCCGGAAAGCCTACCCGGCGCAGCCATTCGTCCGCGGTCTGAGTGGCCTGCTCCTTGCCGACTCCCAGGTGACGGACGATCGCTTCGGTCATTTGCAGACCGATCGTCAGTACCGGATTCAGCGAGGTCATCGGCTCTTGGAAAATCATCGAAATTTTCCGTCCGCGAACGTCGGCCATTTCCTTTTTGCTCAGATTTAGCAGGTTTTTTCCGCGAAAGCGGATTTCGCCACCGGATATTTCTCCGGAGCGGGGCAGCAGCTGCATAATCGACAAAGACGTCATGCTTTTGCCGCAGCCGGACTCCCCGACCAAAGCCACCACTTCATTGGGGCCGATCTGAAAATCAATGCCGTCTACAACCGTAGTGGCTCTATTTTTAGACTTAAATGACGTTTTAAGCGTTTTCACCTCTAATATGGGCTCCTGCACTTCATCCCCCCCACTCCTGACACGGTCGCCAATTCATAGCTATAAAAACTGCGACAAAAACTATTTTACTTATTTTGCACCTGATTGTCATTAAATTTTTTTTCTTATTTTAGTATATTTAATGAAATTTTATTACACAAAAGCGGTGAAGGTAAACCGCATTAACGAATATCCGCATTAATAAGAAGTCGCATTAATCATGAATCGCTTTAATGAAGCAATGGGACAAACAGAATCTTCGCCATCTGGCTTTTGCATTCGGGGGACAAACTGCGAAACCGTTGCGCCCGAACGGTTTGGACCGAATGCACGGTGTTGCGAACGGACACCCCATCAGGTCGCGGAGCATGAATCGGGGGGCGAGAGGGGACCTTATTCGGTAGGCAATGAACCGGCTGTTGTCCGATCCGTTCTGACCGCTTCTGAAGAAATCGCTTTAAAGTTCAGACAGGCTGGTTTTATTTACATAGGGGGAGCTCCATGCCAAAAAACCGTTCTCTGGAAGAGAAACGGTTTTATTGGCAAAGCTATGAACCATCCGGCTTTTACCGATGCCCCTCGTCCCACCACTCGCGCAGCCTAAGCGTCAATTGGGGCGTCTGCTCGATCACATATCCGGCTGCAATGGAGCTTCGCATCGTTTGCTGGAGCGGGTCGGAAGGGATTACGCTCATGACGTGGACGGCAATCGCGAACAGCACCACGGCTTCCACAAGCGACAAGAGAGCTCCGCTCCACTTGTTGACGAATTTCAGGCCAGGAGCTTGGGCGATCAGGTGCAGCACCCGCCCGGCTAGCGATAAGCCGATCTTGGCCAGAAAAAAGATAAGCGCGAACGCCACGGCGTTGTACGCGTACACGTCGATTTTCAGCCCTTCCAGCCAAGGTGCATAACGGTCGTATGCTGCGAACTTATCCAGCGGCAGCAGGGCGGCGACCAGTGGAGCGACATCGTCATAAAACCAGTAGGCGGCCGCCAGAGCGGCGACCAGCCCAATGAGAGAAACCAGCTGCGAGATAAAACCCCGGTGGTACCCGATCGCCAGAGCGGCTACCACCAGGACGGCGGCGACGATATCCAGTATGTTCCGATGATCCATATTCGTTGTCCGGCCGCTTACTTATCCTCAACCAGTTGAATCCATTCGTTGAACTCGGTCTGAAGCTTGGCGTATTCTTGCTGGAGCTTGCGGTAGTTCGTCTGGAGCTCGGCTTGATCGCGCTGCTCGTTCTGCATCTCCTCCAGCTCGTGCCGAAGCGAGTTCCGCTCCCTATCGAACGTTTCGATCAGATCGGCGCGCTCGGCGGCAAAAGATTCGCGCTCCGCCTCCAGAGCTTTTTCCAGCTCGGCTAAACGATCATTTTCCTGCCCTAGCGCCGCTTCGGCGGAGACGGCGGCCTCCAGCCTGCCTTGCAGCAAGGCGATTTCGGCTTGCTTGGCGGTAACGGTACGTTCCGCCTCCAGCCTGGCTTCCCGAACAAGCCGGTCCGCACGGCTGCGCTCCGCTTCGATCGACTGCTCCGATTTGCGAGCCGCTTCTTCAGAGGCTTTCTGCAGCAGTTGCTCCAAACGGGCACGCTCGGCATCGAGTGCTTCTGCCGCTTGACGCCGCTCCTCTTCAGTCCGCTCCGCAGCGCGGCGCTTTTCCGACTCTAATGCTTCTAAGGCATGACGCCGCTCCGATTCGATCGACTGCTCCGATTTGCGCTCCGCCTCTTGGGAAGCCTCTTGCACAAGCTTCTCCAGACGGGCGCGCTCGGTCGCGATCGCTTCTGCCGCTCGGCGACGCTCCGTTTCCAACGCCTCTGCGGATATACGCTTTTCCGACTCCAGCGCTTCTACTGCCTGTCGGCGCTCGGCTTGGATAGACTGCTCCGACTTGTAGGCCGCTTCCCGGGACGCCTCTTGCAGCTGCTTCTCCAGACGGGCACGCTCGGTCGCTAGAGCCTCTGCCGCTCGGCGACGCTCTGCCTCCAACGCTTCTGCCGCTTGGCGTTTCTCCAGCTCCAGCGCTTCTGCCGCCTGTCGGCGTTCGGCTTCGATCAACTGCTCCGACTTGCGCTCTGCTTCTTCGGACGCCTCTCGCACCAGCTTCTCCAGATAGGCGCGTTCAGCCGCGAGTGCCTCTGCCGCTTGGCGACGCTCTGCCTCCAATGCTTCTGCCGCTTGACGTCTCTCCAGCTCCAGCGCTTCTGCTGCCTGTCGGCGCTCGGCTTCGATCGAATGCTCCGACTTGCGCTCTGCTTCTTCGGACGCCTCTTGCACCAGTTTCTCCAGACGGTCGCGTTCGGACGCGAGTGCCTCTACCCCTTGGCGCCGTTCCGCTTCCAACGCTTCTGCCGCTTGGCGTTTCTCCAGTTCCAGCGCCTCTGCCGCCTGTCGGCGCTCGGCTTCCAATACTTCTTCCGCCTGTCGGCGTTCCGCTTCGATGGTTTGCCTTGCCTTCGTACGCAGCTCCTCGATCTTTCGTCTATGGGCCTCTTGGCGGGAGCCAATCTCCAGACGCAGCTTGCCTTCTTGATCCTTCAATTGCTTCCGTTTCAGTTCAAGACCCGATTGCACCCGAGCGTGCGCCTCGACCAACTGCGTATGAGCCGCCTGAAGCTGGCGGAATTCCTCGATCAGTTGGACATTGGATTCTCCCAGCTGGCGGTTGCTTTTGTCCAACAATTGGTTTTCTTTGGTCAGACGATTGCAGTTCTCTTCTTGCACACTTGCGGCTTCGGCCAGCTTGCGGTTGGAATCTTCCAGATCGCGGTACGCTTGCTCCAGTCTGTTCAGCTGTTCGGCATGCAGCCGTTCAGCCTCTTGACGCCTGGACTGTTCCGCTCCCAGCTCTTCGGCATACTGCTGAGTCTTCTCGTCCAGAAGCGTCTTGGTTGCCAGCAACTGCTGCTCCGTTTCTTTCAACATATCCGAGGTCGTTCTGTATTGCTGCTCGGCTCCCCTCAAGCGACCTTCCGTGTCAGCACAGCGTTGTTCGGTCTCCTTTAACAGCGCCTCCGCTTTGCTGCACTGCTGCTCCGTCTCCCGCAGTTGCGTCTCCGTCTCCAGGCAGCGCTGCTCCGTGCCTTTGAGCTGCGCTTCTGTTTCGCCGTGCTGCCGTTCCTTATGCTGCAAACGAACCTCCGTCTCCGTCCACTGTTGTTCCATTTCTTCCAACAGTGTAGCCGCTTCGATCCGCTGACGCTCCAGCTCCTTTAACAGAGCTTCCAGCTCGTTGCGGCGCTGCTCGGTTTCCTTCAACTGCGATTCCGTCTCGCTTCGGCGCTGCTCCGTTTCCTTCAGCTGCGCTTCCGTCTCGCTGCGACGCTGCTCCGTTTCCTTCAATTGCGATTCCAACTCGTTGCGGCGCTGCTCCGTTTCCTTCAGCCGAGCTTCCGTCTCGCTGCGACGCTGCTCCGTTTCCTTCAGCCGCGCTTCCGTCTCGCTGCGACGCTGCTCCGTTTCTTTCAGCTGCGCTTCCGTTTCGCTGCGACGTTGCTCCGTTTCCTTCAATTGCGATTCCAACTCGTTGCGGCGCTGCTCCGTTTCCTTCAGCTGCGTCTCGCTCTGCGTCCACTGCTGCTCCATTTCTTCCAAAAGCGTTGCCGTTTCAAGGCGCTGTAACTCCACCGCTTTTAGCCGCGCTTCCGTCTCACTGCGGCGTTGTTCTGTTTCCTTCAGCTGCGCTTCCGTCTCGCTTCGGCGCTGCTCCGTTTCCTTCAATTGCGATTCCAACTCGTTGCGGCGCTGCTCCGTTTCTTTCAGCTGGGTCTCGCTCTGCGTCCACTGCTGCTCCATTTCTTCCAAAAGCGTTGCCGTTTCAAGGCGCTGTAACTCCACCGCTTTCAGCTGCGCTTCCGTCTCGCTCCGGCGCTGCTCCGTTTCTTTCAGCTGCGCTTCCGTCTCACCCCGGCGCTGCTCCGTTTCCTTCAGCTGCGCTTCCGTCTCGCTCCGGCGCTGCTCCGTTTCCTTCAACTGCGCTTCCGTCTCGCCCCGGCGCTGCTCCGTTTCCTTCAGCTGCGCTTCCGTCTCGCTGCGACGCTGCTCTGTTTCCCTCAGCTGCGCTTCCGTCTCGCTGCGACGCTGCTCTGTTTCCCTCAGCTGCGCTTCCGTCTCGCTCCGGCGCTGCTCCGTTTCCTTCAGCTGCGCTTCCGTCTCGCTGCGGCGCTGCTCCGTTTCCTTCAGCTGCGCTTCCGTCTCGCTCCGGCGCTGCTCCGTTTCCTTCAGCTGCGCTTCCGTCTCGCTCCGGCGCTGCTCCGTTTCCTTCAGCTGTGCTTCCGTATCGATACGCAGCTGTTCGGACTGCTGCAGCAGCGATTCCAGACGAGCGATGCTTTGCAGCTGCTTATGGCTATCCTCTTCCAGCTTCTTCACCCGAAGCGAGTAGTCCTCTTCCAGCAACGCCCGTTCCAGCCGTTCTTCTTCCAGAGCGCGTTCCTTGGAAAGCTCGACGGCCTCCAACGCCTGCTCGGCCTTGATCCGGTTTTCCTCCAGCGACCGCTGCCACAAAAGCCGTTCTTCTTCCAGCAAGCGCGTCTTCTCGCTGCGTTCCTCCTCCAGAATCCGGGCGCTGTTGCTTTGCTCCTCCTCCAGCGCCTGCCGGGCTTTGCGCTTTTCTTCCTCCAATGCTTGTTGGGCTTTGCGCCGCTCCTCTTCCACGGACGCCTTGGCCGAAGCCTGCTGTTGCTCAAGCTGAAGCTTGTGCGCTTCCTGCTGCTTGCCGTTCGCCTCCTGCAGCTCGGCATGAACCTTACGCAGTTGGGCGTGGGCCGCTTCCAACTGGCGATTGCTCTCCTTAACCTGCGCGCTTTGCTGCTGCAGCTGCTTATGCTGCTGCTCGAGCGCCGTTCTGGCCGCTTCCAGACGCTTCCGTTCCGTTTCTTCGCGGTTTTTCTCCTGCTCGAGCTGCTCATATGCTTCCCGCTGCTTGCTATGCTCCTCGGTATGCCGGGCATCCTGCTCCTCCCGGCTGCTGCGTTCCGCTTCCAGCTCCTGCTGTCTTAGCCCCAGCTGTTCGCGCGTGCGCTCGGCCTCGTCCTCCAGCATCCTCTCGCGCTCATGATGACGGGCAATTTCCTCCTCCGCCGATTGCTGGAGCAGCTTCAGCCGTTCCTCCAGTTGGGCTTGGAGCACTTCCAGCTCGCGCCCTCTCTGCAGTTGCTGCTGCACTTGGCTGATCTGATCCTTCATCTTGAAAAACTCATCGGCCATATTGACCGACGCCAGCACAGCCAAACGCGGCGTATCCAGCCTCGGGAACAGCTTGGCCGTCTGCAGCATCTGGTCGTTGACGTACTCGGCCACCTGCTTCGTGTACCCCGCGCTGGAAGAACCCATCAATTTGTATTCCATGCCATATATGTCGACTGTAACTTTTATTTTATCTCCGTTGCTCATATCAGCACTTCCTTTCCATTCCGACTCGCGGAACATGTCGTAACTTTGGAAGGCTCCGGCGGCGTATTCCCACGAAAAAAAACGTTTGCTGTCGAATCTCGTCCATATTTCGCAGCATGGGCTCTTATAACCAAAAAGACCGGCTCCATCGCCTAATACATTCGATGTGACCGGTCTTTTTTCCTTCTATTTGCGCAACTCTGCGGCGAATGTTTGTTCAAGCGCGGCGACGACTTTTCCGTGCAGTCCCGCAACCTCTTCGTCCGTCAGCGTCCGCTCGGGATGACGGTAGACGAGGGCGAACGCGACGCTCTTCTTGCCGCTGCCCAGCCTTTCGCCCGTATAAATATCGAAGACTTCAATCGATTCGAGCAGCGAGCCCGCGGTCTCCTCGGCTACACGGCGAATATCGCCGACCGGCACGCCCGTGTCCACCACGACCGCCATGTCCCGTCCGCTCGCCGGATATTTCGGCAGCGGCTTGTATTCGATGCGGAAGCTGGCTTGCTCAAGCAACGGCTCCAGCTCGACCTCCAGCACATACGTATCCTCAAGATCCTTCGCTTGCTGCAAAGCGGGATGCAGCTGGCCCAGACGGCCGATGACGCCTTCGCCTAACGAGATGGCGGCGGTACGCCCGGGGTGGAACCCTTCCGGACCCGCGGCCGAATAACGGACGTCGGCTACGCCCAGCACGCTCGTCACTTTCTCGAAAATGCCCTTCACATCGTAGAAATCGACCTTCTCCGGCTTGCCTGCCCAGTGCTCGGACGTCCTTTTGCCGGTCCAGACGATGCCGAGCATCAGCTTTTCCTGAGGCAGCGCCGTCACCGGTTCTTCCGAAGTTACAAACACTTTGCCTATTTCAAAGATAGCTACATCGTCCTGATTGCGGTTGCGGTTGTACAAAGCCGTGTCCAGCAAATGCGGCACCAGACTCGTCCGCAGCACGCTGCGCTCCTCGCTCATCGGCATCGACAGCGCGATCGGCTTCGCCTCGGGATACATGCCGCGGAAGCCGGCAATCTGGTCCGGATGCGTGAACGAATAGGTCACGACCTCGTTCAGACCGGATTCCGTCAGCAGCCCGCGCAGCGTGCGGCGGATAGACTGCTCGCGGGTCAGCGAGCCTGGCGTCGTCGCGCCGAGAATCGGGGTTACCGGAATATTGTCGTAGCCGTACAACCGGGCGATTTCTTCGATCAGATCGACATCGCGCGTAATATCTCCCCGGCGGAGCGGCACATGAACGAGCCATTCGCCGCCTGTCTTGTCTTCGTAAGGGAAATGCAATCGGCTCAAAATGACCTTGATCTCCAGCGAAGACAGCTCGGTGCCCAGGTAACGGTTGATCTTGTCCGTCGTAACCGCGATGACGGCGGGCTCGGCTCTCTGCGTTACGCTCTCCACGATCCCCTCGTTAATGCCGCCTCCGGCCAGCTTGGCGATCAGCGATGCGGCGCGGTCGAGAGCCGGAATGACCGCATCGGCGTTCACTTCCTTCTCGAAGCGAAGCGAAGCTTCCGAACGCAGACCGAGCTGCCGCGAAGCTTTGCGCACCGTGCCCCCGTCGAACTTGGCCGACTCGAGCACGATCGTCGTCGTCTCGGCTGTGACCTCCGAGTTGGCCCCCCCCATCACGCCGGCCAACGCGATCGGCTTCTCCGCATCCGTAATGAGCAGCATATGCGGCTCCAACGTCCGCTCCGCATCGTCGAGCGTCACCAGCTTCTCGCCTTCTTCCGCGAGCCGTACGTCGATTCGTCCGCCCGCAAGCCGATCGGCATCAAAAGCATGCAAAGGCTGTCCGTATTCGAGCATAACGAAATTGGTAACGTCGACGATATTGTTGATCGGACGAACGCCCGCAGCCATCAGACGATTTTGCAGCCATAACGGGGACGGACCGACCTTCACGCCGGAGATGCGTCTCGCCGCATAGATGCTGCACTGTCCGGGCGCGCTGATCGTGACGCTCAGATGATCGGCCGCTTTCGTCTGCGATGGATGCAGGGCAACCTCGTCCTCCGGCAGCAGCACATCGCGGCCGAGAATCGCGGCCATCTCGTAGGCCGTTCCGATCATACTCAAGCAATCCGAACGGTTGGGCGTCAAATCCAGCTCCAGCACCTCGTCGTCGATGCCCAGCACGTCCAATATGGAAGCCCCCACAGCCGTGTCCTCCGGAAGGACGAGGATCCCTTCCTGCTGCTCCTTGGGCAGCAGCTTGTCGTTCAGGCCCAGCTCCTTGGCGGAACAGATCATGCCCATCGATTCAACGCCGCGCAGCTTGGCCCGTTTGATTTTCAACCCTCCGGGCAATTCCGCTCCGACGAGTGCTACAGGCACCTTCTGCCCGGCCGCCACATTGGGCGCTCCGCATACGATTTGCAGGTCCTCGCCTTGACCGGCATCGACGGTGCAGACGTTCAGCTTGTCGGCATCGGGGTGCTTCTCGCGCGCTTTAACGAAGCCCACGACCACCTGGGTAACGCCTTTGTTGCGTTTTTCCACGACGTCCACTTCAATCCCGCTGCGGGTCAGCTTCTCCGCCAGCTCGGAGGCGGTATAGCCTTTCAGATCGATGTATTGCGACAACCATTGATAAGAGACCTTCACGTCCCGCTCACTTCCTTTCTCGCGTTAAATATGCGCAAACTGCTTCAGAAACCGCACGTCGTTCGTATAAAAATGACGGATGTCGTCAATGCCGTACTTCAGCATGGCAATCCGCTCCACGCCCATGCCGAAAGCGAATCCGCTGTATTCGGCCGGATCATAGCCAGACATTTCCAGCACGCGGGGATGCACCATCCCGGACCCGAGAATTTCCAGCCAGCCGGTATGCTTGCACGTCCGGCAGCCTTTGCCGCCGCACATCATACAGGAAACGTCGACCTCGGCGCTGGGCTCCGTGAACGGAAAGAAGCTTGGGCGCATGCGGATGCTTGTCTGCTTGCCGAACATTTCCTGCACGAATTGCAGCAAGGTCCCTTTCAGATCGCTCATACGGATATGGCGGTCGATGACCAGTCCTTCGATCTGCGTGAATACATGCGAATGCGTCGCGTCGTCGTCGTCCCGGCGGTACACACGGCCCGGGCAGATGATCTTGACCGGCACTTCGCCCTGCTTCTTCTCCATCGTCCGAACCTGTACCGGCGACGTATGCGTCCGCATGAGCAGCTCCTCGGTAATGTAGAACGAGTCCTGCATGTCGCGGGCCGGATGATTTCTCGGCAAATTGAGCGCTTCGAAGTTGTAGTAGTCTTTCTCGACCTCCGGTCCTTCCGCCACCGTATAGCCCATGCCGATAAAAATATCCTCGATCTCCTGAATGACCTTGTTCAGCGGATGAATCGCGCCGTGAGACGCGGGACGGCCCGGAAGCGTCACGTCGATCGTCTCCGCCTTCAGCCGGTTTTCCGTCTCGGCCTGCGCGTAGCCGTTCTGCTTCGCCTCGATCACGGACTCGATCGCGGCGCGCACATCGTTGGCTACCTGGCCGATGACCGGACGCTCCTCCGCGCTCAATGCGCCCATGCCGCGCAAAATTTCGGTAAGCGGTCCTTTTTTGCCCAAATATTTGACCCGCAGGTCGTTCAGCTGCTGGGCGTTCTCCACCCGCTCCAGCTCTTGCAGCGCTTCCGCTTGAAGCGCAAGCAGACGTTCCTTCATCGTAATCCCTCCTGCTTCGATTTCCAGCCCACAACGCAAAAAAGGCACCCTCCTCCCGATAAGGGACGAATGTGCCGCGGTACCACCCTTGTTAAGACGTCCTCCCCGCATCCGTCCGTTGAACGAACGTTGGAAAATCCGCTTCGCCTCAGGCGAAACGAGCGATGGCAAGACAGTCTTCGCTTTGCCGAAAGTTAACGGCTCGGAACCGGTTCTCTCTACTTGCCGGGGCGGGGACGAGACGGGGCCCGAAGGCTTGCCGGTCCGGCGTTTCCGGTTTCAAGAGACTGCTCGGGAGCGAACTTCGGCAGCCTGTTCCGTTAGGAGCGCTCTCAATCCATGGCGCTCCCTCCCTGTAAGGAGGCACTGCTTACTTTTCTCCGTCAACGCATTTTTGGATATATGTAACGTATTATATGCAAAATGGCGAAAAGATGCAACAAGCGCCGGCTTTCCTGCCGCTTTCCTGCGCTAATCCGGCGGCCCGAGCGATTGATTTCAGCAAGGATATACGATATTCTTACTCGAAAGAACGTTATCGAGGAGACCGGATATGATTACGCGCAAACAAGTTGCAGAGCACGCCGGTGTATCCGTTGCCGCCGTTTCTTACGTGGTGAACAACAAAAGCGGGGTCGGCGAGGCGACGCGGCAAAAAGTGCTAGAGGCGATCAAGGAGCTCGGCTACCAGCCGAATTTTGTGGCGCGAAGCTTGAAAACAAAAAAGACGAACCAGCTTGCGGTTCTCGTCAACTATCTCGGCAACTCGTTCGAGGCCGGGATTTTGTTGCATCTGGAAGCCCGGGCGCGCGAGCACGGTTACTATATTGTATTCCAGACGTATTCGCCCGAGACGGAAGACGAATTCGTCCGGTTTACCGCCGGCCGCGCCGACGGCGTCGTCCTGCTCGGCCAGCGGCTGAAGCCCGAATCTCTTGAACAGTTGGACAGACTGAACCTCCCGGTCGTCTCCATTATGAAGCCGGCCGGCGGCGAATCGCCCGTTCCGTACGTCGACATCGACTGGACGGAGGCGATGCGCAAATTGATTGGACATTTGAAGGAAAAGGGACATACGCGGATCGGGTTTATCGGCGTGGACATGCCGGACCACTATTTGAACGTACGCGAGGATACCTTTCAACAAGCAATGAAGGAGGCCGGTTTACCGTTCTTGCCGGAGCAGACGCTGAAGGGAGACGGGAGGCTGGAATCCGCATTCGAGACGATGAAGCTGCGCCTCGCCTCCCCCGCGCGGAACGAATATACCGCCATCGCAGCCGCCTCCGACTTGATGGCCGCAGGCTTGCTGAGCGCGGCTCGGGAGGTCGGCATGCAGGTTCCGCAGGAGCTGGCGGTTGCCGGCTGCGAGAATATTCTGATGACGTCGCAGACGACGCCTGGCATTACGGTGATCGACTACCCCCGGAAGCAGGTTGCCGTACAAGCCATCGATCTGCTCGTTCAGCACATAGATGCCCCGGAGGAGGCGGCGGTCGCCCTTGATGCCGACCTCATTATCCGGCCTTCCACCTGTCCGTAAGCCGTCGTTCGGCGGCGGCCCGGCGGCGACGGTTATGGAGATTCCAGCAGGTAGGCTTCAAGCGCCTTTGCCGTATCCTCTCCGAATTGCCGGCTGTTTTCGATGGTAATCGCGATTTCCCCTTTACCGAAATAAGGGAACTCCAGAGTAAACGCTAACCTGGCGCCGGCTCTCCGAAAGGCGGCGCTGGCATTTTTGCCGTGAGGCTGGTTCCATTCCACTCCCATATCGATATCGTCGGCAGAGCGATGCCGGATGGCGTCGGGAGTCGAACGCGCCGCGGTGATCCGCTCGAGATGTAGGCTCAATCTTTCGATCTCTCCCTGCACCGGCGGGTCTTGTTTGACAAGGAAAGGAACGTCGTTGCGGCCCCCCCACTTGTAAGGCCCGTGCAGATCGATACCCGCCGTCGGCCGCAACTGCCGCGCATACTCGATAATAGCCGTCGTGGAGCGGTAAACGGGCGCTTCGGTATAATCGCGGTTATGATCGTGCGGAGACCTCGACTTGCCCTGATCGCCGTTCTCCACCCCATCGATATCCACGAACGGAATATAGTGAAACAAGTACTCGTTCAATACCTGCGATTCGGGCTGCGCCAAGTAATAGTTCAGCAATCCTTCCATTAAATAGGAGGGTGTCGATTCGCAAGCATGGTGCCGGCAGGTCACAAGAATATGTTGGCTCGCGCTCGGGCTGCCGACCCGAAGCAGCGGCACGCTGCGCAGCTGCTCGGACTGCGTCAAGACATCGCGGCGCACCCGGGGATCGGCGGCAATGCCCGAATAGAACCGTTCGAAATGATGCTCCTGATACGGCAAAGAGAAGGCAAAGTAAACCTGCTTCATCGTCTCTGTAAACCGGAACCGGAACGTCGTGCGCGACAGCAGCGAATCGCTTCCGAGCCAGCTCCAGCTTATGCCGTCGTCGCTTACTGCCGGGCCCCATGGGCCGACGACTTCTCCGTTCACAAACTCGAACACGGTCTCCTGCTCGCTTCGGGACACGACAGTCGCGCGGAAGTTCCAGTAAAACCACCATTCCGTCGTATCCCGAATATCTTGCTCCAATCGAATGAGCCCTTCCTCCGCAGAAACGATGCGAATATTGCCGCCTGCATAATGGCAGTCGATCCGGATAGGAAGCATCTGGAATCACCCCGAACTGTTCGATTTTGTAAGCGTGTTCATTTGATTCGTTCCGTTTCGACCATCTTGTTGATTTCCTCGTCCGCCTGCTGTAAAGCCGTATTCACATCCACATTGCCTTTAATGTATTCGTTAATTTTGTTCAAGACGATTGCCTCGGCTTTCGCTTTATAGATGGAAGCGACGGTAGTCGTCTGGGCTGGCTTGCTTTTAAAAATACTTTGCAGTCTTTTGTTTTTCAACGCCGGGTAGTCTGCCCCGAACACTTGCTTGACGGCGTCGCTCTTCAAAATCGGCATGGTCGCCTGCCTGCTCATCGCGGTCTGGAACTCTTCGGACGAAGCGACGTCGAGCACCTGCATCGCCTGTTCCTTATGCTTGCTGATGGCCGAGATCATAAGCACCCGTACGCTGATGCCGCCGTGAATATTCGGTTTATCCGGAAAACTCGGGTATTGCGCCATATCCCAGTTCAAGTCTAGGTTTTTGGGGTCCTGCAGCGCGATGACGCTGTTCAAGTCCAGCAGCATCGCCAGCGTCCGGTCTTGAATGAACTGGTTTTTCGCCGGCTTCGCGATCTGCTGGTTGCCGGGAATCGAGTAGATGGACTTAAGCAGCTCGAAGGCCAGTTTATACTGGTCGTTAATAACGGTCGCCTTATTCGTAGCCGCATCCACAGGAAACAGGGACAACCCTTGGGTAACCCAGATGGAGTTTTGCGATTCAAGTCCCCGGTACTGCGTGCCGCCGTCCATCCGGGTTACTTTGCGGGCTACGTTCAGGGCGTCGTCCCAAACCATCCCGTCCTGCGGGTAAGGAACGCCGAACTTGTCGAACAGATCTTTATTGTAGTACAGCCCGTGAAAATCGGTCAGAAACGGAATTCCGTACAATTCGTCCTTCTCCGCGCTTCTTACTTTTACGTCCGCAATATGGCCGGGCTCGATGCGGCTCAAATCGATCATCTGCGATTTGACGAGCGGCGTCAAATCGTACAGCACATTCATCGCTCTAAGCGCGTTGATGTTGCCGCTGTACGTGAACATGATGTCGGGGGTCGTGCCGCCGGCGACCATGCCTTCGACGGTATTGTCCTTGCCCGGCGGCATAATCTCCAGCGTAATGTTCGGGTATTTCTTCTTGACGTGCTCGACCAGCATATCCCCGATCTTCTGATCGAGTCCGACCCCGCTTGTCGAAAGCGTCAGCTTGACCGGATCGCTGCTGATCTTGGGCGGCGGCTTGTCGTTCGGTGCCGCGGACTTGTCGTTCGGAGACGGGGTGGTTTGAACCTTCTCGTTTCCGCAGCCGGCAAGAGACAAAGCCGCCACCATGCAAAGCCCTAACAATGGAACCTGTAACTTTCTCAAGGCCAACACTCCCTTTTATAAAATAAACTTACTCGTGTAAGCTTTTCTACAAGACCGATTATAAAGGTGTTCCCGCCTGATTGCAATACCATAATTTGCCGGGTTTTTCTCATGATGTGCAGCAGTGCTCGAGCGCATCCGGGGAGCGATTTTCGCCACCCATATTTATCTTTACGCGAAGCTCTTTATCCCCTAGTATGGAGCTAGCTAGTACAAGACCAGCAGATTCGGACGCCAAGCGGCACCGACGGAACAGGACCGGAAGACGGTGCGGCTGTTTCCGTGCCGCCCGCGTAAAAATGGGGAGCAGTATGGGGAAATCATCATTTTGGTACGTAGCCGGACTTGTTTTTGTTGCGGCGGTTTGGGGAACGAATTTCGGGATATCCCGGCTGGCAATGGATACGTTCGATCCGGCATTGTTTACGTTTTTGCGGTTCGGACTGGCCGTGCCGTTCTTCTTCATCATCTTGAAAATACGCGAGGGAAGTATCGGCGTATCGTTCAAAACGGCGCTCCTGCTCATGGTCATCGGCCTGTTCGGCGTTACCATGCTGGAAATCGCCGCCATGTATTCGATCAAGTATACGACGCTGGCCAACGCCTCGCTGTTGAGCGTCGCGCCGTGGCCCATATTCGCCGCGCTGCTGGCCCCGCTGTTTTACCGCGAACCGGTGTCCTCACGGCTGCTGGCGGGCGGGGCTGCCGCGATCGTCGGCGTCTCGCTTGTTATCGTCGGAGGCGGCGAAGGGCTCGATCTTTCCTCGCAGAATATGCTCGGCAACGCGCTTGCTTTTGCAACCAGCGTGATCGGAGCTTTGTTTAATCTGGCCTGCATGCCTCTCATGAAACAGTATTCGGCCCTTCGCGTCAGCGCGTGGTTCATTTTATTCGGCAGTCTGTTCATGTTCCCGTTGACGCTTGGTTCATGGGGAAAAGTCGACTGGGCAGGCCTGACGGCTGCAAACGGTTTCGCGATTTTATACAATGTCCTGTTCTGTACGGTCATCGCCTTCGTCGTCTGGAACAGCTGCATGTTCAAGATCGGTGCGGCACGCTCCAACTTTTTCCGCTATGTCGTGCCGGCCGCCGCGGTCGCTGCAGGCTATGTGCTGTTCGGCGAGCAGATCACCGTATGGCAGATCGCCGGCGCGTTATGTATGGCGGGAGGTTTGGTGTGGATCAGCTTGGAGCCCAAGAAGCGCCTTCCTGACAAATCAGTCCCGATGTAAGGTGGATATTCGTTTCTATCGCGCTATCATGCAAAAAAACGGCCGTTCCTCGGGCGCTGAACCCGGGACGGCCGTTTTTGAATGGTTAGTGATTTAGTAGAGCGACAAAGCCAACGAATCTTCTTCCCTGAAGCTATGCAGAATCGCTTCTCCACCATCGATCTCGATACTGATCAGAGAAGCCAAACATTTTTTCATGGCCGACTTGCCGGTGGCGAATTTCGTCTCCAGCGTTGCCAACAGCAGTTTGAACGATTTTGGGGACGTTGCGTTTATGACATACACCGGAACCAGCTTGTTTTGAAAATGAATGATTGTTTTCATGCGAAATCCCCCTCCGTTTAACGTACGGACGAACGAAGCTTCGCAACCCACGATGCGACCGGCCGTTTCTCCGGCCAACTCCCGCTTGATACCGCGAATACCGCTTTGCGACGACGCTTCATTCGATACTCCAAATTCATGTTGGAAACATTTTAAACTGCAAATATTAAAACAACCTTAAGAAAGTTTTACACAAGTGTGAAAATATCGACAATTTCGTTACAGAGTCTGAAATCGCAGACCCTTTCAGGCTCCATCGCTATTTTTACCGATCTTTTCACATACAATATATTCCATCGAAATGACGTTTTTCCTGCCGGCCTACCTGCACAATTGTACCTTTTTCACAAACGGGCTCAAGTCCGGCCCTGTTCGCCGTCCGGCTCAGACCGGATTTGATTATCGCTGTACCGATCTTCTCTGTGCAGCCATAGAAGACAGCCTAAGACGGCAGCTTCGTTCCATCGATGCCCTTCAACAGCTCGCTAACGTTGCCGTCCGGGACGATGGCGATATTGTTGCTGTCTGACGTATACTGGAGCCGGTCTTCTTCAGCAAAGTCAGCTTGGCGTGAACGGTGCCGGGAGGAAGCAGGGCGTTAGCCAACAGCAGCGTCTGCGTCATAACGGCCAGCCGTATTCTCCGCATATGCACCCTCCTTTTACCTATCATACGCCTCTTAAATAAAAGGACGTAAAACCCGCTGTTCAGGTTGCATCCAAAAAGGAAAAACCGTCCGGATCGGATCCGGACGGAACAAGTCTTGCTATGAAAAATTGTATGAACGACGCAGTCAGCTCCCTTTTACTCGTGGCGCCTGTCTTTAGGCAGCAGGAACGCGACGACGCCGAGCAGGGGCAGGAAGGCGCACAGTTGAATAACGAACGGGACGCCCGTCACATCGGCCAGTCCGCCGAGCGCGACCGAGCCGATGCCGCCCATGCCGAACGACAGCCCGAAGAACAAGCCCGCTACCGTTCCGACTTTGCCGGGAAGCAGCTCCTGAGCGTACACGATAATGACCGAGAAGCCCGACATCAGGATAAGGCCGATCGGTATGCACAGAAGCATTGCTGCGGTCGGGCCAACATAAGGCAGAAACAGCGCAAACGGTGCGGTTCCGAAGATGGAAAACCAAATGACGCTTTTGCGGCCGATCCGGTCGGCGAGCGGTCCGCCCAGCAGCGTGCCGAGCATGCCGGCGAATTGCAGGACGAACAGACAGATTTGCGCTTTTTCCAAGGGCAGCCCGTACCGCTCCATATAATAAAACGAATAGTAGCCGTTCATTCCGGCCAAATAGACGAACTTGGAGAACAGCAGCAAAATCAGCACGCTGATGACGAAAACGACGGTTTTCCGCTCTACCGCCGGTTGCGCCTGCTGCGCCGCCCCCGCGCTCGCTATCTTCGCTTCGGCCAAAGCGGCATGAGCGCGAATGACGCGTGGACGATACCAGCGGCTAACGCCGTATTGAATGGCAAGTCCGATCAAAGCCAGTAGCGTGAACCAAAGAAAGCCATGCTGGCCTCTCGGCGCCAAAATAAACGCAACCAGCAGCGGCCCGAGCGCCTGGCCGGTATTACCCCCTACCTGAAACACGGATTGGGCCAGACCCCGACCTTTGCCCGCAGCCATATGGGCGACGCGCGACGATTCCGGATGAAGCACGGACGAGCCGATGCCCACCGCCGTCACGGAAAGCAGCAGCGTGGCCAGGCTGGAAGAATAGGCGAGCCCGATCATGCCGAGCAGCGAGAATATCATGCCGAGCGGAAGCAGCGAAGGCATCGGTTTCTTATCCGTGTAAGCGCCGATCAACGGCTGAAGAATCGAAGCCGTGACGTTCAGCACGAACGCCACCCATCCGATTTGGCTGAAGCTCAAATTCATTTGTTGCTGGAACAGCGGGAAACCGGCCGGTATGACCGTCTGCATCGCATCGTTGAACAGATGCGCCAGACTTACTCCAACCAGGGCGTACATCGAATACGACCGGGTCCGTTCCGCCGTTTTTTCCAACGGCGTTTGCAGTTGTGTTTGCGTTTGCGGCTGCATTAGGCTTCTCTCCTCTCTCTTTGTAAGTTTTATCATAGAGAAAAGGCGTCGGGCTGTCGTCGCGATTGTTGCTTCTAAAACGCGCAATTTTTGCTATACTGGCATCAGGTGAATGTTTATGCAAATACGAATTGCAACTACGGGCATGGAGTTGTGGAAAATCGAACACGAGTTCACGAACGTCCCCCATGTCCACGACAACTGGCTTCAAGTAACGGTGCCGATCCAAGGCACTTGCCATTTTACGCATGAACGGCGGGAATACGCTTTGCAGGAAGGCTGCGCCCTCGTCCAGCATCCTCACGAGGAGCATCATTTTCGTACGGCTGGCGGAGCAGGCGTCATTATTATCCAGCTGCAAACGGATATATGGACAGGAGGGGTCGCTCCAGCCCCCGAGCTCTCCTTGCGGCAGTACGTCGATCCGCACGACATTCGCAGCCGCTTTCGCGGATGGACCGGCCGTCTGCTAGCCAGCGATCCCGTTGATCCGATCGCCCAGCAGGAAACCGAGGCGGATATCGTGGCGTACCTGCATCATGCGCTGCGGGGGAATATCCGTCCTGCGGAAGCAGACATGCCGACCGTGCGGCAGCGTACCGGCGATCCTCATCTTGCCCGCGTGCTCGATTATATTCACACCCACTACCGGTCTGCGCTGACCTTGGACGAGCTGGCCGCGTTGGCGCTGCAAAGCCGCTACCATTTTATCCGTTCGTTCAAGGCTTCCGTCGGGATGTCTCCTTATCAGTACGTGCTGCGGGTGCGCATCGAGGAAGCCAAGCATAAGCTGAAGACGTCCAACATGACCATCGTGGACATCAGTGTCTACGTCGGGTTCTCGTCCACGAGCCAGCTCCATCGAGCGTTCCTGAACGCCGTCGGCATGAGCCCCGAGCTGTACCGCTCGCGGATGCGGGTGGGAGGGTAAGTTCATGAAAGACGCCAAAAAACTTGAACGATCCGCTGCATCGATGGATGCTGTTTCTCGATGAGCGTCTGTCGGAAGAGCAGGTAAAGGAGTTGACTCGGATGGACCCCGTTATTCGCAAAACGGAAGAACGGCTGGAATGGCTGAGCAACGACGCGGAAACCATTAGGCTGTACGAAGCGCGGGAGCACGCTCGCATTGAATTGAACAGCATGCTCGCCGATAAGGAGCAGCAGGGCATCGAGAAAGGCATTGAGAAAGGCAAAGTCGAGGTTGCCCTGGAGATGCTGCGCGATGGACTCGAGCTCGAGGTGGTCGCCCGGTTCACTAAGCTGCCTATTGAAGAATTAAGGCGGCTCGATGCACACAATAGGAAATAAAAACACGCTCACGCTCAAGAAAAAAGGACCTCTGATGCCACTAACGAAGTGGAGTAGAGGTCCTTTTTGCAATATCTCGGATCAAGCGAGCCGCGGAAAATCATAGTGCGCTTATTTTTTCTTCAGGAGCGCCACCAGAAGCGCGAGAGCCCCCAGCACGACAGCGGCGATCGACAGGTACAACGGTGTCTTCGACTCGGAAGAGTCCGACGCTCCCGCTGCCGGGGCGGATGCTCCCGTATCGTGGCCGTGGGAATCGGCGCCTGGAGCGGCGGCTTTGATTTTCGTAACCGAGGCCGGTTTGTCCGAGCCGTCCGCACCGACCCATTCTACGACGCTGCCGTCCTTGTACGTTTGATAAGCTTTCCACGACAAATCCTTGGCGTCGTTTTCCACTTTGCCGGACATTTTGAACTCGCCGAATTCGGTCGCGCCGAAGCCGTCTCCGGTAGCCGTCCAGACGACGCTCGTAATTTTACCCGTACCGTCCTTCGTTACGTCGTATTTCCAGCCGAATTTCGGTTCGAACCGCGAAACGGTCACGCCGGCAGGAAATTTCACTTCAACCTTGACCGTCGCAATCTCCTTCTCGGTCGGCACCCGGAGTGTAAACACCTCGTATTTGCCTTGCGTCGATTCATTGGGAAGCACTGTGACGTGCGCGCTAGCCATCCCCGCGAACAGCATCATCGTCATCAAGCAAACGGCGAACAGCACCGCTGTTTTTTTCATTTCAATCAGCCCCTTTTTTAATTTGGTTTCCATGTACCACTGTAACGAAAAAGCGGGACCGTGAATATGACTCGACCGGGCTATTTTTCGCCGCGTTTTTGACTGAACTGTGTCAAGCCCTGGCGGACCGCGTACGCCGTCAGCTGTACGCGGTTCTCCAGCTTCAGCTTATCCAGAATGTTTTTAATATGGTTTTTGACCGTATTCTCGGCGATGACCAGTTGTTCGGCGATTTGCCGGTTCGTATCCCCCGCGGCGACGCGCGCGATCAGCTCCCGTTCCCGCGGCGTCAACACGCCGACATCGGCTTCGTCCGTTCCGCCTCCGCCCGCTCCTCCGCGAAAATGCTGAAACAGCTTGTCCGCCATTTGGCGGGACACGGCCGCATTGTCGTCCAAGAGCGCCCGCAGGTAGTGCATCCAGTCGTCCGGGTCCATATTTTTCAGCAAATAGCCTTGTGCCCCGAATTGAATGGCGGTGAACAGATCGGCCACATGATCGGAAACCGTCAGCATGACGACCCGCACATGCGGGTACGTCTGCTTGATGCGCCGCGTCGCCTCGAGTCCGCTCATATCCGGCATGCTGATGTCCATCAGCACAAGGTCCGGCTGCAAATTGCCGCACATGGCGATCGCCTGCTCGCCGCTCGCCGCTTCGCCAATCGTCTCGAACAAAGCGTCCTCCTCGAGCAGGCTGCGAATCGCCTGCCGCGCCAGCGGATGATCGTCGGCAATCAATACGCGATAAGCGCTCATCGGCGCCTCCCCTCCTTCCCGCCTTCCATCCTAAGCTCCGTTCCCCCGTCGGGGAGCGGCGCTACCCGGAGCGAAGCCCCCAGCTCCGCCGCCCGCTTCCGCATCATCGAGATGCCGTATTTGCCCGCATCCGGGGGCGGCGAAGCGATTCCCACTCCGTTGTCGCGCACGGTCAACACCCATCGGTCACGGTCATCCCGAGTCCAAGAAAGCACTGCCCTGTCCGCTCTGGAATGCTTGCGGATATTCGTAAACGCCTCCTGCACGATGGCGAACAATTGAACCTCCTCGGAAAACGTAAACGTGCCGGCCTCCCATTCTCCCTGCCGCTCGGCTTCTACGCCGGAGATCGCGCTCCACTCGCGCAGCCAGCGGTCCAGCCGCTCCGGGAACGTTGTGCCGTCCTCCGGCTGCGACCTCAGGTTAAAGATCGCCTGACGCAAATGATGATCGATCTCGGACACGACCGACCGCGCCTCCGCCGTCTTCCCCTGCTTGAGCTGCACGTTGAGGAAAAACAGCATCTGCGCGATATTGTCGTGCAGCTCCCGGGCCAGCCGCTCCCGCTCCTCGTAGACCGCGCTGCGCGACTGTTCCTCGGCGATCGTCCGGTTCATCGCATGAATTTTACGGAACATCCAGGTCGAGAACCAGTAGGACAACAGCAAGGTCAAAATAATAATGTAAAAGTTGCCGACCTCCATCGATAAATAATGGAGCAGCAGCTCGTGCCGAATCAGCTCGAAGCCGCCGATCACGATCGCCGGCAGCAAAATCGTAAACAGCTTTAACCGTTCGAACGACACGCGTCCCCACCTCCGTCTTCTTGTTCCCGCACGAGCTTGCCTGCGTCTTGGCGTTCCCAAAAAAGCCCCCTGGCCGGGCTGCGCTTGTTCGCGCAAACGGCAGGGAGCCTCTTTCTTCGATCCGAATCGTCAGTATAGCCGCGACTCCGTCTTGTACACCGTCTCGTCGTCGTTTTTATCCATGATCCGCACTTCCATCTTCCACTTGCCGGCGAACGGCAAGTACGGACCTTCAGCTTTGTAGCTGAACTGCCCGAACGTCTCGTCGGCGACGAACGAAGCGTCCTGCTGCTCGTTCACATGCTCCTTCAGCGGAACTTCGATCGGCGCGATATCCGGCTTTTCCACATTTTGCAGCTTCATGAGCACCTGCTTCGGCTTCCCCAGTTCCTTCGGCAGCCACACGTCGACCCGGAACTGGTTGTCTCCAGGCACCTTCGGGGTGATTTGCGTCGTCATATGCACCGTCTCGCCCATCTCATGCCAGTACAGTGGCTCGTTGGGGGGTACCGGGCTGATGAATGTCAGCAGACCGACCAAGACGACAATGATCGCCATCGCGCCAAAGTCCATGCGGACCATATCGCGCAGGTCTTTCTCCTTGCGCTGCTTCATCGCCATCCGAATACCCAGTCCGAGCAGAATGACAAGCACGACGAACACGACTTTGGCAATGAGGAACTTGCCCCACTGCGAATAAAGCAAGTAATTCAGGCCCGGCAAATAAAGCAGCGTCGTCGCCGTACCGGACAGCACCAGCACGATGATCGCGATCAGCGCGCCGTTCGAGAAGCGCGGCAGGAAGCTGTCCACCCATGCCCGGTTTTTGTTCCAAAGCGGAACGATCAACAGCAGGCCGCCGACCCACACCGCAGCGCCGAGCAGATGGGCAAAGTCGAGCGAAACGGTCAGCCACTGCGGTTCGTGTCCCATGGCGTGGCCGTTGACGCTTTTCGCCGCCAGCAGCAGCGCGATCCAGGCGGCGTCCCCGGCTTTGGAGCGACCGAGCCAAGCAAACCCGACTAGCGCCAGCACGAGCGCGGCCAGCCATGAGCGCCCCACCCATGTGCCGGTGAACAGACTAAGCAGCTCGCCCAGCCCTTGGTCGCCAAGCAAGTCCTGGTAGTGAAAATAAATAAAGGCGATCAGCGCAAGAAAATGCGTCCGCTGCATGGCAAGCAGCCCGTTGCGGTAATGATCCCTTATCGGCGATTGCCGCAAGTCGGCCCACACGCCCCATAGCACCCAGCCGACTACGGCCAGCAAGCCGAAAAAATAGGCGATGCGCGATACATATTTCAGAATGTCGTATACGCTCATATCCGCCGAAAGCTGATGTCCGGCATGCAGCGAGGAGGAATCGGCGATCAGTCCGCCATCCCCGCCGGGACCGAAGGACAGAACATACGTCCCTTCGACCGGATGCCCGTCGGCGGAGATGACATGGTAGGTCACCGTGTATCGTCCGTTGGACAGCTTGGGCAATTCGAGCGACAACGCCTTCTGGTCTTCCGACAATGCCGCCTTGCGGTCGGAGACGACCCGGCCGATCTCATCGTACAATTTAATATAATAAAGCTCCGATTCGAGCCGTTCGTTAAAAGTCAGTTCGATCCGGTCAGGCGCTTCGGCGAGCTGGCTGTTCGGCTCCGGCACCGCCTTGGTCAGCACCGAGTGGGCGGACGCCGGCTTTGGCGCAAGCACCGCGACAAAGCAAAGAAGCAGTAGGAGCATCCGGCATAGCCGATTGATTGTATGATTCATCTGCAAGTTCGTTCCCTTCATTCAGGCCATCCGTTCTCCTCGATCAATTTTCTGCCCAGATACCCGTCGTTTAAGCCGTGCCAGTGGGCGATCTTCTCTTCCCCGAGCCGCCAGCACAGCAGCACCTCTTCGCCGTCGCGAAGGGATGGAAAGTCGACCAACCCCATATCCAGATCCTTTAGCTGGGCGCCTTTCATATGAATGCTCTGGACCAGCGTGCGGGCCTCGATCTGCATGAACTCCAGCTCGCTTTCCAGCGTGAAGTACAGGTCCGGCTGTCCCTCGCGAATTTTGCCGGTATGCTCCTTCACTTGTCTCAGCCGCATAAAGCTTTTTTCAAATTCCCGCTTGATCGATTGAAGCTGGTTGATTTCTTGACGTATGATCGGCAATATGGCATTGGCTTCCTCCAGCGTGAACCACTTCTTCTCCATCCCCATCCCTCCTAAACTCGATTGTACCAGAACGGTTGGGGCGAATCCAATAAGAGGCAGCGCCGCGCGGAGCGAAGTCTACCTCAGCGGCGTGACGCGGATCAGCGAGATTTCCGGTCTACAGCCTATCCGAAAAGGCAAATGAACCGTCCCGAGCCCTCTGTTCACGTAGGCGAAACGGCCCGGCGCCACTTCTTTCAATCCCGTATGGTAACGGCCGTAGGGGCCGAGCGGCTTGCCGAACAGACGAATCTGACCGCCATGCGTATGACCGGCCAGAAGCAGATCGTAACCGATAGACCGCTTGTCCAGCCAACTCATGATGCCCGGAGAATGGGCAAGCATCAGCCGGAACGCTCCTTCGGTGTCGTCCTGGGCGGCGGCGTAACGCTCCCGGCCGTACAACGAGTTGTCGAAGCCGTAGACATAGACGTCCGAACGCTTCACTTCGATCAGTTCCCCTTCATTGGCAAGCACCCGCATTTTGCGTACGCCGATTTCCCGCAGCACGCGGACAAACTCCTCCTCGGAAAACTTGCGGCGAATGCCGTACTTCCGTTCTTCTCGCTCGTGATTGCCGGGAACGAAAAACAAATATTCGCATTCCAGACGGGACAGCTCCCGCATCACCTCGGGAAGCTGATCCAGCCGGTTGAACAAGTCGCCGGTCACGCAGACGATATCCGGCTTCAGCGAATCCACAATATCGCCGATCGTGCCGGTCCAGAACCGGGTTCGGCCGTGCAGGTCGGATATCTGCACAATCTTCAGCTCGCTCCGGATCCGTTCCGAAACGATTCTCGTTTCCACCACCTCCGCATGGACCGTCTCATAGAACAAATAAATGACAGCCGCAATGGCGGCGAACACGGCGAATACAACTATCAAATGTCATTCCCCTTCCAGTTTGTGGCATTTTATTGGTATGATGCCGACAGCCTTGGAGCCGCTCCGTTTCCGCAAAACGGGACAGTCCGCATTTCCGCTTTTCTCGCGATATCCCCCCCTTCAACCGGTTCACTGCTTCTATTTTATCATCAACTGACTGGTATTGACGACAGAATTAGGAAATTGTCATTTAAAATAACAACCTCCGCAGCCGTCAGACGGAAACGGAGGTTGCATCGATTTACGGTAACCGCCCGACCAGCATTACGTGGCATCTTCCAGCAGTTGGCTGACGCGCATATCCAGCTCGACCAGGGAAAACGGCTTGGACATGTACTCGTCCGCGCCGAGCTGCAGCGCCGCCGCTATGTCCTCGTCGCGTTTTTTGCCGGACAGCATCAACACCCGGGTATGACGAAATCGCCCGTCGGGGGCCGATTTCATCTTCTTGAGCAGATCGAAGCCGCTCATCTTCGGCATGACTCCGTCCAGGATGCACAGGTCGACGTCGTTCTCGGTCAAATACTGGTACGCCTCCTCGCCGTTGCCCGCTTCCGTCACCTCGTAGGCCAGCTTCTTCAAACGGGATGCAAGAATCGAACGCAAAATGCCGTCGTCGTCCGCTACCAGTACCCGCTTCCGTCTGAGGCTCGGATCGGGAGCCGGCCGCATCGCCGCATTCGCAGAGCCGCCGGCGAGCAATACCCGGTCGCGTCCCTGCTGCTTCGCCCGGTACATCGCTTCGTCAGCCAAAGCGACCCATTCTTCCGTTGTCGTGTCCGGGGACCATTCGGCAACTCCGCACGAGAAGGTGACCGAGTACGACTGTCCTTCGTATTGGGCCACCGGCTGCCGATGCGTCAGCTGCAGCACGGTTTCCATCAAGCTTCTCGCCTGATCCCCGGCCGTATTCGGCATGACCACCACGAATTCTTCTCCCCCGAAGCGAGCCAGGAAGTCGCTGGTGCGCAGCTGCTGCTGAAGCAAGTACGCCAACCCTTGCAGCACGAGATCGCCTATGGCGTGCCCGTACGTATCGTTAATCAGCTTAAACCGATCGATATCGAGGAACGCGATGGAAATCGGCGCCGGGTAGCGGGAAACCCGCAGCAGCTCTTGTTCGATCTGCTGGTCGAAGTAGCGGCGGTTGAACACGCCCGTTAACGGATCACGAAAAGCGAGCTGTTCGAAGTTCTTCACACGCGACAGCAGGCTGAAGATACGGGCCGCCAGTTCTTCGTAATCGAACGGCTTGACGACATAATCGTTAGCCCCGAGCGTCAGGCAGCGCACTTTATCCTGAACGCCGCTGCGCGCCGACAGTACGATCAGCGGAATCCATTTCAGCGTCGGGTCTTCCCGCAAATAATCGAACAGTTCGTACCCCGATTGCGGGTGCATCATCAAGTCCAGCAAGATCAGATCGTAAAGCTCTTCCCGCAGCCGCTGTTGCGCCGACTCCACCGAAGCGGCCTCATGCACGATATATCCGTCAAGCTCCAGACGCCGGACGAGAAAAGATCGCAGCACATCGTCGTCGTCGATGACAAGCAGCTTGCCGGTTAACCCTGTCGTGCGACCGCCTTGCTCGCGCTTCTCGTTCAGCTGCAGCTCGCGCTCGATGATGGCCGCTTCCATCATCAGCTGCTGCAGGTTCGCCTTGCTGTTCTGCAGGCTTTGCCGCGCCGGACAGCCGGCCGTGTTCTCCAGCGCCCATTCCCATTCGTCGGCCAGCACGCCGGCCACCGCCCCGACCCGAGCGAAGCCGAATATGGGCGCGCTCCCCTTTAATGTATGGGCGTATCGGTAAAAGTGGGCCGGAAGCCGTTCCTCGTAGTCTTCCTCCATACGATGGAGCAACTGCTCCATCGTATGAATCTGCTTGTGCAGCTCTTCCAAAAACCGTTTCTTTCCTTCTTTCATCAACTGCTCGTTGGAACGGTGCTTCTCCATCGCATCCCGTTGCTTTCTATCAGTCATGCTTCCTCACTTCCACTTCGATGATATCCTGTTTGACTTTCCAGTCCGCAACGCGAATGCCCTTTTCCTCCAGTTGGCTGGTGATCGCCGCCTCGTCCTGGGTGGGGAAGACGACCGTAGGGGTGCTCTGGGGCAGCTCCATCAAGCTTACAGCCAGCTCAAGCAGCCGGTCGATCGTGAACGGCTTGCGTAAATATTTGCCCGTTTCCGTCTCGTAGTAATGCTTGGGCGGTTCCAGCACGGTCGAGACGATGACCGGCGTATTGCGGTATTGCGGATGCCGAAGCAGCTCGGCTATAAAATCCCAGCCTGTCTTCGGTCCATCCAATTGAACGTCGACAATGCAAATGAGCGGCCCATGGCCGGTCGTTTTGTTGAGAGACAGCAGCGCGTCCTCGGCGCTGCGGAGCTGTACCGCCGACACGTTCAGCTTCTCGAAGGCGACGGCGATCAGCTTGGACAGATTTTCGTCGTCCTCGATAATGACCACCTTGTCCCCAAGTCCCGTAGCCCGGTACATTCCGACCCGGATGCGGAATATAGATCCGACGCCAAGCTCGGACTCGAAGGTCAAGCTGCCTTGGTGAGACTCCACGATTTCCTTGACGATGGACAGTCCCAGTCCGGTTCCGCCAATTTGTCTCCGGTCGGAGTTATCGACGCGGTAAAACTTCGTAAACAGCTTATCCTTCGCCTCATCCGGGATACCGAGACCGAAGTCCTGCACTTCGATCACCGCCTCGTCTCCGGACCGCGCAATATGGACGGCAACCCGGTCGGCCTCAGGCGAATATTTGATCGCATTGCTGAGCAGGTTGTGCATCACTTGCGTCATCCGGTCGACGTCGCCCGTCATATGGATGCCCGGCTCGATCCGCAGCTCGATGCGATGGTCCTGCTTGCCTTGCCATTGTTCCGCGACTTCTCGCACGAGCGCGGATACGTCGAAAGGAATCATCTGGTAAGCTTGCTTGCCGGACTCCATGCGCTGCAGATCGAGGAAGTCGTTGATCAGGTTGGACAGACGGTTCGCTTCCTTGTAAATCGTTTCCATATATTTTTGCTGTTTCGGCTTCGGAATGTCGCGGTGCAGCAAAATTTCCATAAAGCCGAGGACGCTGGCCAACGGAGTGCGCAGCTCGTGAGAAACGATGCTGATAAATTCGTTTTTCATCTCGTCCGCTCTCTCTTCGCTCGTCCGGTCGCGAAACACGAACAGGAAGCTGCGCGTATTCTCGATCGCATCGACAATGGAATTGACGTAGATTTCGAAATGCGTCTCGCGTCCGTCCTCCTGAACGATGGAAAACCGTTCCTCCAGCTGGTCGAGCGATCCGTCCAGCACCGCTTCGGCGAACGCATCCAACTGCCGCGTATCGGTCGATACGGATTGCAGATGGCGTCCGAAATCGCGCACGTTCGAGCCCGAAAACCGGTCGAAGGCGAACATGTCGTTCATCCGCTCGTTGGAAAACAAAATGCGCCCCTGCCCGTCGCACATGACCATGCCTTCATGAATCGATTCGATGATCCTCCGCACCAGATCGCGCTGCTGCTCCAGACTGTCCCGCTCCTGGGACAGCTCCTCGTACAGCTCCTCCAGCAGATAGGATTGCTTGCGGCGCTCCTCATTCGTTCGTTGCGCCAAATAAGCGAGACCGAACTGCCGCACGAGCCCGTTGGTCAGCCGGTGAAGCGTATCGTTCGTCTCATCCGTGCCGTACGCCGTAATTAGCAGCAGGCCGATCACTTGGGAATATTCGTCGAGAAGCGGATAATATTGATCAAGCGCCTTGTCGTAGCCGTTATGAATGCCGCGCTCGTCGTCGCGCAGCATGCGAACCCGGTAAAGGGGCTGTTTCTCCTGCAAAGCGCGCCGGCCCGGTCCGTAGAGATCGGTATAGGTGGACGGCAGCACGCCGGGCGGATAGCCGTACGCGTATACGACGTCGTAGAGGGCCGTCTCCGGGTTTTGCGCGATCAGCACGACGGCATCCTGATTCAGCGCCTGCAGCAGCGCGCGGATGGAATGCTCCAGAAAAGCGTTCATCTCCACATGGCCGGTGAGCTTCTCCTGGTACATCGTAATTAGTTCCAGCTCGCGTTCGCGATCGGTCAGCTTGATCAGCATCTCCTGCTGCTCGATTTGCTGCGCGGAAATTTCTTCATTTTGCGCCTCCAGCAAATCCCGCTGATCGATCAGCTCCTTGTTCGTTTCGGCCAAGGCAACATGACGCTGGCGCAGCTCGTCGGACATAAAGTTAATGCCGCGTTCCAGTCGTCCGAGCTCGTCGCTGCGTCCGCTAAGTTCCATCAGCGCATAATCGCCTGCGGCAATACGGTTTACGGCAGCGTCCGCCCGCAAGATCGGGGAAATGACCCGGCGGCGCAAATACACGATCAGCAAACCGCTCGCAAGCGCCGTCACCGCAATCAACCATACAGGTAGCAGACTGAGCTTGCCGGTACGCCGGCGGTTGTCCTCCAAGCCGCGCTTCACCGATTCGTTCTGGGCGTCCAGAATCGTCTGGAAATTACGGCTCATCTCCGTTACTTTGGACGTCGTGACCGTTCGGGACATCGTCTCGATCTGCTCCAAATTGCCGCTCTTGCGAAGAGCGATCATCGTTTCGCTCGATTGCAGGTAGCTGTCCCATGCTTTGCGGATCGCCTCCCACTCGCCGTTGAACGGCTCCCCGTATGAACGGCTGCGGAAATGGCCGGACACGTCCGTCAGCTTCGCGTCGAACGTCTGCCGGATATCAAGAAACTCCTTCAGAAAATCTTCCCGGCCGAACGCCAAATAAGCCCTCAGGTCGGATACGACCGTCTGAGAATCGCTGTGCAAACTTTCGACGAACGCTTGGTCCTGCAGCACAAGCTCGAGATTATCCCTCGCCTCCTCGATATGGCTGTTCATCGTCCAGCCGACCGCCGTGACCAGCACGGCAAACAGCAGCATCGTGGCAAAAATAAGAAAGGATACATTGGCTGCAATACTTTTTCTAATCCGAAAAGCCATCGCGTCAATTCCTTTCACGGCCGCTTTGCTTCATCAAGCAGGCTTTCCACGGTATCGATCAATTGCAGCGGGCTGAACGGCTTGACGACATAGGCCGTAACACCCGCTGCTCTGGCCTTTTCCTTGTCCTTTTCCAGCGCTTTGGCCGTCAGCAAAATAACCGGGATGTCGCGATTCGGGGTTTCCGTCCCCCTCAACCATTCGCAAACCTCCACCCCGGTTTTCTCCGGCATCATGTAGTCCAGAATAACCAGATCGTACGATTCCTGTTCAAGCTTCTCCATAGCTTGCCGGCCGTCTTCGGCTTCGGCTATCGCATATCCTTCATCCGCCAACGTCTCCGTAAGCAGGAAGCGGAGCACCGATTCGTCGTCAGCTACTAAAATGTTCATGTTCTGCCTGCCGCTCCCTTCTCTCCGATGCATTCTTATTCTCTCAGACTGCTTCCATTATAGCACTTGTTTCCAGCTGGTGTACCGATATCTTACGATTCGGAAAACGACAAAAAAAAAGCAAGACGGTATACGTCCTGCTTTCACTTTGCCACGTTTTGCACCAAGTCTCGGGTTTTGACGATAATTTTACGGATGCTGTCTTCCGACAGATGGAAACGCTGGATCAACTCTAGTACGCTGACGCCGTTCTTGTACATCTGGTAGATTTCGCGGTTGCGCTTCTCGATCAGCTTGCGCGTTCCGTTGTTCTCGCCCCAACCGGCCCGGGTTTGTTCAAGCTTAGGTATATATACAAGCTCGCCTTGAATGTAGTTTTGCAGTTCCTTCAATAAGCTAGGCGGAAGAAAATCCTTTCCGTTTTTGTAACTCACTGATGAAAACCTCCTCTAGATTGTTTGTCGCCACAACCGACTCAACTGGAACAATACTGAGCGCTTTCATCCTTTCACCTCCTCTATAGAATGGATCGAACGGTTCGTTCGTAAGCCGCGAGCGGCGGATTCGTCCCGAAAAAGGGAACAAAAAAACACGATAACCCGCATCGTGCCTGTGTCGTCTTATGTATTCCTGCGCATCAGGTGAAGGTTAAGTTACGGTTGTATTCGGTTAAAAGCGGTATACCTCATTTGTGCCGTTGAACAACATGTTTTGCATGCCGTACGCCTCCTTTCACCTAAGTAAGATTCATAGCCTTTGGTAACATTACAATTATATTGGATGAAAATGGTTTCATCAACCCTTTTATACGGAAAGATTATTTATAGCGATACTTGCCGCTTCAGACCGGGGCTGGATGAATAAGCGAAAAAGCAGCGCATTCTCCGTCGTCTCTGCGCCGGAAGGCGGCTGCTTTTTTGCGGCTGGAACGTCCCGCGATCAAACGTCGGACGCTCCCATAAATTCCTCGATAAACCGTATATACGCCTGAGCCGTAAGCTCCAGCTCGCGGATCTCCACATACTCGACGTCGCCGTGGGCTGTCGATTGATCCGGTCCGTGGCACAACGCCGGCACGCCAAGCGCATTGGCCAGTATCCCCGCATCCGTGACCAGCTTCCTGCCGACCGAAGGAAACTCCCCGCCGCGAACCGATACGACGGCGCGCCGCAAGGCGGCTACCGCTTCGCTGTCCTTATCGATCCGATAACCGTCGCGCACCTTTTTCAGATCGAGGGCGATGCGCACGCCGCGGCGAGCCGCCAGCTCCTCCAAGCCTTGGCGGAACTTGCTCTCCACCCGGTCGAACGGCTCCAGCGGGTTGTAGCGGCGAACGCCGACAATGTCCGCTCTATTCGGCATCTGATTGTAGAACTGGCCGCTGTGAATGGAGCCGACGAAATACGAGGCGTAGCCGATATCCTCGATATAGTCGTTTTCCAGTTCTTTGTTCCATTCGTCGAGCAGTGCCACGACCTCCGATGCGACCGAAATCGGATGAGGCGTGCCTGGAGCCGTATGCAGCTGATGACTCGGCTCGCCGTCGCGCTCGATCGCAATCTCGAAGGTAGCCGAACCGAGCTGGGCGACCGTGCAGTCTCTCGTCGCTCCTTCCATGACGACGACGGCGTCGGCCTTCAGCGGCACACGCTCCGTCAGGGCGATCAAGTCCTCGCCGCGGCCGCCAGGGCTTTCGTGCAGGCTGTTGGACACGATCATCAGCCGTCCGGGCAACCTTGCATTCGACTCCTTCAGCACGCGCAGCACTTCGAGGATGCAGGCTAAGGAGCCTTTCATATCGTTGGTGCCTCTTCCGTATACGCGTCCGTCGCGTACTTCGGCTTCGGCATGAGCGAGCGGAATCACGTCCATATGTCCATTGAATAAAATCGTCTTGCCTTCGTTCCCCTCACCGAAGACGGCGACCAAGGTCGGATTGTTCGGATAAAATTCGTGGCGTTCGACCGTGCAGCCGACCTCTTGCAGCATTTGCTCGAACCGGGCGGCAACCTCCCGGCAATCCCCCGTAACGCTCGGTATGCGCACCAGCTCCAGAACGTCTTGCACGATGCGGTCTACCCGGACGTTGTTGTGCAGATCGGACATGATAGCTACACCTCTCCCTAATCACCTTCGCCCTTTCATGGCGGTCGGCTCCTTTTCTTCCGTGGACGGCAAGGACTATCCTTGCCCCTGCATTAGCCTCTTCCGACGATTGGCGGAACGAACTTGGCTTCTTCCTTGTTGTTCGGCCGCAAAATATCCAGATCGCACCCTTCCGGCGCCTGCAAAGCATGCTCGGCAAACAGCCGCGGATACCCGCGCTTATGCATCGGCTCCGGACGGGACCAGTTCGCGAGGCGCGAAGCGATCTCGGCGTCGCTCAGATCGAGACGGAGCGAGGACCGCTCCAGGTCGAGCTCGATCCAGTCGCCGTCCTGAACGATAGCCAGCGGGCCGCCGATAACCGCTTCCGGCGCCACGTGTAAAATAACCGCCCCGTAGCTGGTGCCGCTCATCCGCGCGTCGCTGATCCGCACCATATCGCGGACGCCTTGCTTCAGCAGCTTCTCGGGAATCGGAATCGAACCCCATTCGGGCATGCCCATGGCGACAGGCCCGCAATTTCTCAGCACGAGCACGCTCTCCGCCGTCACGTCCAGATCGTCGCTGTCGATCCGGTCCAGCATCTCCTCATAGCCGTCGAAGATGACCGCTTGTCCGCGATGCTTGAACAGCTCGGGCGAAACAGCGGACTTCTTGATGACCGCCCCGCTTGGAGCCAGATTGCCTTTGAGAATCGCCAGGCCGGACTTGTCCTTGAACGGCGCGTCCAGCGTCGAGATGATCTCGTCCGCATCGGGAAAGCCCGGCATTGCCCGGCCGTAGACAACCCCAATCGTCTCGCCCGTACAGCTCAAGCAATCCGAATCGAGCAGCGGCAGCAGATTGCGTACCACTTTGCGCAAGCCCCCGGCTTTGTAAAAGTCGTCCATGCTGTGCAAGCCGCTTGGCTGCAGGTTGACGATCAGCGGAATGCCCTCCGTCCATTCCTCGTAGCTCTCAATCGGAATCCGGATGCCCAGCCTTCCGGCAATGGCCGTCAAATGAAGCGCGGCATTGGTCGAGCCGCCGATTGCGGCCAGCAACTTGATCGCATTGCGGAACGCTTCTTCCGTCATCAGCCTCGAGGGCGTCAAGTTTTCCCGAACCATCTCGACGACGCGGCGGCCCGTCGCTTCGGCGGCCATTTTGCGGGATGCGTGGGTAGCTGGAATGCTCGAGCTGCCCGGAAGCATCATGCCGAGCATCTCGGACATGCTCTTCATCGTCGAAGCGGTGCCCATAACCGGACAGCCGCCCAAGCTGCACGATATGGACTTCTCCAGCTCCTGCCATTCTTCGTCGGACAGCAGCCCCGCTTTGTAGTCGTCGGAATATTTCCACAGGTCCGTACCGTAATTGACGGTCTTGCCGCGGAAACTTCCCGAAGAGCGGTGACCGGCTGCCAGCTGCAGCGCGGGCAGATCGACGCTAGCCGCACCCATCAACTGGCCCGGAACCGTCTTGTCGCATTCGCACAGCAGCACTACGCCGTCAATCGGCTGGGAACGGATGCTTTCCTCCACGTCCATGGACAGCAGGTTGCGGTACATCAGATCGGACGGCTTCATAAAATCGGCCGGGGTTGAAATCGTATGCATTTCGATCGGGTAGCCGCCCGCGAGCAGCACGCCTCTCTTCACATGCTCGACCAATTCCTTGTGCGGATAGTTGCAGCTGTTGAAATCGTTCCAAGCATTGAATATGCCGATAATAGGCTTGCCGACGAACGATTCCGGGTCGTGCCCCATGGCTCTCATGGCGGAGCGGTGCTGAAACGTCAATTCGGCGTTCTCGTTCTCGAACCACTCGCTGCTGCGTAATTTCAAGACGTTTCTCCCCTTATATTAGAAGTTCAGTATGTTAAACATTAATCATCATATTGATTTTACGAAATGAACCCTGAAGGGTCAACTTCTTTTTTCCGGTTCAGAGTAGAGTTCCTCCCTATAATCTGCCTTCATCCGATGGTCGTATTCAATATGTGGAAACAAGTTCAAAAAAAGACGCCCCATCCCCACGTGCATTCGTGGTTCCGGAGTCGTCTTTATTAACAGTTCGTGACTCTTCTATCGCTTATCGTCAGGATTACGGATTCTTCAAGAAAGCTCTTCAAGGCTCAGTTCCCGACAATCACTTCCCAATTGCCGTCTACCGTGGCGACAACCGTCTTCCTCTCCAGAATGTAGTTGGCGATCAATTCGGAGACGTCTGTCGGGATATCCTTGACGACCGGCTTCCCTTGAAACATCGTATAGTCTCCGCCGCCCCCGGCCCGGTAATTGTTCATCGCCACGTCGTACTCCTTATCTGGATCGACAGGCTCGCCCCGGTATGCGAGGCGAACGACGCGGCTTCCTTCGGGACGCGAGATATCGAGTGTATAGTCGATCCCTTCCCACATGTCGTAATTGTAATGCTGCGGCTTAGGCAGCGAAAATTTCGGATTAATCGCCGGTCGACCGCTGCCGTCCAATATAAAATATTCCGCGTTCCGTTCCAGCGCGGCACGCATGTCGCGGCCGGTAATGCAGATCACTTTGAGCGTATTCGGGTAAATGTAGTTCGAGACGATATGGCGCATCGTTACATGGGGAGGAAACCCCGGCGACTCGTCGGTAAACAGAGCCGTGTTGGATATCGTGGCGCCCGACGTCTCCATCTGCACTTTATTGATGAATTCGATCAGCGCGTTGTCCTTCATGCGGATCTGCATCGGATCGCCGACCGTCATGTCGCCCTCGATCGAGCCGATCGGCGTATCGAGCCATTGCTGGGTCGCTTTCTCGTACGGTCCGCACAGCTCCACCACTTCCGGATCGGGCTCGACTCCCGCCACGGAAAGCAGCTCCGACGTTTTCTCCGCAACGGTCCATCCGCCTGCATCCTGCACAAGCGTGAGCTTCACTAAACCGACCACCTGGCCCAGATAGCCGGGCTGCAAGATGGTCACTCCATTGATCGATTTCCCGGAAACTTCGCGATGCTGATGACCGGCAAGCAGCACATCGATACCGGGTACCTCCATGCACAGCCGGTAGCCTTGGTTTTCACCCGTAGCAGCTTCCGAGGGCTCTCCGGTATCCGGATCGTTCTCGAATCCTCCGTGATACGAGACGATCACGACATCGGCCCGCTCCTCTTCGCGCAAAAAGGCTACCCAGCGCTTGGCCGATTCGACCGCGTCGAGAAAAGAAAGTCCTTCGATATTTTGCGGATTTTCCCAATTCGGGATGTAAGGGGTCGTCAGTCCGAGCACGGCTATTTTGGCGCCGCCGCAATGACGGACGAAATAGGGGGTGCCGAAATAAGGCTCCTGCGTGCCGGTTTTGACAATATTGGCCGACAGCCAGGGAAACTGGGATTCCTTCACCGCTTTATCGAGTACGGTCATGCCGTAGTTGAATTCGTGATTGCCTATAACCGCCCCGTCATAACCGAGCCGGTTCAGGGCGAGCACCATTGGATTACCCGGGATATTGTCGATCCGGGCATGATGGTAAGCAAGCGGCGTACCTTGGATCAAGTCTCCGTTGTCGATCGCGAGCAGCAGCCCGCCTTCGCTCTCGGCACGCTCTCGCTCCCGGCGAATGAGCGTGGCTACCTTAGCGAATCCGACTTCATTATACTCATTATTTGCGTATTGAATGGGCAACATACTACCATGCAGGTCACTTGTTTCCATCAGTACAAGGCGGACGACGTTATTCCCGTTCGGCAAAGCGGATTCCCTCCTGCGATTCGTTCTCATCCCACTATAGCAGGGCATTCGGAACTTTACAATCGTTGCCGATTTACGACAATTTTACACAGGGACTGTACCCAGCACGTCCAATTTGTGATATGCTATGTTCTGCATTACCTTGATGTTAGGGAAAAAAAGGGAGGACAAAAAATGTTCAAGAAAGCTTCCGCCATCGGCATCTCGGTTATTCTGGCAGCCGGTCTTGCAGTAGGCTGTGCCAAGAAGGAAACCGCACCGGCCGATTCGGGCAAAACTCCGGCTGCTGCAGGATACACCCCCAAAGAATTGAAAGTGCAATTCGTTCCTTCGCAAAATGCGGAGACGCTGGAAGCGAAAGCCAAGCCGCTGGAGAAACTGCTTCAGGACAAGCTCGGCATCCCGGTCAAGGTGAGCGTATCGACGGACTACAACACCGTTATCGAGGCCATGTCCGCCAAGCAAGTAGATATCGGGTTTCTTCCTCCGACCAACTACGTAGTCGCCCATGACACGAAGAAAGCGGCCGATCTGCTGCTGCAAGCGACACGCTTCGGCGTCGACGATAAAACCGGACAGCCTACCACCGAACTGGTAGACTCCTATAAGGCGATGATCGTCGTCAAAGCCGACTCGCCGATCAAGGAAATCAAGGATCTCAAGGGCAAGAAGATCGGCTGGCAAGGAACGACGTCCGCCGCAGGCTACACGTACCCGGCTCTCCTGATGAAGAAGAACGGGGTCGACCCGGTATCCGACGTGACCGGCGTACAGTTCCAAGGCCACGACAAAGCGGTTATCGCCCTGCTGAACGGTCAAGTCGATGCTGTCGCCGTGTTCCAAGACATTCGCGCGCAAATGCAAAAGGACGTTCCGGACGTTATGCAAAAAACGCGGGTGCTTTCCTTTACGGATAAAATTCCGAACGATACGATCGCCGTACGCCCGGACATGAGCGCAGAATGGAAGAAGAAAATTTCCGACGCCTTTATCGCCATCGGCAAAGACACGGAAGGCCAAAAAATTATTTTCGACGTATACACGCATAAAGGCTACGTCGAAGGCAAAGACGAAAACTTCAACCTCGTTCGCGACGCCAATAAGCAGCTTAGCGGCAAGTAAGCAGCCGAACTGAAAACAGCCGTTCCCGACGCGCGCTATCGCGCTCGGTGCGGCTGTTTCTTTATATGAACTTCTGACCGATACAAATAAAGGCGGGGCCCGCATACGGCCCCGCCTCTTTGTTTTACACGATTCGTTTGCGCAGCGACCCGGAGATGTAGTCGATGATCGACACCGTAACGATGATCCCGATCAGAATAATGCCTACGCGGGACCAGCTATAGCCGTTAATGGCGAAGATCAGCGGCGTACCGATCCCGCCCGCACCGATAATCCCGAGCAGCGTCGCCGAACGGACGTTGATCTCGAAGCGGAACAGCGCATAGGACAGGAAATCCGGCAGCACCTGCGGAATGACCGCGAACGACAGCGTCTGCCAGCGGTTGGCGCCGCACGCGGTGAGCGCCTCGCTCGGCCCCATGTCCATATTTTCGATCGCCTCGGCATACAGCTTGCCGAGCATGCCTATGGAGTGAACGCCCAGCGCTAGCACACCCGCATAAGCGCCGGGTCCTACGGCTTTGATGAACACAATCGCCATAATGACTTCCGGTACGGTACGGATAATGCTCAGGGCGATTTTGCCGCTACCCGATACGAGCCGGGAACGGCTCATATTCGCCGCGGCCCAGAAGGCGAGCGGCACGCAAATGATCATCGATACGATATTGCCCAGATACGAGATGGACAGCGTCATCAGCAGGTTGCGAACCAAGTCCTCGCCTTCCGGGAGCCATACGTAGTTCCAGTCTGGATGCAGCAATCCCCTGATCATCGCTTTGGACATAACCTTGGCCGTCTCCTGAATGCCTTGGAATTCCAGACCGGCCAAAGACCAGACGACGAGCAGCACCGTCACCCCGATACCGGCGATCCAGCCCCAGCGGCTGGCCGAAGGCCGCAGCGGCCTCTTCGCGCCCTTAAGCAAGAGCGTCCGAAGGCGCGTGCTGATCGTATCGATCACGATTACGACGACAAGCGTCATCAGAATCAAGACGACGGCCTGATCGTAGCGGAACAGGTCAAGCACGTTTTTGAGCAGCAACCCGATGCCCCCGGCCCCGACTAGACCGAGAATGGCGGAGGCGCGGATGCTGACCTCGAACGTATACAGCAGATGCGCCAAAAACGTAGGAGCTACCTGCGGCAGCACGCCAAAGCGGATCCATTGCAGCTTATTGGCCCCGACCGCCGTCATCGCCTCGAGCGGTCCGGGGTCGATCGCTTCTACCGATTCGTACGCCATCTTCGAAATAATGCCGTAAGTAAAGAAAAACAGCGCGAGCGTCCCCGCCGTAGGACCGAATCCGACGATTACGGCGAACAAGGCCGCGTACAGCAAATCCGGTATCGTCCGCAGCAGGTTCATGATCAGCCGGGCCGGGTAATACAGCCACGGGGTACTCGTGACGTTCCGCGCCGCGATCAAAGCGGTCGGGAAAGCGAACACGGCGCCAAGCAGTGTGCCGATAATCGCCATCTGCAGCGTTTCCTTCATCGGCTTCCATACTTTAGGGGTGAACGACCAGTCCGGCGGAAACATTTCCTTAATAAAAGACCAGATTTGCGGCGTTCCGGTAAACAGCTTGGTCAATGTCGCTTCCGTCTGATAGGCGCTGCCGATGAACAAGACGAGCAGCACGACGAGCCAGCTGTACAACTTCATACGGGAAGGACGGGTGACCGGTGCGGGCGATTTCAATGCGTACCGCCTCCCAACAGCTCGTCCCGCTTGATGGCGCGACCGTATATATCGGCGAACGCCTCATCCGTCGCCTCGGCGACCGGGCCGTCGAACACGACCTGTCCGGCTCGCAAGCCGATAATCCGCGTCGCGTATTCGCGAGCCAGGTCGATAAAGTGCAGATTCACGATCGTGGTAATACCGAGCTCCTGATTGATCCGCTTCAAATCGTCCATAACCTGCCGCGTCGTTAGCGGGTCCAGCGATGCCACCGGCTCGTCCGCCAATATAATCTTGGCTTCCTGCGCCAGCGCCCGGGCGATGGAGACGCGCTGCTGCTGGCCGCCGGACAACTGGTCGGCGCGCACGTAGGCTTTCTCGGCAATATTGACGCGCTCCAGCGCCTTCATCGCCAGATCGATATCGTGCTTCGGAAACAGTGCAAACATCGTTCGCAGCGTCGAGTGGTAGCCGACGCGACCGGACAGCACGTTGCGCAGTACGGTGGACCGTTTCACCAAATTGAAGCTTTGGAATATCATGCCGATGCCGCGGCGCATCTTGCGCAGGCTCTCGCCCTTCGCCGCCGTAATGGACTTGCCTTCGATCAAAATCTCGCCTTCCGATATGTCGTGCAGCCGGTTGATCGATCGCAGCATCGTCGATTTTCCCGCGCCGGACAAGCCGACGATTACGACGAATTCTCCTTTGCCGATCGTCAGGTCGATATCGTTCAATCCAATCGTTCCATTCGCGTACACCTTTTTCACATGCTTAAACTCGATCATTAGATTCCGTCCTTCTTTTCCTAAGGTTTCACCACGTTGGACAGTATTCGACATTCCGTGGATATTTCCTGTTGCTTGAAATAATATTTACAAATACCAGCTTCCTTATCTACAGTATAGTCGAAGTGGTCCTCGCCCCAAACATCGTTGTTCGTTTCCAAGTTCAACAAAAAAAAGATGAATATCGCTAAGGATATTCATACAGAAAACCTCGCAAGGTTCATAGACGCTGCCTGCCCCTTCTGCTCACAACGGTTTTGGAGGTTTATTGGCCAGGCAGCCGATCGATCGGTTCCGACTCATCCGGTCTTTAAGAGGACCTTTTACTTTTTCAGCTTCACGTAGGAGGCCTTGTATTCGGCCATAATTTTGTCGCCGCCGGCTTTTTTCCATTTGGCGATTTCGTCCTGGTAGGCCGCATCGTCGATTTTACCCATAATGTATTTGGTCTGGGCGTCGTTGATCTGCTGCTCCAGCTCCTGGCCTCTTTCGGATAACGTCGTCGACGTCAGCGTCAAGGCCGGGTTGGAGACGATATATTTGATGCCGTCCGACTCCATCTTCGTTCCCTTTTCCCCGATCGGCACATCCTTCAGCGGAGCGACGTTATAGCCTTCCAGTACCGGAAAGTTATCCCGGTACGGCTTTACCTCGCGCTGGAATACGTTGAAGCCGTCGCCGATAAACTCGAGCCGGTTGTCGCTCGTCTTCCCGTAATGCGTGCCTTCGATGCCGCGCAGCAGCAGCGTCGACATCTCCGGGTCCATCAGCTTGTCGAGAAAGCCGAGTACCCGCTTCAGCTCCGCTTCCGTCTTAACCGACGATTTCGGAATGACGAGGAAGCCGTTGTTGCCGTTCTCGGAAGAGATGCGGATGCCTTGCGGACCTTCGAAGTTGGCCACATCGACCACGGCGGCGGGCGTCGTCTTCGTCAGACGGTCCTGCTGGCTTTTGCCGTTGGTGGCCACGGCGAAGCGGATGCCGACGCGGCTCGTATCGAACATTTTTTCCGCCTCCGTGGCATCGAGCACCGCAAAATCCTGGTTAAGCAACTTTTCCTCGTACAGGCGCCGGAACAGCTTCAATACGTCGGTGAACTCCTTGGTCATAAATTCGGGGGTGAAATTCCCGTCCTTGTCCACGCTCCATTTGTTGACGCCGCCCATCGCCACCGCCAACCGGGTCAGCATGGAAGCAGCCCCTTGGTTGTACGTTTTGTTGAGCACGATACCGTACGTATCGTTCTTGCCGTTCTTGTCCGGGTCGTTCAGCGTCAATGCCTTCGCCACCTCGTACCAACCGTCGATCGATTTCGGAACAGACAAGCCGAGAGCATCGAGCCAGTCTTTGCGGTATACGATAGCCCCCCGTCCCATATTGCGGTACAGCGGCACCCCGTATATTTTGCCCTCTACGGAGATGTTCTGGAAAAATTGCCCGTTTTGCGCGCTCATGTTTTTGTAGTTTTGGAGCAGCGGGCCGATTTCCCAGAACAGCCCCGATTCGATCGCATTAACGACGCCCGGAGATTGGTTGACCTTCAGCACCTTCGGCATTTCGTTCGAAGCGAGCATCACGTTCACTTTATCGTTGTAGGCGGCGCTGGGAATCCATTGGATGTCCAGCTTCGTATTCGTATATTTCTCGATGGCCTGCTCGACCGCGCTTCCCTTCGCGGGAATATCCCCGACCTGCGCGATGGCGATGCTTAGCGCAAGCGGCGCTTCCGCAGTGGAAGCCGGAGCGGGCGGGTTAGCATCCGTTTTGCCGGAATTGCTGCAAGCGACAGTCAGCATTGAGGCCGCGACGACAACCGCGGATAAAGGGACAAGCTTCTTATAGGCTTTCATGAAACGACCTCCCGAATAAAATGTTATCCTTTTACCGAACCGAGCATGACTCCCTTGGCAAAATGCTTTTGCAAAAACGGGAATACGACGATAATCGGCAATGTAGCGAACACGATGACGGCCATTTTGATCGTCAGCGGCTGGATGTACATCTCTTCGATGTTCGTGTCGCCGATTCGGCTGCTGGCGTTAATGACGATCTCCCGCAGCAATACTTGCACCGGCCACTTGTTGTTGTCATTAATGTACATAATGGCGTTGAAGTAGCGGTTCCAATGGTCAACGGCGTAAAACAATCCGAAGGTGGCGATCGCCGGAAGCGACAGCGGAAGCACGATTTTAATCAGGATGCCCACATCGTTGCATCCGTCAATCTTCGCCGAATCCTCCAAGCCATCCGGAATTTGCTGAAAAAAGTTTTTTAAAATAATGAGGTTGAACGCGCTGATTGCCGTCGGGATCATTAGCGACCACAGCGTGTCGATCATATGCAGCGACTTGACCACGTAATACGTCGGGATGAGGCCGCCGCTGAACAACATCGTGAACAGCACGCCCAGCATCATCGCCTTGCGCCCCCGCAGCGTCCGACGGGACAACGGGTAAGCCAGCAGCGAGGTGAGAACCAGATTGATCAGCGTCCCGAGCGTCGTGATATAGATGGAAACGCCCATACTGCGCACAAGCGTGCTGGTGGAGAAAATATACCGGTAAGCGGCAAGCGAAAATTCCTTCGGGTACAAAATAAACCCGCCCTGCGCGACGATATGCGGAGCCGTAAACGAGACGGCCAGCACGTATACGAACGGGACGATGCAAGTCAGCGCGATGATGACGAGCAGCGTGTAATTGACCGCGTCGAAGATGCGGCTGCTTCGCGTTTTATCATGAGTCATGACTTCCTCTCCTTTCGCCGCCCCTTAGTAAATGCCTTCTTCCCCAAACCGCTTGGCCAGCCAATTGGACGACACGACAAGCAGCAGACCGACGACCGACTTGAACAAACCTACCGCCGCGCTATAGCTGAACTGGCCTTGGGTAAGCCCTTTCACATACACGTACGTGTCGAACACTTCGCCGACCTCCCGATTCGTTGCGGTCAGCATCAGGAAAATATGCTCGAAGCCGGAGTCCAGGAAGCTGCCGAGCCGAAGAATGAACAGGATGACGATCGTGCTGCGGATTGCGGGCAGCGTAATATGCCACAGCTGCCGCCATCTGCCGGCGCCGTCCATCCGGGCCGCCTCGTACAATTGCAGATCGACCCCGGCAAGCGCCGCCAGAAAAATAATCGTCCCCCAACCGACCTCCTTCCAAACGGTTTGGCTGACAATCATCGTACGGAACCACCCCGGCTCGAGCAGAAACGGAATCTTCTGTCCCGTCGCCGCATATAGCAGCTCGTTGACGGCCCCGCCCTCGGTCGTAAACAGCATGTAGAAAATGCCGACGACGACGACCCACGACACGAAATGGGGAATGTACACCAACGTTTGAACGAACCGTTTGAACTTGTCGAACCGTACCTCGTTCAGCATGAGCGCCAAAATAATCGGCAGCGGGAAAAAGAAAACCAAATTGTATATCGCGAGCAGAAACGTGTTGCGAAACAGCATCCAGAACTGGTCTTCACCGAAAAAACGCTGGAAATGTTTGAGCCCGACCCAATGGCTGTCCATGAAGCCGAGATGCGGCTTGAAATCCTGAAATGCCATTATGATCCCGTACATCGGCACGTATTTGAAAATAAGGAAGTAAACGATGCCGGGCAATGCCATCAAATACAGCCATCGGTCTTTGGCTACGTCTTTCATCCATTGCGATTTGTTTGCCGTCCTGCGGCCGGGCGGCGCCTGCGCCCCGGTTTGCGTATTCATGAGGGACCTCCTTTCGGTCGTGTTTGAGCCCTATTATGGCCCCCGTGGCCGGAACATGCTATGCACCGAATGCAACCAAATGAGGCGAACGCCACCAAACCGGGCGGCGGTGCGGTCAGGCGAGATGCCGATCCACCGATTTTAACCGGGAGTATGCCGATTTTAACTACATACGAAAAAGCCCGTCTTTACGGCGAAAGACGGGCCGTTCGTGTCAACCCAAGTTATTGATCTGAATGCTGCCGCTTGTTTGCGACTACTGGAACGTCCGGTACGATCGCACCGAACCGCTCTAACTGCTCGCGCAGCTCTTCGAGCGGAACGTCCCGCACCGAGCAATCCCATCCCGCCGCGCATGCCGCCGAGCGAATCGTGAACGAGATCGACCCGCTGCGGCTGGAGCGGCTTCCCGTCGGGAAGGTGAGCATGCGCGACACCGACAAGCTGACGGACGATTACGCCGCCATGAAGCGTCACAACTTCCTGGACGAGCGCTGGAGCATGATCCGCCGAAACCATCATTTGCACCATATATGCTGCAGATCTGCGAGCAAACGGAACAGCTGCCGTCGGCGGAGCCGCCCCGTTCGTCCGATCCGCTGATCGAAAAAGCAACGCAGCTGATTCGGGAGCAAGCGTTCGAGCGGTTCAGCCTGCAAACGATCGCCGGCTCGCTCGGCGTCAGCCGCATGCAGCTGTGCCACAAATTCCAGACGGAGCTCGGAACGACGCCGATCAATACGCCACCGCGCTGCGTCTGGAAAAGGCGAAGAAACTGCTCGTAGAGACGAATTTGACGCTGGATCAAATCTCCGAATGCTGCGGCTACCAGAACGGTTTTTACTTTAAGCCGCGTGTTCAAAAACAACTGCGGCACGACGCCGAAGATGTACCGGCTTGAGCACCGGCTGTAAGGCTGCGAGGCCAAAGCGCCACGCCAAACGCCGAGCAGCCGCCCATAGCCCAGCATGCAAAACCCCGACTTGTAGAAGGTCGGGGTTTTCTGTGTGTACATTATTCGCCAAACCGATATTCAATAAAACCATTCCGGCTCGATCAAAGCGAGGCACAAATCGAGACCCTTTCGTTTGAACGGCAGACTGCCGTCGCTGTGCACGAGCTGCGGGTCCTCCACTTTCGCGTACGTCAGCAGGGCGCCTCCCCTTTCCGTCATCCGGCAGTTCAGATTCATATATTCGTACGGGCCGTTCTCGATATCTCCGATTTTGCGCCATGTGCTCCCCCCGTCGTGGGACAGCGCTGCCGACAGCGGCGTACGCAGCCCAAAGTGGTGTCTGGCCGGATCGTACTGGCTGCCGTTATAAAACAGCACAAGATCTCCGGTGGAAGGAATCGTTCTGAGACAGGTGCAGGATTCGGGAGCCGGTACGCCGGACGTTTGCGGTAGCGACCATGTCTCTCCGCGATCCCCCGAATGGGACAGGAACACGGCTCCGAGCTGCGTCCTGATCGACATGATCAGCCTGCCGTCCGCAAGCTCGGCAACGGATGCTTCCATCGCCCCCCGCATCGGCAAATCGACCACGGAGTCCGCCTGCCGCCAGCTCCGCCCCTCATCGTCGCTAAGGAAGCAGCCGATCGTATTGTGCTGGCTCCCTTGATGCCCGGTGCCGAAGTGAAATGGCAGCAGCAGGCGTCCGTCCGCGAGGACGTTCATATGATTCGCGCCGCCTTGCAGCCATTGTCCCTCGCTTCGCTCCCATACGCTTCCGGCTTCGCGCCATGTGAGGCCGTCGTCGCTCGAGCGGAACAAACACATGCTCGAGCTGCTGGCGCCATTATGCCCGCGAAGGCAATGCAGCAGCAAATCGCCGGAAGGAAGCCTCGTCAAGCCGGGTGCCTGTACGTTATGATCTCCCGCCATGACGTCGATGAGCATCGTTTCCTCGCCCCAGCTCCTTCCGCCGTCCCGCGAAATTTTCGAGTAAATGCGGCAAAGACCGAAATCGCTTCCTCCTCCCGGACTGTCCTCGTACTTATGCCAAACGAGCAGCAGCCGGCCGTTATTCAGCGGCATGATGCTGGCCGTATCGTTTCGCGGATTGCCCGCCCCCGCTTCGGCTACCGTTACATATTCGATCATGGTTCCTTCCTCCTTATTCCCGGGCCACATTTACGCAGACCGTTCCGTCGCTGCGCCGCCGATGCCGAGAATGGCGAATTGCCGTGCAAATGCGCCAATATGCGCCCGCTCTTCGTCCGTCAGCTGCTGGAGCGGCTTGCGCGGCAAACCGACGTCGATTCCCTGCAGACGCAGTATTTCTTTCTCGAAGGAAATGAAGTCGTATTTCAGCAGCTCGGCAATGACCCGGTTCGCCTGCGCTTGCAGACTACGCGCCTCGCCGATGGCGCCCGCCTGGAATGTCTGATACAGCTCTACGAACAATTCCGGCATCATGTTGTACGTGCTGCCGATGGCGCCGCAGCAGCCTACGGCAAGTCCGGCCAGCAAGCTTTCGTCCGGCCCGTTGAACACGCGGAAATCCGGTCCGCACGCTTCGATCAGCTGCTGCAGCTCGAACGTATCCTTGGCCGTATATTTGACGCCGACGATTTTGTCCGACTCCGCCAGTTCCCGGTAAAATCGCACGGTAGACCGGACGCCCGTCAAGTCGGGAATATGATACAGGATAAGCGGTATATCCGCTGCCATCGCAATATCGAGATAGTGGCCGCGAACCTGCTCCTGGCCGTGCTTATAGTAAAACGGGGCGACCGACGATACCGCGTCGGCTCCAGCGCGTTCCGCGTATTTCGCCAGCCTGATGCAGGTCGCCGTATCCAATGCTCCGACATGGGCGATAACGGGAACGGCTCCCCGGACTTCGTCAACGATAATGTCCAGAAACCGCTCGCGCTCTTCGCTCGATTGCAGCAAGCCTTCGCCTGTGCTTCCCCCCGCATAGAAACCGTTAACGCCCTTCTCCAGCAAATGCCGGACCAGCCTGCGGGTCGCCTGCTCGCTTATGGCTCCCGATGGGTCGTACGGCGTCAGGAGCGCCGGAATAATGCCGTAAAATGAATCGACTGAAAACATGCTTTCACCTGTCCTATCCGTTTGTACGTTTTCTCTTTAGTTAGAATCGTTGTACCATTCTCCGCTATTGCCGTAAGCTTGTTTGGCCCGGATGCCGAATCGGCTTCCAGCGGCATCGATCGCCTCAAGAAGTTCCCGAACGGACACGCCGGACGAACTTCTCGCCGCGGGAATCAGCGTATCGCATTCGTTGTCGTCCATGAAGCGGGCGGCGTTCAGCAAGCGGCGCTCGTCTTCCTGCGGAATAGCTATGAAACCGTGCTTATCCGCATGAATGAGCTGACCCGGCCGGACCGTACAGCCGAATACTTCGACGTCGCAGCCCCAGCGGACCGGCGTGCTGAACGCATGGCCGACGCACAATCGGCGGGCAAGCGCCTTAAAGCCGGCGTTCGTCATTTCGTCGAGGTCGCGGACCGCCCCGTCGGTGATCGTTCCGACGCAGCCCAGGGCGCGGTGAATATTGCTGTTCACTTCTCCCCAAAACGCGCCGACCACACGGGGAGAGTCCAAATCTTGAACGACGACGATTTTGGGGCCGGGCACGCCGGCCACATAATGTCTGTATTCGCTCCATGCCGTCGGGTTATTTTTCGCATGGGCCGGGTTTCCCGGTTCGATTTGCACCGTTACCGCATAACCGGCCATCGGTCCCATTTGCGGCATATAATCCCGCGTCTCTTCCAAGTTGAACCCTTTCGTAATGTCATGCTTCGTAATGGCTTCCCAGCCGTTATAGACGGTCGGCGTATTCCATCTTTTCAGCTTCAACAATTCGCTATGGCTTAATCGCTGCTCGTTCATTTATTGCTTCTTCCTGGCCACTACGGCCTGATTCAATTTTTCCTCAGCCGTGCGAAGTGCGGTCGCAACATCGCTCTCGCCGAGTAAGACCTTCGCCAGCTCCCCTGCCGGGAACAAATACGGGTTCAGGCTGATCAGTTCCGGATTCATCTTCGCAGCGGCCGATGGCTTATTATAGAAGTAAGCGTAGTTGTTTTTGTCTTTTAATTTCGGGTTGTTTTGCATGTACGTTTGTTGAATTTCTTTGCTTTGCAGTGCCGTTGACCGCCCATCCTTGGACGCATTTAGCTGATATTCATCGGATGTCAGGAACGCGACGACTTGGAACACATCATCTTTATACTTACTCGTATTGGTTGGCAGCAAATATCTTGCGGCCGACTTGGTTCCTGTTTGTGGCGCCTCTTTGTAAGTAGGAAGCGCCACATAATCGAAGCTGATCGCTTTATCCGCGGCCGCGGCCGCTCCCCCTCCAACCGTCATCGCTACGGTTCCGGTCAGGAAATCGCCTTCCTGCACCTTGTCCGGAAGATTGTCTACCGTCACTCCGTTGCCCGGAATTTCATAGAAACGCTTAATATTGTTAAACACCATTTTCCAAGCATCCGTTTGAATGACCGCTTTATCGCTGGCGTCCAATACCGGCAAGCTCAGTTGGTTGTTGATGACGAAAATATTCGACCAGTTGGCGCTGAATCCCCGGTACTGGATACCGCCCTCGATCCGTGTCAACCGTTTGGCCAGTTCGTATGCGTCGTCCCAGGTCATGCCGTCCTTCGGATAGGAGACACCGAATTTGTCGAACAAATCCTTGTTATAGTAAAGAACGTAACCCAGCGACGCATTCTGATAAGGAATCGCAAATACCCGCTGATCGGAAGTCATATCCTTCATCGACTGGATCGCTCTCGGCTCCAGCTTGCTTAGATCGTAATTGTATTTCTTGATTAGCTCGTTCAAGTTTTGATCCAGCTTCATGTCTAGGAACATCGGCAGGTTAACCGTCGCGGTCATGTAAACGTCGAGCTGCGTTCCGGCGCTGACCAGATCTTTTAGTTCCGTGCCTTTGCCCGGCGGGATAAATTTCGCCGTAATATGCGGGAACTTGTCGTGAATCGGCTTGCCGAACTGCGTTTCAAATTCGGCTTCTGTGAGCGGAATGCCGGAAAACACGATTTCAATCGGTTTATCGTTTGCTTTGGCGGCTTGCGGTTCCCCGCTGCTCCCCGACTTGCTGCCGCAGCCCGTCAAAGAAGCGGCCGCCAGCAAAAATGCGATAGACAATACTGTATGTTTTTTCATAGTCGAACCCCCTTGTTTCGAATGATTTATCTGGAACACCCTACAAGCCGTACCGTCTTGGTTACGCCGCCCGGCAGGGACGATTTGGCATACACCTTTACGGAAACGAGAACCGCGCCGTCTTTAATGAAGCCCGCGATTTCGTCATCCGTTAACCATTCTTCCCCCGCAGCCGCCGCCGATTTTTCCATGAAAACGTTCGTGGAATCGCTATACTCGCAGCGAAATTTTATCGTATCGGTTTGACCCGGACCGAACGTTCCGTCCCAGCCGATTTTTACTTTCGCAAGTTCGATGCCGGAAAAGCCTGCCGCCGGCGCAACCGTTAGCGCAGCTCCGTACGTATGAGCCAGTCCGTCCGCGGGTGACAGCGCGGCATGCAGCCCCAGGCTTCCCCGGCTTTGCACCCAATCCGAGCCGGTAGACGTACCTGTCGCCGTGTACACGATTCTATTCGCGGTGTCGATATACTGTTCGCCGACGTAATGGGGAGAGAACGTGGGAGCGGCGACGCCTTGCAGCGTAAATTCCTGCTGTGCCGGCAGTCCTGACGGGACAGGTCTGTAGTCGTACCATGCAGTCCCCTTCACCAGCAAAGCGTACTCGATCTCGATCGCATCTCCTGCCGTCGTTCCCGGATGAATCAGCACATCGACACTTTCATTCGCCAAGACGCCGGTCAGATCGAGCTTGCAGAAGCCGTCCTGATCGAAGAGAGGCGTATTTTCCACGGCATTCGTTTTCCCGGCGTTCCACTTTCTCACAAGCAATCCTGAACGCGGATTCGGATTCGCAGCCTTTACGACAACCCGATAACTCCCGGCTTCGGTCAACGTGCAGCTTTGGACAATGCCTTCGTTTCTGGGATAAGCGTCCACCGTTGCCAGTTTCATATTGCCGTTCGTCAAGTAATAAACCGTCATCGTTCCCCCAGTTTTGTGCCAATACAGCGGGATGTCGTCCGAACCGATCCCTTTTACGAAATGGCTCCCGTTTTTAAGCATATTTTTTTTCGGATACGGAACCGACTTATTGAAACTGGAGGAGCCGGATAAAATTTTCCCGTCTACGATGTTGTACCCTGCCGGGCTCGTTAACCCTTTCCCCGCACCGAACATGTCCAGGTTGGATAAGAGCAGCCGGATGTTGGAGTTGCCGACGAACGTAATGCCATAGTCGGGCCGCGTTAGCGAAGAATGTCTGGCCAGATTGACAAGCGAGACCGCTACATTGCTTACCATGCTGGGTGTAAACCTGGTTCGTAACCGTCGCTTCGGCTTATTAGATCCTCCGCACCCCCTTCGCGGGTCGAGTCGCCAAGCTTTTTAGGATCGGGTAGATGATTCATCGCTCGTTTCCTCCGATATATAGGGAATTGGCGAAACCTTTCGATGAAGCGGCAGTCGCTTTTTTACGGCAGTCGCTGCATCGTCCCTGATGCTTCTTCTTGGCTGCTACAGTTCTGATTCGTTTCTCCTCGGCAGGACGCAAAGCCGATGCGATCAATTGGAACGCCTGCTTTCGTAGGTACGGACTCGGAGTGATTTTCATTTACAAGAAACGTCGCATGTGATAAAATTCACAATGAATATTTGCTCTCTGCAGGTAATCGCTCCTTCCTTCCGCCACAATCCGTTTGTTTGATCAACTAATGTTGATTAAAGCGCTTACCTTGCCTCTATCATACCCGTGCGCTTCGATTTTGGCGTCCAATAATTTTACGATTCCTCTCATTTTTTTCGTTATTGTTTTTCTCGCGCCCGTGGGCCTACGGCAAAGGCCGATAAAGTCAGGAGGTCTGGTCATGCCGCCCATCATTCCGCCGGTGCTAACCGATTATCCGAACAAGGACCGGTTTCCATTTTACATTATTAAAAAAGTAAACAACAACATCCCGCCACACCGGCACGACTTTCTGGAGCTCAGTCTCGTCGTCGAAGGAACCGGCACTGAAACGGTAAACGGCGTGAAGCATCGCCTGGGACCGGGAACGATCACCTTCCTTCTGCCGTACCAAATTCACGACATTCGCGCCGACGCAGGCTCGAATCTGCTGCTGCACGTGTGCAATTTCGATATGGGGATACTGCTCAACGCGCCAGAACGCGAACTCGGACATTGCCTGCTGCATACAGGCGATACGGAGGCGGCTCCGTTTGTCCGATCCGAGGCGGAGCAGCACCGGGACCTGTTCGCCCTGTTCGACCGGATGCAGCGCGAATACAACAAGGACGAGCCCTGGAAGAAGCTCATCCTGACATCCATGCTATTCGAGGCGCTGGCACGGTTCGACCGGCTTCGTCTGGAGAAACGTTCCGCTCCGGCCGAAGCCGGCCGGAAACCGGAGACGTCCGCCATCTGGGAAATCGTCCACTACATTCATCAGCATTATCAGGAGCCGCTTACGCTGGCCGATCTTGCCCGGCTGTTTCATTTTAGCGTGCCGAATTTGAGCAAGCAGCTTAAGCACCATCTCGGAACGAGCTTCGTCGATTTTGTCCACGAGCTTAGAATCCGTCAAGCTTGCAGCCTGCTTCGCTCGAGCGACATGACGATTACGGATATTGCGCTGGAAGCCGGTTTTCGCTCGTTCGCCAGCTTTTCGCGCGTATTCGGCGATATGAAAGGCATCTCTCCTTCGGCTTATCGGAAACGATGGTCTGGCCGGCTTCAGGAGGACGAATAGTACGTCCGGCAGCCGGACAAGCTAAGCCGCGCTAGTTGTTATGATACCTTTCCCGATACTGCCCCGGAGTCATCCCGACGACTTTGCGGAAAATGCGGATGAACGCCGTCGTATTCGAATAATTCAGCTTCTCCGCGACCTCCGACAGCCGCATCGTCGTCGTCTCCAGCCATTCCTTCGCGATATTCATCCGGTATTCGGCCAAATAGTCGCTGAACGTAACGCCCATCTCCTTCTTGAATACGCGGCTGAGGTACACCGGATGAAAGTTCAGCGCCTCGGCGCAGCCTTCGAGCGAAATGTCCCGGTCGTAGCGCTCCTCGATTTGCTTGACCATACGCTCCACGATGCTGCCGTATTGGGACTCGGCCTGACGGTTCAGGAAGCCGATAATCGGCGTTAGCAAATCCCGCTTGAACGCTTCGGCGATATCCTCCGGCGTATTTCGCTTCATCAGCTGTTTGTACGAACCCGGATCGCCTAGCACCTGATGCACCAGCCCGCCTTTTTCCTGAACGATCTGATACAGCCGGGAAATGAGCTGCATCATCAGAACCGGGTATTCGTTTGCACCTGCGCCGCCTTCGGCAATCATCATCATATACCGGTCGAACATCTCGAGCGCTTTCCCCGGATCATCCGACCTCAGCGCCTTCACGAGCTGGTCCTCGGCGCTTTTCAGTTGCGCGAACGCGGCCGAAGCGAACCCGCCTCGCTCCGTCTCCACGTCCCCGTAATGCAGGATGATGCCGGTGCCAAGATGAATCCGGCTTTTCAGCGCATCAAGCCCTTCGTTATACCCGCGAATCGCCTCCGTCGGCTTCGAAAACGGCTTGCTGATCCCGATACTGACGCGCACCTGCAAATACTCGTGCACCTTCGCCTGCATCTGCTCCGCCGTGCGGTACAATTGCGTCTTCAGCTCGGCCTCGTCCTCCAGCTCGCTCGCAATAAGCGTCACCTGTGACTGATCGAGCAGCACCGGAGAGAAGCGGCTGTCTTGCGGAATCAGCTCCGACACGATATTGTGGACCGCAAACAGCAGCAACTCCTTGTCATGCTCGCGATATCGGGTTTCGTGCAGCGTATCGATCTGCAGCGTCAGCACCGCCAGCCTCCTCCATCCGGACGGAAAGCCATACAGCTGGCTGCGGTAAGCGAAGTCGCTCTCGGACAGCTGTCCTGCAAACAGCTTCAGCATCAAAAATTCGTTCAACTGCGTAAACTGGCCCTGCATTTGCTGCTTCAGCTCCTGGCCGGTGCTGAACAGCATCCGGAACCGTTCCTCGAGGGAGGAAAACTCGTCGCGACCGCCGGTCTCCCCGATTGAAATCGCTTTGGTCATTTCCGATAAGCGCTTAATCGGCGAATACATATGTCGACTGATGATAAGCCCCAGCATCCCGATGACCGCGAAGATGACGGTGCACACGACGGCGGTGGCCACCGCGATCTTGCCGGTTTGCTCGGTCACCGTCTGCAGCGGGACCGCCGACACGTATATCCAGCCGTTATATCCGGAGCCACGGTACGTGAATACCATCCGGCGGTCATTGACCTTGTCGTGAAAGTAGCCGGAGGTTTCGCCCGAAGCTTGAATGGCTTCGGCAATCCGCGCGTTGATCGACAGGCTTGAGCTTCCCCGGCTTTCGGACGCGTTCAGAAAGTCTTCGCCCTCCCGGTTCAGCACGAACATGTCCCCCGACTTGCCGCTATCCGCCTCCAGCAGCGTACGGAACTGGCTCTTCATCATTTCAATGACAAGAAAGCCTTTCGGCTGCTGAGTGAAAGGGAGAATCGGCAGCTTGTATACCATTCGGATCGTTTGCGGACGGGCGGGAGCTTCGCCCCCGTCGTCTTCCTCGGGCAGCGGCGCGATATCCCAGAACAAATTGTTCGGATGCTTCGCATACAGCTCCAGCTGGCGACGCAGCGGAAATTCGCTTAACGGGGTGACCGAAGCGAAGCTGATCGCCCAGTTGTGCTCATTGCTGATCAAGTAGCCTTCCTTAATGCCGGAAAGCGTTTGCAAATTATAAAGTCCCGTGTACAGATTGCGAATCCGTACAAAATCCGTCACGTCGATCGGCCCGTTCAACGCCGAGGTGACCTGCGGGGAGTTGGCGTATTGCATCGCCGTTAATTCCAGCGTCTTCATAACCTGCTCTACGCGCATTTGCGTTTGCAGCAGCACCTGCATGCTGCTTTCCCGCATTTTATGTTCGACGTCGCTCGCGGCGGTATAATAAGAAAACAGACCGAGAGCGAGAACGGGAATGGCCCCGATCAGCGTAGTAAACGCTACCAATAGCAGCATATATCGCGGAAATGTGCGAAGCCGGTGTTTCCATCCTGCGAGCATGAAGCCACTCCCCTCTTTTACGTACCGTGCGGATTCGTTCGGGCTGGCAAAACAGGTTCCCTGTTTTCAAGGTAGCATCACTTCCCGCGTGATGCAATAGCCCCGTCCGATGCCCCTGCTTTATGTTGTCGGTTTATGGTACTATGGAGGTTGACCAGTGAACCGGCGGATGCCGACGCATGCGCCGGATTTGATTACCGGGGGAAACGCTTTTGAAAACATTGATTATCGCCGAAAAGCCGGATATGGGCCGCAATATCGCCGCTGCCATCGAACCGAAAGCGGCCAACAAGCGCACTCACCTTGAAGGGGAACGCTTTGTCATCACGTGGGCAATCGGACATTTAATCGGGCTGGCGGAGCCGGATTTGTACGACGATAAATACAAAAAGTGGAATTTTAACGATTTGCCGATTATTCCCGACACGTTCAAGCTGCTGCCGAACCCGCGCACGAAGGATCAATTGAAGGTAATCGCCACGCTCGCCAAAGATTGCGGCGATATCGTCAACGCTTGCGACGCCGGACGCGAAGGACAGCTTATTTTCGCCTACATTCAGCAGCACCTGAAGCTGCGCCAGCCGGTCAGGCGGCTGTGGATATCCGACCTGACGCCGGAGACGATTCGCCGCGGCTTCGCGGAGTTGAAGGACGGCAGCGTCTACGAGCCGCTGACGCGGGCCGCCCGGGCGAGAAGCGAAGCCGATTGGCTGATCGGGATGAACGGATCGCGCGCCTTCACGACGAAGCACAACGAGCTGCTGTCCGTCGGCCGCGTGCAGACGCCGGTGTTGGCGCTGCTGTACGATCGGCAGAAGCAGATCGAGGCGTTCTCGTCGGCAAAGTTCTACGAGGTGGAAGCGTATTTCGATCAGCGAGACACCCGTTATCGCGGGCTGTGGCAGGGCGACCGGCTGACCGATGCCGTTAAAGCGCAGGCGCTGGCCGCCAAGGTAAAGGACAAGCCCGGCCGTATACTGAGCTACGAGGTCAAGGATACGAAGGAATATCCGTTCCGGCTGTACGATCTGACCTTGCTGCAGCGGGACGCCAACGCCCGGTTCAGCTTTTCCGCCAAGAAGACGCTCGATATCGCCCAGTCGTTGTACGAGAAGCACAAGGTCATTTCGTACCCGCGGACGAATTCGAACTACGTCAACGAGCAGAACATTCCCGAAATGTACCGCGCCCTTGACGCCCTGAAAGGAACGCCCTACGAACAGTTGGCCGCCGGCGCGGACAAAAAGCGCGTACACAAAAACAACAAGGCGGTGTGCAACCCGGCCAAGGTCGAGGACCACCACGCCATCCTGCCGACGGGCAAACGGGCAAGCTCACTGACGCCGGAAGAACAGAAGCTGTACGATCTCATCATTCGCCGCTTTCTGTCCCACTTCTATCCTCCCGCCGAATACAAGGTGCACACCATCCTGACCGAAGCGGAGCAGGAGACGTTCAAGACGACGATCAAGCAGCTGCTCAGCCTAGGCTGGAAAATCCTCAACGAGGACGACAAGACAGGAAGCAAGGACAACGGCAAGAAGTCCGGAAAATCGGGCAAGCCTGCCGAAGCAGGCAAAGACGGCAAGGACGGCGACGGCGACGGGCCGGCGGAGCCGGAGGAAGAGCTCATTGAGACTCCCTTCGCGCTGGCTCCGGACGAGCCGGTCCATTGCAGCGATTCGTCCGCCAAGGAGAAGGAGACGCAGCCGCCGAAGCCGTATACGGAAGGGACGCTGCTGAAGGCGATGGAGAGCGCGGGCAAGCAGCTTGAGGACGAGGAGCTGCGCGATGCGATGAAGGAATCCGGGCTCGGAACGCCGGCCACGCGGGCAGCGATTATCGAACGGCTAAAGAACGTGGGCTATGTCACGATGCAGGGCAAGCGCATTGCCGTTACGCTTAAAGGCCGTACTGCCGTCGAGCTGATTCGGGGCGCCGGCGTCGAGCTGCTCACCTCGCCCGAGATGACCGGGCAATGGGAAAGACGGCTGCACGAAATATCCCGCGGCCAAGCCTCCAACGAAACGTTTATCGAGAACGTCAAGAAATTCACGCGCTCGATTATCGATAAGGTGCGCGTCCAGCCCCGTGCGGCGAAAACCGCCTTTGAGGCGCAGCAAACTCCATCGGGCAAATCCGCCGGCGACGACGCCGGAGCGAAGGGCAATTCCCGGCGCGGCGGGGCAAAAGCCTCTGCGGGCAAAGCTTTACGAAGCGGCGAGGGCGCTTCCCGCAGCGCGCGTTCCGGAAGCGCCGCCGCAAGCAATGAGCGGGCTGCTTCCGCCCGGTCGGCCGGGGGCAGCGACGGGGGCCCGGTCCGGACGACGGCCCCCGTCAGCGCGGGCGAGCGCGAGCTGATTGCCTCTTGCCCGGGCGAGGGGTGCGGCGGCCATATTTTCATGGGCAACAAAGGCTACGGCTGCAGCAACTACAAGCTCGGCTGCAAATTCGTCATCTGGAAGGAAAGCCTCGGCAAGACGCTTACGCCGTCCATGATCAAAAGCCTGATTGAAAAAGGCCGCACCAGCAAGCTGAAGCTGATCGACCGCTCCGGCGCGCCGATCGAAGGCCGCATCGTGTTGAAGGACCGCAATCTCGGTCAGGTGGAGATCGAAACCGTGACATGATCGGTTCGCGCGCGAAGCCGGAGACCTGTTCCACCTAGTCGGAATGGCCAAGTGAAATGAAGAAAGGGATCTGCCTTGCAGCGAGATATGTGAGCAGCAAGGCATTCCTTTTCGGAATGAAGTGGGCTCCCAAACATTCGTTCAACTTATATAGGAGCGATTTTTGCCCCCAAGCGGTAGCCCTCCACGCTCCCTGGCATATGCTGAAGGAACAACGCAAGGGAGCGAGTCAGGATGAGCGTCAACACGAAACAATCTCGTCGGAAATCTGTTTATCCTTCCGGAAGAAACATGGCGAGAACAGCTGCCATCATGATTCCGTTTTATCGCAAAATCGCCCGCGACAATCATTACGCGAGACAATGGTCATCCGCCGTTCGCAACGTCGATCTCGACAAGCTGCTGCGGCTGTTCCGGCAGACGGTGAAGCTGCGCAGTCCGAATTTGTCCACGAACGGCATCGGCTATTTCCTCGACGTTCCGTTTGCCGCCCCGCTGTACTTGTATACGAACGGTACCTCGATTCAGCCGGGAGAAGCCCAGTTCCAATTCAGCACGAAGGCTCACCGGACGATCGCCTGCGCCATTTTGCCGTTGTACCGGACGATCCGCGACAGTCCCCCTTTCGCCTCCGCGCTCGTCCATGCGATTCGCCGGGGCAACCGCCCGCTCGTCGAACGGCTCGTCCGCAGCCGCGTTCGTTCACCCCGTTTACATTCAGTCGCATTAATCGAATCCGGCTTTGCCATGGGCTTCCGCATACCCGGCGTCAAGCATGTATACTATAATGAATTTTTTCGCGAATATACGGGATGAGCCGGACAATGGAATAAACCCGGATCGCAAGCGACCCGGGTCCGTTGGAATGATTGTGCTCCGCCTATACACTGCGTTCCTTGAGCACGAACACCTTTACATTTTTTTTCACGCCGAATTCGACGGCTTCGTTCAGATCGTTCATATAAATGTCGATACGCGCCCCCTTGATGGCCGAGCCGGTGTCTTCCGCCGTGCGCAGGCCGATTCCTTCGATCAGGACGGTCGAGCCGAGCGGAATAATGGAGGGATCGACGGCCACGGTGCGTCCCTCTTCCGCCTTGCTGCCGCTGCGCGTAATGCCATACGCCGGGTGGGACGGCGTCTTGCCGGTCGATTCTTTCCCGGCCGTGTACGCGGTCAGCGTCGAGCTGAGCACGCGCTGGACAACCCGGCGCTCGCCTTCTCCGCCCTCGGCGCTCCAGCTTGCATCCAGCTGCGGAATATCGAGCCGCTGGCCGACGCGCAGCCGGTTCGGGCTTTCCAGCGCATTGGCCGCCAGCAAATCCTGAACGGTCAGGCCGAACGCCCGCGATATTTTCGTAAGCGTATCTCCGGATTGAACTTGATATTGTAGAAGATGAATATCTGCTGCGGCTGCATCTGCGTCCGCCCCGCCCTGCGACGGCCGTCCTTCGGGGGAAGCCTCCGGCTGTATGGCGGACGAACCGCTCCGGCCCGCCGCCCCCGGTTCGTCCGGCCCGGCGTATGTCCAGCTCCCGTCCACATACATCCAATTGTCGGCCATCGCCCATTCCTCGTCCTGGCTGTTGTACGCCAGCGCCTTCGGTTCTCCCGTGGCGGCGCCTAAAAGGACAGCCATACACAGGCATATACAAACTTTGATCCAGCTTTGCATTCTAGCAACATCCTCCCTTGCAGTCGCAATGGTAGATTCGGGATGTTACTAGAGTTGCCTGCGTTGGCGCATTTTAAACGTATATCCGTCCGCGTGCTTGCCGCTTCAGTCCTCTACATATTCGCGATAGGCGCCGAATTCGAACAGATCGTCTTCACCCAGAGAAGACGGAGCCTCCTCTTCCGGCTTTCCAAGCCCTGCCATAATACGGCGCCAAAGCCTCGTCCGGGCATAGCGCTGATGCACCAGTTGGAACACGGTTTGCCGCAGCAGCCGCTCGGCCTCGGCGAATTGCCCTTGATCGGCGAGCAGAGTCGCGCGCCGTTCGATTAGCCATTCGTCCTGAAGGGCGCTCGTCTTGGCAAGCCACGTCTGCCTCTCCGTTATCGTCTCGGGCCCGATGCCGGCGAGCGCGGCGTCCCTTTCGCACGTCACCTGCGGATGCAAGGCGACGGCCTGCGACCGTATTCGGCGATAGCATGCAGCGGCTCGGAAGCAATCCCCTTTGTTGCGGCGGTAAAGCCTCCCTGCCAAAGCCAGCGCCCGGTCCTCACCAGAGCGCTCCAGCTCCGTCAGCGCTTCGTCGATCCGGTCCTTGCCGGCATACCAGGCACCCAGTTGCATGCTCCAGGAAGAAGCCTGCTCCGGCCTGGCTTCGGCCGCCCAGCTGAGCGCGCCCTCCAGCTCCTCGCAGCCGGAGATCGCCCAGCGATTGTCTTCCGGAGCCGGCGGCTGCGGAAGAAGCTCCGGCTGCCGCCGCTGCCAAGCTTCCACAACCTGCTCCCACAGTTCCGTTTCCCGTCTGCGGGCAAAGCCGAACAAAGGCACGCTTGCCAAAGGCGGCAGCTCCACCTCCGGCACCTCCAACGTGCGGATATCCAGACGCTTGTCGGTAGGAAACCAGAACTCCACATAAACATGCGATGTTCCCGGAACGAGCTCATTCTTGATCGATTGATCCACAATTGGACCGGCTTGAATTTCCAAACATTGTTCCTTGTCCAAAGCGTATTGGCTGACCCATTCCTCGTCGCGGCCTACACCGTCCGACCATAATTTGATGCCGGGCGTCAGCCGCCGGTCGGCTGCATGGAACAAACCGCTTCCGAGGCTCGGCGTGTATACCCCGAACGCCTGGCAGTCCGGCTCGCGCCAGAAAAAGCCGGTCATGCGTCCAAGCTCTCCTTGCTTTTTGGGGCCTTCCTCCGCCCAGTCGATCGTGCGCATCGCCTCTCCGTGCGATAGCACCGGCCCGTTCGGGAAGCAGAACTCCGTGTCGGGGCGCGCGGGCACCCCCGCATTGGACCAAGCCATCCAGGGATGCGGCTCCGAAGTCGGATTGTGGAAGCACGTTCGCTGTGTCAGGAACGAATCGTCTTGGCCCAGCGAATATTCGACCGTCCACTGCATCCCGAACCGGACTTCCCGCTCGCCGCACCAGACGAACAATCGCTCACCGGTCTTATTCGTCTGATAGTATACCGGTACGATCTGTACCGGCGAATGGGAGATCGGAAAGCTGACTTCGATGCCCCCGCCGATAAAAAATTGCCTCGGCAGGATGCGCACCGGACGGACCGCGGGAACGGCAAAGAGCGTTTCCTTCCCCGAGCCTTTATGAATCAGGGAGTACACTTTCCCGCCCAGATCGGGGCATATCGTTGCCTTGATATGGTCGTTCTCCATGACCACGAACCGATACGTTCGGATGACGGGCCTGCGGCTCGTCTCCGCGTAGCTTTCGTAAGGGTACACCCCGTCCGGATCTTGCGCGCTCGGAATCGGTCCGGAGCCGACCATGGGGTGCGTCAGCAGTTCGTCGGTAAATTCGCGAATGTCGAGCATCGGACACGCCCCTTTCGCCGGCTGGTTTCTAGGACCATACGCCCAGGTAGGGAACCGACGCCACCGACGACAACTGAATGTCTGTCTCGGCGATGCCGCCCTTGCGCAGGAAAATGCCCTCGTCCGTCTTGACGAACACGGGGCGGTCCGCAAAAGTGAACCGCTCCGGCAGCGCGCGCTCCCCGCCGACCCAGTTCATATCGCGGCCGAACCGCGTTTCATCCTTGCGTCCGAGAAGCTGGTACACGTCAATGCTCTGATAATCCGTAATCGTCCAATGCGGTCCCCGTTCCATCCAGATGCAGCGGTCCCCGAGCAGGACGGAAATTTGTTCATGGGTTTCATTCAGCCCGCTCCACACCTCGTCGTCCGCGCCGTGGCGCGCGATCAGGTACAGCAGATCGTGAGCGTGCCAGGCGCTGCTCGGCGCGATGTCCGCCTCGTTGCACCAGCCTGTGGCGGAGGCGAAATATCCCCGCGGATTCTGGTACGCCGCGTAAGTACGATCGCATTTCGCCAGAAAGGCGGCAAGCTCCGTGTCCTCCTGCCGCTCCAGATACTCGTGAATGCCGAACAGAGATATCCCCATTCCGGCAATCAGCATCGGCTCGTTGATCCGGACCCAACGGCTGCCCGAATGGTAAAACACGCGATGCAGCCGGGTCTGCCCCCTGCCGTCATGCCAGGCCGAGCGGGCCAGATGGCGGCACAGCCCGCCGGCCTGCTCCAGGTAAGCGGGCTCTCCGTACAACTCGGACGCCAGTACGAGCGGCGCAATCAGCAGGCCGTAATATTCCGCCGGCTCGGTGCTCGTCGTATCCCCGGCATACCGGTAGGACGCGATGCAGTCCGGATCGGGAAGCCCGCCGACGTGAAATTGCCCGATCATCTCATCCACCTGCCGCCGCAGCTCATCGCCCCACCGCCGTTCGCCGAACACTTTCTCGTACAGCAGCTTCCCCCATAGGCGGGCATATTCCTGATTGCTGATCGCTCTCCCGTTCGTATACATAACCCCGAAAGGGTAAATACGGTCGCACGCGTCCATGGTGGCCTCCATGCTGGCGCGAATGCGCTGCAAATCGTCTGCGGGGAGCCAATCCTTCGCATACAAGGCAGTCAAGCCGAGCGCGGCGTTCGGCATCATATTGTGAATCAGGCCGTGCGCCAAGCTTTCGCCCATCTGGAAGCCGATATGCGCGTATTGCCCGTCCGGCTGAAACGACCCGGTTTGAAACCGGATGAGGGTGAGCAGCTTGCTTTCCAGCGCGGGATCGCGCTTCTTATTCAGCATGAGCGCCAGCGCGGGCAGCAGCGGGCTGGCCCAAGTGCTGTGGTCGCACGTGAAATCGCTCCATCTGTAAGGATTCGAACCCCACACGGAGTGATTGTGAAACCCGTGAATCGTCCCGTGCTCTTGAACCCATGTCAGCAGCCAATTGGCCAGCTTGCCTGCATTCGGTTTCATCCTTTCCACTCCCCTCCGCCCTGCTCCGGTTTGGCCCACAGGCCGCAATCGTCCACATAGATCGAATATCCTTGCAGTTCCGCAGCCGTGCCGTTCTCGATCGCCACCGTTGCGCTTGTCGCTTCGGGGCCGGTCGTAAAGTGCAGCTCGGACATCGTGCTTTCCCAGTTCCAGCGGCTGACGAGCAGCTTAGCTTCCGCCTCGCCGTGTCCGCTCACGGACATCCGTGCCGAACCGGCTCGGGTCGCATGATGAAACAGTACATTATGGATCAGACAGCGGCCTTCTCCGACGAATTTCAAATATACATCGTGCATCCCTTCAACGAAACCGATCGGGGCGGTGAAGTGGCGCCAAGTCGAGTCGTAATTCGTCTGCTGGGTAATCGCGCCGATCAACGGCCCGTCGGGATGATCGAGTCTGCATTCAATGGAGACCGGACCGACCACTTTGTTCAACCCGATCGAAACATTGTCGTATTTGCCCTTCAAACCAAAGTCCACTCCGGCGAATTTCAGCCATTCCCCCTTCTTCGCCGGTCCGATATAGGGAACGTCCCGATAAATCGCCCGGCCTCCGTCGGGGCCTTGCTCCCACGAACCGGTCGAACGGCTGTCCGAATGCTCGACCGCGAGCCGGTACTCCCCGCTGGACCGGATGGCCGCGTACGCAATGTAGGACGTATTCGGCTTCAAGCCCTCTGCCCTCTGCTCGATCCGATCCCCCGGCTGCAGAACCGCGGCATATTTATTGCTGCGGACGACCGCTGGATAGGAACCGTTGCGACTGTAATCCCAACCGCATTCGAATACCGTCGCGGGAGAACCGGACGCGACGCTCCAATGGGCCAGATCGCCCGTCTCGAAGCCGCCGTTGCGAATACGCGTTTCATGGTCCAATACGGCGAAGCCTTCTCCCGCTTCCTGAGAGCGGTCAAAATCGTGGCCGGGAACCCACGACTCGCCCCCCTGCTCGTAGGCGCCCACATCCGGCGCTTCTCCGAGGAAGCCGTCCGTTATACCTTCAATCGGGATACCCTTGCCGATCGCCGGCGATTCCGGCCGAAGCCGGAAATCCCCCTGCTCCGCATTCTCGAAGCGAGGGTCCTCGTCGAAACGGTTATGGGACACGACGCTATGGTTGCCCCATTTGCGGATTTCCCCGGCGGCAAACAAATTGTTGGCCATGTGGGTTCCGTACATATCATCGAAATAAAAAATGGTAGAATCCGCGATCCCCCGACGGTAAAACGTATTATTGTAAATGAGCGTCCGCTGCAGCGGGCGATTCAGCACCATGCCCCGATCGGGGATGTTCCACACCACGTTGCGGTAAAAGCTGACGCCGCTCGTCCAGGCGTCCATATAGAAGCCGAAGCTCAGATGATCGGACAAATTGTCGTGCAGCCAATTGTGGTGAATATGCGTGCTATCGAAATCGTGATTAAACAAGTAGATCATGCCCGAATCTTTGGTCAGCGCGTTGGCGAAGGAAATATCGCAATACTCGATGACCGAGCGCGCGAATACGCCGGATATCGCGGTCCGTCCCGATCTGGAGATCGTGCAGCGGCTGACGCGGTGCCCAAAGCCGGTGAGCCAGATCATACTGGCATACGAGGCTTCGAAATTTCCGTCATGGATGAAGCAGTTGACCACGGTGTTCCGTTCGCCGGAAAGCTGCACCCCGATCCCTTCAAAATGAGAGATTTCGCAATCCCGGAGCACATTATCCGATCCGCCCAGCTCCACCCCGTTCGTCCGGCCGTAAATCGTCTGACGCCAACCGAAGGAGCGGTCCATGCCGTAGATGCTGCCCCCTCTGATTTGGCAATGACTGGCCGCCTTCGTTGTAATCGAAGCGCCCCGGCAATGGATTCCGGCGATATGAATATGCTGCTTGCCGCTCAAATCGAACGCATAGTCGCGTCGCTTCGCCTCGACCGTACGGCCGGCCGGATGGCCTCCTCCGGGGACGATGACGTACAGCAGCCGCTCGCGAGGGTCGTAATACCATTCCTTCTCGCTGTCCAGCGCTCGCAGCGTTCTCGTTATAAAATACAGATTGCCCGGCTCGGTATGGTAGTGTTCGGCCGAATTGATCCATTGGTCGTGATGCAGCGTGCCGTCCTGAAACCGGTTCACCTTGGCCGTTGACATAAAATAGCTGACGCCGTTCACGCAAGCGACCATCGCCCCGTCCCAATACCCGTCCGGGAACGCTTGCAGGTCCGCATCAAACAGCGTGTTGCCCGTATAATCGTTCGTAGCCGAATCCACGGTGGCGTACTGGGTTTTGTCCAGCCGGTCGCTCATGTTCGGCCATTGCGCCTCCATGCCGAGCTCCCCGTCGAAAAATACCAGATTGTCGCCGCCGTCAACCAACTCCCAAGCGAGACTTGCTTTGTAGACGTTGCCCTCATGATGCGCCCATTCCTTGATTTCGTCGCAGCCGCTGACGACCACTCGCTCCTGCCGGTAAGCCTCGAAGCGAATTGGCGCTCCGTCCCGGCCGCTGTTCCCAGGTACGACGGTTTCCCGGTAGACGCCTTCGCGGATATAGCACACATCTCCGGCCTTCAGCGTCTCCGCCGCCCTGCCGATCGTGCGGAACGGACTTTGCTCGGACCGGCCGTCGTTACGGTCGTCGCCATTCACGGCGACGTAGTATACGTTTCCTTGGGTTTCAACCATTTCGAACCTCCGCTGGTTTACAGCAATTTTTTTCCCGGAAATAGCGACAGCACCCTCGCTTCATCCTCGGGCGTTAATCCTATTCCGTCGCAATACGACGCGTTTCGCGTCAACGATTGGACCGACGTCGTGCCGGTCAGCGTTACCGCTATATCCGGGCACGTCAAACTAAACCGCATGGCCGGCTCCACAAGGCCGTTCGGCTCGCCGCGGTGCAGAAACTCCAGCTGTTGCTTCCGGTTCGCCGCTTCCTCCAGGATATCCGGGTATTTCGCGAGAAAAGGAGCGGGGCGATCCGTCAACAGGCCCATGCCGAGCGGGCTTCCATGGATGACGCCGATATTTTTCGCCCGGGCCAGCGGCAACAGCTCGGCCTTGGCCGTATAGTCCATCGGCGTATAGCGGCCGAACGTCTGGATCGTATCGACGATACCGTCGCGCACGAACGGCAGCAGCAGCTCGATTTTGCCCGCATTCACCCCGATCGCGCGAACGATCCCTTCCCGCTTCAAATCCAGGAAAGCGGCGACCGTCCCTTCCATGGCGGCTTCGTAGTCGACGGATTCCAGCTCGTGCAGCTGAATCAGATCGATGTAGTCGGTTTGCAGCCGCTTGAGGCTTTCCTTGACCGATTTTATCGTATTGTCGTACGTATACGGCACTCCGCGAACGACCGCCTTGGTCGCCAAAATAACGCGGTCCCGTTTCCCCTTCAGCCCTTGGCCGATTCTTCGTTCGCTTTCGCCCGCCCCGTACAACGGCGCCGTGTCGATAAAATTAATGCCCAGATCAAGCGCCGCATCAAGGACGCGAAACGCCTCTTCATCCGTCGTCCCTCCGAAATCGCCGCCAAGAGGAGCTCCCCCGAGCCCCAGCTTCGAAACCCAAAAGTTCGTTTTGCCCAATACGGAATATTCCATAGTCACCATCCCCGGAAAAAGCATTGTATTCTGCCAGTTCGTACAAAACCAGAGCTAATCCTGCCTACTCCGGAAGGCTGTATTCCTTGGGGTGCAAGGGATTCGGCCCATTCCAAGTATACCGTGAAAGGTCTGACTTTGTACTAGGCGGTTAACATTTGTAGCGGGCCGTCCTCTCCACTTCCTCCCAATCGAAGCGATAGCCGATCCCGGGGCCCTGCGGAGCGCTAATATAACCGTCCCGGTCCACATTCGGATAGCCGAAACCGATGGAGTCCCCCGATCCCCAAACCAGCACTTCGAAAAACGAATTGTTCGGAATGCCGCAGGCTAGCTGGACGTTCGCCTGATCGCCGCCGTGAATTTCCGCTTTCATGCCGAAGCTGTCCGCCAGATGGGCGATGCGCAGCGAACCGGTGATGCCGCCCTTCAGCAGCGTACCGGTACGAATCATATCGCAGGCGCCTTGCACGATAAAATCCGCGGCATTGTAATGGCAGCCGTCTGACGTTTCCGCCGCCAGCACGGGAATCGTCAGCTCTTCGCACAGCCGCTTGTACGTCCAGATGCTGGACTCCCGCATCGGTTCCTCGTACCACCGGTAATCCGCTTCCTCGAGGGCGCGGCCAAGGTAGATCGCTTCCTGCAGGTTGAATCCGGCCGAGCCGTCATACATCAGCTCGATCCCGTCGCCGACATGCTTGCGTAAATCCTGGCATAGCTTCGCGTCTTGACGGGCGTCGCCCCAAGCGTGCAGCTTGATCGCCTTGTAGCCGCGCTCGATGCAGGCATCGGCCGCTTCGAGAAATTGCTCGGTCGTATCATAAGTGACGGTGGAGGCATACGCCTGTACGCGATCGCTGTTGCCGCCGATCAGTTGGTACAAGGGCATGCCCGCTTTTTTGGCCGTTATATCCCATAGCGCCATGTCGATCAGCCCCATGTACATAATCTGGAATTCCTCCAGCCGGTCCATTTCCCAAATTTCGTGCCACAGCTTCTCTTTCAGCAGCGGGTCTTTGCCGATCAGCATATCCTTCAATCTCCGCCGCACGTATTCGACGGTCATTCCGGCCCGCTGCGTAACCGCAACGCCTTCGATGCCCTCGTCGGTCAAAATGCGCACGATGCCCTGCTCGCGGACCGTTCCGGAGCCGGGCAACCCTTTGCGCCAATTAAATTGCGTCGTAACGGGGGTTTCGATGCCGTAAGCTTTCACGTCTATAATTTTCATAATGTGTACGATCACTCCTTATCGTTCAGAAGCTGAGCAGTTCCTCCAAACTGCGACATAAACAAGGAACGGTACAGCGATACGCTCATACCGGACCTCCTTCCCGGTTACCCCTTCAAGGAACCGACCATAATGCCTTTGGCGAAATACTTTTGCAGGAACGGATAAACAATGACGATCGGGACTGTCGCGATCATCAGCACCGCCGCTTTAACCGTTTCCGGAGTCAGCGGAGCCTCTCCGGTCGAATGCAGCATAATGTCTTGCATCACCTGATCCTGGTTCTCGATAATCAACTTGCGCAAATAAAGCTGCAGCACCATCTTGTAGTGATCGCTTATATAGAGCATGGCATCGAACCACGCATTCCAGTGCGATACCGCGGTCCACAGAGCCACGGTCGCCAGAATCGGCTTCGATAGCGGCATAATGATCGTCAACAGGATACGCACGTCGTTCGCTCCGTCGATCCGCGCAGATTCTTCCAGCTCCGTCGGTATGCTCATGAAGAAATTGCGCATGATGAACATCGTAAACGTGCTAAACAAGGTCGGAAGAATGAGCACCCAGCGCGAATCCATCAAGCCGAGCGATTTGATCAGCAGGTACGATGGAATAATTCCGCCGCTGAAAAACATCGTAAAGACGAAAAACATCGTGTAAAACGTACGGTGCGGCAAATATTTTTTGGACAAAGGATACGCTCCGAGAGCCATGGCGAATACCGATAAGACGGTACCGACGACCGTGCGGAATATCGAATTGCCGAATGCGATAAAAATATCGCCCGACGCAAAGGTCCGCTTGTACGCATCCAGCGAAAATCCGCGCGGATACAAATGGATGCCGGGACGAAGCGATTCCTCGTACGAACTGAAAGAAACCGACAACACATGAATAAACGGATACAGCATTGCCGCGCACATCAGGGAGATGAACGCAACGAGCGCCGTTTGGAACAGCTTCTCGCTTAAAGCCATTTTGCTTGACATCGTTAAACCCCCTAACGAAGAACCGCTATATTAAGGCTTCCTGCCCGGCCTTCTTGATGATCTGATTCGTCAGAAGAATCAACATAAATGCGATGACATTTTTGAACAGTCCCACTGTCGTCGCGAAGCTGTACTGCATGGAAGTCAAACCTGCCCGGTATACGAACGTATCGATTATGTCCGACACTTCGGATACTGCCGGATTGTACAGATTGAAAATCTGATCGAAGCCCCCGTCCAGCAAATGACCGATCCGCAAAATAAACAGCAGCGAGATGACGGGCAGCAGGGACGGCAGCGTAATGTACCAGATCTGCTTCCAGCGACCGGCCCCATCCATGACTGCCGCTTCGTACAAGTGCGGGTCCACCGAAGCGAGTGCCGCCAAATAAATGATCGTGCCCCATCCTATTTCCTTCCAGATAGCCGATGTAATCAGCGTAAAGCGAAACCAATCCTTGTCGCCGAGAAAGTAAATCGAGTCGAAGCCCAGCCATTGAATGATCGTATTGACGGCTCCGGTCGAAGGAGACAAAATGACGTTAAGCAAACCGGCCATGACGACCCAAGAGAAAAAGTGCGGCAAATAGGAAATCGACTGCGTAATGCGTTTAAAGAGATGAAACCGCAGCTCATTAAACAAAAGTGCCAGTATGATTGGGGCCGGAAAACCGAAGATGATATGATAGAAACTGATGACGAGCGTGTTCCGCACCGCCGGGATAAACCCGCTGTACGGGTCCCACAACAGCTCGAAATTTTTCAGCCCGACCCAAGGACTGCCGAAAATGCCGAGAATCGGCTTAAAGTCTTTAAACGCAATGACGATGCCGTACATCGGAGCGTAGCAAAACACCAGATACCACACGATGACCGGAATCAGCATCATGAACAAATAAGAGCATTTCTTGTATTGCCTCCAAACCGTACGCCAGTTTCGGGATGCGTCGCCCTTTGGGACGCGAGTGTCCGGGCGTGCTGCGCCTGCTGAAACCAAAGCGGTCACATCCTCTGCTTTATAATGGAGTGCGCGGTCCCGGGACGACGCTGTCGTCACGTCGCCCCGGCCGCTGTGCTGCCGATTGTTACTTTTTCATCGCCTTGTAAGCGATATTGGCCGCTTCGGTCACATCGTCGCCGCCTTCTTTTTTCCACTGCGCTACGAAGTCGTCGAAGCCTTTATCCAGATCAACCTGGCCGAGAATAAACTTCAGGAAAAATTCATTCTGCATCTTGCTGAGGTTCGGATGCTCGGCCTTCGGCTTCGTTTCCGGCGGGTACTGATTGATCGTAACCTTCTGTCCCTTCGTCCATTTCTCGCGCAGAGCGAGCTGCTCCTGGCTGTACGAATATTTATCCATCAGCGGAGACTTGCCGCGGAAGAACGAATAGAACGTTCCCGCCCCCAATATGCTTCCGCGCTTGGCATCATCGTTCATATCCGGATTGATCATGGTCGGCACTCCGTTCTTGCTCTCCCAATCTACGCCCTTCTCGCCGTAGGAGGTATACAAATAAACCTCTTCGTCCGTAGCGAGCGCTTCCAAAATCTGCAAGATTTTGATGCGTTTCTTCTCATCCTTCTCGACCTGAACGCCCATGGAGAACGGCTGCTGCTTGATGCCTTGGGCAAGTCCGACGCCCGGTCCGTTCGGTCCCGACAAGATCGGACCGACAACGATGTCGGTGTCCGGATTTTTGGCTTTGAAATCGATAGTCAGCGCCCCGGTTCCCGGCAAGTAATGGCTCCACAGCCCTCCGTCAATATAGCCGTAACGCCCGTTGGCCCAGTTTTGCTTGCGCTTGGCATCGTCCTCCGTAACGAATTCCGGATCGATGACGCCGTCCTTGTACCATTTGCTCAACAGCTTGAACGCCTGACGCGACTCTTCCGTAACCATGCCAAAGCGCAGGTTGCCGTCCTTATCCGGCGTCCATTGGAACGGATTGACTCCGAACGCGCCGAATACCGAATTGAACCAATAGTTGCCGTTCTGGTCCTTGCCCCGCGCGCTCAGGCCGTACGTATCTTTCTTCCCGTTGCCGTCCGGATCGTTGTTGCGGAACTTATACATGACATCCTCGAACTCCTGAATCGTCTTCGGCGGCTCATTGTAGCCGACTGCCTTCAACCATTTGCCGTTGTATGCCGGCAGGAAAGGGGTGGCTCCCAACAAATACAAATGCGGAACGCCGTAATTCTTTCCATCAATCGTACTGATCGACCAAACATTCGGCTCCAGCTCCAGGGCCGCTTGCGTATATTTCGGCATATACTTTTTGATTTCGTCGACCTTGACCTCAGCCAATACGCCGAGCTTTTGCAGCGTTTGTACGTTCAGGCCGCCTTCATAAAGGAACACGTCGGGAATTTCCCCCGCGGCGATCTTGACGTTGAACTGGCTCGCCCAGTTGGACCGGTCGAACTTCATGTTCTTGAACTTCACGTTAAACTTTTTCTCTAAATATTGCTGTACTTTCGTGTTGTTGTCGTTCGGCGGATACAGACCGGCCCATGAAATCTCGATCGGACTTTCCTGCTTTGCGGCAGGCGCCGCTTCTTTCGGACCCGTATCCGTGGGTTTCGCGGAACAGCCGGCAGCTATGACGGCCAATGCCACCGCAAGCGCAGGCCACTTTTTCATCGTGATCATTCGTTCAGCCCCTTTATTTGAAATGTACGATCAACCGCATCTTACCCAATATATCGCCCGGATCACAATTGCATTTTTATTGAATTACGGTTACTTTCTTTGAAAACGCTTTATAACTTCTCGAACGGCGCGCCCGCAAAGATAATACACCTTCGATCCCGCCTTCGGAAAACAAAAAAGGTGAACTGCGGCTTGTTGCGCAGCACACCTGTTTGCACCCATTGGCCGTTACCCCTCCACAGCGAGCAGCCCGCTATCGCCCGGCCGGGAATTGCGGTATTGCGTCGGGGTGACGCCATACGCTTCCTTGAACTTGCGGCAAAAATATTGGATGTTGCGATACCCGACCGCCGCGGCGATTTCCGTCACCGACATCGTTCCGCCGGTCAACAACTCTGCGGCCTTCTTGATCCTGGCGCCGGTCAAATATTCCGAGAAGGATACATGCAAAATTTCGCCGAACAGCGACGAAATATACGAAGCCGATAAGGCAGCCTGCCGAGACAAAATATCGAGGGAAATGTCCTCGTCCAGATGGGCGTCGATATACGCCTTCAGCCGATGGATCACCGCGGAATGAGGATTGTCGCTGCGCGAGCGTAAGTGCTCGGCGATGTGCAGGCTGATTTCCCGCAACCACTCGAGTGTTTCGTCGATCGTGCTTTTCCGGTAACGTTCCAGCAAATCCGAGCTGGATATGACCGCTTCATGCAGATCCAGATCGATAATCACCTCGGACAACCGGGACACGAGCTGCACCAGCTCGAATTCGACGATTTCGATCTGCAGCGGCGTCCGTTCGACCAATCCGGCAAATTCGTTGATAAAGCGCTCAAGCGCCTCGACATTCCCCGCCCGCAGCGCGTTCTGGTACTGATCGTAAGGCATTTTGTCCTGCATCCCCTGCCGCCGGGCGATATCTTCGTACGCAATCATCCGGGTCCCACCGAACAGAAACGTATATTTCAATGCCTGCAGAGCCTGCTTGAAGGAGTGGTGAATATCCGCCTCCGCCGTGACGATCGTGCCGAGTCCAACGCTGAACGCCAGTTCGTGGTTGAGGGCCGAATCGAATTCAGCCAAGTGCGCTTGCACTTGGGCCAGACCTTCGCTCGCTTCCTCCTGGTACACATAAAACAAAAAAGCCAAGTCCTTGCCATTCAAAGCGACATAATCGCAAGCATGCGCTTTCGGCCACCATTCGTAGCAGCGCTGGAACTCGTCGCTGGAGCCGCGTTCCGTCCGTACGACGGCGACGACGCAATGCGAATCGCCATGCAGCAATCCTGCCCCTTTCGAAGCGTCGGGGTTTCCGTGCAGCAGATCGTAGAGCCGCCTCGTCTTCATCTGGTAGATCAAATTCCGGTCCAGTGTCTGGAGCGCGTTGTCGATCATTTTATATTCGTTGCTCGTCTGCGGCAGCATCTGGCCGTGCTGCTTGCGAATATAGGCCACTATTTTTTTGACCGGCAAATAAAACCGCTGCGACACGACCAGAGCTATGAGCACGCCCAAAGCCAGGAGCGCAATGCAGCCCCGTATAATATCGAGCTTGAACGCATTCGCCGACAGGAAGAAGGCGTTCATCGGCTTCTTGACGACATACGTCCAGCCGACCGAGGAGAACGACTCCGGCAAGTAGGAAACGACCTCGCGGTTCGCTTTGCCTTTCTTGATCTCGAAGCCGGCAGCCGGTTCCGTCGAGTAACGCTGAATGGCCTTGACGGCGGCTTCTTCGTTCGGGAGGCTGCCCAGAAGAAGCTGCTGGTTCGGCCCGATCACCGTAAGCGTTTCCAGCTGTGGCGCGAGCATGTTTTTGAGCGTGCTCTCCAAATAGTCCATGTCGACGTCAACGTACATATACCCTTTAACCTGTTCGCCGACAGCCCGCTGCGGCAGCGTGGACACATACGTGAGCACCCGGCGCAGTTCCGCATCCTGCCCCTCGTCGGTAGCCCCGGACATTCGGAAAAACCATTGCTGCACCGGCACGTTCCGGATGCCGTCCAGAAACGTCTGGTCCGGGGAGCGCTCGGGCGATTCGTAAAAATAGTTGGAATCGACAATAATGTTGTCCTTCAAATAATAAAACGTTATATTTTGCGTTCCTGGATTGGCGAGAGAAGCCAGCTTCAAATGCTGATTGAACGTCATGATGATATAGCTGTTGTCACGGTAAGGATAATCGAGCAGGTAAGCGATTTCCTTCAGCATCTCGGGCATGACCGTAGCCATCAGTTTGTATGTGTCCTCGAATTTGGGCAAAAATTGTTTTTCCGTATAGTCGCGGATGCTTTCCAGGCTTCTGCTGCTGCTTTGCGACATTTCCTTGACGACCGTCTGGTTCGCCCTCGTGTAGAGAATGCCCCCGAACAACCCGATCATGACGACGGCCAACAAGATGTAGGACATCAGAAGCCGGACCAGGTAGCTGTTCTTGTATTTTGCCATTACCCCCATAGGTCGCCCTCCTTTGATGGATACGCTTTCAGAACTGCAGACGTTCCCTTATTTTAAAGGATCGAAGGCGATCTGGCTATTATATTTTCTTTGAATCTTGTTCACTATCGTCGAGCGCCTTGCCGCAGAGCCTTTGTCGCAGTGTTATGACAAGCCAAAAGAACCTTCAAAAGGCAGCGCATTCGCGAGTCGGACCGGAGGGACGAGCAAGCGGCCCCGCCCGTAAGCGAAGCCGCTTGCTTTTTCCCAAACACTTCGTTCTATCCTTCCCGTCCGAACGTAACCCGAATGTCCAGCACTTCCGAACGGCTGCCGATGCGTATCGGCGGTCCCCAGAAACCGAAGCCCGAGGAAACGATCACATGCATCGCCTCCTTGCGCAGATACCCCCAGTCCAGCTCGAACATCCTTCGCGTGATCAGGTGTCCCGGCATCAGCTGACCGCGGTGCGTATGGCCGGATAGCATCAGATCGGCTCCGGCGGCTGCAGCGGTGCCGAAATCCCGCGGCTGGTGATCCAAAAGCACGACCGGCACAACCGGGTCCGTTCCCTTCAGCAGTTCGGCTACGCTCAGGCGTCCGCTCTTGTCGACCCGGGCCACGGCAGCGTCCTTGCGGCCTGCCACGTAGAAGGAATCTTCCACGAGCACGACCTCGTCAAGAAGCACCCGAATGCCGATTGCCTTCATCCGCTCCACATATTCGTCGATATGACCGCCGATATATTCGTGATTGCCGAGCGAAGCGTATACGCCAAGCGGCGCAGACAGCCGGCCCAGCACTTCGCCCATGCGCTCTCGCACGAACGGCTCGATGCTGTCGTCCAGCACATCGCCCGGCAGCAGCACCAGATCCGGCTGCAAGGCTTGCACCCGCTCCACCAGCCGGGCCAGATGCGGCTTGCCGATGGTCGTGCCGAGATGCAGATCCGAGGCGACCGCAATGCGCAGCTCCTTGCGCGGCCCCGCTTCCTTGTCGATGCGGATATCGTACCGACGGACGACCGGGCTCCATGCATTGCGCGAGCCGATCGCCAGCACCAGCGCAATCAGCAGTACGACGATCCAGCCGACGATGGAAACAGCAGCCGATGTCTCCATGCCGCTCCAGCGGAGCAGCGCTACCGCCACATCCGCAATAGGGAGCGAAAGCAGCGCGTACATACAAATGCCGAGTCCGTAAGTGCCGATCAGCTTGACGGCCGAATAAACCGGATACGGCAGTATGCGGCGCAGCAGCATGGCCGCCAAATAGCCGTAAGCGAGCAGCGCCCAAACGGTCGTGAATGCCCAACCCGTCGATGGGCCGAATACCGTGTTCCAAAACACGCGGCCGTTCCAGCCGATATATAGCGTAATCGCCACATACAACAGCAGAAATCCAAAAATGATCGAAATCATGCGATTTTTCATGATGCTCCGTCCCCTGTCCGATAAGTGCTGCCTGTCTTATTTTCGCACATAACGGATCGGAATGCCATCATCGCCGCGCTTCGTCGTTTTGAAGAGTCATTCCTCGCCTTTTGCATTCCTCGTTCGTTTTAAGCTGATTTTAAGCTTGTATTAAGCTTCCTTTCAGCAACCGTTCACGTATGGGTCATGTTCACCTGTCATAATGCTCAAGTCAACCGTTATCCGAGTAAAGGGGGCCAAGACCCGAATGAATCCTTCCGCGAACAAACGCATGATTCAGGCTTCGCGCGGGATCGCCGTTTTCCTCGTGATGCTGTTCCATGCCGCCCAGACCGGCTTGCACTACTTCGATACGGACTTTCTCGGCATTAGCCGGATGGGCCGTTCGGGCGCTTATACGTTTTTTTTCGTGCTTACCGGTTATTTGATGACGGCAATCTACGGCAAACACCGGGGCGACGTCTCCATGTTCGGGACGTTTCTATTGAAGCGGCTTGCGCGCATTTATCCGCTGTACATTCTCATTATGGCGGCTGTCGTTCCGGTCTTTATCCTTATGCCGTCGTTCGGGGTCGGCTTCGAGCGGGAGCCCTCGGCGATCGTCGGATCACTTCTGCTGTGGCCGCAGGCTAACGGACCTATTTTGCCGGTGGCGTGGTCGTTGAGCTACATCGTCATGTTTTATCTCGCCTTCTCCCTCTGCTTCCTGCTGAAGGAAAAGGTGCTTGTCGCTATCGGCTCGTCCTGGATCACGATCATCGCGCTGAATGCGGCCGGATGGATCGTCATTAAGCAAAGCGCAGCGATCCAGTTTCTGTTCAACCCGATTCATCTGGAGTTTTTCGTCGGCGTCGCGGTCGCCGTGGCCGTTAAGCGCCGCAAATGGTCGCACGACGGCTGGTGGATGGCCGCCGGGACGGCGCTGTTCGTCCTGCTCTGGATCGTCCGTCATGAATGGCCGGATTTTCTCCAAGTGGACATGGCCCATACGGTTCCCTCGGCTCTGCTGTTGCTCGGCATCGTAACATGGAGAGGGCCGCAGCCCAAGCTGCTGAAGCCGCTCGCCGCGATGGGCGACGCCTCTTATTCGATCCTGCTCGTCAGTCTTCCCGCCATGTCCGTCACCTTCAAGCTGGCCCGAACGGCCCATGTTCCCGACTGGGCGGGCGCCAGCATGACGATTACGGTCTGCTTCCTGCTTGCGCTCGGATTGTGCCTGCTGTTCTACCGATGGATCGAGCGGCCGTTGAACGAGCTTATTCGCAAGCGATTTACGTCCGGCCAACGCGCCGTTCAACCGGGGACGAAGCGGCCTTTTGCGCGGCCTAACCGTTAAAGTCGCAGAACCTTATCCAGACGGAAGCCTGACTTGTGCGGACGCAATCTCCGGGAAATCCAGCTGCATCCATGGAATGCAAACAGCCCCTCTTTTCGGTGGGGCTGCTTACGTTTCCATTTTTCCGTCAATGTCCCGAAGGGGCAGCCAAACCAGCCTGATCGATCAGCCGTCGGCTTTCTTCGTTAAGGCCTGCAACCGTAACCCGTTTGCCTAACTGCCTGTACTTCTGCGTCGCTTTGGCGATGGCGGTCACGGCGGAATGATCCCATACGTGGGAAGCTGCGAAATCGATCACCACCTCATCCGGGTCGCCGCGGTAATCGAACAGCTCCGCGAAAGGAGCCATCGTACCAAAGAACAGCTGCCCGGATATTGCATAACGCTTCGTTCCGTCCGGCTCCATAACCGCATAGGCTTTAATGGTAGCCGATCTCCAGCCGAAAATTAGCGAGCTCAGCACCACGCCGGTCAATACGCCGATCGCCAAGTCCGAAGTGACAACGACGACCGCCACCGTCATCACCATGACGAGCGCGTCGCTGCGAGGCGTCCTCGCCAAATTCCGCAGCGAGCTCCAGTCGAACGTGCTGAACGATACCATGAACATAACGCCAACGAGCGCAGCCATCGGAATTTGCTTGACGACAGGGCCAAGCGCAAGAATAAGGAGCAGCAGGAATACGCCGGACACGAAGGTGGACAGGCGCGTACGTCCGCCCGATTTCACATTGATTACCGTCTGACCGATCATCGCGCAGCCAGCCATTCCGCCGAACAAGCCGGACAGTACGTTGGCAATGCCTTGCCCGCGTATCTCCTTATTCTTGTCGCTGCGCGTCTCCGTCATTTCATCTACGATCGTTGCCGTCATCAGCGACTCGGTGATGCCCACGACTGCCAGCGCAAGCGAATGCGGCAATATATGCCAGAACGCCTGCAGCGTTACCTCGATATCCGGCAGATGGAAAAAAGGCAGCGCCTGCGTCAGCTCGCCCATGTCGCCTACCGTGCGCACATCGAGCTTCATGCCGATGGAGATCGCCGTCATGACCACGATAGCGACAAGCGCGGACGGAACGGCCCGGGTCAGCAGCGGGAACAAATAGACGATAAGCAGTGTGACGATCAGAAGCACATACATTTGCATATTTGCCCCGCGGAAGTTCGGAAACTGCGCCATAAAAATAATGATCGCCAGCGCATTCACGAAGCCGGTCACGACCGAATGCGGAATAAATGTAATAAACCTGCCGAACTTCAGCACGCCCATCCCGTATTGAATGACGCCGGTCAAGATCGAAGCCGCGAACAAATATTCGATGCCGTACTTCGCCACGATCGGTCCCATCAGCGAAGCCATCGCGCCGGTCGCCGCCGAAATCATGCCCATACGTCCTCCGGTGAAGGAAATCGTCACGGCGATCACGAAGGACGCGTACAAACCGACCATCGGGTCAACTCCCGCCAGAATAGAGAAAGCGATCGCCTCCGGAATGAGCGCGATCGCCACCGTCATGCCCGACAAGACGTCCCTGCGCGGATTGGACAGCCACGCCTGCTTCCATGTTTGAACGTTCAACCTTTCCTTTCATCTCCTGTTCTCTTGCGTAATCGTGGCCTTCCACTCTCAGAAAGGCCGGGGCCGATGTGTTCAAGCATTTATTATACACAATCCGGAACCGGCCTTCTATGAAAAGTTCATATCGTTAATCGACTCTGCTGCTGCGGCCACGAAAGCTTCGTTTGCGCTATGGTTTCCCGTACAAAGTCAGATCCTTAAGCCCGACTATTTCGCCGGGCTTTCGCTTAACGATGCAAGCCGCTCTACGAGACGGTGGGTGTCCATCACCAAGTCCGCGCGTATGCTGCAATGCTCGGGACGATCCAATGAATCGAGGAAATGATTCACGATTCCCGCGAAGCCCCGCCGCTCGGCGATCGTCTCCCAGCTGCCGAACCGGCGTGCCCGTTCCCCTGTCTGCCCGTCCCGGAACAGACCGGATTCCAGGTTCACGATCTCCGCCGAGCGTCCGCCCCCGTGCAGCTCCAGCTTCTCCATATCGCTGCCGCTGCGACGGTTCATGCTGAACAGCGAGGACGCTCGTCCGAATCGCAGGCTGCCGGACGCGTGCAGCAGTCGACCGGTCTCATCCTGCTCGCACAGCCAATCCGTCAGCTCGTAAGGCTTGGCCCCAAGCCATAGAAGCAGATCGATCATATGAATCATATCGTCGTACATCGTTTCTTTTGCCGACAGCTGCTGCTGCCGCGTACGGTGCTTCTGCGCCATACACAGATCGAAGCCGCCCACTTCATCCAGCCAGTGCTTCGCCTCCACATACAACGGCGCAAATCTGCGGTTGAAGCCGACAGCCAGCAGTCGTCCGCTTTGGGCAGCCCGCTCCGTCATCAGCTCCGATTCCTGCAGCTTATAGGACAACGGCTTGTCCACATACACATGCACCCCGCGGTCGAGACAAGCCATCACGATCTCCGCATGCGTCGTTGTCGGACTATGCACGAATACGGCATCCGCCTTAAAGTCCAGCAATTCGTCCAGACTCGTCGTCCGCCCGGCGATCCGGTATGCTTCGCCGATCCGGTCCACCGTCTCCCGCGAGCGGCTCATGACCGCAACCAGCTCGATGCGGGGGTGATGGGCAACCACCGGTAAATACGCTTTGGCGGCAATATCTCCAAGACCGATCATGGCAACTCGTTTCCTCATCCTTCTCTCCTCCATTCTGTCGCTCCTCTCTTGCGGGGGAATCCCAGCTTGCGATCCAACAGCACGGCGGAGCCGATGACCGCCGCCACGATCAGCAGCATCGTGCCAACCGCAAGCGAGATGCCGAACAGCGACACCCATTGGGGCATGCCCGCCGTGAAACGATACAGCGCACCGCCCAGCAACGGGCCGAGGAAGCCGGCCATCCCCGTCAAGGCGTAAAACACGGCGATAAACACCGGCCGTTCGGCTTTCGGCGTATCGCCGACCACAAAATTGAACATAAGCTGGTTGAAGCCTCCCGTACCGACGCCAACCAGAATATGCACGAGCAGCAGCACGCCGATTGCCGGCAGGGCCGACAGCAGGCCCCAGCCCATACAGGAAGCGGCTATGACCGGCAGTGTCCAGAAGAGCAGCTTCCTTGAGCTGTATCTGGCGTTCAGGTTGCCCCACATGTAGTAGCCAAACATCATGGCGACGTTCTGCGTCATGGTGGCGATGGCGATCCACTTGTAGCCGAGCTGCATAATATTGAGCATGACATAGTTGAAGAACGGAACGGATATCCCTTGCAGGAACAGCCATAAGGCGATGAACAGCATCGATTTCAGAAAAGCTTTGTTCCGGAACGGAACGGCCAGCATCGCCCTCGTTCCGCTCTGCTCCGATTTTTCGAACGGGTGATTCGGGTATTGAAAAAAGAAAAAGATATCGATGACGACGCATACCGCGGCCACCGCGTACAAAACGTGGAAGCCTTGCGGCTCGGGCAGCCGGTCCAGCAGTTGACCGAACACGAGAATCGCGATGCAGCCGCCCGCCCATAATATCGTGTTGCGGATGCCAAAGTAACGTCCTCTTACTTGCGCAGGCACCATATCGGCGATTAGCGACGTCCAGAACACCGCGCCGATCGCCTGCCCGACGAAGGCCAGCATACAGACGACAATGTAAGCGCCTACTCCGTACTCCTTGGGAAGCAGCAGCGGAGCGACGCCTGCCAGCACCCATAGGATGCGGTGAGCGCCGCAGAGCATCGTAAATAGCAGCTTCCGGTTCGAATAGCGCTGGATGAGCAAGGCCCCAATGATTTGCAGCGTATTGGCTAGGCTCGGTATGGCCAGCACGATTCCGACCTGGAAGGAAGAAGCCCCCAGGTAAAGCAAATAGCCCGTGACGAAAGGTCCCCCGAGCAATTGAAAAAGGAGTATGGACGGTATGCCCTCCAGAATGGCGGCAAGCATGCCGCGGCGGTAGGAGGAAGGCTTGCGGCCGCGTCGACGGCGGCGGAATAGCTCCATGGTGTCAGCCTCGCTTTATTTTGTACAAATTCCAGCCTCAATGCCAGCAACTGCATCTTCAAAGGCACTCGCCCATATGCTATAATAAATAGCGTATTTTGCCGAAAGTTCGACTCGATATGGGGGAACCTGATTCATGAAAAACAAATGGTTATTGGCACTAGGAATAGTAGTTTTCGGCGCGTTTTTCATTGCCAGCATTGTTCAGGAATCGCCCATGCTGCTCTACATCGCCAGCGCAATCCCTATCTTTATCGTCCCTTTTCTTCCCGATTTTAAAACGAACCAGCGGCTGCGTTCCCAACGCAAAGGCGTAAACATTGTGAAGCTTACCGGAAAAACCGGAGAGCCCGAATGGCTGGTCGTCTCTTTCAAGCCCGGCACGGTATATTGGAACCGCAAGAAGCTGATTATTTCTTACAAAGAAGCGCCTACCGTCCAAACGGTGGATGCTGACGACTATACGGCCGCTCTTACCGTATTGAATTACGATATGAGCATTCGCAGAAAACCGGGACGCATCGATGTTTCGCTTCCCAACCTGTCGCAACGGATAACGGGCATGCCGTTCACGGTTCATGAAGTCAACCGGCTCGTCATCGCGCTCGCCGACTTTACCGAATCCGAGCCGACCAATGCCCCGCCTCCCGTCGCTTCGCGCAACGTGGAACTGCATGCCTGATGCTTGACACTGCAAAGCCCGCCTTTCCCGGCGGGCTTCTTTCTATTGGCAGTGTGCTAGAAGCTGGCCGCCGTGCGCTGAATGACGGATTGCATCGGCAGCTGGTACGGACATTGCTTCTGGCAAAGAGGAGTCTCCTTGCACGGCTCGTAATCCGCGCAGGCGAGGATTTTCTCCCGGTGCTTCTCGTAAAATCCGTCGCCCTTGGCCAGCAAACCCATCTGCTGGCGAACGACGCTGGAAATCATCACGTCCGGAATCGGAATGCCGATCGGGCACGAACAATAGTTGCAGCGCCGGCAATTGTGCGTGCTTAGCTGCTGAGCCATCTGTTCGAGCTCCAGACGCTCCGCTTCCTCGACCTCCCGCTCCATCGCCGCGATGTTTTGCTTGACCTCGTCGACGCTAACCATGCCCGAAATGATGACATGGACGTCCTGGCTGTACGGATAGCGGATGGCCTTGTCCACCGGGCGAATAAAGCCGCCTGACAAAGGCTTCATCGCCACCCGTGCCATATCGCGGCGAACCATCTCGGGAATCAGCTCGTTGAGCGCGAACGGCTGAGCCAGGTTCAGATGAAACAGCACCTGCTCGAACTGGTCCTTCTGAATCCATTTGGCGATTAGCTCCGGCCGGTGACCGGTAATGCCGATATGACGTACCTTGCCGGCTTCCTTCGCCTCCACTGCCGCTCGGTATGCTCCGTCCTCCTCCATCGCGGCTTTAAATTCATGCACGTAATTGACATAGTGAATTTGCAGCAAATCGATGACGTCGGTTTTCAGCCGCGTCAAGCTGCGTTCGATGTCTTCCTTGGCGGAAGCGTAATCCCGTTTGTTCGTTTTAGTAGCCAGAAAAAACTCGTCTCGCCTGTGCGAGATGCTTTCCCCGATAATCTCTTCGCTATTCCGGTAAGCCGCAGCGGTATCGATGTAATTGATACCGTTGTCCAGAGCGTAATTCAAGGCGTCCCGCGCTTGCTCTAGAGGAACTCCCGGCAAATTCATAGCCCCGAACCCAAGCGAGGACACCTGAAATCCGATTTTGCCGAATGCCCGATATCTCATCTCTCGTTCTCCTTCACTTGGCACATTGTCAATCTTCTTTTATTGTATCATACCGCGTCAGCACAGCGGCAGCGTTATTTTAAAACGGGTGCCAAGCCCGATATCGCTGTCGACCTGAATATGCCCGCCATGATTTTTAATAATCCGATAGCAAACCGCCAATCCTAATCCCGTTCCGTCCAATTTGGTCGTAAAAAACGGATCGAACAGCTTCGATTGCGTATGAAAATCCATGCCCGAGCCATTGTCCTGAACGGATATGATTACCTGCGAAGCTTGTCCGGTTGCCGAAATGCGGATCATGCCTCGCTCTTGGCAAACCGTCCCGCCGATGGCATCCAGCGCATTCTGGATGATGTTGAGCAGCGCCTGCTTCATCTGTTTCGTATCCACGCAGACGGTTAATGCCGGGTCGATCTCCGCCAGCTCGATATCGCAGCCTTTGAGAATCGCCTCGCTCTCGAACAGCAGCTTGACCTCCTTCAGCAGAGGAGCGACGTGAATATCCTGCTTGTCCGGCGTAGACGGCTTGGACGAATTTAAAAACTCGTAAATAATCTCGTTGGCGCGATCGATCTCGTCAATAACGATTTTGGCGTATTCCTCCTTGCCGAGCTGAACCAGGTGAGGGCGAAGCAGTTGGATAAAACCGCGGATGGATGTAAGCGGGTTGCGAATTTCGTGGGCAATGGCGGCGGCGATTTTGCCGAGCATGGCCAGCTTGTCGTTCTGGTAAGCGGACTGCTCGATTTTTTTGAATTCGGTAACGTCCTTCACACTGATCAGAATGTCGCCGTCCAGCTCTTCGCCATACGTCGCTGTGACCAGGTAATGGCGGCCGTTCTCGTCGATGACCTCCTGAAAGCGAAGCCGGTACAAAAACATTTCCCGGTGCAGCTTGATAACCAGCTTGCGGAACGGTCGGGACAGTCCCGTATACGAGGCCAGTCCGGGAACGTCAAGTCCGACGAGCGATTTTCGCGGAACGCCCAGAAATCGTCCCATCAACACGTTGACGAAGGAAACGAACCCTTCGCTGTTAAATAAGACAATCCCGCAATCCATATGTTGTAAAACGTTTTCATATTTGCTGGCGACGGCCTGAAACGAGCTGTGCGTTTTGGCAAGCGTGCTTCGCAGCTCTTCGAGCACCCGCTCCTTGTTCGGAATATGCTGCGCTTTGAATCGGTAATGGGCCAGCAGCTCCATCAGAAACACGAACGATAGCCGGTAGCAGCGCAGCGCTTCCTCCGGATCGACGCTGGCCGTAATCGTATGTATGCTCTGCTCGTGCAGCAGGATGATTTCTTCCGGTTCGATCGTCTGCAGCGCCTCCAGAAGCGATGTGCCCAAGTGGTGGGAACCGCTGCTGCCATATTCGAAATATTGGGTCAGGGCCCGCAAATACTGCTTTCTTAACTCGGACATATGCACACCTCTTATCGGAATGTGTAGCGGCTGGTCGGATGTACCCCTTCCGAACTACCAGTAATCATAGAGTTATTTGCCAACTCCGTCAATCGCAAATAAGGGCTAATAAATGGGAATAATGTCGAAAAAAAGAAAAGCGTACTGCAGCCCCTCCAACTTGGGAACTACCGTACGCTTCCTTGCAAGATACGACAAATTTTGCTAATGCAAAGTCCGGGCCGACCGGTGAGGCAAGCTTTTACCGGCGACTTTTTTCCTCTTTGTCCGAATCGCTCTTCTTATTGTCGTCCGTCTTCTTCTTGTCGTCTTGCTTTTTCTTTTCTTCTTCCTGCTTCTTTTTATCTAGCTCCTGCTGTTTTTTTTTCTCCTCTTCTTGCTTCTTTTTCGCTTCTTCCAGCTTCTTTTTCTCTTCCTCTTGCTTCTTCTTCGCCTCTTCCTGCTTCTTCTTCTCTTCCTCTTGCTTCTTCTTCTCGTCGTCTTTCGAGGTTACAGGTTTTAGAGGCGTTTGACCGGTCCAGCTCGGACGGTCGCCTATCGGTTTAAACCCCGCGTTCCCGTCTCCGCCGCGGTCGTTCTTATCGTTCTTGCTGTCCGTTTTACCGTCGGGTTTGTTATCCGTTTTGTTATCAGTCTTGTTGTCTGTCTTGTTGTCTGTTTTGCTGTCGGTCTTGCTGTCATTCTTGTTGTCCGTTTTGTTGTCGGTTTTGCCACCGTTTTTGGTATCCGTCTTGTTGTCGGTTTTGCCGTCAGACTTGTTGTCCGTTTTACCGGTATTTTTGGAATCCGTCTTGTTGTCGGTTTTGCCGCTGTTCTTGTTGTCGGTTTTGCTATCCGTCTTGCCGTTGTTCCCGGTATTCCGGTCGTTTTTGTCATTCTTATCATTCTTGTCGTTCTTCTCATCCGTTTTCGTAGAGGAAGTGATCGATGGTCTTGTAGATATTTTTTTATCGTCATTCTTGTTTTTATCGTCATTCTTGTTTTTATCGTTCTTCTCTTTGACCTTGGCGTCGAGCTCGCCCGTTCTTTCCTGTTCCAGCAAGCGCGACAGCGCATCTTTTTTGGGAACTTCTCCGGAATTGATCAGCTTGCTCAAGCCGCCAGCCTGCTGGGCGATTTTGTGCACGGAATCGTCCTTGAGGGTGTTCAGGTCAATATCGTTTCCATTGTCCTTGGCGCTCAAATAAACCGCATATTTACCCGCGGAAACCCCCTTGGTGAGAGCTTCCTCGCGTATGGTCGGCGGGGTAACGAAGGAGGTGACCTGAATGTTTGAAGAAGTCAGCGGATGCTTCGTTTCGATATGTTTCGCAACGGTGTCCTTGACGATCTGCCCGAGGTTGCTTTCGTCTATTTTCGCTTCCTCGTACACTTTGGTGCTGGAGATGATGACATCCCCTTCTTCCTGATTCAGATACCCCTTTTGCTCAACTTGATTCATAACCGCTTCAGTAGCCACATTCAGCGGTTTGCCTTTCACCTGGAGGCCGGACAGCAGCTTGATGCCGTCATCATTTAGTCCCCTCGCTTCTTGCACCTCGTTATCCTGGTCGATGCCGAACTCTACGCTCGGATTAATGTCCAGCGTCACGTAAGCCACGATCGGCTTGACCCCTTCCAGATTGCTCCCCAGACCGGTAAACAAAACGATACAGAAGAGGACTGCGGCGCTTAAAGCAAATACGGCGGATAAAACAGGTCTCTTCAGGCGATAGGGAGGAGTGGAGAACAAAACTTCTTCTCCAACTTGGCATGCACGCCCCATACGGGGAACTTTCTTGAACTGACCGTCCGGTGTAAGTACAACCAGATCCGCCTCGGTCATTTCCATAACGACGCCTTTATGCATGCTCTCTCACCCCTCTCCTTCATCTGCTTCCGGAATGTTCAAATAGTGCTTCAAATACGGATAAGGCCCGCTATGAATCAGAGCGACGGCAATAATAAACTTGCGGTTGCGCTCCAGCGTTTTCCGGGATACTTTGACTTGGTCCAGCAATTCCTTGATCGGCAGCATGCGCTTGGTCGAAATGATGGACATCATCGTTTCGTCGCGCGCCAAAATACCCCCGATCTTAAATAAAGCTTCTCGCGAATCGCTGTGCTTGGGAGAAGCCTCGACCAAATCGTTGAACGAAATCCCGAAATCCTGCAAACTACGGTTGAAGTCCACAATCTCGTTTCGGCGTTCTTCAATTGTCTTTTCTTTCTCGTACTGTTCAATCGCCTGGTGGACTTCCACAGGATTGACAATACTGTCTTCATCATCCTCCACTTCGAAGGAACTGTAAGGAATTTGCCCGGTGAAACGGGACTCCTTGCGGATATGATCGATCAGACGCCGGCGTATGACCGTTTCGGAGAAACTCAAAAACGATCTTCCCGATTCCGGCGAAAACTGATTGATGGCTTCATTAAAGGCTCCGAGCGCAATGCTGAATTCGTCGTCCCGAGCCGGGTCGATGTACCGTTTGCAAAAACGGCTCGTCACTTTGGCCACGTAAGGCTGATAATCGGTAATGAACTGATTGCGCAGCCGAATGTTGCCTTCCTGTATTTGCAGCACTTTGCGTTCGGGTGTATCCGGAATAGCGGAAGAGTCGTGAGACTGGCGTTTTCCGAGAAATTTCTTGAATAAGACCAACAGCAAACGTTCCACCCCACACTTACATGTTTCGAGTCATCCCCAACAGATAGGGGGGTCTACCAGACCCGATTCTAGTTATTATACCACACAATTTTGGCCCATTAACAAACCTGCCTCATTCGCCCGGGCAGACTGGCTCGCAGCGCACCGAATATGCCAACCGGACGATTAAAAAAGCGCCCCTCCGTCAAGGAGGGACGCTTACGACGTTAGCCTTTACGGTTGCCGGCGGAGAACGCTTTTTTATGCATTTTGTTACGGCGTTCGTTTAACACCGTTAACCGTTTCTTCAATTGCATTTCCCACTCCGTGTCCTGCAGGCGTTTGGCAACCGACAGCAGGTCCAGAGCCGTATCGATCTGGTTTCGCACAACATCGGACGGGTCCTCCGACTCGAGATTGACGCAGTTTTCGTACAAGCCGGCCCCGGCCTTGTCGTCCACGTAATCTTGAAAATCGACCTCGGGAGCACCGTCGCCATGAGCGTACTCGGCCAGAATTTCGTATTCGCTTTCCACCATATAATGAACTTCGACGCGATGGCAAACCGGGCAAAACAGCAGGGGGACATTATGAATATGCGTCCCGATATGCCGCAGCGTACCTTTCGTGCCGATCATGCTGGCTCCGCAACAAAAGCTCATCGCCATGCATCCTCCTTCCGCGGTCGTCGACCTTTTCGCGAATTGCCTCTTCATTTTCTTCTAAGAACGTATTCGCCCTTGACCATGAAAATTCCTCTTCACGATTTCGGCCATTATCAGGAAACCTTCCTTTCGCCTAAAGCAAAAAACGCGAAGGCGCTCGGTCCGTTCCCGGACGATGCCTTCGCGTATGGCCGTAAGACTCGGGAAGGCCGAAAGCCTTATCCTTGTCCGTACGTTTCTTTGTATTTATCGGCGCTCCACAGCTTGTCCAGCTCGGCCGCATCATCCAATTCAACCACGATCATCCAGCCTTCGCCGTACGGCGATTTGTTGACATGCTCGGGGGAATCCTCCAGGCCGCCGTTCACTTCCACCACTTTGCCCGTTACCGGGGAGTACAACTCCGATACCGTCTTGACGGATTCGACGCTGCCGAATGGCTCGCCGTATTCGACCGTGTCGCCTGCCTTCGGCAGTTCGACGAAGACGATGTCTCCCAATTCGCTTTGGGCAAAATCGGTAATGCCGATCGTGACGCGGCTTCCTTCAGTCCTCGCCCATTCATGCTCTTCACTGTACTTCAGCTCTGCTGGTACATTCATTGGCTAATTCCTCCCGATATATGCGGTCTTGTCCGACAGTGGCGCTGCCGTTAGCTTGGGGCGGGCGGTTAGGCCTGCTCCTTGGGTCCCAAAATTTTATGAAGCCGTTGCTCGACCATGCCGATCGCCTTCTCGCCGGCGCCAAAAAAGCGCATTTGCCCTTCGGCATCGAACAAGTAGTAAGCGGGCACAAATTCGTTCTGATACGAATCGGTAACCGCATGATCGTTGTCGATCGCAATCGGATGCTGCATCTCGTATTGCTTGATGGTCGCTCTGACCGTTTCCAGATCGGTATCTTTCTCCGAGCGGGGCATATGAATGCCGACGATCTGCAAGTTGTATTGTTCCTTGAACTTGTCTCTCCATTCATTCAGCAAAGGCAAGCTTTCCTTGCACATGTAGCAGCTGACGGCCCAGAAGTGAACGAGTACGGGCCGGCCCTGCAATGCGGCCTTGTCTACCTCCCCGTTTACCCACTCCGTTACGCCTTGAAATTCCGGCATTTGTTCCCGCAAACGCATTGGCATGAACATTCACCTCTCTTCTTCGGATCGGGCTTGTACGAAGCCCGTATTGCACAAAATCCCCCTGCCTGCACAAGTGCAGACAAGGGGGATCGCTTATCGCCGTTCCCGTCTTACTTGGCGGTCAAAGTTTTTTGACCCGGTTTCCAGTTGGCCGGGCACAAGCCGCCGGATTGGAGAGCTTGCAGCACGCGGATCGTTTCTTCCACGCTGCGGCCCACGTCCAGATGGTTGACCACTTGATATTTCAATTCGCCTTCCGGATCGATGATGAACAATCCGCGCAAAGCGACGCCTTCTTCTTCGATCAGAATGCCATAGTCGCGGGCAACCGACTTCGTGTAGTCGGCAGCGAGCGGGTAGTTCAGACGGCCCAGGCCGTTGGAATCGCGCGGCGTGTTGATCCAAGCGCGGTGGGAATGCTTGCTGTCCGTGCTGGCGCCCAAAATCTCAGCGTCCAGGTCTTGGAATTGCTCGTATGCATCGCTCATCGCGATAATTTCCGTCGGGCATACAAAGGTAAAGTCGAGCGGGTAGAAGAACAGAACCAGCCATTTGCCTTTGTAGTCGTTCAGAGATACCTTACCGAATTCTTCACCGTTGCCAAGCGCAGTTTCCATTTCGAAATAAGGCGCTTTTTTACCTACCAAACGTTCTGCCATGAGTGCTGCCTCCTTATAGGGGTTGGAATCCTAGGGTCGATAATGCGGCGAATACGGCTGCGCGGCTTCACCCGTCTATCAACGCGGATAGGACCAAACTAATGATTGGGTTTATGTCTATCACGCTTAAAATCGTATCATTCCGTATACCGAAAGTCAATAACGATAAGAACTAGTAGTTAATATTTATTATTATTAATTTTTGAAGAAATCCCCTCGCAAGAAAGCTTGCAAGGGGGGATTCGGCGAGGCTTGTTTATTTATTTGCTCATAGCGGCAACGATCAAATCGCCCATCGCGGTTGTGCCGATCGCCTTGCTCTTGTCGACTGCGATATCTCCAGTGCGATGCCCGGCGTCCAGCACCGATTTGACCGCATTCTCGATGATGTCGCCCGCTTCCTGGTAGCCGAACGACAGCTTGAACATGAGAGCGACGGACAGAATGGTCGCGATCGGATTGGCGATGCCTTGTCCGGCGATGTCCGGCGCGGAGCCGTGTACGGGCTCGTACAGCCCGAAGCTGCCTTCGCCGAGCGAAGCCGACGACAGCATGCCGATCGAACCGGTCAACATGGCCGCTTCATCGCTGAGGATGTCGCCGAACATGTTTTCCGTCACGATGACGTCGAAGCTGGACGGACGGCGCAGCAATTGCATCGCGCAGTTGTCCACGAGCACATGCTCCAGCTCAACGTCCGGGTATTCCGGAGCGATCTTGTTGACCGTCTCGCGCCACAGGCGGGACGTTTCCAGCACGTTGGCCTTGTCGACCGAGCAAAGCTTCTTGCGGCGGGTGCGGGCGATTTGGAACGCTTGATGAACGATGCGCTCCACTTCTTTTACATTGTATACGCACGTGTCGACCGCTTCCTGACCGTTGTCGGTGTCGCGGCGGAACTTCTCGCCGAAGTAGATGCCTCCGGTCAGCTCGCGCACGACGATCAGGTCGGTGCCTTCCAGCACTTCCGGCTTCAGCGTCGACGCTTCCTTCAGACAGTCGAAAATAACGGCCGGACGAATGTTCGAGAACAGTCCGAGCGCTTTGCGGATGCCGAGCAAGCCGGTTTCCGGACGGAGCTCCTTCGGATTGTTGTCCCATTTCGGGCCGCCTACGGCGCCAAGCAGCACGGCGTCCGCGCGCTGGCACTTCTCCAGCGTGTCTTGCGGCAGCGGCGTGCCGGTTTCGTCGATCGCGATGCCGCCGAACAGACCGGTTTCCGTCTCGAACTTGTAGCCGAACAGTTCCTCGGTTTTCTTCAATACTTTGACCGCCTCGGCGACCACTTCCGGTCCGATGCCGTCGCCGGGAATAATTGCAATCTTTTTGGTTTCTGCCATAATTGACTCACTCCTGCCTATGAAATGTTCTCGAAACCCTGCTCCTAGCGCAATACTCTCATTGTCACACAAAAACCTTTAAACAGCAAAGATATAAAAGCTATTGTCCTTATAGGCAAACACAATAAGCGCTCTTCCGGGCGCTTATCGATTCCCCGCACCGCAAAGGACGATACCTTCCCGGCTCCTTAAAGGACTATTCCTCGCTTTGCACTAGCGCACATTGGCGCCGGGCGTCAGCGTGATGTTGCTGCGGGAAGGCTGCTTGAGTCCGTTCTCGGTCAAATATTGATCGACGATTTTATCGGCTTGAATCGTGCTCGTCAGCAGCCAATCAGCGTAGAGGTCGCCGAACTTCTCGGAGAACCATTCGCTCGTATACTGACTGAAACTGCCGAACAGCCGGTAAATCTGGCCGACCGTATTCGTGCGGGTGACCCCGCTGTCGTCGATCCACGTCACCTTTTGGTTCAGATCGACCTGCCGGATATCCACTATCTTCGTGCTCATGATCGAGCCATTAAGCTTGAAATAAATGTGGACGACCCCTTCGTACGGATGGCCCACCAGCAAGTTCCATCCGGTCATATCGCCGTCGGCGGGCACGGCGTACATGCCGCTTCCGCCCTCCGCCTGTGCGGGCTGCTCGGGTTGAACCGGCTGCTCGGGAGACGAAACCTGCTCTACGGCCGGAGCTGTTTCCTGAATGGCCCCCGGCGGGATTTTGCCGATGTAGGCCGTCGACGAAGGCGCGTCATAGAAAAGCTCCAGCTCCAGAATATCGGCCACGGCCCGCAGCGGAACGTAGGTGCGCCCGTTATACAGCAAATTGCTGGTTTTGACCTTCTCCAAGTTTACCATAAGCGTAATTGCATCGAATTCGACCGGTATCGATTCCGTTCTCTTGGGCTCCAGCACGTCATCCTTCGCATTATCCGTCTCAGCGGCGCGGACGCCCGGTTCTTTTTGACCTGCGGGCACGAAGCCGATATTGGCGATTTTCTCCTTAGGGTAGAACGCGACCGGCAAGTTGTACATCATTTCCGCCAGGTTGCGAATCGGCACATACGTCGTCCCGTCATACAAAATCGTGTTTCCCGTCGCCTCTTTGCCATCCACTTTGATATGAATTTCGTTGAAAGCGACCGGAATTGTTTTCGAGCTTTCCGCCAAAGCCGTCCCGGGCAGCAGAAGCGCTGCCGCCGTTACGCATCCGACGATCCATTTTTTCAGCATACTTTCTCTTCTCCTTCGTTGTTGTCCTTGTACAAAGTCAGACCTAAAAACCTATTCGAACAGTAAACTTCCGAATACGCGAGACAGGCCCCGGCTTGTACGGATCATTTTCTAAGCTTCGACAAATTATGAGTGAATATCAGGAACATTTTACCACAGTGTAGGTCATTTGTTACAGAAACAATTCTATATCTTTCAACGGATTTACCAAGCTGCCGAGACGAATCATCAGAAGCGGCGTTCCTTTGCGCCTCAAGACTAAACGGCATTAGAATACGGTCGGAAAAAGGAGTACAATGACCGTATGTGACCACACATTGGCGAAGGGAGCAACTGGCATGAACTATACGTTTTCCAGTTTTACAGACGGTTTAAAATCGTCCGCCGTACGCGATATTTTAAAGCTGACTCAGGGCAATTCGATCATCTCGCTGGCCGGCGGGCTTCCGGCCGAGGATTATTTCCCGATGGAGGCCGTGAAGGAAGCGTTTGAACGCGTCTTTCAGACGGGCGGGCTCGCTGCAATACGGGCTGACAGAAGGCTACACGCCGCTGCGCGAAGCGATCTGCGACCGCATGTCCCGCAAAGGCATTCACGCCAAGCCGGAGAACGTGCTCATTACGACCGGTTCCCAGCAGGCGATTTACTTGCTCACCCGCATTTATTTGAGTGCCGGAGACGTCGTGCTCGTCGAGAATCCGACTTATTTGGCAGCACTGCAAATATTCAAGGCAAGCGGAGTGCAGGTCGTCGGCGTGGACGCGGATCAGGACGGCATGCGCATGGACGATCTGGAAACCAAGCTGAAGCAGTACCGGCCGAAGCTCGTATACGTAACGCCGACATTCGCCAACCCGACGGGAAAAGTATGGAGCTTGGAGCGCCGCAAAGGGCTGCTCGCGCTCTGTAAGCCGAACAATGTGCTCATTCTGGAAGACGATCCTTACGGCGAGATCCAGTTCAATGCGAATGCGCACTATCCGTCCATCCTTTCTTTGGACGAGCATCCGGAAAACAGCGCCGTCCTGTACACGAGCACGTTTTCCAAAACAGTCGTTCCGGCTCTTCGGACCGGCTGGATCGTCGGCGATACCCGCGTTATCGGCCAGATGGCCAAAGCGAAGCAGGCGGTCGACCTCCATTCCAGCACGATCGATCAGCAAGCGCTTTACCAATTGTTGACCCACTACGACCTGGACGCCCATATCCAGACGATTCGCGACGAGTACCGCAGCCGGATGGAGCTGATGAAGTCGCTGCTGCTGGACGCCCGCTTCTCGGAGCTGCGCTGGAACGAGCCGCAAGGCGGCATGTTTTTCTGGGTCGAGCTGCCGGAAGCGATCGACGCCTCCGAGCTGCTCAAGAAAGCCGTGGAGCAAGGCGTCGCCTTCGTGCCCGGCCTCGACTTTTACGCCGAGCATCCGCGCCGCAACACCTTGCGCCTGAACTTTACGCATACGGACAGCGCCAATATGAAGATCGGCCTCGACCGGCTGGCCGAAGCACTTATCTCCTACAAATAGGGGGTATGAACTAGTACAAAGTCAGACCTTAAACGGTATTCGTGAAATGGACCAACCCCTTGCACAGCAAGGGATCGAGCCTTCCGGAATACATAGGATTGGCTCTGACTTGTACTAGAACGCATCAGCATACCCGGCCTGAGACGACATCGCCAAGTCTGAAGGATAGTAGTAACGCTATCCCGATCAGTCTTGGCGAGTTTTTTATTTCGTATCGGCTACATAATGATCCAGCTTCACGAACGGAAGCAGTCCGAGCGATTCCGCCAGACGAATCGACGCCCCATTCGTCTCCGCCACCTGATACCGCGGCGTCAGCCCTTTCCGCAGCAGATGATGGAGAGCCGTGCCGACTACGCGCTTCGCAAGTCCGCTCCCTCTTCGCCGCTCGACTGTATGAACGGCCCCGACCTCCCATATGCGTCCGTAGTTCGGAAACGCCATACAAGCGCTGACTGCCGCCCCACGCTCCCAAATCGCATAAGATACGGCCCCGCCTTTAAAATAACTCTCGATCTCCTTTCGCCCATAGCCTTGACCCGTCCACAACTCGACCAACTCCTCATCAAGCTCATGGTTCGCCGTTACTCCGGCATCGGATTTATACACAGCTGCCGGGGAACAAGTATACGACCAGTAGGTTCTCGCATGACGAAGCTGCATCCACCCGGACAACCGCTCGGCGCACCCGGCTCTTTGCAGCTTCAGCACCACTTTCGTTTGCGCAGGCAACCGCTCGAGGAGCAAAGGAAGTACGGCATCGTCCGAATAGTCCAGAAAGACGACATACCGCGTCTCCGGATACGTGTGCGAATCATACACCGAAGCCTCCGTAGGAAGGAGGAGCAGTACACCGGCATGATTATTTTTCCGGACGATATGGCTTTCTACCTTGTTCTGGTACATATCCATCATCTTCAGGAGCGTGACGTTTGCCATCAAGTCCCTCTCCAACAGCTCTACCACATTGGCTCCATGTTCCATAGCTTGCTTCCTCCGCCATCATTTTGAATAAAAAGACCTTCTGCCACGAAGGGCAAAAGGTCTTTTCGTCTTATTTCACTATGACTTTAATCGCAACGGACTTGCCGCCAAACTTGGCCGTAATGGAGGCATTGCCTTTCTCGTAAGCGGTAATCGTGCCGTCTATCACATCGACCAATGTATCGCGCGAGCTTTTCCATTCCGAACGATCGGTCACATCGCCGATCGTACCGTCCTTGTAAGTGGCAGACAACGTTACTTTCTTTTTCTCGCCAACCTTCATCTCAATCGTCTTGACGTTGGATTTCAAATATTTCAGCGCGTCCACTTCAACGGCCACGGATACGCTCTTGCCGCCAAACTTGGCGGTAATAGACGTTTTCCCGTAACCGGCCGCGGATACGAGTCCGGAATCGGAGACATCCGCCACCTTGAAGCTGCGGGACGTCCACTCCGCCTCATTGCTGACGTCCTGCGTCGTACCGTCGGAGAACGTCGCGGTCAACACCAGACGCTCGGTCTGACCTGATTTCAGCTGCAGCTCTTTTTTGTTAGCCGTCAGCTTGACCGGATAGTCGACTTCAACCGGTATCGTCAGGCTTTTGCTTCCGTATTTGGCGACCAACGACGTTTTGCCGCGATCGTAGGCCGTCACTTGACCGTTGGACACATCGGCAACTTTCGTCGATTGCACCGACCAGTTCGTTTTCGACGTTACATCCTCCGTCGTGCCGTCCGAATAGGTCGCCGTCAACGTTACTTGCTCGCTTTGGCCTTTACGCATCACAACGCTGCGGTGGCTGGCGGTCAGCTTGTCCGCAAGCTCGACCTGAGCCGCGGCGGTTACGCTTTTCTCACCGAACTTGGCGGTAATCGTCGCTTTCCCGGAGCTTAGGGCGGTAACAACACCTCGGGATACTTCCGCCACCGCGGCCGACGAGCTTGACCACTCCGCCGTATCGGTTACATCCTTGATCGTGCCGTCCTTGTATTTGGCCGTAACGGTGAGCTGCTTGCGCTCGTCTTCCTTCATCACAAGCGTCTTCTCGCTGATCGTGAGCGTGTCCAACGCTCCGACGCTGACCGAAATTTTCACCGTTTTGCTGCCGTATTTAGCCGTTATCGTCGCTTCGCCGCGGTCGACGGCCGTAATCGTTCCGTCCACGACAGTGGCGAACGCCGCGTTGCTTGTCGTCCATTCTGCCTTCTCGGTCACATCGCCTGTCGTCTCGTCGGAATAGGTAGCGGTCAGCTTGACCTTCGCCGTATTGCCCGGCTGCAGATCGAACTTAACCTGATCCGCGATCAGCTTCGTCGCCGGATCCACTTCCACGCTAACGGTGACGGTTTTATCGCCATATTTGGCTGTAATCGTCGCGACTCCCGAATCGATGCCCTTAACGCTTCCCTTCGTAACGACCGCGGTGCCCATCTCGTCGGACGTCCACTCCGCTTCGTTGGTCACCGTCTCCTTCGAGCCGTCGGCATAAGTCGCTTCCAGCTTCAACGCTTTCGTCTCGCCCTTGCGCATGGACAGCGACTTTGGATCGACAGTCAGCTTGCGGGCTACGCTGACATCTACCATAACGGTAGCCGTCTGAGAGCCATAGGTGGCCGTAATGGTCGCTTGGCCCGATTTGTACGCGACAAGCTTGCCCTTGTCGACTCCGACGACCGTGCCGGCATCCGAGCTCCACTCGGCGGCGTCGGTAATATCGACTTCATTGCCGTCGGCATAAGTAGCCTTTAGCTCCAACTTCTCGCTGCCGTTCACTTTCAAGAACAAATCGGTTTTGTTGATCTTCAGTTTTTTCACGATTTCCACGTAAACCGGAATGGTCACCGTCTTCTCGCCGAAGGCGGCCGTGATGACAGCCTGCCCGCTGTCCAACGCGGTCACCATCCCTTTGTATACGCTGGCGATGTCTTTATGATCGGAGCTCCACTCCGCTTGCTGGGTGACGTCCTCCGTTTTGCCGTCGGCATACGTGACCGTCAACGTAATCTGCTTGGACGCATTCAGCTTCAGCTCCAGCTTGGCGCTGTCCGCTTTCAACGTTTGAGTCGTATCCACGCTCACCGGAATCGTAACCGTCTTGTCACCGTAATTGGCGGTTATCGTTGCTTCCCCTTTGGAATACGCGTATACGGTCCCCTTGGAAACGTAAGCTACGCTGTCATCGTCGGAGAACCAGTCGGCTTTGGCCGTTACATCCTCGGTTTTGCCGTCGGCTAACGTAGCGGTCAGCTTGACCGACTCCGTCTTGCCTTTGCGCATCTGCAGATCGGTAACGCTGGCTTCCAGCTTCCGCGCGACTCCGCCATCAACGTTAATTTTGGCGGTTTTGCCTCCGTATTTGGCCGTAATCGTCGCCCGGCCAATCGTATTCGACAAAATAAGTCCTTTTTCCACCTCAACGATCGCATCGTCGCTGCTATCCCATTCCGCCTTGTCCGTCACGTCGGCAGAAGAGCCGTCCGCATAAGTCGCGGTCAGCTTCACCTGCTTCGTGCCGTCCGGCTGGAGGAACAGATCGGTCACGTCGGTTTCCAGTTTGCGGACCGTCTCCACGTTGACCGTAATGACGGCGCTTTTCCCGCCGTAAGAAGCTTTAATCGTCGTCTGGCCCGGTCCGTAGGCGGTAATGACACCTTTGAACGCATCGGCGACGCTGCCGTTCGTGGACGACCAGACCGCTTTGTCGAATACGTCCTCGGACACGCCGTTCTCGAACATCGCCATCAAGCTGACCGTCTTCTGGGTACCCGCCCGCAAATCGATGCTCGTCGGGTCCGGATCGAGCCGACGCACCTTGTCGATGCTAACCGGGATCGTTACCGTTTTGCCGCCGTACGTGGCGAAGATGTTCGTATCGCCCGAGGCGATCGCGGTCACTTTGCCGTTAATGACGTCGGCAATGCCTTGGTTCTCCGAGGACCATTCCGACTGGTTCGTCACGTCAGCCACATTGCCGTCCGTATACGTAGCCGTCAAATTCACCTGCTCGGAGACGCCGACCCTCATGGACAGCTCCTGCTTGCTCTTGCTCAAGCTGCGGACCTTCTTCACGACCTTGACATTCACAAACTCCGTCTTACCCATATAAGTAGCCTTGATCAGTGCCGTTCCTTCCGCTTTGCCGGCAATGGCTCCGGCATAAGCCGTTGCGATGGCGGCGTTGTCGCTGCTCCAATCGGTCTTGATCGTCGCATCGGATGTGGAGCCGCTCACGAAGATGGCCGTAGCGGTCAAGGTATACGTATCGCCTACAGAAATGTTCACTTCATTCTTGGATAACACGAGACGCGAAATTTCGTCTGCGGCCAAAGCTTGTCCGGCTGCCGGACCGATGGCGATCGCAAGCATGATCAGCAGCTGCATCAGCAGCCTCGGCGCATGGAAGCCGCGGAAGCGGCGTTTGCCGGCTTTCGCCGTTCTCGTTTCAGTCACTTGGGTCATTCCTGTTCTCCCATCCCTTCCCATGTAGAGAAACACCTCACGGGCGTCTCCGTTAAATGCGTACCCAATCGATGCCCCTTTCTGAGCAAAGTCTCCCTAACTCTCTTTATCGACACATTCAGCCAAAAAATTTAGATCGTTCTTTTTCTTCATCCGTAAACCTTTTGCTCCACCCAATCGTCTAATAAGGTTATGCCTAACAACAAAAAAGGGTCCAATCCCCCTGAACGGGGGATTGGACCTTTTATCGCTTCTTACTTCTTGATCCAGTGCATCATTTCACGCAGCTGACGACCGACGGTTTCGAGCTGGTGCTCGGACTCGCGGCGGCGTGTAGCAGTGAAGAACGCGCGGTTCGATTGGTTTTCGAGGATGAAGTTGCGCGCGAACGTACCGTTTTGGATATCTTCGAGCACTTTCTTCATTTCTTTCTTCGTTTCGTCCGTTACGACGCGAGGCCCGGTGACATAGTCTCCGTATTCAGCCGTGTTGGAGATCGAATGGCGCATAGCCGCGAGGCCGCCTTCGTACATCAGGTCGACGATCAGCTTCAGCTCATGCAAGCATTCGAAGTAGGCGATCTCCGGTTGGTAACCGGCTTCCACAAGCGTTTCGAAGCCTGCTTTAACCAGAGCGGAAGTACCGCCGCACAGTACGGCTTGCTCGCCGAACAGGTCGGTTTCGGTTTCTTCGCGGAACGTCGTTTCGATAACTCCTGCGCGGGTACAACCAATACCTTTTGCATAGGCCAATCCGAGATCTTTCGCTTTACCGGATGCGTCTTGGTAAATGGCGATCAGGCCCGGTACGCCGAAGCCTTCTACGTATACGCGGCGAACGAGGTGACCCGGCGATTTGGGAGCGACCATGAATACGTCCGTGTCAGCGTTCGGCACGATTTGGCCGAAATGGATGTTGAAGCCATGGGAGAAAACGAGAGCCGCGCCTTTTTTCAGGTTCGGAGCGATTTCTTCATTGTATACTTTCGCTTGCGTTTCGTCCGGCATCAAAATTTGCACGAGGTCGGCGCGGCTTGCCGCTTCGCCTACGGATACAACTTCGAAACCGTCGTTTTTCGCCTGTTCCCAGGAACGGCCTTGACGGAGACCGACGATTACTTTTACGCCGCTGTCGCGCAGGTTTTGCGCTTGGGCATGTCCTTGGCTGCCGTAACCGATAATGGCAACCGTTTTGCCGGAAAGTATGCTCAAGTCTGCGTCTTTTTCATAATACATTGTAACTGCCATGGGATAATTTCCTCCTCGATCTTTTTAACAACCCTGTGAGCGGGCGTCCGAACGGGCGAAACCGGGACGCCGATCGTTTCTCCTGTACAAGTCGATCACAGCTCGTCCTCTCGGACCCCCGCTCACGGGGCAGTCGTCGTTATCATTTTATTTCACGGCTCCGCGAATCATCGCGGTCACGCCGGTGCGGGAAAACTCGCGAATGCCGTAAGGCTTGAGCAGCTCGGCCATTGCATCGATCTTGTGGGTATCCCCGACCGCCTGAACGATCAGTGAAGACGGACCGATATCTACGACGGCCGCGCGGAACGTCTCGACGATGCCGAGAATTTCCGGGCGCATGCTCGGTTCGGCGCTTACCTTGATCAGCGCCAGCTCGCGGGCAACCATCGGATGCGAGCTCAGGTCGACGACCTTGATGACGTCGATCAGTTTATACAGCTGCTTCTGTACTTGCTCCAGCGTCCGTTCGTCGCCGGTCGTCACGATCACCATGCGGGACAAGCCGGATTCTTCGGATTCGCCTACCGTAATGCTCTCGATATTGAACCCTCTGCGTCCGAACAAGCCCGAAACCCGCTGCAGAACGCCGGGCTGATTGTTGACCAAGACGGAAATGGTATGTTTTGTCGCACTCATTCCGAATCCCCCAGTATCATCTGACTTAACGTGCTGCCTGCCGTTACCATCGGAAACACGTTCTCTCCTTTCGGCACGACGAAGTCGATGACGACCGGTCCGGGAGTATCAAGCGCTTCCTGCCAAGCTTTGCGCGCTTCCTCTTTGTTCGTCGCCCGCAGTCCTTTCACCCCGTAAGCTTCCGCCAGCTTGACGAAGTCCGGGCTTCCCGCCAGATCGATATGGCTGTACTTGCGGTCGTATATAATTTCCTGCCATTGCCGTACCATCCCGAGCACCTGGTTGTTGATGATGACGACCTTGACCGGAATGTTGTTGATGGCGCATATGGCGAGCTCCTGGGAGCACATCTGTATGCCGCCGTCGCCGTTGATCGAGACGACCAGCTTATCGGGATTGCCGATCTGCGCGCCGATCGCCGAAGGGAATCCAAATCCCATCGTGCCGAGTCCGCCGGACGAAATAAGCGAGCGCGGATTTTGGAATTTGTAGTATTGCGCCACCCACATCTGATGCTGGCCGACGTCGGTCGTCACGATCGCTTCGCCCTTCGTCGTCTCGCTGATCATATCGATAACGAATTGCGGCTTCAGCTCGTCTTCGGAGTCCTTGTACTTCAGCGGGTATTGAGCCTTCAGCGCATCGATCTCCCCGATCCAGGAAGCAGAGCGGGCCGTCTTGGCTTTCAGATTCGCCGCCTGAAGAACGGCCTTGATGTCGCCGACGACCGGAATGTCGGTTTTGACGTTTTTGCCGATTTCCGCCGGGTCTACGTCAATATGAGCGACCATCTTGACGTTCGGCGCGAAACCGTCCAGATTCATCGTTACCCGGTCGTCGAAACGCGAGCCGATGGAGATCAGCAGGTCCGCATGCTGGATCGCATGGTTCGCCGTATAGGTGCCATGCATGCCCGGCATGCCCATCCACCGCGCATGAGCGCTTGGGAAGCCGCCCAGGCCAAGGAATGTCGTCGTGACCGGAATATTCGTCTTCTCGACAAATTCGATCAGCTCCGGAGCCGCGTTCGCGTAAACAACCCCGCCGCCGGCAATGATGACCGGACGTTCCGCCGCTTCGATAGCTTGAAGCAGCTTGTCGATTTGCAGCTTGTTCGGTTGAACTGTCGGGTTGTAACCGCGGATTTCGACCGAATCGGGATAAGTGAACGTTGTTTTGTTCGCCGATACGTCCTTCGGTATATCGATCAGAACCGGACCTTTCCGGCCTGTATTGGCGATATGGAACGCTTCGTGAATCGTACGCGCCAAATCGTCGACGTTGCGTACCAGATAGCTATGCTTCGTGATCGGCATTGTGATGCCAGTAATATCCGCTTCCTGGAAGGCGTCAGTCCCGATGAGGTTCGTGGCCACATTGCCGGTAATGACCACAAGCGGCACCGAATCCATATAAGCGGTGGCGATTCCGGTCACCAGATTGGTGGCTCCAGGACCGGATGTGGCGATACAGACGCCCACATTGCCGGTAGACCTCGCATATCCGTCGGCCGCGTGAATCGCGCCTTGTTCGTGGCGGGTAAGCAAATGCTTGAAGTCGGGATTGCCGTGCATCGCGTCGTAAATGTACAGTACGGCGCCGCCCGGGTAGCCGAAGACGCAGTCCACTCCCTCCAAAAGCAGCGAACGAAGCAGTATTTCCGACCCGGAGATCGTATCCGGCTGAAGCAGCTTGCGGCGAAGTTGTTCCTTAGACAGTGCAGCTTCCAATTGAGCACACATAAGTGACCCTCCTCTCAAAGTTTGGACAAACGTCATGCGTCGGACATGAAACAAGAAAACCATCTATCGATGTATTTCGGTGATGAACGTCCGCTTTTATCGGAAGTTTTTCTTGGTAAAAGATGCTGCATTCCGCTTTAGCGCTTTAGCGAAAGTAAACAATCCTTTAACGTCCAAAAAACCCCTTTCGTCCGTGGCGCACAATATGCGCGAACGGGACGAAAGGGGTTCATTCTTCCGTGGTACCACCCAATTTTGCCATGCGCTTCACAGCACATAGCCTTAGCAAGTAAAAGACGCCTCGAGATCGCCTATACTTACAGCACGGTAACGTGTGCCATTCCGATTTTCCCTAATAGCGCGGCATCCGCAAGGGGTTACCGTTTTTCAGGAAAACAGCTCCGAGGTGAGCTCGTCGACAAGGGATTATGGCTTAGGTTTCAGCACATCCATAAGCTCTCTGGTACATAAGAGCCCTCATCACTTCGTCCTCTTCATAGCCGATAACGCAATAAGTAATAATGTTAGACTTTATTATAGCACTCGCTGCGGAATAGTCAATACCCTGTCTGCAATTGTCCGAAACAGAAGCGCCGGCACCTCGGTGAGCCTGCATACCAAGCGTTCGCCGGTGTGCTTGAAGACGGAAGGTAGCGAGCGCTTCACGCTTCCGCAACACGAACAAAAGCCGGTACGCCCTCGCGGGCGCACCGGCTTTACCGGAAATCTATACGATTTAGGCGTTCACTTTTTGCTTGGCAGTGTCGGCCAGGCTCGTGAAAGCTTTCGAATCGTTAACGGCCAGGTCGGCCAGCATTTTGCGGTTTACTTCGATACCGGCTAGTTTCAGGCCATGCATCAGCTTGCTGTAGGACAAGCCGTTCAAGCGCGCAGCCGCATTGATCCGCACGATCCACAATTTGCGGAAGTTGCGTTTCGTTTGACGACGGTCGCGGTATGCGTACAGCAGCGACTTCATAACTTGCTCTTTGGCTGTTTTAAACAGCGTGCGTTTGGAACCGTAGTAACCTCTTGCCAATTTCAATATTTTTTTGCGACGACGTGCGCGGACGATTCCGCCTTTTACCCTTGCCATGTGTGGGATACCTCCTGAGCGTTATTGAGCCTTGCGAACGAGGCTCCTGCAATATCTTAGTAAGAAGCGGTTTATTTCAGGTTGGCGATTTGCTGCTTCAAGCGAGCCACGTCGCCTTTTGCCATGATCGGGGATTTGCCGAGACGCTGCTTTTGGCTCTTGGCTTTGCCCTGCATCAGATGGTTTTGGTAAGCTTTTTGTCTTCTTACTTTACCGGTAGCGGTAACTTTGATGCGGTCCTTCAAGCTGCTGTGCGTTTTCATCTTAGGCATATGGAAAGTCCTCCTCGTAAGATTAGCTTTGCGGTTTCGGAGACAAAATCATGATCATGCTGCGGCCTTCCAGCTTCGGCCGGCGTTCGACGACCGAATCGTTCTCGACCTCCGCCGCCATTCGCTCCAGCACCTTTTGACCGATATCGGCGTGGGTGATTTCGCGGCCGCGGAAACGGACCGAGAGCTTCACCTTGTCGCCTTCGCTCAAAAATTTAATGACGTTGCGAAGTTTGGTCTGGAAGTCGTGCTCGTCGATCGTGGCCGTCAGACGAATTTCCTTGATTTCCACGATCTTTTGATTTTTGCGTGCCTCTTTCTCTTTCTTCTGCATCTCGTAACGGTATTTGCCGTAGTCCATGATGCGGCATACCGGCGGCTTTGCTGTCGGCGCGACATTCACAAGATCGAGACTGGCTTCGGCGGCAAGCTGCATCGCTTCGCGAAACAGTTTAATGCCAAGCTGCTCGCCTTCGGCACCGATAAGACGGACTTCCTTCGCGCGAATTTCGTCATTGATCAAATGGTCTTTACTAATCGTATTCCACCTCCTAAGTATTCCCCGAAAGTAACGCCAGACTTCGAGGCCGTTCCGGGCGCTGTTCGGGGGAAGCCCCCGGAAACTTTCGCCTCCCATCAACCTTTACCCTAAAAGCGGCGCTATGCTTCAAGGTGATTCCGGGTACTTTCGGGGCAACCCGGAACAGCCCGATCCGCTCAAGGGGACGACCCCGCTTGCGCATATAAAATCAAAAAAGATGCGGACGGTAATACGCCCACATCTTACGATGACAAATAGAACAACTAAGGTTCCGTTCCGTCGTATGTACCCGCCGATAAATTCGGCCAAGGTGAGAAGCGGGCGCTTCTGCTTGTTTACGCTTATGAACACCTTATACACTATACCACCGGTCATGACCGATGTCAACAGCCCTGTTCCTTATACTTGCTTGCTCTTCACGTCTTCCAGACGAATGACCCGCGTATGCTGCGTATGACTCCACTGCTTGTTGTTTTGCGTGAAGAACGCGTATAGCGTAATCGGCCACCAAGAAGCGAGGTAGACCGGGTACAGGATCAAGGATGCGTACATTTTCCACGACTTGACTTTCTCGAAAGCCATTGCGAGCGGGAAGCCCAGATAGACGAGCGCGGTGACGACAATCATCAGCCACGTCGGCAAGTAATCGTACAGCGACGTAAAATGGCGGGTGCCCGGCAAAGCGACGTCCACCCACAGGATGGCGCTGAATACGAATCCGAGCAGCACGTTATAAACGTTAAACGTATAAATGGCGGTATCGATCTTCGCCCAGCTGCGCTCTTTGATGCCCTGCCACAGCAACGGGAAGAAGTAACGGCGCGCGACGTCGAAATGCCCTTGCATCCAGCGCAGTCTTTGTCTCGCCGAAGCTTTGAACGTCAGCGGCTTCTCGTCGTAGACCTTGGCCTCGTAGCTCATCGTCGGATTGATGCCGCGCTTGACGCAGCGGACCGTAAACTCCAGATCCTCGACGAGGCTCGTAGCGCCCCAGCCCATTTCCTTCAGAAGAGCGGATTCGAAACACATGCCCGTGCCGCCCAGGAAGTTCGCCAGCTTCAGATTCGTGCGGGGCAGCTGCCACAACCGGTTACAGAACCAGTACGTGATGGCGTAAGCGGCGGTAATCCACGAATCGCCCGGGTTTTTCGTATCCAGGTAAGCCTGGATGACGCGCGAGCCGGAGCACAGCTCGTTGTTCATATGCTGCAGGAAATCGGCATTGACCAGATTGTCGGCATCGAGGATGACGACGCCGTCGTACGATTTCGGCATTTTCCATAATTCCTTGAGCATCCATTCGATGGCGTACCCTTTGCCGCGCAGGCTCGGGTTGTTGCGTACACAGGCGTAAACGCCCATTTGCTTGGAAATCTCGGCAGTACGGTCGGAGCAGTTGTCGCAAATGACGAATACGTCGTACAGCTCTTTCGGGTAATCCAACTGCTTCAGATTATCGATCAGCGCCCCGACGACTTTCTCCTCGTTGTGAGCGGCTATGAGGACCGCAAACCTTTTCTGGGCGTTGAAGTGCGAGGTGCGTTTTTTCCGATAAAACCCGAAGAACGAGAAAAACAAAGCGTATCCTCCGAGAATGGCCAGAAGCACCTGCACGGTGAGAATGACGATGTCCAGCATGTTGATGTGGGACCCCCTTACTTCCGAATGTTCTCTCTACCTGCGCTCATAATTCGATCGATTCATTTCCGTCATTGTGTACCGGCCTTTTAACGTACACGGGTCGTTTGTTGAATTTGACGTAGCCGAATATGATTTTCCTCTTTTTGTTTGGTTTTGTCAAAATCGCTATAGGTCTTGATTCTGTCGGTTTGATGAAGAAAACGGTATTCCGGCGATTGGGAAACGCAGGCTCGCGCGTTCCAGCAGATTCCTTCTTATTCTCGTCAAATTACGCTCATTTTACTACTTCGTTACAGAAATATTACAGAAATATTACAAAAATATTTTTTTCGCGTATGCCGCCGCCCCCATTATTATACTTGGCAGCCCGCCCCCAAACAACCTTGTACAGGTCCTATTTTTGTTCATACAGTTCGGACGGATTCGACTTTTTCCTACGGATGACGCGGTTTTCTGCCCCGTGGAAGCCGCTTGCAGCCTCTCCTCCGACCGCGACCCTCGCCTATAGCCGGCTTCAATAGCTAAGACGCTTTTGGATGCCAAATGGTTGCATCCGCCTTCATTTTAATGCGCCAAGACACAAATCACGGCCCGTTTTCCGCAGCATCGATTTGATGCCGGCTTAACACTCCGGAAACATTTGCGGCTTACAATGGGAGCGTAAGAACGCTCTAAACCGCATGAGAAACGGGAGGGGTCGGAAAATGGGCCGAATGGCGCGATGGCTGCTGCAGACGGAACATCGGCTTTTTTATGTCTTTAACCACAAAATGAAGCATTCAATCTTCGATACGATATTTTCTTGGATCACTCATATGGGCGGCGCGACGTTCACGATTACGGCCGCCATTCTGATCGGCCTGTCCGGCGGCGATACATGGAGCTCGGCGGGATGGCAAAGCCTGGCCGCGCTGGCGTTCAGCCACATTCCAGTGGCCGTCATGAAGCGCGCTTACCCGCGAAGACGCCCGTACCTCGTCTTACCCGAAGCACATACCTGCACCAAGCCGCTGAAAGACCATTCCTTTCCGTCCGGACACTCCACCGCGATTTTTTCCGTCGTCACCCCGCTGATCGCCGCCGTTCCGGGATGCGGACTCTTCCTGCTCCCGTTGGCCGGTCTGGTCAGCCTTTCGCGGATTTATCTCGGCCTGCATTATCCGTCGGATTGCGCGGCCGGCATCACGCTCGGCACGTGCGCGGGTCTCGGGGTGGTTGCAATGTTCGCTTGAAATCGATTATTGTTAGGATATTCTAACAACCTTTATTGTTAAAGGTCAGGTGACGATCTTGCGAAAGAAACGGATCTTGCTGCTTTCCGAAGGATTCGGGGCCGGACACACCCAGGCGGCGCACGCCTTGTCCGTCGGACTCCGCCAGCTCTCCCCGGATTTGCAGACGCGCGTACTGGAGCTGGGAGCTTTCCTGCACCCTACGCTTGCGCGCCTGGCCGCTTCGGCATACCGGAAAACGATCATATCCCAACCGAAGCTGTATGGCTTCGTCTACCGCAAGCAATACAAAAAATCGTTGAACCGGCTTGCCCGGCTGGCCTTGCATCGCCTCTTCTACGGACAGACGATGGAAGTGATCAAGCAATTGAAGCCCGATACGATTGTCTGCACCCATCCGTTCCCAAGCGCCGTCGTCGCACGTTTGAAGCGCGCCGGACTGTCGGTGCCGCTGTGCACCGTCATAACCGACTACGATGCGCATGGAACCTGGATCAATCCGGAAGTGAACAAGTACCTCGTCTCCACCGAGGAAGTGAAACGGAAGCTGCTGCTGCGCGGCGTTCCTGAATCCCGCATCGAGGTGACCGGCATTCCGGTCCACCCGAACTTCTGGCAGCATCACAACAAGGAGGAGCTGCGGCTCCGCTTCGGTCTGAAGCCGCTGCCGACCGTGTTGGTCATGGGCGGCGGATGGGGCCTGCTGCAGCACGAAGAGCTGCTCCAGCATATGCTCGGCTGGCGCGACCGCGTGCAATTTCTGCTGTGCATGGGCAACAATGAGAAGGCGCTTGCCCGGCTCGCGGAAGATCCCCAGTTCGACCATCCGAACGTCAAATTGCTCGGATTTACGCGAGAAATCGACAAGCTGATGGAAGTATCCGATCTGCTGATTACGAAGCCCGGCGGCATGACGTGTACGGAAGGGCTGGCCAAAGGCTTGCCGATGCTGTTCTACAGCCCGATTCCCGGCCAAGAGGAAGAAAACTGCCACTACTTCACGGAAATGGGCTTCGGCGAGCAGATCAAATCGTTCTCGACCGTGGATTACTGGTTCGGGAAGCTGACCGGCTCGGCCCCGATTGCGGAACGGCAGAGCTCCTTTATCCCCGATCCGCCTCCGGCTTACAACCCGATTACTTGCCATCAGGCTATCATGCAAATGCTGTCGTAATGCTGCGGCTCCTCGCCCGCATTCGGCGGCGTTGAAGACAAATGCGAAATAAGAACGGAGCTGTCCCGAACCGACTCGGGCACTGCTCCGTTTTCCTATTTTGGCCGGAAGCACGATCGCAGCGCTGCGAAATTTGCAGTATCCGCAGGCTTGCCCGCTATGGTATTCTTGGCTTGCCGCAAGATCGAACGTGACCTATGCCTTGCGGCAACAGAACTGACGCGCGAATCGGGAGTGGACTCGACTATGGAATTAAACTGGACGCAACTCATCCTCGCCCTGCTGGCCGCCGTGATGACCGGCTTTTCCAAGACCGGCGTACCGGGAGCGGGTATATTCGGCGTTGCCGTCATGGCCTCGATCTTTCCGGCCAAGCAATCGGTCGGCATGCTGCTGCCGATGCTGATCACCGCGGACATCGTGGCCGTCTCGTATTACCGCAAAGCCGTCGTTTGGAAGCATCTGATCGTGCTCATTCCTTGGGTACTCGGGGGAATCGTCCTAGGCTTCTTCGTTATGGAGCATATCGGAGACGGCTCGCTTTCTGTCATGCTGGGCGTGCTGATCTTGTCCCTGCTTGCCCTTCATCTCGGGAAAGACCGGCTGGAGCGCAAGCTCAACTTCCCGTTTACGCAAACCGTCTATTTTCAGGCGTCCATGGGCGTTCTGGCCGGCTTTACGACGATGGTCGGCAATGTGGCCGGAGCGATCATGACGCTCTATTTGCTGTCCAGAGGGCTGCAGAAAAAAGAATTTATCGGCACGGGGGCCTGGTTCTTTCTGGCCGTCAACCTGATCAAAGTACCGTTCAACGCCTACCTGGGCTTGATTACGGCGGACACCCTCGTCTTCGCCGCCTGGATGGCCGTTCCGATTCTGCTCGGCGCCTGGGCCGGTATCCGCATCGTCCCGAAAATACCGCAGGCGGCGTTCCAAGCCGCCATTCTGATCCTGACCGCCCTCGGAGCGGTCCGGCTGCTCTTCGTCTAGGGCTGGTCCATTTCTGCGCAAAAAGCCCCGTACGAGGGACGACGGCGATTCCGTCTCCCTCATGCTGGGCTTGTTCATTTATTCAAGAGCCGACCGTTTGTGCGGTATCCGGACTTGCTGCCGTTTCCTTGCGCATCCGTTCGCGGTCCGCCGCCAGGGCGTCCGGGCCGATGACCGCTTCCAACCGGTAGATGGGCATCTGCTGCTCGTAAAACTTGCTTTCGTATTCGGTCATGACATTGTCCGCAGCGGGTCCGTCCTTATGCAGATCCAAGGAAATATGCCGCAGCCGGATGTTCAAATCCGCGAACGAATTGAGCGAAAACTCGAACAAGGAACGGGAATCGGTCTTGAAATGGATCTCGCCGAGCCGGTCCAGCACGTGCATGTATTGCTCGATGAAGCCGGCATGGGTCAGCCTGCGGCGGGCGTGTTTCTTCTTCGGCCACGGATCGCTGAAATTCAGGTAGATGCGGCGAAGCTCGCCCTCGGCGAATACGTCCCCGATATGCTCGATATTAAACAGCGCCAGCGCCAGATTGTCCGGAGCGCTTCCGTCCTCGCGGGCCGCGGCGATTCTCGCCTTCTCGCTCGCCCGGCGGATCAGCTCGTCGTACATGTCCACGCCGATGAAGTTGTATTCGGGGTGCAGCACGCTCATCCCGCTTATAAATTTCCCTTTGCCCATGCCGAGCTCGACATGAATCGGCTTGTCGTTGCCGAACCATTCGGCCCAACGGCCTTTCCATTCCGCCGGATTCATGACGACCAGATCTTCCTGCTTCTCGATCGTCTCGCGTATCCCTTTCCTGCCTCGCAAACGCATTCGCATTATCCTCCACTGATGAATTGCCTGTACGACTTCTCATCTTAGACGATTTTCCGGCAAAAGAAAAGCGCCGGTTCGCGCAAAAAAAGAGCGCCTCCTCCCGCATCGAAACGATACCGCGGGTAGACGGCGCTCTCTTCCATGTCCCTGCTGCGGGACTTATAAATCAAGCGAATGGTAATGCAGGTGGTCGCTTTGCGGAATCATTTTGCGTTCCAGTACCTTTTGCACTTTCTTCTTCGCGCTTAAAGCAACCTTGCTCTCCGGACGGAAACGCATTCCGCCGCTGAGCGCCATCGCTTCTTTCACCGTCAGCTCAACCATTACCGTATCGTTGCCGTTTGGAATCTCAAACGTCGTGTTCATGGACCTCACCTCGATAAAGGATTTTGTACCAGTATGCCCTGAATCAACGAATTGCAGAAGAAGCTGCGAGAAATTGCGACTTGTAAAGGTTTTCTTGGTTTTAATATAACACATCATGTAAGGTATTGCAAGCGGAAAAACCGCGCCGCTGCGCCTTTTTTTCGGGTTTGGACTTCCTCGAATCGCGTCGAAACCTGGCCCTGATTTTAGTTGCGTTTCCCCCTTCTCCAAAGCCCCGTTTCCGGCCTTTTCGAAACCTTTGGCCGTCAAAATCGTATTAACTTAAGACCGGCACGGCCTGTCCGTTCAGGGATATTCGTGTCGGAAAACCGGTTTTACGGATAGGAGAGTAGTGCACATGAAAAAATCTTTACCTGTCGCTTCTGCCGCTTTGCTGGCTTTGGCGCTGACCGCCACAAGCGTCTCTGCTGCGGATGCTGCGAAGGACACGCCTGTCACTCGCGGACAATTTATGAAACAGGTCGCCGACTATTTGCAATTATCGCCTCAATCCAAAGACGCCGCCCTGCCGAGCGATGTCGGAGCCCAATCGGAATATGCCGCGCCCGTGCGCGCCTTGATCGAAAGACATATTATTGACGGTTATCCCGACGGTACGTTCCGTCCGGATCAGCCGATCACGCAGTTGGAAGCCGGCTACATACTGGCCCGATTCCTCGGGCTCGACGACAACAACGCCCTGACACAGCTGGAATCCAAATTCGGCATTCGCTTCGCCGACGCGACGCTCGTCCTGCCGGACGCGGCGCAGCAAGCGATCCGCACCTCGCTGCAGAACGACGCCAAAGTGCTCGAATGGCTGAAGCAGTCTTCCTTGAAGCAAGCCGGATTGAAAACGTACAAGGTCGACATGGAGCAGGTCATGAACATGCGGCTGAAAGACGGCGCAGCCGAGGCGGCGGGACTCGGAGCGGACGGTCTGCGGACGTCGGCCAAAAGCTCCATCGCCTTCGATATGGAGAAAGGGATGCATATGATCACCCACATGACCAATCCCGTTCCCGGCGCATCGGATACGCTCGAGATGGAGCAGTACATCGTGCCCGAGGGCAGCTTCATGAAAATGCCCGGCATCACCGCCTCGGGCGGCTGGGTGAATATGTCGAAGCAAATGCCGTTTAGCTTCGAGCAGCTGATGCAATTGCAGAAGGATAGCGCTTCGATGAACCAGGCTTTGCTGCAAAACACGTTCTTCTACCGCGATCTCGGAACCGAGCAGGTTGACGGCAAGACGCTGCGGAAAATTGCCGTGAACGGGAAAATACACGACTTCAAGCAAATCATGACTTCCCTCGGCTCGTCCTTGAACGACGCAAGCTTTTCGCAAATGCTGGAGTCGGGCGCCGAAGAGCTGAAAAACATGTCGCTTTCGATGAACGGCACGCTGTGGCTGGACGACGCGACCCAGCTTACGACTAAGACCGAGCTTTCGATGAACGTCGCCTATGGTGCTACGGAAGCGATGCCGCTCGAAGGCATGGATATGACTGTTTCGGCGACGTACTCGGATTACGACAAGCCGGTACAGGTCGTGCTGCCGGAAGAAGCCAAAAAGGCTCCGGAACTTGCCGATACGCTTCCGATCGCTCCGGACGCCCCCAACGGCCCGGATGCCGCTGTCGCCCCGGCAACCAAGTAATCGCATCGAACGCAAGCCCTTTTCGGCGCTTTGAAGGCCGGGGAGGGCTTTTTAAGTTGCCCGCTACTCTGGTACAATAGAGGAATCGAACGGGAACGATCCCGCTCTCTCATATGCAAAGGAGCTAGACAGGACGATGAGCGTACTTCCTTCCGCCGTCACGCCCCGTCTCTGGGGAGACAAGCGGTTTCATACGTGGAATACCGAAATGCGCGAGCAATTCGGCACTAAAGTGTTCAAGGTCATGCTGGATGCCGGGTTTACGTGCCCGAACCGGGACGGGCGGATCGCCACGGGCGGCTGTACGTTTTGCAGCGCCAGAGGGTCCGGCGATTTTGCCGGCAGCCGCCGCGACGACCTGGTCACCCAATTTAACAAAATCCGCGACCTGCAGCACAAAAAATGGCCGGAAGCTCAGTACATCGGCTACTTTCAGGCGTACACGAACACCTATGCGCCCGTGGATGAGCTGCGCGAATATTACGAAGTCATTTTGCAGCAGCCGGGCGTCGTCGGCCTGTCGATTGCGACGCGCCCGGACTGCCTGCCCGACGATGTAGTTGATTACTTGGCCGAGCTGAACGAACGTACTTACTTGTGGGTGGAGATGGGCTTGCAGACGGTGCACGAGACCACGTCCGTGCTCATTAACCGCGCTCACGACACGCGCTGCTACGAGGAAGCGGTCGAGAAGCTGCGGAGGCGCGGAATCCGCGTGTGCGCGCATATCATCTACGGCTTGCCGGGCGAGACGCATGACATGATGCTCGATACCGCCCGGGCTGTGGCTCGTATGGACGTGCAGGGCATCAAGGTGCATCTGCTTCACCTGATGCGCAAGACGCCGATGGTCAAGCAGTACGAGGCGGGGCTCGTCCGCTTTCTCGAGAAGGACGAATATGTCAAGCTGGTGGTCGATACGTTGGAGCTGCTGCCGCCGGATATGATCGTGCACCGCCTCACCGGCGACGCTCCGCGCGACCTGCTAATCGGGCCGATGTGGAGCTTGAAGAAATGGGAAGTGCTGAACGCGATCGATGCCGAGCTTGTCTCCAGAAGCACTTGGCAAGGCAAGCAATGGACCGGCGCCGACGTTAAGTAAACGGGTACGACAAAAACCTCTTTTTTCCGGCAACCGTCGGGAGAAGGAGGTTTTTTGACCTGTCAATCGATAATTTGCAGATGACGATGATCGTGCAGATCGTTCAAGCCTTTACGGTAATCTGTCGGCGAAGCTCCGGCATACTGACGGAATACTTTGCCGAAATAACTGACGTTGTCGAACGCCAGCCGGCGCGATATATCCTCCACCGGCAGCGCCGTATTCCTCAGCAGCCGCGCCGCTTCCTCAACGCGGATTTTACGCAGATAGTGGACCGGGGAGATGCCCGTATACATCTTGAACACTTTGCAAAAATGATGCTTGGACAACCCGGCCGAGGCGGCGATATCGTCCAGACTGACCGGAACGCCGAGATGCCGTTCCATATACCGCTTAGCCGTCTGCAGCGACTCGGGCATCGGCTCGGCGATCCGGTCACGTCCCTCCGCAAGCCTCTCCAGCGCCATTATCCATTCGAACAAACGCAGAGACATCCGGTACTTGTCGCGGAATTCCTGCTCTGCCGCATCCCGGTACATGCTCCACATGAGCCGGATCGGCTCGGAATCTTCGCGGAACGAGGCGACGGCCCCGAAGGAGCGGATAAAATGCTGCCAATACGAGGCCGTCTCGCCGCCCGTCGAACGAATCCATATAAATTCCCAGGGCTTCTGGCCGTTCGGCGGGTAAAAGTAACGATGCTCGCTCGGAATCGTGACGAAAAAGCCGTGATGCTTCGGCAGCGTGTAAGTCTCTCCGCCGATCGCAATCGCCCCTTCTCCGGACAGCGTGTACTGGAACAAATGCCCCCCTCCGGGACGTCTCATGCCGTCCTGTCCGTACGAGCCGTCGAGAGCTACGCCGCAGCCGATCGATTCTATCGCGTACAACCGCTCCGAAACGTGCTCGCCCCTTTGAAACCCATAGGAAGTATGCATAATAAATTACTACTCCAATCTCAATTTATTACTGTTGAAACCTTCTACAGAGCAGAGTAACTTTAAGAATATAGTTCAAAATGAACAACAATATTATAGCACAGATTAGAAAGGAAGCTGAAAGTTCATGCCATCTATCGAGCCTTCCTCCAAACCTGTCGTACCTGCTACGCGGCTGTTCGTGCCGTTATTGTCGGAGCGGGACACCGCAGTCTGGTATACGCCTCTTACGCCAAAGGCCACCCCGACGAGCTGCAAATCGTCGGCGTGGTCGAGCCCGACCCGGTGCGCCGGAAGCTGACGGCCAATCGATTCGGCCTCGCGGATGAAGCGGTCTTCGAGTCGGTAGACCAGTTGATTGCCGCCCCTAAGCAGGCCGACGCCGCCATTAACGGAACGATGGACTCGCTCCATGTCGCGACAACCTTGCCTCTGTTGAAGGCGGGATACGACGTTTTGCTGGAGAAGCCGATCGGGATCAGCCAAGAGGAAGTGCTGAAGCTTTACGAGGCCGCGCAAACCTACAACCGGACTGTGCTCATCTGTCACGTGCTGCGCTATGCGCCGTTCTATGCGGAGATCCGCAAGCGGGTTGCGAATGGGGACATCGGGGACATCGTCGCCATGCAAACGGAAGAGAACGTCAGCTATCACCATATGGCAACCGCGTTCGTCCGGGGCAAATGGAGCAATTTGAAGGACGGCGGCTCGTCGATGCTGATGCAAAAATGCTGCCACGACCTCGACCTGATTACATGGATGAAAGGAAATGTGCGTCCGGTCAAAGTAAACAGCTTCGGTAATTTGTCCCAGTTCCGCTCGGAAAAGGCTCCGGAAGGCTCCGGAACGCGCTGTGTCGTCGATTGCCGGATTGAGGCGTCGTGTCCTTACTCCGCCCGGCAAATGTACCTGGAGCAGAAGATGTGGGGGCCATACGCCTGGGACAATATGCACCTGGGCGAAACGCCTTCGAAGGAAGAACAACTGGAGTCGCTGCGGACGACCAACCCGTACGGACGCTGCGTATGGCGATGCGACAATGATGTGGTGGATCACCAGACGGTCATCATCGAATTCGAGGATGGCAGCACCGCTTCGCATAATATGACGGGCGCCACCTCCAGAGGGTACCGCTCCATCCACATTACGGGCACGAAAGGCGAAATCTCCGGCATTTTGGAGGACGGCTGCTTCCGGGTACGGCGTCCCGACCTGCGCTCCGTCGACCGGTATACTGAGGAACTTGTCGAGCTTAACGTCTCCAACGATATGCACGGCGGAGGCGACCTCCGCCTCGTGGCGGACTTCGTCAGCACCCTGCGCGGGGAGACGCCCTCGCTGTCCTCCACCTCGCTCGACAAGTCCATCTACGGACATCAAATCGGCTTTTTGGCCGATCGGGCGCGGCTGCAAAACCGGGTTGTGGCGATTAGCGCTCTCTAACGGGAACAGAGGCAAGACATAGGATGTCATACGAATACGAATCCAGGCAGGCCGGACGACTTTTTTCCGGACGGCCTGGATTTTTTATGGATAGAATGCGTCCAACATACGGACAAGCTTGTATTCCCCGGAAGGATATGGTATCGTTTCGCTGAAAAATCGTGCTGCAATCGCATTGCGGCAGGAAACGGAGGCCGCCCTATGGGATTTATGTCGGTATTGAGCTTTGCCCACCGCTGCGTGACCGAACGATTGCGTCCCGGGGAGATCGCGGTGGACGCAACCGCAGGCACCGGCGCGGATACGGCCTTTCTATGCGGCGCAGTCGGATCCGCAGGTACCGTTTACGCCTTCGATATTCAGCAGGAGGCGCTGGATCGCGCGGCCGAACGGGTCGCGGCTCTCCATGCGACCGCCCCTAGGTTGCATTTGCTGCTGCAAAGCCATGCCGAGCTGGAGCAGGCGCTGCCGCCCGACGAGCGGGGCCGCGTAGGCGCCGTGATGTTCAACCTCGGCTACTTGCCCGGCGGCGACCAGACCGTCATCACCCGGCCCGAATCGACGTTGCCGGCGCTTGACGCGGCCGTCTCCGTACTGAGAGCCGGCGGTATTCTTACGGTCGTATTGTATCCGGGACATGACGGAGGCCGGGAGGAAGCCGAAAGCGTCCAGCGATGGGCCGCTGCGCTGCCGGAGGCGGCTTTCCAGACGCTTCTGTACCGGTTTGCAAACCGGAGCAACAATCCGCCATACGTTATTGCGATCGAAAAAAGAAAGGTGTACAGTTAAAAGCATCGGCTACAACGAGGAAGCGAGGGACAATGCCGCATGAAATCATATCCTCTTCAATTCAAGGCAGAAATGAAAGAACGGGTTTGGGGCGGACGGGCGCTGGAGCAATTCGGTTTGGAGCTGCCGGAAGGCCCGATCGGCGAAGGCTGGATGATCGGCGATCATCCGAACGGCACGACGAAGGTCGTCAACGGTCCGCTGGCCGGCATGGGGCTGGATGAGGTCCGCCGCCAGTACGGCAGTACGATGTTCGGAGCGAAAAGCGACACCAGCGATGGCAAACGTTTCCCGCTGCTAATCAAGCTGCTCGACTGCAACGACGACTTGTCCGTGCAGGTGCATCCGGACAACGACTATACCGGATTGCCGGAGGGCGAGCTGGGCAAGACGGAAATGTGGTACGTGCTTGATGCCAAGCCGGGAGCCCGGATCATTTACGGGCTGAAGCCGGGACTTGACCGCGCATCGTTCGCGCAAGGCATTGCCGATAACCGGATCATGGATTGTTTGCAAGCCGTCGAGGTGCAGGCAGGCGATTCGTTCTATATTCCGGCCGGCACGGTGCATGCTTTATGCGCAGGGGTGCTGGTGGCCGAGATCCAGCAAAATTCCGATACGACGTACCGGCTTTACGATTACGACCGGCCGGGGCTGGACGGACGGCCTCGCGAGCTGCATATCGAGGATTCGTTGAACGTAACCGCCTACGGGGAGAGCGGGGCGACCCGCATGAAGACGGTTGTGGCGTCCGCAAACGAATGGCTGCGGCTTGCCTCCGCCCCTTATTTTATAGTCGATAAAGGCGTCGTAGAAGGCTCCTGGCAGCTTGCTGCGTCTCCCGAAAGCTTCACCATTATCGTCGTATGCGACGGAACGGGGACGCTCGATTGGGCCGACGGCTCTCTCGCCGCTAAGCGCGGCGATTGCTTTCTGCTGCCCGCCGACCTAGGCGCCTACTCTCTGCACGGCAGCATAACCGTGCTGCGCAGCTATTTGCCGTAACCGGCATGCGTCCGAAGCTTCCGACCGAACTGCAACGCCTACAGATTACGCGGCTTAGCCCGCACGGGAGCGACCTTTATGGAACAACCATCTCTTGAAATGATCCTTTTTTTGTTGTCGGTCGGGTTTGTCGCAGCATTCGTGGATTCCGTTGTCGGCGGGGGCGGATTGATATCCGTTCCCGCTCTTTTATGGACCGGCCTGCCTCCGGCCGTCGTACTCGGCACGAACAAGCTGGGCGGCACGATCTCGTCGCTGACCAGCTCGGTATCCTTTCTACTGTCGGGCAAGATGGATATCCGGCTCGTCCGCAAATGGTTTCCGCTATCGCTGCTGGGCTCGGTCGCCGGCGCTTATACCGTACGGCTCATCCCGCCCGACTTCCTGAAGCCGCTCGTCGTCGTCATGCTTGTGGTGGTTACCTTGTATACGCTGCTCGTCAAAAAGCGCACGGCCTCTTCTTCGGCTCCGCGCCTATCCGGCAAAATGATTGCCGCCGGCGCTCTGGTCGCCCTGATCCTCGGTTATTACGACGGCTTCTTCGGCCCCGGCACGGGCTCCTTTTTGCTGTTCGCCTTCCTCCTGCTCCGCTTCGATTTCGTCGTCGCGGCAGGCAACGCCAAGGCGCTCAATCTGGCCAGCAACGCCGGTAGTCTCGTCACCTTCGCGCTCATGGGCAACGTCAACCTGTATTACGGCATTCCGCTCGGGCTGGCTATGCTGGCAGGCGCCTTGATCGGCTCGCGCGTGGCGATCCGCCGCGGTGCCGGCTATGTGAAGCCGTTGTTCGTCGCCGTAACGACCCTCTTGATTGGCAAACAAATATGGGACCTGCTGCACGGTTAGATTAGATCCGTGGGCTCGACTTGTCCGGTTTAGTCCGCCGACACGCGGGGCAGCACGATGCGCACCTCCGTGCCCGAGGGATCGCCGGACAGCTCGTAGTGGCCGCCCATCTTTTGCAGAACGACTTCGCAGAAATTCAGACCGAGGCCGATCGAATCCTCCTTGGTCGTAAAAAAAGGGTCCTTCACCAGCTTGATCATATCGGCGGCGATGCCGGGCCCCGAATCGCGGATCGTAATCGTCGCGGTTCGGTCCGACACCTGAACGGATAAGCGGACGATGCCTTTTTGTTCGTGGGATGCCTCGAACGAATTTTTAATAAACTCGTTGATGACCTCGCGCAGGTAATGAGGATCGATCAGCAGTTGGCCGTCGTCCGAAGGAAATTCGCAAACGAGCGGAACCCGTTTCTTGATCGCGTCCCGCTGCAGGTTAGGCACGTACGTTTCCAAAAACGACGATAGCAGCACCGGACGAAGATCGAGATGAAACGGCTTGCCCAGATGCAGCCAGCGCTGGACGTAATTGTTGATTTCCGTAACCTGGTGATTGGCGAGTGTAATGTAATGCCCGACGCTCTGGGAGACGAGATGATCGGACAAATGGCTCGAGGCGAGATTCGTCTTGAGCGTCGTCTCGATCAACTGAAGGCTGCCCCGGACGACGGCGAGCGGATTTAGAATGCTATTGGCGGTTCCTGCCGCCATCTCTCCGATCAGCTTGCGCTTCTCGTTGGCCAGCTTCATCTCGTAAAACTGGCACAGTACGGTAATGTCGAAAAGAGCCGTGTGGTAACGCTCGTCCTCTTCTTCACTCTTGTAACAGTACAGCATCAGTTGAAGCTTGCGCCCCTCAATCATCTCATCAATCACGACTCCGGCAACGTCCTGCTTCTGCCTCGCTGCCAGCTCGACGACCTTGCGAAGCTGCGACGGCTCCGGCAGCGCTTCCTGCTCCGATATGCGGTACATGTCTTTAAATTTGGCGTTGGCCGTCACCAATTGAAGCCGCCCGTCGAATGAGGCGATGCTGAAATCGATATCCGGCGATCTTGTAATGAAGTCGATAACGTCCATGCATTCAGCGTCCTTTAGGCTAGTAGCTGGATCGGCCCAGCGGGCTTGATTCGGGGAATCTCGAATTGAAATCACTTCGAGTGTACCATGCAGGGCGGCAAAGAAAAAGCTATTTCCGTTCCCGCGAATCGTCCGGTATAATAGGAGAGAAATCAAACAGGAGTTTGTTTAAGGGTGAAAGGAGCATTAAGTGCATCATGAAATCGTTACATAATGCCGTATGGCTGTACCTCGGCTCCGAGGCCCGCAATGCCGAAGAAATCGCCGCTCTGCTGGATTGGTGCGAACGAGGCAGCGTCGGTAAAATCATTGTATATTTGAGCCTGGACGGACGGCATGCGGAAACCGTCCCGGAACGGGTAGCCTTGCTGGCCGAAGCGGCGGCAAGCCGGAATATCGAGGTTCACGGCATGGTTTCTACCCTGCATCAGCGGGTCGGCAGCCGCGATCAATTACTGTTGAACGACAAAGCCTGTTACTGCGTGGACGCGCACGGCATCTCCACCTACGACGAGCCCATCTGTGGGCACGGCTATGTGCTGGACCCTGGACATCCCGACGTCAAAGCGACCATTCCGGCAAAATGCGCGGAACTGCTCCGCCAGTTTCCCGGATTAAGCGGCATTCATCTCGATTTTATCCGTTACTACCATTACGACAGCAGGCTTGAGATTGATACGAAGAGTGCCGGGCACTGGATCGGACTGCCAAAAGCCGGTCAGCCCATCCGTCTGGAAACCGCCGACGGCGTCCGCACGACCTATTTTATCGACGAGGCCCGCAATGCGTACAACGATCCTCCGATCGGGGACAAGCTCGTATTGTCCCGCTCGTACCGATATTGCTTCTGCGACGATTGCCTGAACGGCTTCGAGCGGCATAGCGGAATTGCCATTCCCCGAACGCCCGGCGATACGGCAAGCATATCCCGCTGGCTGCTCGACCGTCATCCCGCCGAGTGGGCCGAATACCGCGCTTCGCTCATTACGTCGCTTGTCGGCTCGATTCGCCAAGCCTTACGAGACGTGCGCGCCGACGCCAAATTGTCCGCCGCCGTCTGGTACAACGCCCCTTACGGAAACGAGCTGCGCGGCGAACCGTTCCTGCCGGAAAGCGAATACGAATGCTTCGGGCAAAAATGGTGGGAATGGGCGGAGCGCGGCTACGTCGACTTCGTCTGCCCGATGGACTACTGGATGAAGCCCGGCAGCTTCGCAGGCATCGTCGAAGGGCAAATTCGCAAAGCGGCAGGACGCGTACCGGTTTACGCCGGGTTGCTGAAAACCGCGGAATACGACATCGGGCAGGAGCAGTTCGAAGAGTATGTCCGTCGTGCCGGGGACAGTGGCGCGGACGGCATCTGCCTGTTCCACTACGGTTCCTGGAAGCAGCTGCTTTAATTACGCCCGGAAAAGGAGCCTTGCCGCCATGCAGCGCTGGAAAGCGATTTTGAAAGAATGGGTGCCGCCTCTCGCCATCGCGGTCATCCTAAGCTTGATTATTCAAACGTACGTAGCCCAAGCCGTGAAAGTACCGAGCGGCTCCATGGAGCCGAATATCATGATCAACGACCGGCTTGTGATGGAGAAGCTGATCAAGTTTACCGATTTCGACCATGGGGACATTGTCGTCTTCAACCATGCGGCCGAGAACAAGGACCAGGTCCGCTACGTCAAAAGGCTGATCGGGCTTCCCGGCGATACGATCGAAGTGCGTGAAGGCTCTTTGTTCCGCAACGGGGAGAAAGTCGACGAGCCTTATTTGAAAAACAAAATGAACTACACGTTCGCCAAAGTGACCGTGCCCGACAATCATTATTTCTTCCTCGGCGATAACCGCAATAACAGCTACGACGGACACTCGTGGCCGAATCGCTTTGTCGACAAGAGCGAGCTTGTCGGCAAAATCATGTTCCGTTTTTATCCGCTCAGCCATGCCGGACCGTTGCAATAGCGGCGGTTCTTTTTTTTGGCTTCCGGGATCCCCCTTTCTTTTTGTAAGTTACAAATGGAAGGTAAGGCTTACTTTTGTCAAGTAACTATGTTAAAATAAAGATGTAGTTTACGTTTTAGGAGATGAGAGTATGGAAAACGCAGGCCATGACATGCATTTGTGTCCCAAGTTCGAGACAGCCTTCGAGCTGCTCGGGAAACGTTGGACCGGCTTGATCATCCGCGTATTGATGAACGGCCCGATGCGGTTCAAAGATATATCGTCGATGATACCCGATATGAGCGACCGCATGCTTACCGAGCGGTTCAAGGAATTGGAGCAGGCAGGCATCGTCGTCCGCAACGTCTATCCGGAAATGCCGATTCGCATCGAATATTCCTTGACGGAGAAAGGAAAAGCGCTCCGTCCGGTCATGGATGCCGTCCAAGTCTGGGGAGACGATTGGATTTGCAAATGAAACCTGACATCGGCGCACAATGAATAAGGACATTTCCTCCGTCACCCGACGGCATGCGGAAATGTCCTTATTTGTTCTTGCGATTTAAACCCGGAAACGGGTAACTGACTTCTGAAGCTGTTCGGCGAGACGATTCAACCGGTCCGCTTGGCTGCTAAGCTGCTCCATGGTCGCCAGTTGTTCTTCCGTCGAAGCGGATATATTCTGCGTCCCTTCCGCACCAAGCGCGGTAATGCGGGCCATTTCCTGCAACGAAGCGGCGACCTCCTCGGAGCTGGCAGACATTTGCTCGGCGGCGGAGGACGCCTCCTGTACTTGCTCGACAACGTCTCGGGTCGTCTCCATGATCCGTTCGAACGACTCCCCGGATTTTCTGGTCAGTTCGACTCCTTCGCCGACATCGCGCTCGCCCCGGTCCATCTCCTGCACCGCATACCCGATATCCGCTTGAATCGCCTGCACGAGCCGGATGACCTCCTGCGCCGAAGCTTCCGACTGCAACGCCAGCTTCTTGACTTCCCCGGCCACGACGGCGAATCCGCGTCCCTGCTCGCCGGCACGCGCCGCTTCGATCGAAGCGTTCAGCGCAAGCAGATTCGTCTGCGAGGCGATAGCCGTGATGACCTCCACAATGTCCCCGACTTCGCGGGAGCGCTGATCCAGCTTGTGCACGACGGAAGCCAGATCGGTTACGGTGCTGCTAACCCGGTTCATCTGCTCGACCGACCGGCGAACGTTGTCCTGGCCGTCCTCCGCGGCTTGGGACGTCCGGAGCGACGCGTCGAAAGCGTTCGAGGAGGTAAAAGCGATACGGCCAATGCCGGCCGCCATCTCCTCCATCGCGCGCGAGCTTTCCTCGGTGGACTGGGCCTGGGAATCCATTCCGGCGGCTATGTCCTGTACGGAAGAAACAATATGCCTCGAAGCTTTCGTGGTCTCGTCGATCGAGGAAGCGAGCCCATTCGAAGCGGACAACACCTGCTCCGAACCCGACTGCACCTGCACGACGAGCGTCTTCAACTGCTCGTTCATTTCGTTGAAATCGGCGGCAAGCTGTCCGATTTCGTCCCGGTTCGTGACAGCGAGCGGCGGCGAGGTCAAGTCTCCTCCGGCAATCCGTTTCGTCCTTTGGGCCACGCGTGCGATCGGCCCGGCGATATGGCCGGCGAACAGCCAGATGATGGCCGCCCCGATGACAAGGCAGATTGCAAGCGTTAGAAGCATGTTGGTTAAAATATGGCTTTGACCTTCATTATAGTCTTTCATATAGGAACCGGCGGAAATAATCCAGTTCCATCTCGGCTCAAGCTCGGCATACGATATTTTCATCGCTTCCTTCGTGCTTTTCGGCAACGGCCACATGTAATAGGTGTTTCCGCCTCCGGCCTGCGCCTTTTTGATCAAATCCTGTATGTAGTAATGGCCGTCGCTCGTCTTCTTGTCCCAAATGTTCTCGCCTTCGAGCAGCGGATGCGCGAGCAGCACTCCGTTGCTGTCCAGAACGAAGAAATAACCGTTCTCCCCGATATCGATTTTCGGGTTGATCGAGCGTTTACCTTCGGCATTCTTTTCTCCGATGAGCATCTTCTTGACCTGCTCTTTGGCCTCGTCCAGCGGAATCCTTCCACTCTTCACAGCATCGTCCATCAAACCGACCATTTCCATCGCCAGGCGGACGTTGCTCTGCAGCTTGCTTTCGATCAGCTTGTCCGTTTCCATCTTCGCCACCTGGTAACTGACGAGGCCTACGATTAACGTAGGAAGCGCCAACAGCAGCAAGGAGACGACAATCATTTTTTGCCTTATTTTCCAGCGTTGTCGCAATACGGAAGTGCTCAATTCCGGTCCTCTCCCTTTTTATCTTTTTCCGACATCGTAACTCATATTTCTTCGCTTTACAACACGGTTTAGGCCTGATTTGTGGCCGAATATAGGCAGAAAGTAGCAGACCTATTATACAGCGGATTCGAGCCATGTCTGCACAACGCAACGATGCGCCGGACTTCCACCCGATGCATAAAACGGCCCCGTCGCCCGAATACTACTCGTACGAGCTTTACTTTTTGCCGTCCTTTATACCCGGAGGTGTCTGCCATGAGATATAAAGTAACGATGATCTTTACCTTGTTCGCGTGCGCTTTGTGCTTGTTCAACTACTCCGGCCTCGACCCGGACAATATTTTTCTGTTCATGTTCAGCGTGCCGGTGTGGCTGATCGAAGCCGTCAACGACATCCATAACGCCAACGTATTCGGCGTCTACGCCCTGACCATCGCCTCCTACGCCCTGTTTGGCATGATCGGCGACCATCTCCGCTACAGACGAAGAGCCCGCTCCTGAAGACGGAATAACGTTCCGTCCCGCCGGAGGGGCTCTTCTGGCGTAAAGGGCGACCGCGACCGCCCACTCGTTATGGACCGGGCTTCCCCAGCGGGTACACTTCGCAGACGGCTGCGGCAATGCCGCGAGCCATCGTCATAACCCGGTACAGCGGAGTGTTTTGCAAAATCGCGTACTGCCTCGGACCGTCCGCGTTCACGATAGCCGCGATCGAATACCGTCCGACCGGAGGCAGAGCCCGTCCGACCGATTTGCCCGGAGCGAGCGGACGGTTGGACACCTGGTACAAGCCGACGGACGAGGGCAAGCCGAGGCAAGCGTCGATCGCGACGGCAATCTTGTCCTCCGGGATTTCCTCCAGTCTCCCGACCAGATTGCTCGCGTCGCAAGGCGCCTCCAGCGTGCCGATGACCTGGTCGTAGCCGGCTTCCCGCAGCAGGGTGCCGACCAGCGGTCCAAGCGCGTCTCCCGTAGATCGGTCGGTCCCGATGCAGACGAACACAAGGTCCTCCAACCCGACCCCTTCCCGGCGAATATATCGAAAGAAATCGGCAAGATTGCCGCTGTCCACCTTATGACGGACCGCTTCGCCTCCGCCTCCTGCTTGCTCCCTGCTTTCGATGCTCATTGAACTTCCGCCATCCCCCTTTTGTGATCCGCTTTCGTTTCGCCCGATTGCGGGCATTGTCTCGCGGCGCCGTCCGCTATTATGATACAATTCAACTTGATACTCGTACGCTGATATGGCGAATTTGCAACGTGTAAGGGGAGACTCCGCCATGCGCTGGCTCGATCTGTTGACATACGTTACGCTTCTTTATTGGCTGGTCCTATTATGGACGACCGTCCGCGGCTTGAAGCGGCTGCCTCCGCTTCCCTCCTCTCCGCAACCGTCTGGTCGCCCCGACCATACGCCGCTTGTCTCGGTCATTATCGCCGCCAAGGAAGAGGAATCCTCGATCGGGGACACGGTCCGCCATCTGCTGGAGCAGCAGTATCCCCGTCTGGAAATCATTGCGGTAAACGACCGTTCGGTCGACGGGACGGGACGGCGGCTGGACGAGCTGAAGCGCTGGTCCGAGCAGCGGCCGCACACTGGCATCCCGCTTCGGGTCGTGCACATTACATCGCTGCCGGAAGGCTGGCTCGGCAAAAATCACGCGCTTTATCAAGGCTATTTGCAGGCCAAAGGAAAATATGTCCTGTTCACGGACGCAGACGTTAACTTCAGTCCGGTCTGCATCCGGGATGCCGTCGGCTACGTCGAGTCTAACGCCGTAGATCATCTGACGCTGGCGCCGCTTATGGTCGCCCGTCACTACTGGCTGCGCGCTTTCGTGCATTATTTTATGTTTTCGCTGTTTTTGTTTTTGCGGCTATGGCGGGCCAACGACGACCGTCAGCAGCGTTTCGGAACCGGCATAGGCGCGTTCAACCTGATCAGCCGCAAAGCCTACGAAGCGATCGGCACGCACCGGGCTTTGGCGATGCGGCCGGACGACGATCTGCAGCTCGGCCAGCTGGTCAAGCGAGCCGGCTTCAAGCAAAGGCTCCTGGTCGGCAAACGCCACCTGGAGGTGGAATGGTATCCGACTCTCCGTGAGGCATTCCGGGGGTTGGAGAAAAATATGTTCTCCGGCTTCGGCTACCGTCTCCCCGCAGCGATTGGCGCTGTTATCGGCCAACTGCTGGCATTTTTCGGGCCGTTCGCCGGACTGCTGCTGCTCCCCCGCTTAAGCGGCCTGGCTTCCGCCGCAAGCGCGGCAATTTTGGTCGGACTGTATGTATTAAGCACGCGCCGCCTGTCCGTACATACCGGAAAGGACGCCTGGGCGCTGCCGGTATCGGTATGGCTGCTTATTGCCGCCTTGTCCCGGTCCGTCTACTTGACCATGCGCCGCGGCGGCATTTATTGGCGAGGCACGTTCTATCCCCTTGCCCGACTGCGAGACAAGCAAGGCCGCCCTTAAACGGGCGGCCTGCTCCGGCGGCAAAGAATGGGACAGCTCTCCGGCTGTCCTTTTACTTTTTCAACAGTCGCAACTCGTCGCACAATGCCTCAATTTCGCTGATGCTGAAATGCTGCTTGCTCATGACGACGTCGTACATATCCAGCAAATCCTCGTACTTCTCCAGATCGAAATGATCCGCCTTGATCGACTGTGCAGCCACGACCTTCAGCTTGCCCTTGATGCCTTCCACCATGTACGCTACATTGTTCTCGGACTTGACGGTCAGATCCATCCACGACATCCTTTCCCCGTTAACGTTAGTTCAATTGTACCATGACCGGTCGGGAATGCCCAGCCTGAGAGAGCTTCCCGCACCTTCCCGCAAACGAAAACGCCTTATCTTGCTGCCATCTCGTCGCTGCGACGGGGCTCCGCCGTCCGGAAAGCTTTAAGTTATGTAGCAGGCTGTCGCGGGGATGCCCGGCAGCCTGGAGGGGACGGCAGTCCAAGCATAAACCGCAGCCCCGTTGCGCACAGTATTACGTGTACGCATTTCAACGGCTATATATGCCGGCAAAGGAGAGAAACCACTATGGAAAATAAAACGCACGCAGGCAACTACAAAGGCACCGCGCATATGAAAGCGGAAAATCAGGACATGGCGTTCGTCAACGACGTCATCGAGAAGGAAGCGTCCGAGCAAACGATCCGCAGCGACGCTCAAGATAACGGGGAGGAACGTTCCGAGTAAGTGAACGTTCTTCGTTTCCGGAAAGCACTTCGGCGCGGGGCTATTGTTCCACATCCTGCCCCCGGGCCGTCCCCCTAAAGCCGCGCCAGTCCTTGCCGGTAAAGCCGGACGATATTTTCCGCCGCATCGGCAAGCAGCCCGCCGGCGTCTTGCATCGCTTCCTCCAGCGTCATCGGCCGATTGGCGATACTGAATAAGGCGGCGATGCCGTGATCGTACAAATCGGCCGCCCCGTCGCCCAGTCCGCCGGACAAACAGACGACGGGAACGCCTGCGCGGCCGGCTTCCGCGGCAATGCCTGCAGGCACTTTGCCGAAAGCGGTCTGTCCGTCCGTCCGCCCCTCGCCCGTAATAACCAAGTCCGCTCCCTTCACCGCCTGATCAAAGTCCGCCAGATCGATGACGACCTCGATACCCGGCTTTAGCTCCGCCTCGCAAAAGGCCAACAGCCCGGCTCCCAAGCCTCCCGCCGCCCCGGCTCCTGGGGAGTCCGCTACCCGCCTTCCGTTTAGCTCGGCAATCCGTGCGGCATAACGGGACAAGCCGCCGTCCAGCCGTTCGACCATTTCCGGCGTCGCGCCCTTCTGCGGCCCATAGACGGCCGACGCTCCGTTCGGACCGCATAGCGGGTTGGTCACATCGCTCAATATCGTAACCTTCGCCTGGGCAACACGCGGGTTCAAGCCGCCCGCATCAATGGACGCTATGCGTTCAAGAAGGGCTCCGCAGCCTCGCTCGGTCATTTCTTCCCCGTCTTCTCCGATAAAACGCACTCCCAGCGCCTGGGCCATTCCCATGCCGCCGTCATTGGTCGCGCTTCCGCCCAATCCGATCAAGATCCGTTCCGCTCCGCGCTCCAGCGCATCGCCGATCAATTGCCCCGTCCCGTATGTAGTCGTTTTCCACGGATCCCGGTCCTCGTTTTTCACAAGCGGCAAACCGGATGCGGCTGCCATCTCGATCACCGCGGTCTTCCCGTCCCGCAGCATGCCGTATTCCGCTACGACCGGATCGCCAAGCGGTCCCACTACCGTCAATGCTATCCGCTCCCCGCCGCCTACTGCTGCCAGGACGGCATCTACCGTACCTTCTCCGCCGTCGGCCATCGGCACGATGGTCACCTCGGCGCCTTTCGCCGCCCGAAGCACGCCCATGCGGATCGCTTCCGCTGCCGCCACCGAAGACAAGCTGCCCTTGAACGAATCGGGCGCCACTACGACGCGGAACTGTTCCGCCTTTTCTTTCGCATTCGCCGTTTCAGCACTCATCTACGCATCCCCCGCTCTTCTTATATACCTACCCCGTTCACGACATGGACCGGCGTCCCCGCGCAGAAGGCCGCCACATTGCCCGCAGCCGTTTCCATCAGTCTGCCGCGCGCTTCCCGCGTCGCCCAGCCGATATGCGGCGTAATGACACAATTGCGGGCCGTCAAAAGCGGGTTGTCTGCCTGCGGAGGCTCAGCGGACAATACGTCCAGACCGGCCCCGGCGATCACGCCGTCGTTCAGCGCGGCGGCCAGATCGGCTTCGCGGACAAGCTTGCCTCGTCCGGTATTGATCAGCAGCGACGTACGCTTCATACGAGACAGGCGTTCGGCATTGATCAGTCCTTCGGTATCGGCGGTCAGCGGGCAATGGAGCGTGATGACATCCGCTTCTTCGAACAGCCGCTCGAGCGGCACGAGAACGACGCCTGGCGTGGCGGGAGCTTTGCCGCTGCGGTTGGTCGCGATCACATGCATTCCGAACGCTTGTCCGATCGCCGCTACTTGTTCGCCGATGCCGCCGATGCCGACAACGCCGAGCGTTTTGCCGGACAGCTCGACAAGCGGCGTCCTCCAGAAGCTGAAGTCCGGGCATGACGCCCAGCCGCCGCTGCGGACCGCTTCATCGTGCAGACCGACACGGTGGCACAATTCCAGCAACAACGAGAAGACCAGCTGAGCGACCGAAGCCGAGCTGTAAGCGGGTACATTCGTCACCGCAATTCCTCGCGCGGCAGCCGCTGCCGTATCGACGACGTCGTATCCGGTAGCCAGCACCCCGATATAGCGAAGCTTCGGCAGCCGTTCCAGCACATCGGAGCGAAGCGGCGTTTTATTCGTCAAGACGATATCCGCATCCCGCGCCCTGTCCGCCACGAGCTCGGCGGGCGTACGATCGTATACCGTTAAATTCCCCAATTCCTCAAGGCTTCGCCAGCTCAAATCGCCGGGGTTCAGCGTGTACCCGTCCAATACTACGATATTCATGAATGTGACCTCCTCGACATCTGCACCGTATAGCTGCATTGTATCGCATGCCTGCTGCAAGCGCCAGCCATTTCCGGGGGACGGACTTTTCGGACAAGGCTTGTTGCGGTCGCCGAAACGACGGCATTTAGCCCCTGACCAGCTCAGGCGTTAAGGAGGTCAAAATAAGGGGGCCTTCCCGGGTAACGGCAAGCGTATGCTCGTACTGGGCCGACCACCGGCCATCGACAGAACGCGCCGTCCAGCCGTCCGCCCCGATCCGGGTCTTCGTCGTGCCGGACGTCAGGATCGGCTCAATCGTAATCACCATCCCCTCCTCCAGCTTCACGCCGCGCCCCGGCTTGCCGACATGGGAAATCGACGGCCATTCGTGAATCCACGAGCCGATGCCGTGGCCGGTAAATTGCTCGAATACGGCATACCCGTTTGCCGCGGCGAGCCGACCGATCGCATGGCCGATATCGCCAACCCGCTTACCGGGCTTCGCTTGGGCAATGCCCGCGTACAGGCAGCTTTTAGCCGTGCGCAGCAGCCGGATCGACGAATCGGACACCGCCCCAACGGGAAACGTCCATGCCGAATCGGCCAGCCAGCCGGCATAATTGACGACCATGTCGATCGTGACGATATCCCCGCTTCTGAGCGGTCTCCCGTCCGGTATGCCGTGGCAGGCCACCTCGTTCACCGACGCGCAAGTGGCGCGGGGGTAGCCGTTATATCCTTTCTGTTCCGGCGTGGCGCCGTGAGCGGCCAGAAAACGCTCCACATGGGCGTCGATCTCCAGCGGGGTCAAGCCCGGTCGGATCAGCGTTTTTAAACGGTTCCGGCAAGCGGCAAGTATCGCGCCTGCTTTAGCTATGCCAGCGATATCCTCCGGCGTTCTCCATGGTGCCATGCGCGCTTCCTCCTGATCGTCCGACAGACGGAGTCCGGTGCCCCCGGGCGTCCTCGCGCCTCCGCTAGGCAATCCGCCTGTTTTGAAGTATACTTACTTTGGTTTATTGACGAGTTGAGGCGTGAATTACGCCGCGAAAGGTAGAGATTGACTTTGCGCAAACCGAAACTGCTGGAGCTGGATATCGTACGCGGAGTCGCCATTGCGGCCGTGCTGCTCATCCACGGTACTTCCACCCCCAGAGTCGAGCTGCCGCTCGGCTCGCGATCGCATACGCTCTATTTTGCCATCAACAATTTGAGCTATTTCCCGGTACAGTTGTTCGTGCTGCTGAGCGGACTCGTGCTGTTCTACAGCTATTACGACAAATGGACCGTCCGCAGCGCGCCAAGCTTTTACTTCAAGCGGCTGCAGTTCATTCTGATTCCTTATCTGCTGTGGTCGTGCTTTTATTACTTGTTCGACCAGTGGCTCAACCCGGCCGTCAAGGTGCAATTCTCGTTCTCCGACTTCGTCTCGCTGCTGCCTTGGGCGGAAGCCGGCTACCATCTGTACTTCATGACGCTCATTATGCAATTTTATGCGCTGTTTCCACTTCTGGTCACACTGGCCAAGCTGTGGCGCCCGTTAGGCCGCTATTTGGGCTGGTTCGGGGTGGCCGTGCAGATCGCCGTATACTTATATGGCCAGTACGCCGAGCAGCCTATTCCGCATGGAGACCGCCTGTTCGTTAGTTATTTTGCGCTGTTCTGCATAGGCGGCTCGATTGGCATGAACTACGAACGGCTGATCGGATGGCTGAACCGCAACATTTGGTGGGTTACCGGAGCGACCGCTTCCGCCGGGTTCGTCTTCCTGCTGCTCAGCCTACAGGCGCAATACGGCATGCGGTTGAAAGCTTACGAATTCGAGCTGTTGTTTAACGGCTACCCGATCTTGATGGCGCTCAGCCTGATCTGGATCGGCCGTCATCTGCTCGCCAGCGCCCCGCGCCTATCGGCCGTCTTGTCGTCGCTCGGCGCAGCTTCGTTCGGCATCTATTTCATCCACCCCGCGTTGCTCGGCTATTACAGCGTCCAGATGCACGCCGTACCCGGACAAGCCGCGTATCACTTGACCGTATGGGGAGGCATTGCGCTTATAGCCACCGTTCCGTGGGCGATCGTCAGTCTGCTGAAACGGGTGAAGGGATCGTGGCTGCTATTCGGCAAATAAATCCGCAGCCTTCCCCACTTCTCCATTCGGCGCACCAAGGGCTCGAATGCTCGGCTTGCGGCATCCGAGCCCTTGGTGCAGCCGGTGATGGCACGATCGGGTGCAGACGATGGAAGCGCCTCCGAAACTGTAATGGAACTGCAATATGTTCTTCACCTTTCTTTAAGGTTCAAGCCCTATACTAATAATCGACCCCCTTTTTCATATATAAATTTGGAAGACCCGCGGCCCGTTGCTTGCGGGTCTCTTTTTTTGTCTCCTTGGCCTTGTACATGGCCAAACCGTTCTTGCCAGTCGCGACGCGTGTATGATACGCTATATATAGTTTTTATTATGAATAAGGTAACCTTATTCTAAAAAAGGAGCGTATCGTATGAGCCATGATGAAATCAAACTGAGTATTCCAAAGCGCGAAGGACAGATCAGCGCTTTATTTTCCCGCGGCGGACCGCGCGAAGGAGCCGGCCGGCGGGGCATCGGCCATACCCGGAAGGTGTCGGTTACGCTGCCTCCGGACGCGTGGGAGCAGTTCGAGCACTACTGCGCCGAGCATCGTCTGTCCAAGTCCGAGCTGCTGCGCGAGCTTCTTCTCGAGCGCTTTGCGCCGCAAAACCGGGAGGACGCATGAAAGCCGTCGTCCCGCAAGCCTCGCTGCTCGAAGCTCTTCAGCATGTCGTTCGTGCCGTCCCTACCTCCAGTCCGCTGCCGGTCATGTCCGGCATGCATCTGCACTTCAGGCGCGAGCGGCTGACGCTATCCGCTAGCAACGGGATCTTGTCGATCCGCGCCGATATTCCTTTGCCGTCGGGAACGAATCGTACGCAGGAGGGCTCCCTTGTCGTTCCGGCCCGTTATTTCGCCGATATTGTCCGGAAGCTGTCCGCTCCGCAAGTGGAGTTGGGGCTGACCGAGCCCTTCACGCTGCTTATTCGGGCAGGCGGCGGCTTTTATCGTCTTTGCGGGGCCGATCCGGACCTGTTTCCCGAGCAGCCGGCATCCGGAGCCTCGCCATGGCTGCTGACGCTGCCTAATGCGCTTCTGAAATCGCTGATCCGCCAAGTAGCCTTTGCTGCATCTGCCTCCGATACTCGGCCGCTACTAACCGGAGTATGGTGCCGTTGCGACGGCGGAAGACTGATTTTGACGGCAACCGACAGTATCCGCTTCGCCTCCGGCAGCTCCCTGCTTCCGCCGGAACGGGCTTCGGGCTCCTTCGAAGCGGTGATCCCGGCCAAAGGCTTGAACGAGCTGGCCAGACTGCTGCACGACGAGCAAGGCGAAACCGCTATTGCGGCGCATGACGGGCATATCGTTTTTTCTACTGCCAACCTGACCTTGGGCTGTGCCTTGCTTCACGGTTCTTACCCGCCGGTGGATAAGCTGGTGCCGCGGTCGTTCGCGGCCGAAGTCACCGTCGGCAAGCTTCCGATGCTTCAGGCGATCGAACGGGTTACGCTTCTGGCCGGGGAAGGTTGCGTCGTTCATTTGCGCATGATGCCCGCTGCAGGAAACGACTTGTCCCGGCAAAACCGATCCGGCACGGACAACGGTCATGACGGCACTAGCATCATTTCGGGAGAGAGGGGAACGATCATCGAGCTTCTATCCCGATCGGCGGAGATCGGAGACGTACGGGAGGAAATTCTCGTCGAGCAGTCGAACGGAGAGCCTCTGACGATTTCCTTCAACGGCAAATATATGGCGGACATCCTCCGGGCGATGGAGGGCACGGCGGTCCGGCTGAGGTTTACCAGCAAGCTCGCCCCCCTTGCGGCAGAGCCGGCCGAACCGCATCCGTCGGCTTTGTACTTGTTAACTCCGATCCGTACGGCGATCTAGCGACCGATTACTCGATGCGTGAAGGCCTCTGCTCGAGGCCGCTTGCTTGGATCTCGTGCCCCGCGAGCATGATGACAGATTTGCGCCATTGTGTTTAAGTACGAGATCATTCGACTTAGGGCTGGCGGCTTTCCGCCGGATTTTGCTATACTGGGGTTGACTCTGCTTCACGCGGCGAGGTACGGTTCAGGGCGCCGAACGAATCGTTTCCGGCTCTCCGGGAAACATAAGTCGGACATTTCCAAAACCGGAACATGGAGGTTAACCTGCTATGGAGCACAAAAGCAAGGAACAGTTGGAGCTCGACCTGGCCAATGCGTTAATAGAAGGGGAAATGGCGGAGAAACAGCCGGACGTCGCGGCGCTCCGGCGCCTCAGCCCGAGATACGAAATCCGCACGCAAGCGAAGTGGGATCCCATCGTCGAAGAAACGAAGCGGGTTCGCACCTTCGTCCGGGAAATTGACGACCGTTACGACGCTTACGTCCCTCGGAACGAACAGACGTCACGAGAAGGCGGCAAACAACGCGATTAATCGGCCTTCAGGCTTACTCAATAGCAAGCACGGACTGCGCACGCTCGTTAAAACAAGAAGCGTAGGCATGCGCTTGCCGGACACATGGCAAGCTGCGCTCGCCGGACCGGGGCGCATATCGAACCGGACGGATGGCAGCGGGTTTTCTGCTAAGGGGAGGAGCAAGGCCATGCTTTATTCCAAAACAATTTATCTGGAATGCGAACAATTCCCGTTCCGTTCCTTTCTGTACAAGACGATGCCGCACAGGCAAAAGCAAGTTCACCACCACGATTTCATCGAGCTGGTTTACGTCGCCGAAGGACGCGGAGAGCATGTATACAAGGGCTCCTCCTACCCGATATCCAAAGGAGACATCTTTGTCATTCCCCCGTTCGTCGAGCACGATTATGTCGTTCTTGGCGATGCACCTCTTGACGTATTCAACGTCATGTTTTTGCCGTCCTTTCTGACATCCGAGCTGCAAGCGCTATCACAGTCCACGCCCTTTTTCGACTTTTTTTATGTGGAGCCTTTTTTTCGCCAAACGCTCGATTTCGAATCGCATATGAAGCTATCCGTACTCGAAGGACAAGAAATCCGGCAGCGGCTGGAACGCATTGTCGAGGAATACGACACGAAGGCGTTGGGCTACCGGATTTCCATCAAAGCGCTGGTCATCGAAATGCTCGTATGGCTCAGCCGCCGTTACGAACAGCGAAGCGTTCCTCCTCCGTTTCACGCGAATCCGTCCAGAGCGATCCAGTCCGTCTGCCAGTTTCTCGAGCACCACTACGCCCAGGACATCGGCCTGGAGCAGGTGTGCCGCATGAGCGGCATGAGCTTGTCCAGCTTTACGGCCAAGTTCAAACAGACGATGGGCAAAACGTTTACCGAATACCGCAACGAAGTGCGCATCCACGCTTCTCTAAAGCCGCTCCGCGAAACCGACGACAAGATTATAGCCATAGCGGAGAGTGTCGGCATCAGCGACTTAAGCTACTACAACAAGCTGTTCAAGCTGCACACGGGCTTGACACCCCGAGAATACCGGATCAAATCGAGATTGCCGGGATCTGCGGTTAAGCAATCGGCCCGAACGGACTCCACACCCCCGGCGAACCTGCCGTAACGCATACCCAGCCTATATATCCTCCGGAAGCGGGAGCGGCATGATAGACCAGATCCCCCTGCTTCCAAGTCCCCGCAGTCGGAGCGGTGGTTCCGATGCTGTGCCGCTTGCCGTTCATCTGCGCATAGGCGACTCCATTGGTCTGGTCCGGAGAGCCAGACACGTTGCCGCTCACCAGCCGGTTATTGGCGAAGCTGTTGTTCAGCGCGCCGGAGTAGTACTCCATATCGTACGTCCCCTCCAGAACGTTATCCGACAGCACATTGTTGCTGCACCCTGCCTCCAGACGAAGCGCAATGCCGCCTGCCGACCGGACGATATTGCCGCAGATGGAGTTGTTCTGCGACGTCGTAGAGGCCGATGACAAATAGATGCCGTGACGCACGGGAGAGACGATCACATTGCCGCGAATCGTATTGAAATGGCATCCATTGCCGTCGCGGGGAATAAGCTGAATGCCATGGTTATGGGTCGCGTCTCCGTCCGGTTTCATCTCGATAACATTGCCCGACACCGAGCAGTATTGGGATGCCTCGATCAGAATCGCTCTCCGTTTGCTCCACTCGATCCGGTTGTCGGCCACGATCGTATAGTCGGAGCAGCGCAAGTTAATGCCGACCTGCGCTGCCGTCGGACTGCCATAGCCGATATTGCGCAGCCGGTTGCCGATAATCGAGACGTTCCGCGAGTAGTCCGACGACGTGGAAGCATGCTCCAGCGTAATGCCGTTGCCGCAGTCGTAAATCGTATTGTGCGCGACCAGCGTTCGCTGGCAAATGCGCTTCAAGGCAATTCCGCCGAACGGGAACCCCGTTATCCGGTTATCCGATATCACGTTCTCGTAATGCTTTGTGCCGTTGCCGTCATTGACGTATATGCCCACATCGCCCCCCGTCTCGATGCGGTTGCCGACACATACGGAATTGGTCGCGCCGGAGAACATGATGCCCGAGTCCGGAGCATTCCGGATCGTGCAATTGCGTATGACCGCGTTCTCACCGCCGATCGTCATGCCGTCCGCTACCGAAAAGCTCGTATTCCCCCCGCTTCGATTGCCGTCCAGCACGATGCCCTCGATCTTCACATCCGAAAAGCTCCCTCCTGCGGGGTTCATGTTGTGAAGCAAATAATAGGCGGTTGACGAGGAAACGCAGTGATTGTCCTTCAGCTTGAGGACGCCGCCGTACCCGATCAGGGCGACACGCGCTTTGACATGAATGCTCGTAAAACGGAAGGTGCCTGAAGCCGGCACGTATACCGTCCCCCCTCCTGCCGCCGATACGGTATTGACGGCCAATTGGATCGCGGTCGTATCGTCGGTCAGTCCATCACCTTTGGCCCCGAACCACCGGATGTCGACGCCCTGCTCTTCCGTCAGCCGCTTGAACCGGGCTCCGCCGGCGGATACGACGACAAGCCCGGTATTGTCGGCCGCTGACATGTCCAGTGGATCATAATAGAATATCCCTTCCTGCCCGTTATCCTTGACAAAATAAAGCGCCGGGTATGCCGGAACAGGCAGCGCCCGCAGCTCGGCCAGCGTCACAGCCGGGCAACCGTGGTCGCAGCAGCCTTCTCCTTCTCCTTCGCCGTACACTTGAGCGGCGACGCTCCCCCCGGATTCGGCGGAGCTCAAGACGCCTCCGGCGATCAGCGCCAGCCCGGCCATGCCGAAGGAGGCAACCAGTTTGCGGCGGCTGACGCCTCTACCCGGATCGGGCAGCGCCTCTCTTCCTTCCCCCTTCGCAGAGTTAGGCACGGTTAGCGGCGATTCCGACTCCCCATTGATAACGCTTCCATTTGAATGATCGCGATCATTTCTCATCATAAATTCCTCCAGTTCGGATGTATTCCCACTCATCCTACTACAGGTCGGGTCAAGCCCTCTTGGACAATTCGCCAAACTTTGCAGGCGGAATGCCAGTTCGGCATGTTATCCACAGAAAATGAAATTGCCCACAAATTATTCACAAGGTTGTTAACTGTTTTACTGACTAAATGATAGGTATATGCACAATGTATCCACAAATCCTTCATTTTCTAAAAATAAAAACGATTCGCTCGATTCAAAAAGAAAAGATTCCACAAGTTATACACAATGTTATCAACAGAATATCCCCGGACTTGTCCACAACAAAAAAAGAGAGCGGCTTATGCCCTCTCTTCCCTATGCTCCTCTGGCTCCCGTGAGCGGCATCACCAGAAGCCGAATTATTCGACTTCCCTGTACTCCGTCTCGCCGGATTCGATATGGGCCTGCCCTTGCGTCAAATCGGTCATCCAGGCGATAAACGAATCCGCCTCCGCTTCCAGCGGCCAGCATTGCAGCGTAACTTTGTCGGCGAATAGCGTCTCGCCAAGCATGGTCCCTTTGCCGCGCAAGCCGTTCTCGACTTTCCCGTGCCACGTGTAGTCGATCTCCACCAGCACCTCCCGGTGCAGCGCAAGCGTGATCGGCACGGCTGCAGCCAGTCCCTCCACCGTCGCTTCCGTGTACGCGCGAATGAGACCGCCCGCCCCCAGCATAACCCCTCCGAAGTAGCGTGTTACGACAACGGCCGTATTTTTCAACCCTTGCTGCTTGATTACTTCCAGGATCGGCTTGCCCGCCGTGCCGCTCGGTTCGCCGTCGTCCGACTGCTTCTGAAACTGGTCACGCTCCCCGACGACGTAAGCCGAGCAATTATGCGTTGCCGTGCCGTGCTCCTTCTTGATCTGTTCGACGAAGGCGACCGCTTCCTCCTCGCTTTCCACCGGCTTGACATGACCGATAAAACGCGACCGTTTGATCACGATTTCCGCCGATGCCTGCCGTTTGACGGTCCGGTACCGTTCCAGCATGCGTTTCACCTCTTTGTCCGAAACTGGCCGTATGCCTAGAAACGCACATTAATGCCGCTCCATGCCTGTGGCCGCACAGAAAAAACGGGCAGTCCGGAACCGCTCGTCCCGGCTTGCCCGCCTCCTTCGATATCCGCTTATTGGCCCAGACGAGCCTCCAGCTCCGCCTTCTCTTTCTCGAAGCCGGGCTTGCCGAGCAGCGCGAACATATTTTTCTTGTAAGCCTCCACGCCGGGCTGATCGAACGGGTTGACGCCGAGCAGGTAGCCGCTCACGCCGCATGCCTTTTCGAAGAAATAGGCCATATAGCCGAACGAATACGCCGAGATATTGTCAATCGTGACGATCAGATTCGGTACGCCGCCGTCCGTATGCGCCAGCATCGTGCCCTGGAATGCCTTCTTGTTGACGAAGTCCATCGTTTGGCCGGCCAGGAAGTTCAACCCGTCCAGGTTTTCCGGGTCGGTGCCGATGACGATCTGCTCGGGTACGTTGGCCACTTGGATAACCGTTTCGAACAAATTGCGGGCGCCTTCCTGGATAAACTGGCCCATCGAATGCAAGTCTGCGGAGAAGTCGACCGACGCCGGATAAATGCCCTTCTGGTCTTTGCCCTCGCTCTCGCCGTACAACTGCTTCCACCATTCGGATACGTAATGAAGCGACGGCTCGTAGTTGACGAGAATTTCGATCGCTTTGCCCTTCCGGTACAGCGCGTTGCGCACGGCCGCGTACTGGTAGCTCTCATTGGCGCCCAGCTCCGGTTGCCCGTAAGCGCGGGAAGCGTCGGCCGCCCCTTGCATCATTGCCCCGATATCGATTCCCGCCACCGCGATCGGCAGCAAGCCTACCGCCGTCAGCACCGAATAGCGGCCGCCAACGTCGTCGGGAATGACGAACGTCTCGTAGCCTTCGGTGTCGGACAGCTTTTTCAATGCGCCCTTCTCGCGGTCGGTCGTCGCATAGATCCGTTTGCGCGCACCGTCCTTGCCGTATTGTTGTTCCAACAGCTCGCGGAACAAGCGGAAGGCGATTGCCGGCTCCGTCGTCGTGCCCGATTTGGAGATGACGTTGACGGAGATGCGTTTGCCTTCCAGCAGCTGCAGCAGGTGCGTCACATAGGTGGAGCTTATGTTATTGCCGACGAAGTATACTTCCGGCGTGCTTCTCTTTTCCTTGGGCAGCATATTATAAAAGGAATGCGACAGCATCTCGATCGCCGCCCGCGCGCCCAGGTACGATCCGCCGATCCCGATCACGACCAGCGCGTCGGAATCGTCCTGAATCCGCTTGGCCGCCTGTTGAATGCGCGAGAATTCCTCTTTATCGTACTGATTGGGCAGCTCGATCCAGCCCAAGTAGTCCGAGCCCGCTCCGGTTCCGCGGTGAAGCTGCTCGTGCGCGAGCCGAACCGGCTCCCGGAAATAATCGATTTCGTGCTGCTGCACGAAGGATAGTGCCCGGCTGTAATCAAATTTCAATGGCTGGCTCATATGTGTCTTTCCTCCCACACCCTATTAGTTTTGGAATACAGATAGAATACTGGAATCCTGCCGGCAAAAGCAAGCCAGGCCTGCCTTCCGGTCGGGACGGAGCGCCGCCCCGCCGTACAAGTCAGGCAGAGAAGATTCACAGAGGTTGCCGGAAATGCTACAATGGTTCTAGGACCAGCAGCACACCAGGCACTATTTTCGCTGCCAACTATTTCGAGGTGAATACGATGAAAAAAATCGGCTTTATCGGCCTGGGAACGATGGGACAGCCGATGGCGGCGAATTTGCTGCGCAAAGGCTTCACCCTGTCCGTGTACAACCGTACGACGGACAAAAACGCTGAACTGGTGCGGCTTGGAGCGGAAGCTGCCGCAACTCCCGCCGATGCCGCCCTGGATGCGGACGTCTTAATTACAATGCTCAGCAATGATACAGCCATCCGGCAAATATTTTACGAACCGAAAGGCATTTTGGAAGGCATCCGTCCGGGCATGACCGTAATCGATTGCAGTACGATTTCCCCGCATATGAGTAAAACGCTCCAGGCCGAACTGGCCGAGCACGCCGTTCATTTTCTGGACGCCCCCGTCACGGGCAGCAAGCCGGCCGCGGAAAGCGGCACGCTGTTGTTCATGGTAGGCGGGAACGAAGAGGCTTTGAACGCGCACCGGGACGTCTTCGAAGCGATGGGCAGCCGGATCGTCTACATGGGCTCCTCGGGCGCAGGCTCGTATGCAAAACTGGCGCATAACACGATTGTCGGCATTAACGCCATCGGCTTCGTGGAAGGATTGGCTCTTGCGGCCAAAGCCAACATCGATCTCGAGAAATTTTACGAAATCGTTCTGGCCGGCGGCGCCAGCAGCAAGCAGGCCGAGCTGAAAGGCCCGAAGCTGTTGAAGCGGGACTATTCGAACCAGTTTTCCATGCAGCTGATGCACAAGGACTTGCGTCTGGCCTCGCAGTTGACCGACCAGCTGCAGCTTACCGCACCGCTGCTCGGCCTGGCCAAAAACGTGTACGAGATGGGCTTGAGCAAAGGTCTCGGCGACCAGGACTTGTCCGCGATCGTGCAGTGCTACGAAGAATGGATGGACAAGAAGATCGAAGCCTGCGACAAGCCGGAAACACATCCCGAGGCGTTGCTTTCCACCCAGGATCTGAACATCGAACGCCGCCGCAGCATACGCGTGCCGATGAATATCCGGCTGCTTCTCTCCGTCTACCAGTGGGAGCAGGAGGGCTCGTTCTCCGGGCAAAATATCGAAGGCACGCTATACGATCTATCCGACAGCGGCCTGCAAGTGACCAGTACGTTTCCGCTCGCCGAGGACATGTTTATCGTGATTCATTTTCCGCAGGAAGCGGATCTGCCCCCGATTACAGCCCGCATCATCCGCGTATTCGCGGACGAAGGTCTGTTCCGGTACGGCTGTATGCTCTCCGGGCTTCCTCCCTACACGCGCATCAAGCTGGAGGAGTACATTCAGGAAAAGCTTCAGGAGCCCGTAATAAAGGAGCAAACGTAATCCGTTACCGTCTTGACGTCCATCTTAAACGTCGCATGCGCCGGTACCTCGAACTGCGTTCCGCCCTCGAACGGCTTCCATTCCGTTTCTCCGGGAAGCAAGGCGAGCAGGCTGCCTGACGTAAACTCCATAATTTCCACCGTATCCGTTGTGAATTCGTAGACGCCCGGCAGCATCAAGCCGAGCGTCTTTTTCGACCCGTCGGCGAACCATACGGTCCGGCTCGTTACGCCTCCGTCAAAGTATACGTTCGCTTTGGTTGCCACGCTGACGTTGTTGAACTGAGACATGGTTTTCGCACTCTCCCTGATTTCGTAGAAATGGAATTGTTAAAAAGAGTCCTTCGCGGACTCTTTTATTTCAGGCTGCCGAGCGCTACTCCGCGATTCGACAGCCTTCTCTATTGGTCAATCGGGCCGAAAGCCTTACAGCAAAGCTTTTACCTTTGCGACGACATTGTCGACCGTAAAGCCGTATTCGGAAATGATTTTGTTCGCCGGAGCGGATGCGCCGAATCTGTCAATGCCCAGCACCGCGCCTCCGTCGCCCACGTAACGGTCCCAGCCGAGCGGATACGCCATTTCTACCGCAAGACGGGCCTTCACGCCGGACGGCAGTACGGACTGCTTGTACTCGTCGGATTGCTTGTCGAACAGCTCCCAGCTCGGCATGCTGACGACGCGCGCGCGCACGCCTTCCTCGGCCAGCTTCGCCTGAGCTTCGACCGCAAGCGATACTTCCGAGCCGGTAGCTAGAATGATGGCTTGGGCTTCTCCGCCTGCCGCTTCGGACACGACGTATGCGCCGCGGTTAATCCCTTCGCGGGCTTTCTCCGCCGTCCCTTCCAGGTTAGGCACGGCTTGACGGGTCAGGACGAGTGCAACCGGACCGTTTTTGTTTTCCAGCGCATAGCGCCAGGCTTGCGTCGTTTCGTTGGCATCGGCCGGACGGAAGACAGTCACGTTCGGAATAATGCGCAAGGCGGCCAACTGCTCGATCGGCTCGTGGGTCGGACCGTCTTCGCCTACGCCGATGCTGTCGTGCGTCAGCACGTACGTAACCGGCAGATCCATAATGGCGGCAAGACGAACAGCCGGACGCAAGTAGTCGGAGAAGACGAAGAACGTGCCGCCGTAAGGCTTGACGCCTTTATGCAGCGCCATCCCGTTCAAAGCCGCTCCCATAGCGAACTCGCGTACGCCGAAGTAGACGTTGCGGCCGCTATAATCGTTCCGGGTCAGCTGCCCGAGCCCCTTCATATGCGTCATCGTCGAAGACTCCAGGTCGGCGGAGCCGCCGATGAATGCAGGTACTTTGGCCGCGAACGCGTTGATGGCATTGCCGGAAGCGTTCCGCGTGCCGATACCTTTATCCGCAGGACTGTAAGTCGGCAGATCGGCGTCCCAGCCTTCCGGCAGCTCGCCGGCAACGGCCGTCTTGAATTGCTGCGCCAGTTCCGGATGCGCTTGCTCGTAGCGGGCGAACAGCTCGTTCCACGCTTGCTCGGCTTGGGCGCCATGCGCTTTCGCGTCGGCGAAATGCGCATACACTTCCGCCGGCACGTGGAAATGCTGATCCTCCGGCCATTCGTACGCTTTTTTGGTCAGCACGACTTCGTCAACGCCAAGCGGGGAGCCGTGCGGTCCGACATGACCGCCCTTGCCGGCTTTGTTCGGGCTGCCGTAACCGATTACGGTTTTGACTTCGATCAGCGACGGGCGCGGATCGTTCTTCGCAGCCAGAACCGCCTGCTCGATGGCAGCAAGATCGTTGCCGTCCTCGACGAGGCTGTAATGCCAATTGTAGCCTTCGAAGCGGGCTTTAACATTTTCCGAGAACGACAAATTCAGCTCGCCGTCAAGGGAGATGTCGTTCGAATCGTACAGCACGACCAGCTTGCCCAGCTGCAAATGGCCGGCCAGCGAAGCGGCTTCGCCGGAGATGCCTTCCATCAGGTCCCCGTCGCCGCAAATAACATATGTATAGTGGTCGATAATATTCAATTGATCGCGATTATAAGTCGCAGCCAGGTGAGCTTCGGCGAGCGCCATGCCCACTGCGCTGGCAAAGCCTTGTCCGAGCGGGCCCGTCGTGGCATCGACGCCTGCCGTGTGGCCGTACTCCGGATGGCCCGGCGTTTTGCTTCCCCACTGCCGGAAGTTTTTCAGCTCGTCCAACGACAAATCGTAGCCGCTCAGATGAAGCAGGCTATACAGCAGCATCGAGCCGTGGCCGGCCGAGAGTACGAACCGGTCGCGATCGATCCATTCCGGATGGTCCGGGCTGTGCTTCATCAGGCGCGCGTATAGGGCGTACCCCATCGGCGCTGCCCCCATCGGCATGCCGGGATGCCCGGAATTCGCTTTTTGCACGGCATCAATAGACAGCGTACGGATCGTATCGATCGCCAACTGGTCGATTGATTTCGTTTGAGACGTCATCGTTCCATTCCTCCCAAAATCGGTATTGCGCATCGCGGTTGTCTACCGGACGCGAACCCTGCTCTTTGTCCAGCGGACACTTGCAGTCGCTTTGCATTATTGTACCATTTGCTTTCGCCGTTTACCACAATCTATGACTGAAAACCGTTCTCAATATTCAATACAAGCCAAACAGCCGAAGGAAACCTTCGGCTGTCGGATTTTTGTTTCAGAATCTGCGAATTAGTTGGCGATAAATTCCTGCACCCATTCGCCGTTATAGTACGCTACGCCGATCTTCGTGAAGTTCGGGCTCATAATATTTTGCCGGTGGCCTTCGCTGTTCATCCATGCATTCATGACTTCCTGCGGATTGCGTTGGCCCTTGGCGATATTCTCTCCTGCATACGAATATTGAATGCCGTAGGACTTCATCATATCGAACGGCGATCCGTAGGTCGGGGACGTATGATCGAAATAGTTATTGTTGTACATGTCTTTCGCTTTGTCCAGCGCCATGTTCGTCAAGGCCGCATCGCTGGCAAGAGGCTTCAGACCGGCTTTTGCGCGCTCCTGGTTAACGAGCGACACGACTTGCTCGGCATAAGCCGATGTCGGAGCATTCTCGTTGCCGGTAGGGGTGCCGCCCGTGCCGGTTCCGTTACCTGTACCGGCCCCCGGACTCGGAACCGTTCCCGTTTCCGTACCGCCTCCGGCTTGTCCGCCGTTCGTCCCGTCGTCTCCGCTTCCTTGATCGGTTCCGGAGCTGCCGTTATGGTCAGCACCGCCGCCTTGCGAACCCGGAATACCGTTCGACATTCCCGGCCATACTATAGTCGTCTTACCTTGCTGGATCGATTGAAGCAGATCGTTCAGAGACAGACCGTTTAGCAAATCGCTCAGCGATTGACCGTTCAGCTTCAGCCCGTTCAAGGACTGAACGTTTAGAGCTTGACCGTTCAAGGACAGTCCGTAGCAATCGGCTATATTTCCATTCGACACACGATCCGCCGACGTGCTGGGTGAAGCGTACGCGGAACCTGTACCGACGATTACGCTTAGGGCGAGTGCTCCGGTCATTACGGTTTTCTTGAAACGCATGTAAAAATCCTCTCCTTGTTTGGGCCTGCGAGGTTAGCTGACGGGTTCGGGTCAAAGAGCAATCCCCCTGCCCTGCGATGGGCTTCACCCCGGAACATTGGGTTCCCCGCGCTTCCGAAGAAGCTTCGGCCTGTTGTTGTATTCCCCATGAAAAAACGGCAAAAGCTTGTTGCGGCCTGCCGTCTCCTCTGCGGTTTCTACATCGTAACATGGCTCTATGGACGGGTCACTGCATAATGTTTTCCATTCGGCCGGGAAGCCTTGCTGCGCATACAAAAAAAGAACATCTTGCGCGTCCGGAAGACGGCGAAAGATGTCCTTATCTTTTCTATGAAAACCGATTCAATTAAACACAACCGTTTTGTTCTGATGGGTTAAAATCCGGTCCTCGGCATGCCATGCGACCGCTCTGGCCAATACGATGCGTTCGATATGCCGGCCGATCCGCTTCAACGCGTCTACGTTGTCGCGATGGCTTACTCGCTGCACGTCCTGCTCGATGATCGGTCCTCCGTCCAGCTCCTCGGTCACGTAATGCGCCGTCGCCCCGATAATTTTCACGCCGCGCGCATAAGCCTGCGCATACGGTTTACCTCCTACGAAGGCCGGCAGGAACGAGTGGTGAATATTAATGATCCGGTTCGGGAAACGCTCGATGAACGTCGGGGAAATGATCTGCATATACCGCGCCAGAACGATCGTATCGACTCCCCCGGTCAACTCCAGCTGCTTCTCCTCCGCTTCACGCTTCGTTTCGGCGGTAACCGGAACGTGATGGTACGGAATACCGAACGTTTCGACCGTCTCCCGCATATCGGGGTGGTTGCTGACGACCATGGCGATATCGGCGTACAAGTCGCCGGATTTCCATTGCCACAGCAGCTCCAGCAGGCAGTGGTCCTCCTTCGAGACGAAGATGGCCAGGCGCTGCTTCCGACCCGCTTGCGTCACCCGCCAGTCCATGGCAAATTCACGGGCAGTCGTCTCGGCAAAATCGCGCTTCAGAGCGGGCAAGCGCTCCTCCAGCTCCGGAAGATCGAATTCCAGCCGAATGAAAAACAGTCCGCCCTCCGGGTCCATCGTATACTGGTCCGACTGGACGATATTCGCCCCGTGCCGGGATAAGAATTGCGAAACGCCCGCGACGATTCCCGGGCGGTCCGGGCAAGAGATCAGCATCCTCGCCCTCTCGCGATGACGGTCGGAACGGGGATGATTCGTTGGTGTAACCAATGGACTCATAATGGCTTCTCGTTCCTCTCTCTCTTCTCCGCTTGTTTCTTGATCAAGCTGCCCGCCGATCAGACTGAGGCCAACAGCTCCTTGCCGGCAAACCATGCCGTAATGCGATGGTTGATCTGCTCCTCGCTCAGGTCGGGGAACAAACGGCTTTCCTCTACCATATCGTACAGCCGTTCCATCGGCTCGCGCGGGTCGGCCTTCTTCGCCTTTGCATCGTTCTTCAGAACGTCCCAGGTAGACAAAATAAATTCGCGGTGATCGATCTCCTGCTTGCCGAAATAATGATGCAGCCGATCCAGATGATCGAGGAAATCCCCTCCGAAGCGCCCGTTCAAATCTCCGCGCAGCAGGGCAATTTCCGCTTCGTACATCGGACGGACGGTTTTGTCCTCTTTGCCGATCCACGGCGTTTCCAAAATCATCGGCAAATGCTGCAGACTGTCGTGGTGCACGATATAGTTCATCGCTTTGTAGCCGATCAGCCCCGCGCCGACCGGAGCATGGCGGTCTTTGCCGGCCCCGCGGACGTTTTTGCTATCGTTTAGATGGATAACGGCCAGCCTGTCCAATCCGACCGTTTTGTCGAAATGATCCAATACGCCGTCGAAATCGTTCACGATGTCGTAACCGGCATCGTGCACGTGACAGGTGTCCAGACAGACGGTCAACCGCTTGTTGTCCTCGACCTTGTCCATAATCTGCGCCAGCTCCTCGAACGAACGGCCGATCTCCGAGCCCTTGCCTGCCATCGTTTCCAGCGCAATGTTGACGTTCGTGTCCTTCGTGCCGCGAAGTACTTCGTTCAGCCCTTCGGCGATGCGGGCAATGCCGTATTCGGCGTCCTTGTCCGTGTAAGCGCCCGGATGAAGCACGATATTGCGCACACCGAGATAGTCCGTGCGGCGGATCTCTTCCTGTAGGAAGCGGACGGCCAGCTCGAACGTATCTTCTTTATACGAGCCCAAATTGATAATATAAGGGGCATGAACGACGATTTCACCGATGCCGTTTTGCTCCATAAGAGCTCTGCCTTCCTCGATATATTGCTCCTCGATCGGTTTGCGTCTGGTGTTTTGGGGCGCTCCGGTATAGATCATAAACGTGCTGGAGCCATACATGGCGGCTTCCTGCGCCGCATTCAGCAGCCCCTTGTCGGAAAAAGAGACGTGCGAGCCTATTTTCAACATCGTCTTCGACTCCTTTGCTTGTACTTCCCTTTATTGTACTAAGAAACTTCAAATAAATCTAGGAATGCGGTATAATTCCAGTAACACCAGCCGGACAAGGAGAATGAATCATGCCTTCGCAAAGTTTCATGCTGTTTTTGCTGTTTTGGGGCTTCGTGCTGCTCGCCTTTATGTCCATTGGCGGATTTTTCATGTTCCGCAAGTTCATGAAGGTGCTGCCGAAGGCCGACGGCAAGTCGAAGCTCGATTGGCAAAATCATTATGTCGATGCGTCCCGTCATCTGTGGACGGATGCCTCCAAGGCGTTTCTGGAGAAGCTCGTGTCTCCGGTCCCCGGCGCGTTCCGCGATATTGCCCGCCATTCCATTGCCGCCCGCATCGGACAGGTCGCTCTGGAGAAGGGCGCGCCTGAAGTGACCGAGCAGCTGTGCATCGAAGGATATATTCTGGCCACGCCGAAGCGCGATTACAAAAGCCTCGTGTCGTTTCTCGACAAGAACGGCATCGATTATAGCCCTTACAAGCATTTGCTGCACTAGAGCGCTTGCCGTACGCCTAAAACGAAGCAGCCCCTCATTCGAACGTCGAATGGGGGGCTTTTTCAACAGGATGCCTTACGCGCCGGCGAAATTTTCTAGTAAGGGGCGTCGGCGACAACCCGGATCCGTATAGGTGCCGATTCCACCGTCGTTCCGTCCAGCGATACCTCCGCCCGGATATCCGCCTCTCCGATGGCAGACCCGGTTGCTCGGCCGTACACGTCCACCGATACCGTTTGCGGATCGCTCGACGTGTAACGGATCGTCGCCGCGCCAAGATTCGCTTGCTTGCCGTTCGCAAGCAAGCCTTCCAGCCCCATTACGGCAGAACCGTGCAAGGGAAGTGCGGATGCATATGTGCTGATCGTGACGGACTGCAGTTTAACCGGAAGCCGGTAGAGGTCCTTGCCTTTCGAGAAAGCGTAATAGATGCTCCCATCTTTCCCCAATGCGCTAAAATCCGCCTTCGGAACCAATTGCTCGAACTCCAGCGTATCGGGATCAATGACCGTAATCGACAGCCCGATCGTCGTGTATAAATACCCGTCATCCCCGACATACAGCTCGAAGGGACGGTAAGCGCCAAGATTGTCCAAGTTCGGCGAGTAGAGCGTGCGGCTCTTGACCACATCCAGTGTAACCGGATCGAGCGCGAAGATGGCGCTTCCCGTCACTCCCCACAGCAGCCCGTCCGGACCGAAGGCCAAATTGCCGATAAGCGGCGGCTGGTGGCCGGGCAGATCCAAGGAACGCTCCATGATTTTCCGTTCGCCGGCCACATCCCATATGACCAGTTTACCTTGCGCCTCTGTGGGCTCTATGCCCAGTCCTCCGCGAATGGAGGTGCTTCCGTACAATTTCCCGTCCCGATAAGCCAATCCCGTAATGCTTTGATTATGGACGAGGCTCGAATTGGTATATTCTTTCCATGTGTTGTCGACCGTATTGTGGACGGTCAGCTTGCCTCCCAAGTGCCCGTAGTTGGGGAACGTTCCGATGAACAATTTATTATCCCCTGAGGCCATGACATACGGCCGGTCTTCGTCCTGAATATCGTATGCGAGATACGGATTACTGCCCGCTGCCGTTCCGAACTGCCATGGCCGAACCGGATCGTACTCGAATATTTGAGCGCCGGTGTACATGCCGTAATACACTTTGCCGTTCAAAAATCCGATGCTTTCCGGTTGAGGCGTATGAAATTGCTGGACAAGGAAGCTTCTCGTCAGCGGATCATAGATACTGACCCCTTGATGGTAACCGCCAAGATACAGCTTGCCGTCCGGGGCCGCTTTCATGACGTGCGTCTGCACCGGAGAACCGCCTATGGCCAGATTTACCGAAACCGAGCTGCCGCTTACCGGATCGAACAGAAATCCGTCTCCGTACAACGACGTGCCCGAAAGTACGTTTTTGCCGGCAAACGGTCCTGCCGCCGGATGGACCCAGTCCAGCGCAACCATTCCTGTAGCGGACATGGAAGGCATTGTGCCGACGTCCTGCTTCGCGCCCGTGTCGAGCAGATAACTGTATATGTTTTTCCCGTTCGTATAGTAGACCAGATTCGCGTCATCGGGCGAAGGCGGCGACAGCTTCCCGCTAAAGGGGAATGCATCGATTTGTCCAAACGTCGCTGCATCGAGCACGTAGAGCGAGCCTGCGCTTACAAACAGTTTAGCGCCATAAGCATAAACGTCATTAATGAACGTTGCGGTAGTCGGCACGACAATGTCCGTTTTCGCGCCTGTCCGCCGATCGTAACGAACCACCACCCGAGATTCGGAATCGGCGTAAGTGCCCAGACCGGCGTATACGTAGGAATCGGAAACGCCAAGTCCGCGAACATATTGTTTGCCTGGCTTCATGACGCCTAAATCCCGGAACGTGCTCGTCTGTGTGTCGTACTCGAACATTTTGCCTGTCGGGTACACCCCGCCATAAATATAGCGGCCATCCGGGGAGGCCCCGAGATCCCAGACAAACGTACCAGACGGATTAACGCCGAGATTGTCGATCTTCCGCAAGGTTGGCGAATAGCGATACAGCCGTCCGTTTTCCAGGCTGGCGAAATAAACGTTGCCGTCCGGCGAGAATGTCATCCCCCATACAATATTTTCTCCTGGAAGTTGTTCCGAAAAAAGCTTCTCCCCCGTTGCGGCATTAAGCGCGTAGAACGTACCCGGTGCCCCGTTCCCGAAAAAGTACGTTTCCGGCGTTCCGTCCGCAGCCCGCCCGACGGCTCCCGAATTGCCAAGCTTATTCATGACGGCATCGGGAATCGTCTGCACCGGTCCGAATTGAGGCTTCACTGAAAAGTCCCCTCTTCGTACGAGCGAGATGTCGTCGAAATAACCGACACAGGTTGTGCTGACTCCGGAATAGGGCATGATTCGCACGCCCGCCGCTCCTTCCGGCACCGTACCTTCCACGATGGCATACACCCAATTGCCGGACGTGGGACTGCTCTTCCATGGGTCGGCAAAGCTATGATGCTGCCCGGCCGCATTGACAAATTCCATGTACAAGACAGCGGTACCCTGCTCGACCCGCACGTACGCTTCGGCACGGAATCGCTCGCCGGGCTGCGCCGCGAAGATGTCGCTCCATGCACCGCCGTTGACCGATCCCGTCAAATCCTCAACTTTCAGACTGTAGCGCCCCCCGTGGTATACGCTGTCCGAAACGGTCGCACCCCCTTGACGGACGGGAGTCCATCCGGGAATAATGCCTCCTGCCGCGATCTGCTCGAAGCCGGGATTCGTCAGCATATTGACCATTGGCGCCGGTGTCCGCTTCCCCATGCTGTCCCTCCCCGTCTCTCCTTCTGTCTGTGCTAAGGCACCGGTACTCCAACAAATGACGGTAACTAACAGCATGGAAACCATGCGAACTGTCCTGAATAAGATCATACCTATTCTCCTGTTCGTCCGTATTTTCGCTCAAGAACGGCAAGCTTCTCCCTCCGCGGTCGCATTTGTTTTCCTTGCCGCTATGAAATGGCAAAGTTACTTTTTCTTCTGCTCTTCCAGCAGCTTCTTCAGCTTTTCGTCCAACTGACGGAGCGAAGTGTTCATGTCCGATTTGCCGCTGACGACGTCCAGGTATGCAGCGATGACGGAAGCTTGCTGGTTTCCGAGCGGAACGTCGATAAGTCCAGGTTTTCGTTTTGGGGTAGGGTCTGTAGGCGGATAATACGAAACCGCTTTCATATTTTTCGTTTTGTAAATCGCGTTTCCGCTGCCGAGCGCGTCTTGTACCGCCTTGTCGTTCAGCGTCGTCGGAAGTCCCTGCCTCGAATCCTCCATTTGAATGTCGTCGGATAGCATTTCCATGACGACCTGGAACGCTTCCTCTTTGTGTTTGCTCGTTTCCGAGATGGACCAATAGGCAGGTCCGCGTTGGCTTACCCGTTTCGGGGCGCCCTCCATCGTCGGGAGCGATACGATATCCCAGTTGATTTCCGGAGGGATGGTGAGATAGACGCTGTGCAGATTGGCGGATAAAGCGGCATTCCCTTTGCCGAACATGGCCATATCTTCAGCGGCTGTATCGGGATAGGCGTTGCCCGGTACGTCATAGAAACGTTGAAGGTTGGCGAAAATGGACCGCCATTTGTCCGGATCGGCCAACTGGTCTTTTTCCGGATCGAGGATCGGCAGCGAAAACGGGTTATCGCGAAGCATGCCCGTCACATTGGCGCTGAAACCGCGAATAGGTTTGCCGGCGTCCGTCCTGGTCATTTTTTTGGACAACTCATACACTTCATCCCAGGTCATACCGTCGTTCGGGTAAGGCACACCGAACTTGTCGAACAAATCTTTGTTGTAGTAGAGCACGTTCGGGAAATAGGGAGGCACAGGCAGGCCGTACAGCTTTCCGTCGCGCGTATAATCTTTGATTTCCTGAATGAACGCGAGATTGAATCGGCTCAAATCGTATTTGTATTTCGTCACGAGCGGAGTCAGATCGAAGCCAAGGTTGAAATCGAGGTAGCCGATTCGCAGCGCCGGGATATCCGTCCGAATAATATCGGGGGTTTCCCCGCGCGCAACGAGATCCGCCATTTTGTTTCCCACGCTGCTAGTCTGGTAGCGGATCGTTATATGAGGGTACTTTTTCTCCAGCGCTCCCCGGAACCGTTTGTCGAATTCCTCCTTGCTAACGCCATCCGTAAAAATGCTTAACGCAATTGGCTCTTGTTTCGCTTCCGTCTTGGGTACTTCGCGTTCCTTGTCGGCGCCTGTACCGCTCCCCGCTCCGCAGCCGGCGGCTGTTACGGCGGCTGCAAGGCCTGCTAGCGTCAACGGCACCCATCTGTGCTTGAACAACATCGATAGTCCTCCCCAACACCGTATGAAAGCTAAGCATTCCTCTTCAAGCCCCTGCCCCCCAAACTATCGCCTCCTTTCCCGCATTCGCCATCTTCCTATTATTGCTTTTTTTATATGTGCAAAGTCCTTTCATAGGAACTGCGAAAATGCTAATATAAGCCTATTATAAAGTTGTTTCGTCCAGGTGAGAACGATAACAATATGCTCCCAATAGGTAATAAATTGCTCATAATTCGATGTGGAGGGATTCCCATGATCGACGCCAAGCTCACTCCGACCGGCAATTTCTGTTTTCTGCTCCTGAACGGAATCGGTATGTCCAGCATCCCGGCACATATTCATTCCATGGGAATCGAAGAGCAGACCTCTACCGCCTACGACCATAACGGATTCAAGCGCGCCATTCCCGACAACCTCTTCGTTTTTCAATATACGTTATCCGGACACGGTGCGATTCGTTTAGGGGAGCATACGTTCGAGGTCAAGCAGGGACAAGCTTTTTTTGTCAAGCTGCCAAGCGATCATAGGTATTATTTGCCGCAAGACAGCGGTTATTGGAAATTTTTATTTATTGTGCTCGGAGGAACGGCTGCGGAGGAATGCTGGTCACAAGTGACGCGCAGACATGGGGAACTTCTAACTTTACCGGCGGAGAGCCTGCCAATCCGGACGTTTTTAAATCTCTATGCACAAGCGGGCAGCAACCCGATTGCCGACCTTTACCGTTGCTCGGAGCTTGCTTACCGGTTTTTAATGGCGTGCAGCCGCCACTTCCTCGTGCTGGGGGCCGAAGAGGAGACTTGGCCGGAAAGCATACGAAAAACGGTAGCCTTGATGCGGGAAAACTATGCCGAGCTCGGCGTTCTCGATGAGCTTGCAGCGTACTCCGGACTGTCGAAATATCATTTCCTGCGGCTGTTTCACCGAACGACCGGATTGACTACAGGGCAGTATGTCACGCAAATCCGAATGCAGCGGGCCATTCAGCTTCTACTCGATACGAAACAAACGGTCGAGCAGATCGCCCAATCGATCGGGTATGCGAACGGCAACTATTTTTGTAAAGTGTTTCGCAAAACGATCGGTCTGTCGCCTCAGCAGTTTCGCAGCAATCGATTCGCATCCCCGTCGGATCGCGTAACGTTTTTACGGTAAATCACCTATGGAATCCTTAGGGCTGCCCAGCGGTTGCACATACCGAAGACCTCTTACCGCTTTGCATTGTCCTTCATGGGAAAATCGATTACAATAGTTTATTGAGAACGGTTATCATTTACTGATAGGAGGGACACGGTATGAAAGCAGCTTCTGACAGCGTGTATGGCAGCGGTGGCGACGGCGGGGATTCCAACAGCCTGCTTTTCCGTTTTGTCGATCTGGAGACGCTCCCGGCTGACGCGAACGCATCGCCTTCCGCGTGGCTCAATGCCGCATCCGTGCCGCTGACGGACTGCATAAGCAAAACCGATCCCAGGTGCCCTCCATTACCGGAACCATGGCTCACCCGAATATTCGCCGACTGCTGCGCTCTGCTGGTCGTCACTGGCGGGACGGGCGAGCTGACCGCCGACGGCTCCGCCTATTCGCTGGAAGCCGGAACGAGCCTGCTGCTGCCTCCCGGCACGCTCGCCCGGTTCCGTCCGCATCCGTCCCAGCCGCCGCAAGGCTATCTGCTTACGTTCGAGGCTCTGCGCGAGGACGGTTTCGTCGGCACCATCCGCCAATACCGGATAGCCTCGAATCCGTTTTCCTGCAGAGGACGGCTGCCCAAGGCCTCCTTCCGGGAGCTGTTAAGCCAGATCAGCCGGATCGCGGAATGCCGCAAGCTGCCCTCTGTCGAGCGGAGCCACAGGGACCAGGCTGCCTTTTACAAGCTTGTCTATATGCTGATGGAATTGGAGGGAGAAGCGGAGGACGGCGGCTCCCGTCAGGCGGTGCTGCGTACGATCGAAGTGATGGAGCGCCGCTATTTCGATCCTCCCGGACGGGACGAGCTAGCCCAAATCGCCGGGCTAAGCCCTTGGCATTACTCCCATCTGTTCAAAAAAACGACCGGACTCGGCCCGAACCGGTATTTGGCGGAAATCCGCATCCGCCGCGCCAAGGAGCTTCTGCTGACCGGAACGGCTTTGCGAGATATCGCCCATCAGGTAGGCTACGGGGACGAATCCCACTTCCGGCGCACGTTTAAAGAGCTGGTCGGCGTCTCCCCCTCGGCATTCGCGAGAAGCAAGCGCGACAAAGTCGCCGCAGTCAGCTACCATTACGCGGCGCACCTGCTCACGCTCGGTATTATCCCGTACGCCGCCCCCGTCGACAAGGAACGGGAGCGCCACCGCAGTCTTTATCACGACCGCATTCCGGTACATCTGCTGCGCGGCAAAAGCTTGCCTGCGGAGCTATGGCGGCAAAATATGCAGAGCTTGGCCGACGCCAAACCGGAGCTGATCTTGTGCGATGAGGTCATCCCACCGGAAATTGGCAGACAGCTGCAGCAGATCGCTCCGACGGTCGTCGTCCCCTGGATGAAGGAACAGTGGCGCGGTCACTTCCGGACAATAGCCGCCCTGCTCGGCAAAGAAAAGGAAGCCGACCGCTGGATAACCGACTATGACCGCAAAGCCGCCGATGCCAGGGAACGCATCCGCGGATTGATCGGGCAGGAGACCGTCGCTTTGTTCCACATCATGGCCGGCCAACTTGTCATCTACGGTCAAAGAAACGGGGGCTCGGTCCTGTACGGCGATCTCCGGCTAACGCCGGCCTGCGACATCCAGACCATCGCCGTCTTCCGGGTCGTAACCGAAGAGCAATTGCCCCTTTACGATGCCGATCACGCGCTTATCGTCGTGGACCGCGACCCCGCTTCGCTGCGGCTGTGGCAGCAGCTTCGGACCGGGTATGTATGGCCGAACATGCAGTTCGCCCGCCGAGGACATGTGCGGCTGATTGAAGAGACGCCATGGCTGGAATACTCCCCTTACGCACACGCTATGATCGTCAACGACGCTCCCCGCCTGTTCGCCTACGATCGGTGAAATCGCACAAAATGCCCCCCGATTCGCGCACGTTTCGCTCTGGCGGTCGGGGCAAACCCGATGATACAATACTAATTGATAATGAGAATTAGTATCATAAGGGGAGACTTCCAATATGCCGCACCGTATTCGCACTTTACTCCATCCGTTCCTGATTGCCTTTCTCGCGCTCGCCATGCTGGCGAGCGGCTGCGGCTCCAAGCCGACTCCCGCCGAAGAGAAACGGCAAGGCGGCGAAGCCGCTCCCGCCCCTTCCTCTACCGCAAGCGCACCGCAAGAGCGTGAGTTCAAGCATGCGCTCGGCACGATGAAGCTGACCGGTCAGCCCAAACGGATCGTCGCTCCGTATATAGAAGACGCGCTGATCACCTTAGGCATCCAGCCGGCTGCCAAATGGTCGCTCGGCGATCTCGTGCAGGACTATTTGGAGCCGCATTTGCAGGGCGTACCTAAGCTCGATTTTACCGGCGGGCTGAACAACGAAGCGCTTCTGTCCACGAATCCCGATCTGATCGTATTGTATACGACCAACTTGGCCGAGAAGGGCGCTTACGAGCAATATTCGAAAATCGCCCCGACCTACGTGTTCAACGACGCGACCGTCGACTGGAAGCAGACGCTGAAGACGCTCGGCGACATGACCGGCACGTCCGACAAAGCGGGCAAAGCCATTGCCGCTTACGACAGCAAGGTGGCGAACGCCAAAACAAAGCTGCAGCCTTTCGTCAAGGATAAGACGTTCGCCGTCATCCGCGCCAAGCCGAAGGAAATCCAATTAATGGACGGCTCGTTCTATAGCGGTCTCGTCTTGTATGCCGATCTGGCTCTGACTCCGCACAAGCTGGTCAAGGAATGGTCCTGGCAGCGCGCCCAGACGCTGTCGCTGGAGAAGCTTCCGGAGCTGGATGCCGACTATATTTTCGTCCTCGTCCAAAGCGAAACGTCAAGACCGTTGCTCGAGCAGTTCCAATCAAGCCCGCTCTGGAAAAACATCCCTGCCGTCAAAAACGGGCATATCTACGAAATGCCGAGCAACTACTGGATGGCCAGCGGCGCCATCGCCAACACCGCCAAGATCGACGACGTGCTGAAAACTCTCGTCAAATAGGCGAAGCTTCTTCCGGATTCCGCTCCAAGACGGTTTGCCCTGCCGGCGCTAAGTTGCGGGCAGGAGCAGCGGTATCTCGAACGGAACTCAAAAGCGCCTGCCGTGTTTCCCTCCGGGAATTGAACGGCAGACGCTTTTTCTTTTCCTGCCCCCCTCAGTCCTCCCGCGCCATGGCGGCCAGCTTGCCGACGGTTTGCCAATTGCGGGTGGTGGCCGTTACGCGCAGCTTTTTCTCCAGAAAATTGTTGGAAAACAACGACTTTCCGTACTGTCCCCGACAGCGGATATACACCTCCCGACCGGATACCCGGTACTCATCAACCTCGCTCCGGAAGCCGGACAGCACGTCCACCGCTGCGGCGGAAGGTGCCTCGGCCAGGAACGAGACATACACCTTCGCTTCCTCCGCGTCATCTTCCTGACCGAACGGATTGCGGGCGATGACGTCCTCCAGTTCGGCGTGCGTTCGCACCACCGTCTCGACCCTATAGCCCAGCGCCTCCTTCAAGGCGCTTTCGATCATGACCCGAACCGGCTCCGACTGCTGCCCCGCTTCGAACACGACATTGCCGCTCTGGATGTACGTCCTCACCTTCCCGACGCCCATCGTCTCGAAAATTTCCCTCAGTCGCTCCATCTTGATCAGCTTCTGTCCGCTTACGTTAATGCCGCGCAGCAGCGCAATGTAGGTCGTATCGCCCACCGGTTTCACTCCCTTTTCCGCTTGTGGAATACCGCTGCCCTTTGCAGACGGTTTTCTTCTACGATCCATTATCGGCTATTCCCGCCACGAAATACAACGCAAGAGCCAATAGGGCAAGCGGAGCCGTCTCGCGACAGCCGCTTGCCCTGCACTTCATTTTACCCGTATCGTTTAGCCTTGCTAATGATTAACGCCCTTCACCGTCGTACACGCGAACCTCGATCAGCTCTGCATAAGCGCTGCCGTTGGTCGCTTCCGCCACAATACGCAGTCCGTCCGTCTCCACCGGCGCCTCCAGACGGTGAACCCGCGTGCGCTTGCGGTTGTCAGTTACGTGCAGCAGCGTTTTCCAGCCGGAGCCGTCCCGGGCCTCGATCCGGTACTGCTTCACCAGCTCCGGAATAATCTCGAACGGCGTATGGTGGTGATGCAGATTGATCAAGTCCTCGTTCACGTCGTCGTTAAAGGTCAGCTCGATGTTCCGCAGGGCAACGCTCTTGTCCCAATCCAATTGCAGCCATTGCTCCGAGCCGTCCTGCAGCTCCGCCGACATCCACTGCTGAGGTCCGCCGTACGGACGGCGGTAGCCGTTTGTCGCCTTATCCGGCGCATAGGCGGCCGTATCTCCGAGCGCCCGGAAGCAGAACGGCTTGCGCGCTTTGCGGGCCATTCGCCATTGCACGACCGGCTGGTCGGGCCGGTGGTCCTCCAGCTTGGACGGAGCGTGCGGTGCCCCACCATTGAAGAACGGCAGCACCCCGGACATCGGCTCGCTAGAATGATACAAGCTAACCGCTTTGTTGGTGCGGACGATCACGAACGCATTTTGTGCCTCGTCCGGTTCCCACTTCAGATCGAAGCGAACCCATTGCTCCGTTCCGGGCTCCACGGCGGCGGCCGCTTCCGCGCGCAGCGTATGTGGCACGTAGTTTTCCTTGCGGCCCGTACTCCAAAGCTCCAGCTCGACGGTCGTCACCTCATCGGCATCCAGCAGCAGCTCCAGGCCGTCCAGACGCGGATCTACGGGAAAGAGCAGCGCCGCATCCTGATCGAGCCGGTGACGTTCCTGCTCATGACGCTCCACCGAAAGACGGGTGAGCGAACCTGAAGCCGTCAGGCGTGCCTTTGCAGCCAAGTCGCCTTCGTCCGTATTGCGCAGTCCGACGATCGATGCGTCCTGGCGCAGCAGCGTCTGCAGCAGCTCCTCGCGGTGGCTGTCGTGCAGCTCGCGCGGCGTCACGCCCTTGGCCGCGCACAGCGCCGCGCCCGTCCCGGCCGCTTCGCCGATGACCGCGCACGTCGCCATGACCCGCGTCGTGCCGAAGGCAACGTGAGAAGCGCTAATATCCCGCCCGGCCATGAGCATATTGCGCACGTTGACGGAGTACAGCGAACGGAACGGAACGTGGTAGACGCCATCGATATGCAGATGCTTAGAGCCGCTTTCCGTCGAATACATGCCTTGCGGCGGGTGAAGATCGATCGACCAGCCTCCGATGGCGACGCCGTCCTCGAATGGGCGTTGGGCGATAATATCGTTCTGGTTAAGCACGTAGTCGCCGATGAAGCGGCGGTATTCTCGCTTGCCCGGAAGCGCTCCGACCCATTCCAGCGTCATGTTGGCGGCTTCGAATTTGCCGGAATTTTTAATGTAGTCCCAAATGCCGTAAATGACCGACCACAGCTCGTCGCGAATGCGCTCGTTGTCGTGAACCGTATCCAGCTCGCCACCCCACTCGATCCACCAATAATGACAGCCGGAATCTCCGCTGCGGATGACGCGTTTGATCGGGATCGTCGTTTCTTCGATATTTTTGACAAAGGACGGGGGTACGAATTTGACCGGGCGGCCGACATCCTTTGTGTAAAACAAGATCGTGCTGCCGAGCGTAATGTCGTCCGCGATCTCCGGCGCCCATTCCTCGTTGTATTCCTGCTTCGCTTCCCGGCCGATCCGGTACTTGGCTCCGGCCAAGAAGCCGACGAGCCCGTCTCCCGTACAATCCAGATAAACCGCGCTTTCGAAGCGGATGCGCCGCTCCGACGCCATCATCCAGCCGGTTACGGATCGGATCGTCCGGTCATGCTCGTCGCCGTCGGCCTCCACCTCATGCACGTCGGTGTTCAGGAACAAGCTGATGTTCTTCTCCGCTTTGACGGCCTCCAGAACGACCAAATCCCACAAATACGGATTGCCGTCTGGATTGCGGTACTGATTCTCCACGAACAGCTCGCCCATAATGCCCGTTTCCCGGGCGTAGCGATGGGTGCCGTGAGCCGTAGCTCCGCATACCCATACCCGCACCTCGCTGCTTGCATTGCCGCCGAGCACGGGACGATTTTGCACCAGAGCCACCGTCTGCCCGAGGCGGGCGGCGGCAATTGCCGCGCATACGCCGGCCAAGCCCCCGCCGACTACTGTAATGTCCGTCGATACTGTCTCATTGCGCATAGCCAAAACCACCTTAGTCGGTATATGATGATATATATAATTTCATCATACCAGCTCATCTACGCCATTAAATGCACGATACGATCATCTTTTGTGTCTTTTATTTCATCACCTGCGAAGGAGGACTGCAGCCATGACCGACCCGGATCGCCGAAACGGCCCGCATGACGGGGATTGGAGCTTATACCGGTACTCTTCCGGCTCTCTTCCGCCGACGGATTCCGCGCACGCGGAGTCCCCCACCTCCCCGCTCCGGTTGGCCGTCCTGGAATGGAGCGCCCGCAGCTATACGTATTGGGAAAGCAAGCGGGAATTTGCCCTCCCAGTGGATACATATCCGACCTGGTGTCTGTTTGCGGTGGAACAGGGCTCTTTCGCCTACCGGATCGGAGAGGAGCAGGGAATCGCCGACAGCGGCAGCCTCGTGCTGTGTCCGCCTTCCGTAGCCTTCGGGCGCCGTATGATAACCGAAGATTTAACCTTCCATTTTGTGCTGCTCACGCTTTTATCCGAAGCTTGGAGAGCAGCCGATTGGAAGAACGTCAATAAGGAGACGGGTCCCCCGCTTCCTGTCCGCTTCGAGCCGGAGAACCGGCAGCGGCTGTTCGATACATTCGGCCAGTGGAGACGCTGCGGCTCCTTAGCACTACCGGATCGTTTATCGTTCATCACCCATTACTGGAACGATATATGGAAAACGTGGTGTCTGGAGCGCATCCGCCCCGACCGCCTTGCGGACGACGAGCCGTGCAGCGACAAGCTCATGCTGCGGGCGGCGCGGCGGCTGGAGCAGCAATGCTCCGTTCCGTTCGGCGTCAAGGAGTTGGCGGGCGAGCTCGGGCTTAGCCCGGTTCAGCTCATTCGCCGGTTTCGCGCCGCTTACCGGATTACGCCAGGCGATTACTTGACCGGGCTGCGGCTGGAACGGGCGTGCCGGCTGCTGCGCGAAAGCCGGATGACCGTGGAGCAGATCGCCGCTTCCTGCGGCTACGCCACCGGTTATTACTTGAGCCGCCTATTCGCCGCCCGTTTCGGCATCGTTCCGTCGGAATACCGAAAGCGGCACCGCGTATAAGAAACCTGCGATAGAACGGGGAGGAGATCCGCGCCTTGAATAAAACCGACCGGATGTTGGCCATCGTGCTCGAGCTGCAGCGCAAAGGAACGCTCCGCGCCGCCGACTTGGCGGAGAAGTTCGAGACGAGCGCAAGAACGATTTACCGCGATGTACAGGCGTTAAGCGAGGCAGGCGTACCGGTCGTCGGCTCGCCAGGTCAGGGCTACTCCTTGATGGACGGCTATTTTTTGCCGCCCGTCGGCTTTACCGCCGAAGAAGCGGTTACGCTGCTGCTTGGCCTCGACATGGTGACTGGGCAGTTCGACGCCTCGTATGCCGCCAAAGCCACAATGGCGCGAAGCAAGATCGAAGCGATTTTACCAGGAACCGTGCTGGAAGAGTCTCGCCGGATGCGCTCGGCTTGGAAAATGATCGAAAGAAACGCATCATCCGGCAGTCGGGACCGGGAGGCCGCTTCGAACGGGCTGCCCCTTCTCCGGCAAGCCATTCTGGAAGAACGCGTCGTACAGTTCCTCTATACGAAGACGCGGCCCGCGGCAGGCAGCGAACGGGAGACTGTCCGCGAAGCCGAGCCTTACGGGCTGGTGCGCACAGGCGGCGCCTGGATGCTGGTTGCCCATTGCCGGCAGCGCCAGGACATACGGCATTTCCGTCTGAGCCGAATCCGTGAGCTGATCTTGCGGGACGAGCGCTTTTCCCGGCCCGCCGGCTTCGATCTGCAAGCGTACCGGCCCGTCGACGACCGGAATGTCGCGGTTCAGCTGCTATTTCGTCCGGAGTTGGAAGCGGCTCTTCATGAAAACGACTATTATTATTTGGAAACCATCGAATCGGTGGATAACGGCATCCTCGTTACTCTGCGGGTGCGGCAACCCGAAGAAGCGCTGCAATGGGTGCTCGGATGGGGGGCCGGCGTTACGGTACTTGCGCCGGAACCGCTGCGTTTGCGTATGGCGGAGGAATGCCGGAGCATGCTCGAAAGCTACTGACATACAGCTGTCAGCAGCGTTTTGTTACGATGGGGACATTCAACCAAAAAGGAGCTTATCCCTATGCATGCTAAGCAAACGTTGGAAAAATTCGAGGAACTGGCCGGCTTGTACGAGCGGCAGTTGGAGCGGTACGATATGGAGCAATTGACCCGCTCGCCGGAGAAGAACGAATGGTCGCTCGGTCAAATGTATGTCCATTTGATTCAATCCGCTCTTCACATGCATTTACGTCATATCGAATCGTGCCGAGAACCGGGGCAACAGGCGTCAAACGAAACGGCCGGAAGCAAAACGGAAGAAGGCTTGGCCGTCTTCGCGCTAGGCGCCTTACCGCCCATTCGCATTCGCGTGCCGGCTTCCCGGGCCTATACCCCTTCCCAGCCCGAAAGCAAACAGCAACTGACCGAAGGCTTGCAGGAGGTCGTCCGGCGCATGCGGCAGATCGAGCCCGAGTTGGACAGCATCCCGCTCTCCCGTACGGCCGCTCATCCCCGCCTGGGCGCACTGAACGCGAAGGAATGGTTTTCTTTGATCGAGATGCATTATCGCCACCATCTTCGTCAAAAGGAACGGCTGGACGTCTTTCTTGGAGCGGAGTAGCCAGGTGCATAGCAAAAGCCTCTGAGCGAAGCCATTTCGCCGAAGTACATCCGAGCCTTAGAAGTTTTCTTTTCTTGGTACAGAACGTGTCATTTCGCTTTATCCCTTTACCTTTAGCGAAGTTAAACTTTTGTATCGTTAAGAAACCTAGCCGCGTTAGCCGATAAACCGGTCTCTTTCCTCCGGTCCGGGCACCAGGCAATGGTCGCTGCGGCCGAACCAGCCGTACCGGCGACGCGCGATAAAGTCGTATACCGGATCGCGAATAGCCGCCGGCACCGCGACGAAGACGTACAGCAAGGGCCACAAACCGCGCAGCAAGCGGAATACTTCCAGCGCCGCCCGCGATTTGGTATACAACTTGCCGCTCCTCAGCAGCATGAACGTACCCGGGTCGCCCCCGTCTTCACTCTCAGCGGCAGCGTCCTGCGCCTTTCCGGCTCCGGCTGTACGAGGAGAGCGTTCTTCTGCGGAGCTGGCTTTGCCTGCCGTCATACCGCCCGTTGGGGGAACGGCGGCTGGTCCGGACGGACGGATCCCGTTCGACCCGCGAAGGGCCAAGCCCGCTTCCGAATCGAGGGCGGCAAACCGAAATCTCCGCTTCGGATCTCGGCTGATAACGAACCGCACCACAGCGTGGCACAGGTTGCATTCGCCGTCGAACAATATGATGCTGCCCGTATCGCCCTGTCCCTTCATGATGTCCTCATCCTCCCGCCGTTTGTAACTCTATTGTACGTGCCGGAAACCTTCGGCCACAGTTCCAACTTTCATGCAACGCTTCTCCGCCAAGGTACTACGGATTATGGTACGGAGCGGGCCGCCAGGAGCGATTCGCGACGGGGGAAAATTAGCGTTTGCTTTCGCCGTTCCCGTCCTCGCGTCCCGCCGAATCAGGGTCCGGCAGCAGTCCTCCCCTCCGAACCTTCTCCACCGCTTCCTTGCTGCTTTTGACGCGAAGCTTTTTGAGCATTTTGTTCACCTGGTTTTTCAGCGTGCTCTCCGCCTTGAACAGCCTCCTCCCGATCTGCGGCTGCGTGTACCCTTCCTCCAGCAGCTCGAACAGCTCTCGTTCCGCGCCCGTAAGCTCCCTGAGCTGCTCCTCCCGCTTCAGGCGGGCGAACTCCTTCAGCAAGGCCTCCAACGGATTGACGCCTCGGACCGCTCCGCGAATCGTCTGGGGAAGCGTACGGTATTCGGACTTGACGACATACTGGACCGCTCCGGCGGTAAAAGCCTGTGTAATGACCGATTCGTCGTCCAGCGAGGTTAGCATAATGACTTTCACCTGGCCCTGGCGGGCTTCGATTAGCTCCATAGCCGCATAGATTCCGTCCACCCTGCCCGGCGTGAGGCAAATATCCATCAAGGCCACATCGAACTCCAGCGTACCGGCCAGCTTGGACGCCTCCTCGCGGCTTGTTGCCGCCCCTACGACCAGCAGATCCTCTTCCTTGTTCAGAAAAACCGTCATCGCCTTGATCCAGTCCGGATCGTCCTCCACGATCAACACTCTCCACGGGCTCATGGCTCCATCCCCCTTCCTTACTTCCGTTTTCCCGTCGGGAACAGCAGCCGTACTGTCGTCCCCTCCCCTTCAACGCTGTTCAGCTCGATGGAGCCCCCGCTTTGCCGCATCACCTGGTAGGCGTACGTTAAACCAAGCCCGAAATTGCCGCCGCCCCTGCTCGCCTTTGTCGTATAAAAAGGCTCCAGCACGCGTTCCAGCCGGTCCTTGGCAATCCCCGATCCGGTGTCGCGAAACGAAACGGCTATACCTCGCTTCGCTTCGGCAATACGGACGTAAAGCGTACCGCCCTCAGGCATCGCTTCGGCCGCATTATGGACGATATTGGTCACGACCTCGCCTACATGCACAGGGTCGACCCGTACGATCGGATCGCATTCCGTCAGGCGCTCCACCGCGATGCGGCGCTCCGTCAGCCACGGGCTCATGCCCGCCAACTGCTCGCCGATCCGCTCCGCCAGACGCAGCGGCTCCTCCCGCAGCACGATCTCCCGGGTCTGGCCGTGCATACGCTCGACCATTCGCCTCATATGCTCGGCGGATTTCTCGATCAGCCCGAGCTGCTCCGAGGCGTCTGGATGCTCCGGACCGAGAGCGAATTTTACATTGTCCGCGCACATGGAGATTTTGGCAATCTCGTTCTTGATCGTATGATTGAGCATTGCCGTTCCCGAGCTGACTGCGGATACGGCGCTATCCAACGGATCGCGCTCCAGCCGTACCCTCACCCCGAGCACGCCGGAGCCAAAGGCGAACGCCACGCCGGCGAGCAGCGAATAGGCAATGAACACCGCGACGTAATCGAAAAAATAATAACCCGGCTGCCAAAGACTCCCCACATTGATAAACCCGGCGATGGCCGCCAGCGTCGGCACCGACAGCACCGCGACGGCAAGCCGTTCTTTTTTTCTCCAGCGATTCGTTTCCCGAAGCCAGCCCGCGATAAGCAGCCAGCAGGAAGCAGCGTAGTAAGGCACCGCCCACAACAATAAAATAAGGAAAAAGCTGCGCGATGCGCCGACCGCCGCATATACCGCCGCCGACAAAGCGACCGGTACGAGCAGCGCCAGCTTGAGCCGGGTAAGACGGGTTGAGGAGAATCGGCCGGCATACACCGCGCAAAACACAAGGACGCCGTACGGAGTCAGCGTGTGGTTGACCGCCTCCAGCACCTGCGCTGCTGCGTTCAGCGGCCCCAGCCATCCGGCTGCGTCCGGCCGCTCCGCCAGCAGAGGCAGCGCCGTCCCCCGCATAAAGCCTACCAAGCCGCCAACACTCGCGAACAACAAGAAAAAAGCAGCCCACCGGTTCGCCATTCGCTTCCGATGCAATAGGAACAGCACGAACGCTGCCGTAAGCAGCGCCACAAAATAAACGAGCAATTCCGCTCACACCCTTTTATGCCGGTTCTTAGCCAAATCATACCCTTGATTCGTCCACGGTTTCAAGCCGAATGCCGGGCATCCGGCAATCAATCCAAAAAGCGGTTCTCCGGATCGATCGGAAAACCGCTTCATTGTTGTTTCTATATACCCAAGCCCCTCGGGAAGAACATCCGCCTATTGCTGAGGCGCAGAGAACCAGGCCATTTTCACGCATACCGGTTTGGAAGCCTCGACCGTCACTCCCGTATACTCCAGCCGTCCGGTTGCCTTGTCAACTTTAAACACGACCACATTGTCCGAATCCCGGTTGGCCGCCAGCAGAAAATCCCCTTCCAGCGAAAGCGAGAAATGCCGCGGATGACCGCCGCGGGTCGATACGTGTTCTACCGTCCTCAGCTTGCCCGTTCCCGCATCGATCGCATACACGACTATGGAATCGTGTCCACGGTTAGAGCCGTACAAGTAGTTCCCGTCCGGCGAAACCTGCACTTCCGCGCATGCGCTCTCTCCGGCGAAGCCTTCCGGCAGCGTAGACACGACTTCCAACGGCTGCAGGATGCCTTCCTCCGCCTCGTACCGGAACGAAGCGACCGTCGAATCCAGCTCGTTAATGACATAAACGAATCTTCCGCTCGGATGAAAAGCCAGATGACGGGGACCCGCACCCGGAGGCACCGAAGTATCGCCGTGGAACTCCAGCCTGCCCTCATCCGCCAGCAGCCGGTATCCGCGAATCCGGTCCATTCCCAGATCGGGTACGAAAGCAAACCGGTTATCCGGGCTGAAAAAGACCGAATGCGGATGCGGCCGGTCCTGACGCTCCGGATCGACACTGCTTCCTTCATGCCGCTTCGCATCGAGCAGCTCGCCTACCGTACCGTTCTCGCCGGAGGCTAGCAGGCCGACCTGCCCGCCCGAGTAGCTGGCCACCGCAAAGTAACAGTTCGTTCCGTCGCGCTGGATGTGGCAGGTCGTCGTGTTGACGGTACCGCTCCGGCTCAGCTCCGTCAGCTTGCCGGAAACCGGATCGATCGCGAACGATACCGCCGCCCCTTGCCGCTGTCCGTCCACAAACCGCTCGGCAATCGCATGCAGCCGCAAGCGATCGGCATCCAAGCTGAGAAAGGTCGGGTTCTGCAGTCCCGCCGCGCGGTCAAGCGGCGTCAGAGCCCCGCTCTCTTTGTCCATCCGGTACACATATACGCCGTCATTCGCCGCCTCCGCATAAGAACCGACAAATACGAGCATATAACCTTGGGAATCTTGTGCCATCGAAAGTTCCTCCTTTGGGAATGGGATCTCCTGTTTCTGCAAAATAGGAAAAGAGCCCCGGACTATGCGTCTAGGACTCTTTGTGTACGATGCGGTCGGAGAGACTCGAACTCTCACGGGCGTACGCCCACTACCCCCTCAAGATAGCGTGTCTGCCATTCCACCACGACCGCAGGTTGAGAGTTGTCCGGATCAACTCTACAGATGAGCCATGTAGGACTCGAACCTACGACACCCTGATTAAAAGTCAGGTGCTCTACCAACTGAGCTAATGGCTCGAGGAAGCCAATGCTTCAACTTGCTAAAATGACCCGTAGGGGATTCGAACCCCTGTTACCTCCGTGAAAGGGAGGTGTCTTAACCCCTTGACCAACGGGCCTCGTTTACCATTATGTTGTCGCCCTTCGAAGCGACAAGAGTTATTATAGCCGATATCGAATACAAAGACAAGCTCTTTTTTTCGGATGCGTTGTAGCGCCAAGCATCCCCCGCTCCTTTTTCAAATCGCTCCGCCGTGTGGTATGCTGTTGCCATAATGGAGGTGCCCCGGCCATGCTCATTTATACGAAGTCCACCGGTCGCGTGACCCGGGAACAGATCCGCGTGCCCGGTCCGGACGAGGTTGTCTGGATCCGGCTGCGTTCTCCGGAGCCGGACGAGCTGCAGCACGTTTTGCACGATATGTTTCATTGCCATCCTTTGCTGGTCGAAGACTGCATGCACCTGAACCAGCGTGCCAAGATGGACCGGTACCAGGACCGTATTTTTATTTCCTTTTACGCGCTGGACGAGCACCTGAAAGCGAGCGAATTCGCCACCGTCATCGGCGACAGCTTCATTATCACGGTCCACCGGGATGAAATTCCGTTTTTCGAGACGTTGGAAAAGGAATGCGAACAGCTCGAAGAGTTGATGGAATCGACCGGAGCGATCTTGTACCGCATTTTGGACCGGTGCGTCGATGAATATACCAATCACACGAACCAGTTGGACGACCGAATCGACCGGTTGGAGCAGTCCATTCATCATAACCCTTATACCAAGATCGCTCAGCCGATTTTTAAAATGAAGCGGACGCTTCATCTGCTCCGCCGTATTTTTGCCGAGGAACGAACGCTTGTGGGCTCCATCGTTCATCAAAACTTTCCGTACATCCGCCAGGAGTCGGACGCCTATTTTATGGACGTGTACGACCATCTGTCGCGAATCGTCGATTCGATGGATATTTTTCGCGAATCGCTGAACGGCTTGCTTGAGCTGCAAATGAATATGAGGTCCGACCGGATGAACGAGATTATGAAGACGCTGACCGTAGCCAGCACCTTTTTTATGCCCTTAACGTTTATAGCCGGCGTTTACGGGATGAATTTCAAAGGTATGCCGGAGCTCGATTGGAAATACGGCTACATTGGCATTTGGGGCGTGATGATCGCCATTTCGCTCAGCCTCTGGATGTATTTTAAAAAGAAGAAGTGGCTATGAGAAGAGGGGTTCTCCTCCCTCTCTCCTTCAAACGCAAAAAGCCGCCATGGCGGCGGCTTTTCTTGGACGGAGAAAGAGGGATACTCTCCGGCCTCCGAGACTGCGCAGCCTTTCCTATCGAAGCATCGCTCCGACGCCCCCTCTTCTCGGGTTCTCCTCCCTCTCTCCTTCAACGCAAAAAGCCGCCTAGCGGCGGCTTTTCTTGGACGGAGAAAGAGGGATTCGAACCCTCGCGGCTGTTACACCCTAACGCTTTAGCAAAGCGCCCCCTTCGGCCTCTTGGGTATCTCTCCAAAGCTCCCCGAACAGGACTCGAACCTGTGACAACTCGGTTAACAGCCGAGTGCTCTACCAACTGAGCTATCAGGGAATGTACTACTGAATTTATCACGAATTGGAGTTCAAGTCAAGCGTGACAAGCTTTAGCTTCCCTCTGCATGCGCCGCACGCATACTTGCCCGGATCCATGCGCCGCTTGCGCAAATAAGAGGTTCCACAGGAGACGCATTGAAGCTTGTATCGGAACGGCTGCGCCGGCTTGCGCATGCCTAGCGACTGGCAGTACCGGGTGCCACCGACCTCGGCAAGCAGCCTTTTAAAATCATCGTCCCGGTGCCTATACCCTTTCCGCTGCAAATGCAGATGGTAATGGCACAGCTCATGCTTGATGATTTTCTCGACTTCCTCCGCTCCGAACGCCTCGTATTGGTGCCAGCTAATATCGATATTGTGCGACTTCATGAAATACCGCCCGCCGGTCGTCCGAAGACGGTGATTGAATGACGCCGTATGCAGAAAGGGCCGTTTGAAGTATTGCAACGACACCCGTTCGATCCACTGCTGCAGCTCCTTGTCGTCCATACCTGCCCCTCCCTCCAAACAAGACTTCCGGGTATAACCTGTACTTGAATTTTAACTCGTTCTTACGCTACACTGTCAAGTAGAACGAAACGGAAACGGATCACGACGCCCGGAAAACGCCGAGAGGAGAACAACTACCGCCATGCCGAAAATGAGATACGCCGTATTATTGCTCGGCTCCACCCTGGAATTCGTGGAAATGCCCGCAGACCACGTGTACCAGCTGACCGCACTCAACCGCCGTCTGCATAAGGAACTGGACAAGCTGACCGCCTCCAATGTCCCGAGCCTGCCGCATGTGGTCGCCGAATGCGACGCGCTGGATATCGTGGACAACGCCTGTCCCGTGCGTCACGGACTCGAATACATGAATGAATTGGAGCAAGCGTTTGCCGCGTTGGACGAGAAGGCTTACCCGCTTATCTCGCTGCTTACCGAAATTCGCGCTCTGCAGGCCCAGCTAGAGCAATGGTACGAAGAGGAAGAAGACGCTTAGTACAAAATCAGAGCCACCTCTGTGTATTCCGGAAGGCTCGATCCCTTGCGGTGCAAGGGATTCGGTCCATTTCACGGATACCGTTTAAGGCCTAGCTTTGTACTACATAAGTTGAACGAAATCACTTCCTGGAAATGGCCGCTTTCAACTCCATTCCGCTGAGTCTTTTTTTCAATCCAGGAGTTGAAAACAACATGTCTGAGCAGCAAGGCAGTTCTTTTCGGAATGAAATGGGCTTCCCAAACATTCGTTCAACTTATATAGTCAGAACGGTTCAGGTACATTTGGAAAATGGCTGTGCCAAAGCAGATCATTCTGCTTGAGGCGACAGCCTTTTTACTCAGCAAGCTCAACAAGGGCCATAGCGCACAGCTCACCTTGCCCGGATACCTGCATGTTGTGCTCCGAAAAAAGCGGCGCACGCTGGCCGGGATGATTTTTTCGCAAAAGGACCTGCACCGTCTCCGCTATTTCCCCATATCCTATAGGTAAGAGCACAGTGTTACGAGACCTTGGGAAAGAGGGGATGGAGTTATGCCGCAGTGGCTTTGCCATCAACTGGAGAAGGCGTTCCGCAAGCAGGATATCCGGCAAATACGGCTGCTGAACGACTGCTGGTTCTTCTATCGAACCAAAATCACCGACTCCAAAGAGTCCGTTCATATATCCCGACCGTAACGTCCCGAGGAAAACGTCCTCGGGGCGTTTTTCTTGTATCGGCTGGAGCCCTGGGGGAACCGCCGCCGGCCATGCGTGCGCTGCATACCCTACAACGATCAAGATTTGCTCGGGTTTTTCATGGTCAGGCCGACGCGTCCCTTTTTCAGATCGACGTTCAACACCCATACCGTTACCGTGTCGCCGACCGACACGACATCCATCGGATGCTTCACGAACGTATCGCTCAATTGGGATATATGCACCAGGCCGTCGTTCTTGATCCCGATATCCACAAAGGCGCCAAAATCGATTACATTGCGCACCGTTCCCTGAAGCTGCATTCCCGGCGTCAAATCCTCGATCTGCAGCACGTCGGTGCGGAAAATCGGCAACGGCAGCTCCTCGCGCGGATCGCGCCCCGGCTTCAGCAAGCTATCCATAATATCGCGCAGCGTCGGAACCCCCACATCCAGCTTTGCGGCCAAAGCCTCCGTATCCGCATGCTGCAGTTTTTCCTTCAGCTCCTGCGAGCCCAATTTCCCGAGATCGAGCTTCAGCTCGCGGAAAAGACGGTCGACCACCTCGTAGGACTCCGGATGGATCGGCGTATTGTCCAGCGGACTCGCGCCCTCGCTGACGCGCATAAAGCCGACGCACTGCTCGAACGTTTTGGCACCCAGCCGGGGTACCTTTTGCAGCTGCTTGCGGTCCTTGAACTTGCCGTTCTCCTCGCGGAACTTTACGATGTTTTTGGCAATGGTGCCATTAATCCCGGACACGTAGGACAGCAGGGACGGAGAGGCCGTATTCAAATCCACGCCCACATGGTTAACCGCCGATTCCACAACGGCCTTCAAGCCTTCCTCCAAATGCTTCTGAGCCACATCGTGCTGGTACTGCCCGACCCCTATCGCCTTCGGTTCGATTTTGACCAGCTCGGCCAACGGATCCTGCAAACGACGGGCGATCGAAATCGCGCTCCGCTCCGCCACGTCAAGCGCCGGAAATTCTTCGGCAGCCAGCTTTGAAGCCGAGTAGACGCTCGCTCCAGCCTCATTGACGATCAAATATTGCAGCTTGCGTGCCTTGATCTTAGCGATCAGACTGGCAATAAACTGCTCGGTCTCGCGGGACGCCGTCCCATTGCCGATGACAATCAGCTCTACGCCGTATTTCTCGATGGCGGCTTTTACTTTCGTTTCCGCCTCGGCAACCTTGTTGTGCGGCGCCGTCGGGTACACGACGTCGATGTACAGCATTTTCCCCGTCTCGTCCACGACCGCCAGCTTGCAACCCGTCCGGAAAGCCGGGTCGACGCCCAGGACGACCTTCCCTTTGATGGGGGCCTGCAGCAGCAAATTGCGCAAGTTTTCGGCAAAAATCCGGATCGCATGCTCCTCCGCCTTCTCGGTCAGCTCTCCCCGCACTTCGCGTTCGATCGAAGGCGCGATCAAGCGCTTGTAGGCGTCCTCAATGACGAGCAGCAGCGTGCTTTTTACGATCGATTCCCCTCTGATCGTTTGTTTGGCTATGTAATCGTGGATGCGCTCGGACGGCACCTCCAGCCGGACTTTCAGCACTTCTTCGCGCTCTCCCCGGTTAATCGCCAGCGTCCGATGCGGCGGCAGACGGCGAATCGGCTCCTGGTAGGCGTAATACATTTCATAGACCGACTCGACCCCGGCATCCTTCGCCTCGGTTCCGACGATTCCCTGCTCCTGCGTAAAACGGCGCACCCATGCCCGGATTTTCGCGTCGTCCGCCAAGTTTTCGGCAATAATGTCCGATGCGCCCTGTATGGCATCCTCGGCCGTATTCACCTGCTTGTCGGGGTAGATATAAGCTGCCGCTTCCCGCTCCAGAGAGCCTTGCCGAGGCTGGGTCATGATCCAAACGGCGAGGGGCTCCAGTCCGCGTTCTTTGGCTACGCTGGCGCGCGTCTTGCGCTTTTGCCGGTAAGGACGGTACAGGTCTTCGACCTCCTGCAGCTTCACCGCCTGCTCGATCGCGCCTTTCAGCTCCGCGGTCAGCTTGCCCTGTTCGTCGATTAGCCGGATGACCTCCAGCTTGCGGTCCTCCAAATTACGCAAATATTGCAGCCGTTCTTCAATATCCCGCAGCTGCGTCTCATCCAGCTCTCCGGTCATTTCTTTACGGTAACGGGCGATAAACGGAATGGTGTTCCCCTCGTCCAACAAACCGACGGAAGCCCGAACTTTGCCGAGCGGAAGCTCCAGCTCCCTGGCTACCTGCTTCAGGATGCGTTCTTGACGGAGCGTCTTCTGCTCCTCGGTAAGCTCGTACTTGCCGGCCTGCTCCCCCAGAACGGCCGTTTCTTTCGTTTCCAGCTCTTTTGCCATGCGCTACCTCTTTCTGTTCATGAATTGGCGTTCTACCTAGCGACGATTAAAGCGGTGCTTGCTCGCTAATAACCGCCTATTCCGCTTGATGCCGCGATGCTTTAACCTAATTTCCCCATCTACCTTCGTTCTGCTGACCCCTATTATACCATAACGCTCCTTAGCCGGACGACTGGACCGATCTGTCGCTGCAGTTTGGAACAGCCGTTTTATGAACCGTTTTTATCCTTATCCACAAAAAGAAGGACATTATTCACAAATAATCAACAATACAACGAGGGTTATCCACATATTTCGCAATAGTTATCCCCATCTTGTTCACAAATCGTCTGTTTATGTATGGAGTACGTTCGGTCAGGCGGAATGCTTCTCCCGATTCAAAAAAGCACGATGGAACATCCGTCCTTCGAAAGATGCCCCGTGGAATGCCTCAAGACTCGTTTCAGAACCAATCATTAAAAATGAAAACGACAAAAAAACGAGGGGGCTCCTCGTTTGCGTGTCCTTTGCAGCCGATTTCAAAACTCAATAAGGCCTACGCTGACTTGCAGCGCTTCGTCCACCTTGCGCATAGACTCGTCGTCGAGATGCGTAATTTTATCCGTCAGCCTCTGCTTGTCGATCGTCCGAATCTGCTCGAGCAAAATAACCGAGTCGCGGTCGAACCCGTGCGACTCCGCATCGATTTCTACGTGTGTTGGCAGCTTGGCTTTCTGGATTTGCGCCGTAATCGCCGCAACGATGACAGTGGGACTGAAACGGTTCCCAATATCATTCTGAATGACCAGTACGGGCCTTACGCCGCCTTGTTCGGACCCCACCACCGGTGACAAGTCCGCAAAAAATACATCGCCACGTTTCACAATCAAGCTCTACACCCCGCTAACTAAGCGATCGAGGGTACCGTCCGCGTCTTCCTCCGCTTGAAATGCCTCCGCTGCCATATGCAAATTAATTTTGGCCATCTCCATATAACCGCGCTGCATCGACTCGCGCAAATGCCGCTTCTTGCGCTCCATCAAATACAACTTCATGGCTTGACGAATGAATTCGCTGCGATTGGAGTTTTCCTTCTCCACGATGCCGTCCACTTCCTGCAGCAAGTTATCCGGAAGACTAATCATGATCCTTTTCGTGTTATGCGCATTGGCCACCGATCTCGCACCCCCAAAACATTCCCAAACCCATACTTCCATTATGTCGATAATACAGTCATTTTATACAAGAACAAGTATATGCTTCGGATATATCACGTATGTGTATCCTTCGCAAAAAGCATCCTTCGGAACATTGGCAGGGCAAATACATCCGACGGGGAAAACTCTCCCCCGCAGGTCTAGCAAAGTAGATACACTTTGCATACCGGCTGTCTCGTGCTCTGCACGTGATCAGACACATCTTCAGAGCTGCCAAATGTGTGTATCTGGAAAACTCACTCATGTGCCACCCAAGAAATCTGCTTATTTCTTGTAAACGATTAGGTCTGACGGTATTAGAGCCGATCCGCTTGCTCCGACAGACTGAAGTTGCCTGAATCCATACACGGAACCGTTCAGTTCGTTCAAATCACTACCGAATGCGAACCGTCGTTGGCTCGGACGCTGCTTACCTTCTTGCCCGACGAAGCGCCGTCGCAGTTCCGGCCTACTTACTCCGTCAACTCCGCGCAATCTCCGTCTATACGTATTCGCTAAAAGTCGATTAATTCCTTCGCTCCCTGTCGAAAAAGGAACTGGAAAATGTTTCTCCCGCTCCACGATCGGACGGTGACGCTTTTGCAGGTCTTTTGTCAACGTGTAGACATTGTATAAAACCGCCCCGGCGGCCGCTGCATATTCAAGACGTTCCGGGGCGCTCGATTCATTGTATGCGCCGCTTTCTCATGTATGCTGCCCGTACCGGAAAATAGATTCTCCCGTTCAGTAATTCAACGAACCAACGGGTTCAAGACACAATCCCGCTCCCCGTTGCGGATATATACTCGCGGAACGCGATGGGAGACCATGCACGTCACCTCGTAGTTGATCGTGCCGAGCAAGGCAGCCAGTTCTTCCGCAGACACCGTCTCCGCCCCTTGGCGGCCCAGCAGCACCACTTCTTCGTCCTTCGTCGGATTTTCGACCCCGGACAAATTCGCCATGCACTGGTCCATGCAAATTCGCCCGACGATTGGCACCCGCCGGCCGCGTATAAGCGCCTGCACCTTCTGAGACAGCATGCGGCTGTAGCCGTCCGCGTACCCGATGGGCAATGTACCGATTACCTCTTCCCCTTGCGTGCGGTATATCGTACCGTAGCTGATCCCGGAACCTTCGGGTAGTGTTTTGATGTGCGACAGCTTCGTTTTGATGCTCATTACCGGTTCAAGCTGCATGCGTTCCCGGTTTACTTCCTCCGACGGATAGAGGCCGTACATCGCTATACCAAGCCGTACCATATTGTAAGAGAGCTCCGGGCACTCAATCCCGGCGGCGCTGTTGCCCGTATGCACGTAACGGAAAACGACGCCTTGCTCGCGAAAGTGTTTGACGACCTGTTCAAACTTGGCGTGTTGTTCCCGTGTATACGTCTTATCCGTCTCGTCCGCGCTGGCAAAATGCGTATAAATCCCTTCCACATTCAGCGAAGGATGCCGGAGTGCGCGCTCCATATAAGCAATGGCCTCATCGTCGGGTCGCAGGCCGAGCCGCCCCATGCCCGTATCTATTTTGATATGCACATTCAGCTTGCTTTCGCCCAGATCGTCCAGGGCATCCCACAGCTCCTCGTGAAAGACGGTCAGCGTAATATCGTGCTCCATGGCGGGCAGCACGCCTTCCGGCGACGTATAGCCAAGCACCAGGATCGGTGCGGTCACGCCGGCTCTCCGCAGCTCCAAACCTTCGTCCAGAAAGGCGACCCCGATGTAGACCGCGCCGCAATCGATCGCTTCCTGCGCCACCTTGATTGCACCGTGGCCGTAGGCGTCCGCCTTTACGACCGCCATCAAGCCCACTTGCGCGGGCAAAGCCTGTTGAAATGCCTGAATGTTATGCCTTAACGCGTCCAGCGATACCTCCACCCAAGTCGGGCGATAAAACGTCTCCAAGCTGCTCACCTTCTTCTTTTTCCTGCGCAATCCCTCTCATGGAAAGCCCGATCTGAATCCCCTCATCTATGGTAAAGGCGATGCCCCTGCACTGTCAATGAACAAACCCTCACAATTCCCCCTTAAGCGGTGGACAAATAAAGGAAAACACCCGGTCCTTGGCCGGGTGACGTTCGGCTGGCGGAGGGGTGTGGGGAAAATAAAATCCAATGTGAATTCCCAGCTTCTCTAAAGTTGCAGCCTACTGCAGCCTGATCATCTTCACAGTTTCCCTTTGTTCTATCTTTCTTCAAGCAACTGCGCTTTGCTTAATTTCATACTACTTAATGTTCTCGATCCTATTACTTGCCAACCTGTCCTTGAACGGACTGGGCAATTCGGATCATTTCCGTCGGCGAAAGGTCCCCTGTCGAGAGCCGGTAATCCATACCGTCATAGGTCCAGGTCAGCGTTCTCAAGCCCTTTTCTTCTCCCGTTACCACTCCGATCGTATAACCCAGATCAAGAATCGTTCCGTTTAAAGAGGTGACCGTTTTCGCTTGCGGCATCGATTCGACAAGCGTGTAGTTGTAGGTTCCGGAGTAACGGAACAAAATCGCTTTCTCCTCGCCAAGCTTCACTTCCTTCAATTCTTGCTTCTTGACCCCCTGCGGCACATAGCTCGGCTCCACGATTCCAAAGCTTTGCGCAGCGGCGGCAGTCGCCTTATCTGTAGGTGTGCCTTGCTGCTGGTGTTGAGCGCCCGTGGTCCCTTGAGCTGTTGAACCTGTCGAAGGCGTACCGGTCGCTGCAGCGCCGGTCGGCTTGGCGGCTGGTGTTTCCTTGCCGGTCTCCGTACCTTTTGTTCCGGATGGTGTCGTAGCTCCATTAACGGCCCCGAGCTTGCCGGCATCCGCTGCTTTGACCGAGGTCGGCATCGTTTGCAGGTTCCAGCTCGTCATATTACGCTGCATATCGAACGAATCTTTATCAAACTTTTTGCCGAACTCGAACTGCGTAAACTTCACCGAAACCATTACATTGTTGTTCTCGTCCGCCACCTGCACCTGCTTGGGTGCGTAGTCCTTCTTGTTCAGCCAAATTTTCTGGCGGGCCAACAGTCCGTTCTGGTAATTCGCCGCCACGTCGAACACATAGGCATCCTTTTCTTCGGCAAATTGTCGTTCATTGTCCATCACGATGCTTTGCACCAAGGACTGGTATAGGTACACTTGTCCGGAATTTTCCGGCCAATCGCTTTGGAAACGGAACATTTTATTCAAATGCGGCGTGAGCACGAACACGCCCTCATCGTTGCGCAGCACGATTTGCGTAATATCTTTCGCCTCATTCGTTAATGCGATCCGGTAGTAGTGCGGATTCTGGTACGACACATCGACGCTGTATTCCTGCGCTTGCTGACCGGTTTGCAGCGTCATCGTCCCCGAGCCCTGATAGCTATCGAGCTTTCCGATCACATGATCCAAATCTTTGACTACTTGCTCCGCATTCCTCGTCCCGCAACCCGCTGCAACTAATGCCACGCACATCACGATGGCCAGCATCCATGTGACCCGACGCATTTCATCAACCCCTCACACGAAATAATGATTACTTGTACAACTCTATGTAGGGGGTTGGACAAATATGCGGAACAAGCACAAAAAGAGAAAATGGGCTGGGCTACCTTTTGGGGGACTAAATCGGCAGTTCTATGCTATAATTGTTAGGAACTATCAAAGTTTGTCAAGGAGCGTACTGTCCATGAGTCTGGAGATTCAAATGAACAAAAACATAAAGCCGGGCCACCTGCTCATTGCCGAAGATATCGTCTCTTATAAGAAGAAGACGCTTCGTCTGGAGAGGTTGCTCAATATAAGCATGATTGCTGTTGAATACCTGCTTTATTTGACATGCTTCATCGTCCTCTTTCTATTCAAAGTAGTGTCCGATTACGACGAACTGAGATGGAACGACATTTTATCCAGCATTCAGCAAATTCCAGTCCTCGGCGAGTACATGATGCTGATTGGCGTCATCTTTGCCGTCTATACGGGCTGGTTGTATCAGCGCGGAATGTTCAAATGGAATCGCGACATCAAGATCATTGACGATACGTTTACCGCCGCCAAAGCGGTGGCATTCTCCTTTTTAATCGCATTGGGCCTTATCTTCTTCCTAAAAACAAGCGTTATTTACTCTCGCGTGCTGATTCTCGTTCTGGCCGTATTGATGGTAGTAAGCTTCATGGCTTCGCGTTTTCTTCGCTTGGGAGTATTGATCTTATTGAAACGCACCCCCCACTACGACAAAAACGTGCTCATTATCGGAGCAGGTCGGGTCGGGGAACAGATCCGGGACAACCTCAATGCCAACAAAACCGGCAGGACACGCTTTATCGGATTTCTGGACGATTACAAAAAAGGCCATCAAGTCCTCGGCTCTATACCCGACATCGAGCAATTGGTGCAGAAGCATAAAATTCATGAAATTTATATCACGATTCCATCCGAGCGCGGCCTTATTAACAAAATGATTTCCAGCGTCCGCAAGTACGACGTCCAGATCAAAATTATTCCCGAACTGTTCGAGTTGGTTACGTCCAGCGTCTCCTTTGATCATGCTTTCGACTATCCTTGTATTGAGATCGTCAGAACACCGCTGCGGGGTCTCAATTGGTTTATGAAGCGGAGTGCGGATTTCGTAGTATCAGCGATCGGAATCCTTCTTATTTCGCCTATACTGGCCGCCGTAGCTATTGCCATTAAGTTGGATTCTCGAGGACCTTTATTGATCAAGCAAAAACGGATTGGCAAAAACGGCGCTCCCTTCAACATGCTGAAGTTTCGCTCCATGGTTGCTAATGCGGAGGCTTTAAAGGCGTCGCTCGCCCACAAAAACGAAGCGGTCGGCCCGGTTTTCAAAATTAAAAATGACCCTCGTATCACGCGCGTAGGGCGGTTTATAAGGAAGTATTCATTGGATGAACTGCCTCAGCTGTTCAACGTATTGATGGGGCAGATGAGCCTTGTAGGGCCCCGCCCACCGCTTCCTAATGAAGTGGAGCAGTATACCGATTACCAATGGCGGAGATTTGATGTTAGGCCGGGGATTACTGGGCTATGGCAGGTAAGTGGGAGAAGTGATTTGCCTTTTGAAGAGTGGGTGAAACTGGATATTTATTATATTGAGAGATGGAGTTTGGGGTTGGAGTTTAGGATATTGCTTAAAACGCTCCCTGTTGTCTTGAAGGGTGAAGGAGCTTATTAATAAGAGTAGTCCGTCGAGTCTTTGATCGACGGTCTACTCTTATTGTCCGTAACTAAGCTTTTGTGTTCTCTTAGCTACTCTCTTAACATTACCCCTTTTCAACAAGATGTGGTCCTGCAGGGGCTGTGATTGCTTTTTTAACTAATACTTTTCTTCCAATAGATATAAAAGGTCTTTCTATTGCAAAATAAGTCAAGGTTGCAACTCCAAGGGTTGCCCCCACCCAAATAATAAACGTCAATAATTCACTGTCTAACTTTGGAATTATCTCAATAATAAGAGCGTGCATTAAATATATAGAATAGCTAATCATTCCGAGAAAAAGTAATATCTTGGGACTCTTTATGCTTTTAATACTCAAATTTAAAAAAAACAAAACATAAGCAATAGTCCATGCACTTAGCATAGGTAAAAATGAATGGGTTCCCAAATATTTAGGATCATTATCTTCCCAAAAAACATTATAACAAACAGCCAAAATCAATAAGAATGAAAAGCCGAACACGACGAAAAAGACCTTACCGCTGATTTTTTTCTGATAGTAACGGTACATGATAGTTCCTATAAACATTGTAAACAAATTGAAAAACATACCCCAACCAGGAATCCTTATACCCACAATAGGAGAAGCAGAAGCGACAAGGGCAAGTATATAAAATACAAATACTATTGTAACAGTTCGTCTAAACATACCTATAAAGAATAAAATCGAACAAATTAAGTAAAAAAGCATTTCCGTACTTAATGTCCAATACAGCCCAATTATGTCAGGCTTCCCAAGAAACTTTTGAACCATTGTCACATTTGCCAAAATCGTTGAAATAGAAGGCATATCTGCTGGATGAATATAAAAATAATATAACATCACAGCCACACCCAGATTAAACCAATACAATGGATATAACCGGAAGAACCGTTTTACCCAAAAAAATTTCAACCTTTTCGATCGCTCTAATGAATCCGGAATAATAAAACCACTACTTAAAAAAAAGAGAACCACGCCGAATTGCCCCATTTGAAAATAAGTGCTAATAAAATAAACAAATCCGGGAAATAATCTTTCCCCCATATGTTCGATCATCACAGCTAAAGCTGCAATCCCTCGTAACATATCCAAAAACTCAAGTCTTTCTTTTTGCTCTAATTGCAAGCTAATCCCCCATAACTCAAAAAATTGTGGTAATGAAGATAAAAGTATATAAATCTATTTCCATTCTGCACCTATCTAGGGCTTTCTTTGTACGCTTCCACCGAGGCCAGCATAGTGAGACAACATTAATCTAAAGGGTACTACATGGGCAAGGCCTACTGCAAATCGTGTACGGATAAAGCAAGGATTACCAGCCTCATCTCAGGCATTAAATCATACTCGGGATCACCCCCCTACCGAGCGTAATCCTATACTTGTGAATGCTAAGAACCGCGAACATTGGACAAAAAATGAAACGCTTCACGGGCATTCGTAAGCTGCGGTAAACGCTTGTCCAGGCAGACTAGCAGGCTGCTGCTTTATGTTATGTGGCTGATTCTACGCTGATCACCAAACCGAACCTGAAATACAAAAAGCAACTTCGCTTGCCCGATTTGTTCCTTGTTCGTGAGGATCATGCCAACACTCTACAATAATGAGTTTCAGACACAGCTTCTTCGAACCTTACCACCGGTCTCAAAGGTTAGCTCGAAGAGACCTTCATCCGTTTAAAGACGGAGTGAGTACCCGAGTTGTCATTGTTTTTTGAAAGCATGTTCGGGGCGTAGTACTTGTTAACGACCGTAAGCAACATAACGGGTACCGTTCTTGATGGTGTGGAAAAGTGTTCCTTAAGACTCACATTCCGAACCTCTATGACTCTGAAAATGACGAATTATGCTGTATGCTAGAGTCATAGAATCGAGAGTCGGACTGGGAGCCGATGGCTAATATGCAAATCGAAAAAGTCGGCTACCTGCCGTTGCTGAGCGGTCTCATGAACGATCTGGGGTTGTGCCGGAAAATCGATGAACTTGTAACGGTGGATCGGCAATGCCGGACGACCGCAGGCGAAGCCGTCCAACTGCACGTGCTCGACATGCTGAGCGGTCGAAATGCCCTGATGAATGTGGACAAATGGGCAGAGGAGCAAGATTTGGATCAACTGCTCCGTCCCGGCTTCACGAGCGCATTCCGATGAGCGTGTTTCATGGCGCTACGACGAGTATGTCCGTCTACGGCGCATACACGAAACCGAGCAAGGCGCTGCAGATTGTCGAAGTCTACAGTCGGGACCGGCGAGGCGCAAACAAATCCGATTCGGGTTGATCGGCGCCGGCGGTCATCTCGCTTTGTGCTGGCGACACTTTGCCGCCCGAATGGCGGGCCAAACGATGGATGGGACGGCGCTGCTCGGCCTGTATAAGGAGCAAATTCACATCGAGATGAATTTTCCCTTCCTGAAGGATCCCGTATACACCGATGAAAGTAAGATCGTCGTCCTTCGTATGCCGGATGGCACTCGAAACGGGCAATTCGCTCGCCCCTTGAGTAAAGAGGAGAAGCTCGTGTTGACTAGTCTCGGCTTGGATGAATCAGTTTATCTCGGCTAATTGAATCGACTTGCCTCAGGTTTGCTTCTAAAACCATCGCTACAACCGTTTAACGGCTGAATTGCCCAAAAAACTCCATTCTCTACCACGTGTCGGGGGTGTGGAAAGTGGAATGTGAGTTAACCCGCGAACGGGAGGATGAAGGCTACCGGCTGATGCAAGTCGCAAAAGAAGCCGCCCAAACTCCGTTTCACTGTCAGGCTGATGCGGAGCAAGCCGCCGAAGCCTTCCAGGCGGGCAGTGAATACTCCGGGGCAAATTGAGCCATCGTTCCGGTGAATGAGAGCCACGTCTCCGGCGTTTTTGAGCCACCGTTCCGGGCGATGTGAGCCACCCAAATGACCTCCTGTTAGAATGAACTTTATGCGTTGTTACAAGATGACGCTAATCATTCAGAGGAGGTCACCATGACCCAATACCGTGAAATCCTGCGGCTACACAGCCAAGGAATCAGCCAACGTAACATCGCCCTCAGTTGCGCCTGCTCGCGCAACACCGTCTCCAAGATTATTGAACGCGCAAACGAACTGGGAATCGCCTGGCCGTTAGGCATGGAGCTCACAGATGGTGAGCTTCGAGGGCGCCTCTTTGCCGAACCAGTCCAATCCTCCGGCCGCAAGCAACCAGATTACGCTTACATCCACAAAGAGATGGCGAAAAGCGGCGTAACGCTTAGTTTGCTCTGGAACGAGTACTGTGAGCAATGCCGGTCGAGCCAAGAGATTCCACTCATGTATTCGCAGTTTTGTTATCACTACCAGCAGTACACCTTAAAATCAAATGCCACAATGCGGATTCAGCGCAAGCCCGGCGAGCAGATTGAAGTGGACTGAGCGGGTCAAACAGCATCCATCGTTGACCGCGACACTGGCGAGATTGTGACGATGTATGTGTTTGTAGGCGTGCTTTCTTACAGCCAGTTTGCTTATGTAGAAGCCTTCCTCTCGCAAGATCAGGAAAGCTGGATCACCGCGCACATCCATATGTATCAAGCCTTCGGCGGTTCTACGCGGATCCTCATCCCGGATAACCTCAAGACCGGGGTAGAGAAAGCAACGCGGCATGAGCCTGTTATCAATAAGATCTATCACGAGATGGCCGAGCATTACAACACCGCTGTCATTCCTGCCCGTGTACGTAAGCCAAAAGACAAGCCGAATGTAGAAGGATCGGTTGGTGTCGTCTCCACTTGGGTGCTAGCGGCGTTGCGTAATCTGCAGTGCTTCAGCGCATCCGAACTAAACCGGTCGATCCGCGACAAGCTTGAGATTTTGAATGCCAAGCCGTTTCAGAAAAAGGAGGGGAGCCGGCGCAGCGTGTTTATGGCAGAAGAAAAGCCATATCTGCTAGCCTTGCCGGCTACCCCCTATGAGATGGCGGTATGGAAAACCGCCACGGTCCAATTTAATTATCACCTAAGCGTAGAAAAAATGCACTACTCGGTCCCTTACGAGTACATTAAGCACCGTGTAGATGTTCGAATGACACGAGCTGTCATTGAGGTGTTCTATCAGAATAGCCGGATTTGCTCCCATCCCAGGCTTCACGGGAAACCCGGACAGTATAGCACCGTAGAGGCTCACATGCCGGAGAGTCATAAGCAGTTCACCCAATGGAATGCGCAGCGCTTCGTCTCTTGGGCTGCACAGGTTGGTCCTTACACAAGCACTGCCGTGCAGGCCATTCTCAGTTCTCACAAGGTCGAGCAGCAGGGCTACAGAAGCTGTATGGCCCTCCTGAAGCTTGCCGACAAACATGGCTTCACTCGCATTGAGGCCGCCTGCGCAAGAGCGCTGTCTTACACGCCGAGGCCTAATTTTCAAAGCATCAAAACCATCCTTGCGACCGGACAGGATCGTCTTAAAGAACAGCCCATCGCGGATGAAACCTCCTCCGCCTCATCTTCTTCCGAGAGCCACAGCTTCGTCCGCGGCGCGGATTACTACGGGAGGGGCTGATCATGGTGAATGAACCGACGGTACGCAAGCTGCATGAGATGCGCCTCAGTGCGATGGTAGAGTCATTCCAAGCTCAGTTGCTAGACCCTGCCTTTCAGGAACTGTCGTTTGAAGAACGCTTCGGTATGCTTGTGGACTTGGAGTGGGCTAGACGAAAGAATAATCGGCTGACCACATTAATCCGCAAGGCAGACTTTCAACAAACGAACGCCTGTATTGAAGACGTAGAATATCACGTTGACCGCAAGTTGGATCGCACCCAGATTCTTCGCTTGGGAACAAGCGCCTACATTCATGACAAACTCAATATCATTATCATGGGCGCTTCGGGTGCTGGGAAAACCTATCTGGTCTGCGCGTTCGGCATCGCAGCTTGCCGCAACTTCCTACCCGTGAAATATATCCGCCTGCCGGAGTTGTTAAATGAGTTGGCAGTTGCGCGAGGCGAAGGGATCTTCGGGCGCGTCATGAAGACCTACAAGAAAGTGCCGCTCCTCATTCTAGACGAGTGGTTGCTGGTTTCCCTTAAGGAAAGTGAGGCCCGGGATTTGCTGGAGATTGTGGAGTCGCGCCATCAAACTTCCTCCACAATCTTTTGCTCCCAGTTCGCTCCAGGCGGTTGGCACAGTAAAATCGGAGAAAGTACGCTGGCCGACGCCATTCTCGACCGCATTGTGCATTCTTCTTACACGATAACAATTGAAGGAACGGATTCCATGCGAAAACGCAAAGGCCTCATCAATTAATGGCTCAGGAGCCACCTCTGTATACGGTGGCTCTCTCCTCCGGAGGGGTGGCTCATTTTCTCCGGAGACGTGGCTCACTCACAACCGGAATAGTGGCTCTATTTCATAGAAATATTCAGGCAGTTGTCCCGGTTTCGTCAGGTAGACGTGACCGTTGTTCCGCAGGAAGTCGTTCGCAAAAAACGCGGACGGACGAAGCAAGGCGAAGTCCCGCAAGTAGATACAGTCTACGTGTTACAGGTCACAGTGACACCGGACGAAGCACGGTTTCAGGAAGCGCGCCGACGGGCATCCCGCTTGTGCTGGCCACCACCTTACCGCCGGAGTAGCGCGGGGAAACGATGGATGGGACCGCGCTGCTCGGCCTGTATAATGGACAAATCATATCGAGATGAACTTCTCCTTCCTGAGAGATCCCGAATAAACCGATGAAATCTACCTGAAGAAGCCAGAGCGAGTAAAGGTGCTGGGGTATTTGTTTTTGTTTGCGCTCACGATTTACCGTATGTTCCAGCGACGCATCAGGCAGCACATCACCGAGCCAAAACCGATGCACTGATCGGGCGGCCGTAACCTGCGCAAACCCACGGCGGCTGCCATCTTCAAGATCTTCAAGTACCGCAAGGTCGTCGTGTTTCGCATGCCGGACGGTACCCGAACCCGACAATTCGCCCGTCCCTTGACCAAAGAATAGAAACACATGTTGACCAGTCTCGGCTTGGATGAATCGGTGGATCTTGGCTAATCTAATCGAGTTGCATCACTTGAACCATCGCTACATTCATTTCATGGCTTGTCGACCCCTAAAATCCCATTCGCTACCACGTGCATGGGGGGCGGAATGTGATTACCACCCCTAAACCGAACATAAAGAAAAGCCAACCAGAAAACTCTGGTTAACCTAATAATACGAAACTGGCCTCAAATGAACTACAGGAGGCACGTAAGCCGATGGTAGAGCGAGACAATGCTGCGATTACCGTAAAGGAACTGCTGGGTGTACATCGAACAAGCGTCTATCATAGAGCCAAAGAAAAGCGTGAAAGTGAAGAAAATGTCAAGCTTATGCACCGTATGGACGAGTTATACATGAAACATCCATACTTTGGCTATCGGCGCATGACAAGGGCCTTCCACGATCAAGGGCATGAGATGAATCGCAAGCCCGTACGTCGACTTATGCAGGTTATGGGCCTGAAAGCGATCTATCCAAAGCCCAACCTCAGTAAACGGCTTCATGCCCCTCTATATGCGCCCTTACTTGCTTTAGGCTGTATCGAACATCCCAATCACGTCTGGGGCTTGTAAAATAAAGTGTTAAACATGGTTTTTCACAAAACCTTTTTAGCACAACTATGTATAACATCACAAGCATAGTTGATTTCATCATTGGACATTAAATAAAAAGGCAGTCTCACAACTCTTTCACTTACATGGTCGGTTACAGGAAGAACAAATCTGCCCCCCCCTAACTTGACACCCATAGGCGAGGAATGAAGAGGTATATAACCTATATAAGAAACTACATTATTACTTATAACTAGGTCAAGAAATCTTGATCTTTGCTCTGGTGTCGGGAAAACCAAATAAAAGGCATGAAAATTAGATTCACATTCTTCCGGTACATAAGGCAATCCTAGTCCTTTTTCTTTCAAAGGAGACAATACAGTTGAATAGGAATCATATAACTTCTTTCTCATTAGTTGTAATTCATCTTTTACTTCCAGTTGTGCTAACAACATTGCGGCAAGAATATCCGATAGTAAAAAAGAAGATCCGTAATCTACCCACCAGTACTTATTTTTTAGTCCTTTTATTACCTGGCTTCGATCAGTTCCTTTTTCCCAAAGATACTCGCTACGTTCATAAAAATTCTCATTATTTAATGTAAGCGCTCCTCCCTCACCACATGAGTACGATTTAGTCGCATGAAACGAATAAGTTCCCATATCGCTTAAACTTCCTGCAAAATTGCCTTTGTATTTCGAATTTACTGCTTGAGCAGCATCCTCTATTACGACTAAATTATGTTCTTTTGCAATATTGTTTATCGTATCCATTTCGGCAACAGTACCTGCATAATGTATCGGTACAATAGCTTTTGTCTTTTTAGTAATAAGTGCTTCTATTTTCGTCTCATCAATGTTCAAAGTATCATTCCTTATATCTACAAAAATAGGTTTTAAACCTCTACTAACAAAGGCTGTTGCTGTACTCGAAAAGGTATATGATGGTACAATAAACTCATCTCCCGGCTGAGCATCTACTAAATAAGCTGCCATCTCCAAGGCATCAGTGCAAGAAGTTGTTAGGAGTGTTTTTTTTACATCAAATTGTGATTCGATAAAAGAATGACATTTTTTTGTAAATGGGCCATTGCCATCATGATGCCCGGATCTAATGGCTTCTAAAATATAGCCTTCTTCATGTCCTAAAAGTGGAGGTTTTACAAATGGTATTTTCAATTACACCATCCCTTTCGCTTCTTCGTATAATTTTGATATAATCTCCATTCTTAACAAAATATCTTCTTTTTCATTTGTGCCACTTTGGTCAATACCATGAATTTTATTTTTAAAAGCATCTAGCATACCAATAAAATGATTGGCGGGCTCAACATTAATTTCTTGTTCCAAATTTTTCGTTTTAACGAAAATACTATTCGAAAGATCCGACGGCCTAGAAAATCCTCTATTTACCTTAATATAACCCTCTGTTCCCCAAATAAAATATTCGTTTCTATAATAAAATCCAAATCCATATGAAATATAAGCTGTAATACCTCCAATATTTAGAAGTAGAAATCCACGAGTATCTACATCAAATGCATCTGTTTTAACAAATAACTCAGACTTCATTTTAATATTATCTTTTTTTGCTACTTTTAACGATAAGCTTAAGGGGTATATCAGTGCATCTAAAATCGCTCCCCCTCCCAAATCAGGTGAATTTCTTATATCTGAAAAAGTTAAGTACGGAAATCCAAATGAAGCCTCAATTGTACGAATTTCACCAATAACTTTATTATCCAATAACTCCATTACTTTTTTGAATAAAGGGTGATAAATATACATTAATGCTTCCATACAAATTACTTTTCTATCCTCAGCAAGAGCAATAAGTTCTTTCGCTTTATCTAATGAATCAGTAAATGTTTTTTCTAATAATAAGTGCTTTCCAGACTCAATGACTTTCTTTGCCCATTCGAAATGCAGTGAAACTGGAAGTGATACGTATACACAGTCAATCTCTTCCGAGGCAATAACTTCATCATAAGAACAAAAAATAACATTTGGATAATCAGTATTTAGCTCACTTTTTTTATTTCTAGTTCCAATTAGTTTAAGATTAAAGTAATCAATTTCCTTTAAGGCAGGAATTATTGCTTTTTTAGCAATACTGGAAAACCCAATAATACCGATATTTAACTCCCTCATATTGATTCACCAAAATCAACACAAGATATTATAGTTCTTGCTTCTACATTAATGTTACATTCCTCCTCTAATAATCTCTTAAGCTGATATAAAGTCATCCACATATAATCGTTATTATCAATTTCAACATCTTCAGTAGTTAAAACCAGCATATACCTATTTTCCGTTTGGAAAAATCTCCCTCCCTCCTCAGATAACATTTGATCATATAATACAGTTCCCTCTCTATTATTTTGAAGAAAATAAGAAATAAACAAATCATCATCAGATGAAGAATTATGAACAGTTGGACCAATTTCTGGACCTTTGAATAGTCCAGGTTCTTCACAACATTTTGCAAGGAAGTGGAGAACTCCATTAATTTTTTTAATTAAAAAACCATTTATTTTCGGATTATTATCTGAAACTATAGGCTGAGACCACGTACTTACTTCCCTATCTCTAGCAAATACTTCAAGGTAGTTTACCTCGAAATTGGGGTTTAACGGAGAATATATTCCCACTTCATTTTCCAGCCAGTTATTGCTTTCAAAAATATTATTTAAATTTACCAATTCTGTTTTGAGAGAGTGAGAATCTCTTTTATTCTGTAGCCACTGTCTAATTTCAAATAATGTATGCACCGCATAATCTTCATTCAAAGAAGAGAAAAGAAAATCTGAATTACCTAATTCTGCAATACCACTTTTCTTGATAAATTCATAGAAATTGTTTACCGAAACCGGTTTTTCAGTAAAAGTCACTGCAGAAAATATACTACGTAAATCCATATTAATTATATTAGAAAATTTCAAAAGTTCTGTTACTTGTCTAAAGGTTATCCATTTATAACCTTGTTGTAAGTTAATATCCTCACCAGGTTTCAGTTGCACTATAATATTTTGATTTCTTTTACAATAAAACTTTGAGCCCTGTTCAGATTGTAATTGACTATATATAATATTAACAGAGGGATGTTCAAAAAAATATTCGATATAAGGCACAGATTTTCCATTATGAACTTTTGTATAATTACTTTTTGTTGCTTGTACTGAAGGAGATATTTGCACATTTCCGATATTTCCAGGTTCAATTTTAAATTGTACTAAACAATAAACAACTCCATTAATTTCCTTTAGAATAAGACCTAAAACTCCGTGTTCTGGTTGATTAATAATAGGTTGATATATTATATCATTGTTTTCTTTAAAAGATGTTTTAATGCCCTCAATTGAAAAAAATTTCCCAGTATTATGTCTTAAATTTCCTCCACTATCTTTATACCAAAGTTTTAATTTATTAAATTCGATTCTTTCATAATGAAATTTGCAATTTAGCCGTTCGCGTTCTAAATCATCTCTTATTTTACTTGTATTTTCAATATACTCTGTTGATAACATACTTCTTAGGAAAGAAAGATTAAAATGCTCCATGTTATCCCCCTATACTTATAAAGACTTACTTGTAATAATAACGCCTAAAACAATTATTAATAAACCTACTACCTTTAATAAGGATATTGATTCATTGAATAGAAATATAGAAGAGAAAAATACAAGTACGAAAGAAAGACTCATAAATGGATAAGCATAACTAATCTCAAATTTCGTCATTGCCCCTATCCATAAGACTGAGGCTACAAAAGCTGACAGAAATCCAGATAAAATATAAATATCTGAAAATACTTTTACTAAAAATCTTAATTTTTCTATCAAAGTTTCAGGCAATGCTCCATATCTTCCTACCCTCCATTTAATTATCAACTGACCATATACAGTAAAGAGGATCGTACCGATAATATAAAAATATCCCATATTTAACCTCATGTCATTTCATAGTTTTTCTCACAAAATTAAACTCTACACTTCCCATAGCCTCATTAGTAACATGTAATAACTTCAGCATCCCTCTACCACAAACAACAGTGGGATTTCCAACAGCATCGATTGACCATATTTTCCCAGGGTATCTAATAGCAAAATTGATATCATCTTGAACTTCACTTTGCCAAACAATAATTTTGTTGTTATCTAAATAAGTATATGCTCCTGGATAAGGGGTACTTATTGCTCTTATAAAATTGAAAATTTCTTCACTTGATTTATTCCAATCAATTTGGCAATCCTCAGGACCTCTCCATGCACTATAAGTCGCCTTAGAATCATCCTGAATTATTCCTTCTAAATCATTTTTCTCTATTCTATCCAACAACTCTATTACGGCTTCCTTGAACAATTCGGATTGCAACGAAATAATCTCTTTAATATACATATCGGAAGTATCTTTTATTCTTTTTTGAATTAATATCGGTCCACTATCGACATCTTGATGGGAAAAGATTACGCTCATCCCAATTTCCTTCTCTCCACATATTACTGCTGTAGGTGTAGGTGCAAAACCTCTATATTTAGGCAACAAAGAGTCGTGAAATATTATGAATTTATTTTCAAGATGATTGTTAATTTCTAATGGTAACAAATAGCGCCACCCTATTGTGATTACCTCTGTTATTTTATATTTTTCAATAAACCCTATTAAGTCTTTCTTCAAATCTCTCCACCACAAGAACTCTATAGTAGATTCACTACAAAATTGTTCAATCTTCTCTGAATAGCTTTCTCTTACATTAACTTCTCTAAAAGTAGATACTAACCCAATAAACTCTTTCCTTTTAGAGTAAACTTCTTTAATAACCTCATAACCTTTCTGGGTCGCTACCAAAAATAATATTCTTTTCATTACATCAGCATCCTTTCATTATTGATATCTTTTTTAGCTATAAATTCTGAAATAATGTATACAGGTCTTTTTTTGACTTCGTCAAATGTTCTACATAGATATACCCCAATAATACCCAAAAGCGAGATAATAAGACCAGACAAAAACCAAATTGACACAATAAGACTTGGCCAGCCTTCGAAACCCTTTATCCCCATTAATGCTCTAATAACAATAAACACAGCGTATGAAAAGGATATAGTAGCAATAAAAAAACCTAATCTAATTGCTAGTCTTAAAGGCTTATCAGAGAAAGCAATAATAACATTAAAAGCAAGTTTAAATAGTTTGGAAAGTGAATAGCTTGATTTACCGTGCTCCCTTTCTTGATGGTTAATATTTACAGATGATCTTTTAAAACCCACCCATTTAACTGTGGTTGGAAAATATTTCAGGGACTCTTTCATACTAACTATAGCATTAATTACCTTTCTGTTATAAATACCAAAGTTAGCAGCTTCCCCATCTTGTTTCGTATCAGTTAAATAACTAAAAAAATGATAAAAAGCTTTTGAAGACATTTTTTTCAAAAAACTATCTTTTCTATTTTTCCTTAGAGCAATTACAATGTCATAGCCTTCGCAAGCTTTCTTGTATAAATTTAATATTTCTTCGGGTGGATCTTGTAAGTCGCAATCCATCACAACAGTCCACTCACCTCTAGCATGGTCCAATCCTGCAGTTATTGCATAGTGCTGCCCAAAATTACGAGATAAGTTTATACCAACTATTTTCTCATCTTGCTCTGCTATTTTTTTGATAATACTCCAAGAATCATCTGGACTGCAATCATTTACTAGTATAATCTCATAGTCCTCTGAGATTATACCTATACTAGATTTTAATCTTGAGCATAAGGGAATTAAACTTTGAGGCGAACCATATACCGGAATCACAACAGAGATACATATATTATTATTTATGTTCATTTGACAAATACCACTCCACTGTCTTCTTTATTCCACTTTCAAAACCCTCTTCTATGTGCCATTTCAATTCTTCTTTAATTTTTGAAGCATCAATAGCATAACGCCTGTCATGACCGGGCCTATCCTTTATAAATTTAATAAGCTGCTTATAAGATGAGAATCCTGTGTTGCTACCTTTTGGTAAAGGTCTGTAGTAATCTAATAGTTCACATACATAATTCGCTATATAATTATTACTACGTTCATTATCTCCACCTATATTATAGGTTTCACCTGACCTCCCCTTATGAAAGACTAAGTCAATTGCTTTACAATGATCCTCTACATATAACCAATCTCTAACGTTTTTACCATCACCATAAATAGGTATATCCTTAAAAGATAAAGCTTTTGTAATAATGGTTGGGATAAGCTTCTCTAAGTGTTGATGAGGGCCATAATTATTTGAACAGTTTGTAGTCACAACATTCATACCATATGTGTGGAAATAGCTCCTAACAACTAAATCAGAACTTGCTTTACTTGCACTATAGGGACTATTAGGGGCATAGGAAGTTTCTTCTGTAAAGTATCCAGTTTCACTAAGTGAGCCATAAACCTCATCTGTAGATATATGATGAAATCTACTATCTCGATATCCTTCCTTCCATTGAAACGGTTCCGACATCCAGTATTTCCTAGCCACATCTAGTAGATTAAATGTACCAATTACATTTGTTTTCATAAACACTTCTGGGTTATTGATAGAGTTATCAACATGTGACTCTGCTGCAAAATGGATGACACCTCTAACATCAAAATGAGCAAATAAATGCTCCAACAGTTGTCTATTGCATATATCTCCCTTAACAAAATAATATCGCTCGTTGTTCCTTAATTTCGAAATATATGAAGTATTACTGGCATAGGTTAATAAATCTAGGTTAATAACTTTATACTTAGGGTTTTGTTTCAAAAAAATCGGAATAAAATTTAAGCCTATGAACCCAGCTCCACCTGTTATTAAAATACACTTCATATCAGTATCCCCTTTCAAATAAGTAAAGAGCCCTTTTAAGAGTAGTAATAAGGAAAAGTATTGTTACTTTCTATAAGGCTTAATAAATAATGACCATACTCACTTTTGATTAGAGGTTTGGCAAGCTCAATTAGCTGTTCCTTATTAATATAGCCCAGTCTATAAGCTATTTCTTCCAAGCAAGCGACCTTAAGCCCTTGTCGCTGTTCGATAGTTTCGATAAACTGAGAAGCTTCAAGAAGAGAATTATGAGTCCCAGTGTCTAGCCAGGCAAATCCTCTACCTAATAATTCTACATTTAATTGTTCATTGTTTAAATAAATATTATTGAGGTCTGTTATCTCTAATTCATTTCTATTGGATGGTTTTATTTCTTTTGCATAACGGACAACTTCGTTATCATAAAAATACAAACCTGTTACAGCATAATTTGACTTAGGGTGTAAAGGCTTTTCTTCTATTAAAGTTACCTTATTTTTGCTATCAAAAGCGACAACACCAAAGCGGGAGGGGTCTTTTACTGGATACGCAAAAATAGTGGCTCCCTTTTTGCGCTGAACTGTTCTCTGCAAAACCGGCGTGAAACCTTGACCGTAAAATATATTATCTCCAAGTATAAGTGCCACATTATCATCTTCAATAAACTGTTCACCAATAATAAATGCATGTGCTAGTCCCTCAGGCTTTTCCTGAACTAAATAAGATAACTTAATTCCCAAATTTTCACCATTACCTAGTAGTTGCTCAAATCGTGGTGTATCCTCTGGCGTTGATATAATTAGAATCTCCCTGATCCCTGCCAACATTAAAACTGATAAAGGATAGTATATCATCGGTTTATCATAAACTGGGAGTAGTTGTTTTGAAATTGACTTTGTCAAGGGGTAGAGTCTAGTCCCACTTCCGCCAGCAAGTACTATACCTTTCATTGGTAACCTCCATAAAATAATTAATTAGGACTTATTAGTTTTGTATCCGTAATTCAGGGTGGGGCGATAAGGCCGCAACGTAAAGAGAAAAAAAGAAAACCAAGCCTGCGTTCAAGAGTAATCATCAGCAAATGAACAGTATTGATGGAAAGGCTCATCTGTGAAAGGCACACTCAAATAAGGTCAAGGCCACACTTGAACTTGACTTTTCGAATTTCCCTTCGAACGCATTACATTCAACGATATCCTTTTTGTTCAAGTTCCGCTGCTTGCTTGTCGACCTATCTTTCAGCGGTCGCCCCCAAACCGGGAAGCTAAACTTGATGTGATAAATTTTTTATCCGCCTTAATAGCAGCCGGATAACAATCACACACCACAGAGGTAGTTTTCAATCATCTTCATCAGCGTTGTACTTACGTTGAGGTTGTTCCAAGACATACGATCCACAAGTCCGCAACCGTTCGCAATTCTGACGGTGATTTCCGCGACAACCTTTACGTTCGCTTTCACTTCCCACACACGATAGGGCGGATAGTTGGCAGATGAATACTCACAATCAGTCTTCGCTCTAGTGCCGCCGAACCTGTAAAGACTCTCAACTGTTGACATACGACTCTTGAATCCTCAACGCATCTTAACTTGCCCGACGATGATGATGAGGTCCCTTTCAATGAAGCCAAGCTACTATCGAATTGCTTTCTAAATCACTTTGTTCTCTGTCTTCGGTGCTTGCGCACTTTTCACATTAAGTACGGCTTCTCGATTTATCCTTTACTGTCTAGTGCAGTGTATCCCATTATCGCTTCGAGCTTCTTGCCGCTTTCTATGTCGGTCAATGGCATTCGCTCTTGAATGTTGATCGCTCCAAGCCCCATCCGCATACTGATCATCTACAGACCGCGAAAAGTGTTTATGAAAAATCTTTTTTCTGAATTCCCCTATAGTTCCAGCCCCCCAATCGTAGCCATCGATTAACTTCATCGAGAATACGCCGAAAGGTAAAAAGAAATCGCCTAGAGGATAAATTGATTGTCTAGATGATCAGCCGCCTGAACAAGCTCATCACTCCATGTGCAAAGATTTTGGCTAGTTTCCAGAGCTATCTTTGCATAAGATTTCGACAAACTTGCCTCAACTCCTTGTTGTTATGCTGTTTATTGGCGAATCGAGATTCTATAAGTCCTAATTATTCAATACGCATAGGATAACTTCCTTACAAAAAGTAGAGGGGATAGGTTTGCTTTTTAAATGTTTTTCCTACTTAGTTAAAATATAAGAAATATCCTTATTCCAAGTTAGAATCGTAAAATCTTTTATTTGATAAATATTCTCCGGTTCACCAAACTTTCTTATTAAAACATCTTGGTTAATATTCCCCCAATTGGAACTATCAAAAACAACAAAATTCGCCTTATCATTATACCAACTGCTTTTGGATAGCCAGGGATACGGAGTTATATCTTTTTCATTTACAATTGGTCTTACTCTAACTTCTTCATCACTCTCTAAAGTAATTATAGACGAATTCCAGTATGATCCATAACCATATTTCAATCCCTTACCCCGCAAAAATTCTGTAACTTCCGCATGAAAAGCCACGGGCTTCTTGTATTCTACCTTTTGAAGAGTTGTAACAAAATAAAAGGCTAGGAGTATGAATAACACTGCAGTTATTTTTTTGTCTTCTAATCTATTTAAAGCATATTTACCAAGATAAATAGAAAAAAAGACAAACCCAGGTATAATATATCTTGTTGTCGCTAGATCAATTGGCATGTTACTGCCAACATATTCAATTACATTTAGACAAACTGCAAGAATCAAGAATAATTCAAATGTTGATACTTTCATATTTATAGCTCTAACTGCTCGATAACACACCCAGCAAATCAAAATAAAAGTAAACAAATGAATAATTATGATTAGCGTGGAAACTGACATTGGTTTCCCAGTAAAGTTAGCTCCATATAATTCTAAAATACCTTTTAGGGCTAACCCCAAGTTCTTTTTTAACTCCTCAATTTCTAAAAAACGTATGGTTCCAACACTAGGAATGCTGAGATCTATAACAATAAGTACTATTTTCGATAAAACATAAGACATTATTACTGTTAATAGTGAGTAAATCTCATGCCTATCTCTGAAAATCCGGTACAGGCAAGCAAGTGAGAATGGAAGTACAAAGAACCATATAGCAAAAGGATCAGAAATCAGTACTATTGTTGTCGAAAAAAATAAGGAACCATACTTAATATATATATTATGGGCATGTTCCCAAACAAAAAGACCAATTAAGCAGTAAACAAGCGAACTTATGTGCATTGGACCAGAAAATACCATATTTGAAAGAAACAAATTAGGGACCGCAAGAATGGAAAATGTAACTATTGCTCCTCTATAAGAAAATTTTTCGCCACTTTTTGCGCTTATCCACACACTTATGACAACTAATAAACCATACAATAAAGCGCTACTAACATAAATTACGTTAGTTGAAAAACCTACTATAGGTATCATCAAAGAATAAATAAGCAAATCTGTAGATATATAGGCTCCAGTCGATAAGTACCACTCTCTTAAGAAAATATTCCCTTCAAGCATATCTTTAGCTTGTAGCACACTGTTTGCACCATCTGAATTCATCGGAACCCTAAGAGATAGAAAATAGTAATAAGAAGATACAAAACAAATAAAAACAAGTGTTAGGCCAATAAACCTAAATAGTTTCATATACGCCTCCGCTATTTAAAAATGCTATGAACTTAAATAGTAGTGATACTGCCTTATAACTAGGGATAACAATACCTTTAAGATTTAGTTTGAAGCTACTCAAAGTTAAAATTAGGATTTTAGGAAGTGGATTAATTCTGAGAAAATATGAAAAAGTTCTATCTCTCATAAAGAGTACTTAATGACAATACACCATTATATTAATTAGAAAACATTCAATATTTATCAATGACGTAAAATAGTTTGTGTACCAAGTATTGGGCCTAACCGGCACAAAAAAAGTAGGGTATCCTCGGGACTGCGACACCACCAAGGAGGAACCCTACTCGATGACTACTATACCCGAAAACCTGCTTTCAGATCTATTTGAAAATGTTGTCACTCAATTCGTAAAGGAAAACCTGGAGTCGATCATGAAGGCGGAAATGAAGCACTTCATGGAAGACGAGCAGGAAGGGCAGCGTAACAGCCGTAACGGCTACTACAAACGCAGCCTCCACACCAAGTACGGACACATTGAAGACCTCGAAGTGCCGCGGGATCGCAATGGCCAGTTTCAGACGCATGTGTTCGAGCCGTACCAACGTCGAGACGGTTGGCTGGAGGAAGCCCGTGATCCAGATGTACAAAGGCGGCATGGGAATCCGGGACGTGGCTCGCTTTATCGAGGGTATGTTCGGCAGCCACTATTCGCCTACAACGGTCAGCAACATTACGGCAACCGTCCTCGAAGACATTCAGACCTGGCAGCAGCGCCCGCTGCAAAAGCGTTACGCCGTCATTTACTTGGACGGTCTCTACGTCAAGCTCAAACGCAGCACCGTGAGCGGCGAAGTCATCTACTTTGCCATGGGCGTCGACGAGGACGGGAGCCGTCAGATCCTCGGCTTTTACGTCGGCGGCCAGGAGAGCGCAAACGGCTGGCGCGAGGTACTCAAGGATCTGTACAACCGCGGCGCCACCGAGGTCCTGCTCGGCGTATTTGACGGCCTGGCGGGGCTTGAGGAGGCTTTCCGCGAGACGTATCCGAAATCGGACGTGCAGCACTGCGTCGTGCACAAGGTTCGGGCCACGTTCCATAAGAAATGAAGGCATGAAGGAGCAATTGCCGACGCTGCTTACCTTCTACAAATATCCGCTTTTAATCAAGGACGCCATCTACACCTCCAATCCAATCGTGCGGATGAACAAAGAAATTCGCAAGCGGCTTAAACCGATGAACGGTTTGACCAACATGGATGCTGCCGAAAAGATTTTATATCGCGAGGTCATCGACTATAACGAACGCTTCAAGAGCCCCGTCATCCGTGGCTTTGGAGATCCTGCTGTAAGGAAAAAACTCGCTGAGATGTTTGAGGAACGGTCCCCCCGCTGATGAAAGGGCAAAAGCGGAATCGAACTCCCGCGCCTTCGCTTGGGCTACGCTTTCCAGCTTCACGATATCTGTACGCACATAACGATGAGATACCTTACTTACACAAACTTCTTGACGCTACCTATTTATGTTGTCCAGATCGTTTTTTTTGATAGGGAAATACAGTTTAATGAATGAATTCTAGTTTTAAACACTGGCCTCCATACTATTCTCACGCTCATATTTCGACTATGACTCGTTGCTTATTAAATATATTCAAGAATCAATCATTATCAATTTTCAACGAGTGCACCCAAAGACCTATTAAACGATTATCTTCTGAAATTCCTAATTGTTTTGGAGAAACAAGATCTTTTGACTGAAATTGCAGATGCAAAAAACCATCTGCTTCAATAAAGTTTTTGGGTATTTTCACTTTAAGTTCTTGTTGAATTTCCGGCTCAACACTTATCTCCTGAAGTAACTTTTGATTAATAAAAATATTTATTTTTCTTGGGCCTTGCTTAGAAAAGGCTGTTGCATTTATAGTTAAAACCTGATCGGCATTTATTGCATCTTTATTCATAACAAAGAATACGTTAGCCCATTCACCATCAGTCCACGTGCCCCACTCCTCCATATGCGACCATCCAGTACCGAGAAATTTAATACTTTCCTTGCCACTTAACCCACTTCCAAAATCAACGGTTTCCCCAGTTGTATAATCTAATGCATCATTACCAGACCATTCAACCAGTTCTTTTTCAATGTAATATAGACGGTATGCATGGCTTACATTGGGATTTATTGACCAGAAAAGTACCTGCAAATACCAAACAATCAGGCATACAGAGAATGCATAAAAAGATGTCTTTCTTATCAATTTAAATCCTCCTAAGGTGCAAGCGGTTGTGTTAAATACCACATAAACAAAAGTAGAATATTGAGAGCTCCCAATAAAATTATTAATAACCATTTGTATTTATTGAATCTACTGATGTAATCATTAACAGCTAAGACCAGTACTACTGATCCAATGATATATCTTGGTACTGTTTCGAGGCCTGAAATCATTGGGATTAGCATAATGAAAGCACCGAATAATCCTTCAGAATAATGTTTCTTTCTAACCAAATATAACGAACCAATAAACCCAAAAATCCCCAAAACTAATAAATAACGATCTGAAATACTACCTACTAAGCCCCTAAAAACTGATATGGATACATTACTATAAATGTCACTCAATACAGTTTGAGTATTTTTAAACGCTAATGGATCACCAATGTAAAAATATAAAAAAGTCATATATAAAAACAGTCCAGAGGGAACTAATAATAAAGAAAGCAACTTTTTTTCATTTTTAAGAACATTTACTAGAAATTCTCGTGGTTTTTCACCCTTTCTCTGGCTTTCCAAGAACATCTTAAATATTAATGGTATTAAAATAACAACCCCCAAAGGTCTCGTAAAGGATAATAGTGCACCAATAATCCCCGACATAATCCATCTTTTTTGCTCTAAAAAATAAAAAGACAGTATCACTAGCAATATAAATAGAGAATCTGTACTCAATGCAGAGAAATAAAAAGAATATGGACCTAAGGCTATCAACAATATGGCTGTAGTTGCACTAATTTTACCTCTTGTTAAGGAAACGTATCGATAAGTATAATATAAAGCTACTGTCAGGAAAGCTGTTGAGAGAACTGCTCCAGCTTGGTTAGTCGAAAGGTTGCTTATTTTAACTAACCCAGTCACTAACAAAGGATACAAAGAAAAAAAAGCCGAATTAGCTGTAATTCCTTCCTCAGTAGTCGGTTCCTTTAAATATCCGTTTTCAATAACGCTAGCATACCATCCTGAGTGTCCTTGATTTAAAATATCAAAAATCGACATATGTGAATCATGAATAGAACTCCATATATATCCTGAAACCAAATATATTCCCTTTGACAATAACATTACTGCACATGCTAAGTAAAAAACCATTAATTTTTCCGACCGCAATTTCGCTCATTCCCTCATAACTCATATATTAGATTAATTAAATTAATTATTTAATATAACATCACACTTTTTCACGGGAGACTACTTCGATTACATGGACATACTTCTCTTTAATCACGTTCCAATCATAGTTTTGAGTCGCGTATTTATATCCATTAACTCCAAGTCGGCTGGATAATGCCGGTTCTTGAATAAGCAGTTCTAAACAAGCTTTAAACTCTTCATAATCGGTATAAAATAAGCCGGAATTTCCCCTCTCACAGTGGCCTCGTAACACATCGCAATGTCCGTTAACCAATACTGTCTTCTTCATCAAAAAACTTTCAAGTACTACCATTGACAAGCTTTCATATTTTGACGGCATTACCAAGCATTCAGCATTCGAGATTGCTGCGAATTTATCTTCTTCAGAGACAAATCCGAGTGAAACGATGTCAGGATGAACCGGAATATCCATTACTGATTTACCAATTAACAAAAGTTTTACCTTTGTTTTTCTTTCAACTTTATATTTTAAGAAGAACTCAAACATTTCCTTGCAGCCCTTCGATTCGTCTATTCTTCCCACATATACGATATAAGGTGATTCAATATGGTATTTTTCTAGAAATTCGTGATAAGACAATTCCACTTGGGGTGTGTACGCTCCTACACCTACAATTTCGCTTGATCTATTCGATTGGGGAGATATTCGATCAATCAATTGCTTTTCTTCATGTGTATTATACAAAATAAATCTTGGCAAATAAAAAAGCGACTTGTATGATTTTAAATAAATCGGAGGCTCATCATGTGCCGTCGGAATCAAAACCGCCTTTTCCGGGACAACTTGCAGCCCAAAGAATGTTGTATAGTATAAGTAAGTAAAAAAGAATATTGCACTATACTCATTTTTGTGTTTGCCCAAAAAATCAAGCAAGTCGTTGCACTCGGGCCCCTGAAGCCTTATCCATTCCATTTCAGAAAAAAATGTACTAGTTTCAACATCTCGAAACAACTTTTCCGAAAACTGATTAAATCTCTTTACATCCCTTGTTTTAGAAGAGAACCGGCGAACTGTTACGTTATTTATGATTTCAATATCCGTTTCATAAAAATCTTCCCAAGTCATATAATCGAGCGCTTTAGTGGTGAGAATATCAACATCAAACTCATCGGCCAGAAGTTCCGCAATTAGCCTACAGTGATATTCAGCCCCTCCATTCACTTCCAAGCCGTATCTTTGAACCACAAAAGCTACTCTTTGCTTCATGACTTTATTACGTCCCCCTATATTATTCCGACGATTTGTTCGATATAAGTCCTAAACATTAGCTTTGTATGATCCTTAGAGAAATGTTGGAGACGCTCCTCTCGATTTACTTTTAGTCGATACCCAAGCTTATCATCTTTCAGAACCAAATCGATTAATTCCGCTGCATACATATAATCTTTTTCTAATAGAAGCAAGCCCGCATTCGATAATGTTTCTCCGACGGCACTACTCTTGAAAGCTACAATCGGCAAATCGAATTTCATTGCTTCTAGAAGAGGCACGCAAAACCCTTCATGTTCACTCATACATAAGAATAAATCCGCAGTTCGATAATATGCTAGAATGTGTTCGAAAGGCAAATGCCCGGTAATTACTACATCTTGAAGCTGTAATGAATCGATCAAACGTGTCAATTCATCATAATAACGCTCTAATCCATGATATGAACCTACCAAAGTCAATCTAGATTTCGGATTAATATATTTTTTGTAGTAAAAAAAAGCCTTTATAATATCATCTTGTTTCTTATTTGGAGCAATTCTTCCGACAAATACGATATTCACCCAATCATCTGAGAATTTGTTTATGATTCCGCGATCTGGTTGTAAATCGTAATCCTCGAAATTAATAATGATGGGAACAACTTGCGTATTTTTATACCCATATTGATTCAATTCCTGACTGTTATATTCGGAAACTGCCATAGAGAAATCAAAAAGTGAAGAAAGTCTCTCCAGTTGATTTCTCCCCTGCTCGCAAAGCATCCGACTAACTCCACTGTATCCTTTAAAAAAATGTGGTGGAGTAATATTGTGATAATAGACTATTTTTTTCGAGGTGAAACGGTGCAAAACCTCCGCAACCTCACTCCCAGTCGACATATGATAAATTACCGGTTGATCACTCGGGCAATCCATAAAATGTTTTGCATGTTTTGACATTTTCGGTTGGATATTTTGAGCGTATATATTCGACGTTATCCCCATATCTCGAAGAACTTTCATCATATTCACCGCTGAATTGCTGACAGCATCTCCATAACTGATTGTCGGCAATAGCTGGTTTATCATCATTTTGCTTCACCATCCATACAAGCTTCAATAAAACGTTGATAGTTCTCTATAACACAGTCCCATGTAAAGTTGGATTGGACAAAGCTATATCCGTTGTTCCCTAAAGCATCTCCTAAGTTTAAATGAGTCAAAAGTAAATCTAAACAGGCTTCGAATTCATCGTATTGACAAAAATATAGTCCCCCGTTTGACTGTTCGACGAAACGCTTCGTAACCTCACACTTCTCATAGACGAGTACAGGTCGCTTCGCTTGCCAGCTTTCCATAATGACTAATGAGAAACTTTCAAACGACGAGGGATTGCAAAGAACTTGTGCTGCTCCATAGGCATTGTATTTATCTTCTTCCGTCACAAAGCCTAGATCATAAATGTCATCTTCAGAATGGTAAGAACGATCCCCACCTCCTCCTCCAATCAGCACAAGCTTTAGCGTAGAATTCGGGCGATTTATTTTGTATCGATTAAAAAAATCCACTAAAATGTCAACGTTTTTTCCATCATCTCTTCTTCCCGCGTATAAAATAAATGGATATGGAATTTTATATTTCTCGCGAAACTGTCCGGGGATAGGCTTAAAGTCCGTTACACCCAAACCGATTACCTTCTGATGAACACATCCGAAATTGTAGTGGGCAGCAGCCCACTCTTGTTCTGCAATCGAATTAAAAATGATTCCTTTAACTCGTGAATATACTTCTTTAAATCTAGTAAAGTATGCGTAGCTTTCATCATGGAAAGCCGGGAATAGAATCGCTTTATCGTATACTTGTTGAACTCCATGGTACGTAGTACCGAACATATACGGTGTAAAAATAAATGCGTCGAATTGTTCTTTATGCCCCAGTAAATATTTTTCAAGATCAGGACTGTTCACCGATTCAGCAAGATAAGCGTCCTCTTCATTAAGAGACACGCTAATATTCTTCATTAATTTGGCATTTATCGAATCGAATAGCTGGACGTTTCTTTTCCTTACAGAGAAACGGAGTACATGAACACCATTAATGATTTCCAGTCCAGGTTTATGATAATCTACATTCCAATCACTGTGAAACTGTTTTACACATGTCGTGAGAACGTATACTTCCACTCCGGATTGTCTAAGTCGCTCCGATAGATTTCTGCATGCAGATTCAGTCCCGCCGGAAATATTCGCTCCATACCAAGGGGTCACAAAGGCAATCTTTAAACCCACTTTACATTTTCACCCCCGTTATTTTTGAGAAGCGATGTAGTAGTCTTGGCATCCGAAAATAATCCGGTTCCAGTGTTCAATCGTTTCATTAAAGAGATCTAGATTCCCAATAGGCAATCCATTAGCTTCCAATTTGGGCAGCTGTAAATAGGCGTCATTTGGAGACATGTAGTTTACTTCACTTTTTACAAACCCTGCTGTTTCGCAAATGAATTTTAATGTAAGTGGATGCACTGGCTTTATATGTGTTGGATCCATATAAAAGCTTTGTGTAAAAACTGACATCGTTTGAGGATTCGGTGTTTCTGCAATAAACCAGCCTGTCGGTTTCAACTTTTGATGCGATAGCTTGATGAGTTCTATAAGTTGCCCTGTACCTAAATGTTCAATAACATGGCTTAAAAAAATACCATCAACACTGCCATCATCCATAGTTCGAAGGTATTTAAGAATATCGGATTGAATGATAGGAAACCCTCTTTCTTGACAAAACGAAACCATATCATCGTTGAGATCTACGGAGGTTACAAGAATTCCTTGCTCAAGGAGCAGCTCCGTGAATTCTCCTCGTCCACACCCCAAATCTAAAACCTTGGACCCATTGTTAAAATACTGTAGATAGTGCTTCTGTTTTTCTTTAATTTGCTCTCGGGTCCCTCTGTAATATTCCTCAAACAAAAAATAATCAAAATCCAGTGAATCTTCTTGCGACTCAGAATCGTTTGCCTCAACAGTTGGCAAAACAGACGTACTTTGGAGCATGCTCACTTTTCGCACGTTCCTCTCTATTCGCCGAAGCCGCTCGGCAGATATACGAGCTGAGGATGTCCATTGGTTTGTTTGTTCCCGTATTCCACGCAACTCGGAGCTGAGAACATCCGAAGAGCTGCGAAGTTCGTGAGCAATCCTTTCGTCATTCTGCTCTGTATTCATCCGAAGAACATCCAGCCGGTGATCACTGTCAAGGGCTTGCTCTGCCCATTGGTTTTGAAGCGACACCATTCGCTCTGTCATTTCATTATGAGCTTCTTGCAACTTCTGGGCCAGCTCTTCATTCGCTTCTTGCAACTTCTGGGTCAGCTCTTCATTCGCTTCTTCCAGTTTATCGATACGTTCAAAAAGGATTTCATACCGTTCAGTTTGTTGGTTATTCTGTTCTCGCTCGGCCGCCACCTCCTGAAGCATTTCTTTAATATTTATACTTGCGGAGTCTTTGTTTCTTGAGTTTTCCATTTGCTTCATCAAATCAACCATACTATTAAACATTCGTACGGCATTTGCATTAAAATCGATCTGTTTCTCTACAATGGGGCTAATATACCATCTAAGCATTTTTCTAATGACTTTCTTGAAGAATACAATAATTTTCCCAATAAATCTTCGATGCGAAAATATTGGGGAATCAGGGGAATAACCCCAAATGCGATTTAAGATATAATGATGTTCCTCAATATCAGTAAAATTGTAAGAGCTCTCACGCGGCAACTCAAATGTTTCTTTCTTATAGCCACGATTGGACAAATTCGCTTTGATTTGACGCATTAGATCTTTGACATCAATTTCTTTATCGTTGAACTCAATCTTCATTTTTTTCACTTCCTATCTGCTTTCATTGAAGACATGGAAAGTTGCACTTGAGGGTAAATAAATAGTACCGTCAAAAGCTGGCTCTTGACCTTTTATAACCTGGAAAGTAAATGCATGGTCCCACCAGTCGTAATTTTTTGAAATATGTGTTAGTCCCTCATGTATTGCTGCGGTAACGCTATACGTTCCCATCCCTATATTTGCCGAAAGAGAAAACAAGACAATCACTTCTGTCCCATCTTCAACTTCACCTGCATTCACATTTAATTGGTAAGTGTTCGTTCCAAATATTGCGTTCCCTAAACGGTCCTTGATAACAAATCCGACTGTTGGATTAACAATTTTTCTACTGCATTGGAATGCGATTCTGACTTGAATCCGTTCCCCTACCTGAATCGCATGAACTAGGCGATCATTCTTGTCAACGATATCTACCTTCGTGATTGTTAATTCTCCACTGCCCGAGCGTGTATTGATCCGATTGTTTTCTCCAACACTTTGAGTAATACTGTATTCAACTTCACGAAGAGCAACAACTGCGTTATAGTAGTCTAGTACAGCCTCTGGCGTCCCTTCTTTAACCAATACACCCTGATCGAGTAAAATAGCTCTATCACACAAATTTTTGATTGCACCGGGATCATGAGAAACGAAAAGCAATGTAGTTCCTTCTTCTCTAAATTTTTTAATCCGATCAAAGCATTTATGCTGAAAATAAACGTCTCCTACTGAAAGTGCTTCATCCACAATCAGGATATCCGGCCTAATTGCGGTAGCCGTTGCAAAGGCAAGTCTTACGGACATCCCGCTCGAATAAGTCCGAAGTGGTTGATTGACATAATCACCAATTTCAGCAAACGCCTCAATTTCTGGTATTAATCGATCAATTTTTTCATTATCTACCCCTGTTAATTGCAAAGACATCCTGATGTTTTGAATACCTGTAAAATCAGGATGAAAGCCCATGCCTAATTCGAGCAATGCAGCAATGCTGCCGCTAGTAGAAAAACTTCCTTCAGAAGGAGGCAATACACCAGTAAGAATTTTTAGAAGTGTACTTTTTCCAGCTCCATTATGGCCAATGATTCCTAAAGATTCCCCTTCCCCCACCTCAAACGTTAAGTTCCTCAGAACCCACTTTTCCCGATGCATTTTTTTTGCAATAACCCATTCTATGACTCTCGCAAAAGCCCCATTAAAAACTTTGTACTTTTTCCCAACATTATCGAGTTTTATTCTCATAGTTCATCAACCATTTCTTTCCCTAGCTTTTTAAAAGCAATGAATCCAACAAATAAACATACGATACCAATCACAAAAGCGCTTAAAAAAGCACCTAAACCCGGCATTGTTTTCTGCAAATAGAGATTTTGATACCCTTCTATGATTGGCGCTAAAATGTTTAATGAAAAAAGTGCCCTTATTTTATCCGGGAGTATTTGAATGGAATAGACGATCGGTGTAAGCCAAAACCAAAACTGAAGAACAATCCCCATAACCTGTCCAGCATCTCTAAAAAACACATTAATCGATCCGACAAAAACACCCAGACCTACTGCAATAAATTGCTGTGCAATTAACAGAGGGATAACTCCTAATATTTCAACCCCTGGAGGCCTTCCAATAATAAAAAGAAATACCAAAAAAATCACGTACATTATTATGAAATTAATAGTAGTAGACAATAAAACGAAAATAGGGAGTGTACCTTTAGGAAAACTCACTTTCTTAATAATATTACTGTTATCTAAAAACACCGTCATTGTCCGTTGAAGTGTTTCAGTAAAATACTGCCAAGGTATCAAACCTGCACATAAGTATATACTATATGCTAGCGTATCATCGACTCCAGGCAATCTCGATTTCATCACTTGTGAAAAAATAACCGTATACACGATAATAGTGGCAAGTGGATTTAGCACGGCCCAACTTGAACCTAATATCGAGTTAAGATAACGAGACTTGAAATCACGCCTGACCATTCCTAGAATAAAGTTGCGATAATTCCAGATTGCGTGTATCATAGCTTCCTCACTTTCCGACTTTCTTACAGGTATTTCTCCATCTTCTGATTTTTCATCACTTTTATGATGTTTTTAACTTCTTGGGCCTTATCCTTTGAACAGATTAGCGTAACGTCTTCTGTATCGATAATAATCATATCTTCTATTCCTAATGTAGCGATCAGCTTTTCATTGCCGTCTATAATGCATCGTTTCGTATCTAGATTAAGCACATTGCCCTTTATCACATTACCATGATCGTCTAACTCATTTATTCGTTCGAGTGCAGTCCAACTTCCCACGTCGTCCCAACCCAATATGCTTGGAATAACATAAATATTCTCTACTTTCTCCATTATTCCGTAATCAATGGATTGATCAGGCATTCTAGGAAACTCAGATTTAATCACTTCGTTCTGATCTCGATTATGAAAGTCCTTTTTCATCGTTTCAAGTATATCATGAACATCCGGAAGCAAACTCTGAATATACCCACGAATAGTCGCCGTCTTCCAAATAAATATCCCACTGTTCCAGTAAAAATTCCCATTTTCAAAATATTGCTCTGCCGTAGGTAAGTCCGGCTTTTCCACAAATCTATTAACCTTATAAACTGGCATGTTGTCTACCAGTTCTACTTCTTTCGTACTCTCGATGTAGCCATATCCTGTCTCGGGATAAGTTGGAGTAATTCCCAAGGTAACCAAATTGCCGTCTCTATAACTCACTTTGGTTGCCGCAAGGAGGATATTCGTAAATTCTTGTTCATCTTTAATGACATGATCAGACGGTAAAACGACCATCGTACTATCCGGATAACGGTCTTCTATTATAATAGATGCTAATCCGACACATGGTGCCGTGTTACGACCAACAGGTTCAATAATTATATTATTAATTGGCAGATGAGGAATTTGTACATGGATAAGTTCTGCATACAACTCGTTGGTTACTACAATAATCTGATGAACAGGAATCGATCTTTCTAGCCTTTCAACAGTTTGCTGAATCATCGATTTATTTCCGGCAATATTTAAAAACTGCTTTGGCAGTTTCGTTCTGCTTTTTGGCCAAAATCGTTCTCCTTTGCCCCCGGCCATTATGACTGCTATTAAAGTCAATTTCGCATCCTCCTAAAGATGATTTTACAACGACAACATGATATTCCATTTCTCGACATTCCCTTAACTCAAATCATTATAACACCAATAAATTCTTACGCCAATAAGAACTGGACTCTTCAAGTACTTCCGGAATTTATTTCTATTATTAAGTCAATTATTACTTTTTTTTGAAATTACAATCCACTCAACTTAATATTTTAAATTAGGAGAGAAAAATCCCCCTACTAATAGTCGTTTCTGCTGTTAGTCTCTCTTTTCTTTCATAAGACGAAGGGTTAGGGCGAGCTGGAACAGACGAGTCGTTTAAGCCAATTAATTACGGAATGATGTCCCTTGGAATCCCAGCTTTATTTTTTACAGTTGATTCAATACAAGTGATGCTCTATCATGAAGTAGGATACCTCTTGTAAGTATTGATCGCGTGATAATTCTCATTTTTACCTTCAGCTTTGACATCGAAGTCTCTAAAAACAGATAACATTTTCGAGGCATCCTGCCCAGATATGTTTATTCCGTTGCACTAATTCTTTTAGTAAAGAGAAGGTTGCTAACGATCTATCGCAGCGATCTAGCGACTAGGAGGCCGAACAAATAAGCAGCAGGAATGTATCGGACTGCGACGATCCTTACGGTCGGGATTCAGCATCTATATAACAAATTCTTTCGCGAAGCAGCTTAGCTGCTTTAGACAAATCTTTCGTTTGATTAATTTTTATTTATGAGAGGAAAATAAACAGATGAATATCTTTATAGACGCTCAGCCCCTCCTTGGGGCTGTTTCTGGTATTTCAAATTATATTCGTAATCTATACGATAATTTACTAAATTACAATGATAATGAGTTGATTCTTTTTTTTAATCGAATTTCTAAAAATGTTACCCTGGATAAATTACCAATTAAGATTAGAGACAATACTCAATACTATAATTCGAGGTATCCCTATAAAATAATACGAAGGATGACAACTCCGAATTTTCTATATAATATTCCCTTTGACTTTTTTTGCGAAAAAGAATCGACTATTTTTCATGGAACGAATTTCACCCACATTCCTTCCACTAATAAAAAGACAGTTATTACAATTCACGATCTGGCCTACATGATTTATCCAGAAACAACTAACGAAAAAATATACCGTCATCACAGCAATTGGGTTCCATACTCTGCCCAACAAGCTACTAAAATAATTGCCGTTTCCTCTCATACAAAAAACGACATTATGAATTTACTTCACGTGCCAGAAGAAAAAATTGAAGTTATTTACCTCGCTGCTGAAGCACGATTTCGCCCTATTGATAAAGATGCTGTTCATAGAGTGCTAAATAAGTATCAACTCCCAGATCAATACTTGTTATTTGTAGGAACACTAGAACCCCGTAAGAATTTAATTTGTTTACTTGAATCCTTTCTTCTACTAAATAAAAATTGCAATTTCCCGCATAAATTAGTTATTGTTGGAGCGAAGGGATGGAAATATAACCCTATTTTTGAGTGGGTTAAAAATAATGGGCTAGAAAAAAAGGTTATATTCACAGGTTTTGTTGAAGATGAAGACTTGCCTGCAATATATAATGGGGCAGATGTTTTTTTGATGCCATCCCTCTATGAAGGATTTGGATTACCTATTCTTGAAGCAATGCAATGCGGAACCCCGGTTATTGGATCAAATAATTCATCCATTTGTGAAATAATTGATACTAATGGAATCTTACTTCCACACGATGATTACGAACAATGGGCTACTAACATTTGCACGCTACTTTCAAACGAAGAACAAAAAAATGGTTATAAAAAATTATCACTTCAACGTGCTACAAATTTTAGTTGGAAAAAAACTGCACATGAGACAAAAACATTATACGAGAAAATGCTCAACTAATAGAAATTTGAAAGTTGGTGTGATATGCGAATCGCGTTAGTACACGACTATCTCAATCAGCACGGGGGAGCGGAACGAGTACTTGAAGTCTTTATGAACATGTTCCCGGAAGCGCCTGTTTACACGCTGATTGCCAACCTGGAAAAAATGCCGGAACGGTTTAGACAAGCCGATGTTCGTACATCGTTTATACAGAACATCCCTTTCTCTAAAAATCATTATAAAAAAATGCTTAGCCTGTTCCCTCTGGCTGTGGAGCAAATGGATTTGAGAGGATACGACCTTGTTCTAAGTTCTTCAAGCGCTTTTGTAAAAGGAGTATTAACTAATCCCAATCAACTTCATATTTGTTATTGCCATACGCCAATGCGTTATGTATGGGACTTATATCATCAGTACTTGGAGGAAATCACCAATCCATTTTTTTCGATGGCCTTACCCCGTATTCTTCATAAAATCAGAATTTGGGACCGAGTCAGTTCGCAAAGGCCCGATCATTATATAAGCAACTCTCATAATGTTTCGGCCCGTATACGCAAATATTACAACCGCGAAAGTACGGTTGTGCATCCGCCAGTCTCCTTTGCCAAACCTAGTGCTGCAACCACAAATGAGGATTTTTTTCTTATTGTTTCGAGACTGATTCCTTATAAAAGGATTGATTTGGTTATCGAAGCCTTTAACAAGTTGAACTGGCCATTAGTGATCATTGGTGATGGCTATGACAAGGGCAGATTGGAAAAGTTGGCCGGCCCTACCGTGAAACTCCTCGGTTATCAGTCCGATCAAATCATTCATGAGCATTACGCAAAATGCAAAGCTTTCATTCTGGCTGGGGAAGAAGACTTCGGCATTACCCCTTTGGAAGCTCAAGCACATGGTAAACCTGTTATTGCGTTCGGCAAAGGAGGCGCGCTTGAGACTGTAGTAGCCGAATCTACTGGGCTATTTTTTAATGAACCATCCGTAGACAGTCTCATAAGCGCTCTTCTTCGATTTCAGAATGTGAGATTTGATCCATTGCAGATCAGAACCCACGCTGACAAGTTTAACGAGGAACGGTTTAAAAAAGAAATAAAAGTGTGCATCGATCAATTAATGAGGAAGTAAAGATTAAAATTATCCATCATTTCTTTCGCCTTTCAATTATGTGCCTCCTCTGTTAAAATTGATGTCGTAAAAAGGAGAACAGAAACGAGGTTATTATACAAGCATGAGTAAACCAGTGTATGGTAAAAACAAGAATCCTAAGACCCATTTGGCGACTTCTGAGACGACATCGATGATCTACTGGCTCACTTTATTTTTCGTCGTTTTCTTTTTGTTTTTCTCAGCATTTCAAACTGCGCTCTTTAACGGAGAATCCAACCAAGCTTATGTAGTCAACTCCTTCGAACGACCGATCATTACAGCCGTTTTATGGAGCTCTGTCATTCTCATGTTGGCTGCGGTCTATTTTTTCCAGCGTTGGTCATTAAAAACCCGCTATGACCTGCTTTCCTTGTTGGTTTGGCTGATTCCTTTGGCCTATGTCTTGTCTTCATTTTCTGCCGCATCGGCTCATTTGTCAATGAAAATGGTGCTGCTGCAGGTGCTGTATGCCACCTTTTTCGTTCTGGGTATTTACTTAACACGAAACCCTATTGGCAACAGCATTTTGATTAACTCGATTATGACTAGCGGATATGCCGTAGTTGTTTATGGAATACTGAACTTACTGGGCAATGCTTACTCCAGAGACGGAGTCATGCTTACCGACCAAGGCATGCGGATGACTTCGGTGTTTCAATACGCTAATGCGTATGCAGCTTTCCTCATGGCTTTGCTATTTGCCGGTCTTTACTTGTTAGTGAATTCGCGTAAATGGTATTCCATCGCACTGCATAGCGTCATGCTGGTTCCGATACTGTTATCGTTTTTCCTTACTTTGTCTCGTGGCGGACTTGTCATTCTTCCTATAATTCTGTTGCTCATCCTGCCGTTCAGCACTCTCAAAAAGCAAATTTTGTTTCTAGGTTACTTATTGGCAGCAGTTCTAGCCTCTCTGTTGATAACGGATCGGATGGATGCAATCGGCAACGATATCGTAAAACGGGTTTTGGCTACAAGAACGCCATCCGGAAGTGTAACCCTACTTGGTTTATCCGACTCCAAAGTACTAGAGGGTTGGATGTATGTCCTTATCGCCACTTTGGGACTGGCTGCTATTGTTACGTTATTTCACAAGTTTTTGGGGCTGCGGTTTCTGGATAAAACCATTTCGTGGCTATCTTTCAAATACTCAGCGTTTCTGTTGCCCGTAATTGCACTTGTAGTCGGATTGATTGGGGCCTATGTGTTGTTCGGAGACTCACCTATCCGGAAGCTTCTCCCCGATACTCTAGAGCAGCGGATTGACAACATTAACTTTGAGCAGCACAGCGTTTTGGAGCGCGTTACTTTTTACAAGGATGCGTTCAAATTAATTGGAGACTATCCGGTGCTAGGTGCTGGTGGCGGCGGTTGGGCCGCTTTGTACGAGAAGTACCAGAACAACCCTTATACAAGCAGGCAGGCCCACAACTTCTTCCTCCAGTTTTGGATCGAATCCGGAACATTGGGAATCCTTATCTTGGCCGTGTTTTTGATTTATGTATTCTACCAATATATTCGCAGTTACGTGAAAGGCAACGAGGCTGCACGATCAGCCAAATTCGTTTTTTATATAGTCGCGTTGTCTCTACTTATTCATAGTACAATCGACTTTGAAATGAGTTATGGATTTATCGCCGCTCTCGTCTATCTATGTTTGGGCGGAATGGCTGCGGGAATATCTAATGAGGAGCTTTCTTGGGCAAATCGCCCTTTTCTGGCCAAAGCGCGAATTTCCTATCCGGTCCTTCTTGGAGTTGTAGCCATTACTACCTTTGTGATCGCGGCTATTCAATTTAATGCCAATAGCAAGTTTTCACTTTCCTTAAAAAATGCCGGTTCGCAAAAGCCGCTGCAGGATATTATGACGCCGCTCAACAGAGCTTTGGAGCTTCAACCGAATCATCCTGACTACGTATCCACCAAAGTCGGATTTCTGACTCAGCTATACACGCAAAATAAAGACGAGAATATGTTCAATGAAGCCATTCAGTTGCTCGATAAAACAGCACTTAATGAAAAAAACAACAAAATACTGTTTAGCCAACAATTGCAGTTGTATACCATGAAAAATGACGTTACCAAGATTGCCAATCTCGTCGCTCAAGGGCTTGAGCAGTTTCCTTGGGATAATTCTTTGTATGAGCGCAGCGCTACTATTAATTTAGCTCTTTATGATCAGGCACGTGCTTCAAACAACGCTGCTGCCAACCAATACAGCGAGAAAGTCATTCAGGCTTACGACATGGTTAAAGAAAAAGTGAAGCACCTGGAAACTTTGCCGAAGGGACAAATGCAAGGAGCAGCATTTGCGCTTACTCCTCCCATTCTCTCATCGGCAGCTCAAGTTTATTTCAGTCGCGGGGAGTTTAATACTGCAGAGGATATATTGAAAGGTTCGATAGGCGGTAATATCGATGAGGCCAATACGCAACTTCTAGTTCGTCTGTACCTGGCCTCTATTATGAAGCAAGGAAAGTCCGATTTGGACCTGTATAACAAATTGATTGCCAAAAATGCCAATGAAAGGGTTGAAATCGACAAATTGCTGAAAGCCGCGCCATAATGCGCGGCTTTTCGTTTTTTTCAAATATTAGATATTTCCAAAACTTCTTCCATCCGGTACAATAGATAATCGGAGGAGGTGAACCCCACTACTATGGTTCCTGAGAATTCATCTAAAAGTACTAGAGAAAGGAGGAGGATACATATGTCGAAACCGGCCCTTATGAAAAAAGTTTCCAGTTTATTGGTTAGCTTAATGCTTTTGTCCGCATTAGTACCAATACTTGCATTTGCAGCACAATACGATGCTAAGTTTGATGGTAAAAATGTGTCGGGTTCTGTCTATACTCAAACATACAATGAAACTGGAGTTACCTTGTATGTTTACAACTTGAACGGTACTTCTACAGGTGGCCAACTCACAACATCGTATGTTACATACAATACTGTGACCAAGCTGTATGAATACAGTATTAATGCTTCGCAACCAGTGTCTCCAGTTGATCTTTACAAAATTGGCCTTAAAGAACTGCCGAGCGACACTATAGAGTATCTTGTGAATCCGGGTTATCAGGCGACATTAACATCCGTTGCTGTTGACAGTGAGACCTATTCTCTCGATGTCGGCCAGTCGCATCAGACGGTTGTAACAGCTTCCTACTCGGATGAGACTACTCGCACCGTAACTTCTGATTCATCTTATGTTGTTTCTGGTGACCCTGCAATTGCTTCTGTGAGCACTGCCGGTTTAGTTACTGCTGTTGCTCCAGGTACTACTGTCATTACTGCCACCTACGGCGGTATTTCGAAACAAGTCAATGTGACGGTTAATGCGCCTCAACAACCAGCAACCTTGGATTCAATCAATGTTGATAGCGGCTCCTATGCCCTTGACATTGGCCAGTCGCATCAGACAGCTGTGACAGCTTCCTATTCGGATAACACTACTCGCGACGTAACGGCTGACTCGTCCTACACTTCTGGCGACTCTGCAATTGCTGATGTGAGCACTACCGGTGTAGTTACTGCTGTTGCTCCTGGTACAACTTCCATTACTGTCACCTACGGCGGTATTTCGAAACAAGTCAATGTGACGGTTAATGCAGTAAAGGACACCACCGCACCAGTATGGCTGGCCAACAAATCGCTGACGGCAACCAATGTCAATCAAACAACGTTGACATTGAACTGGACTGCTGCAACGGATGCCAACACAGTCAGCTATAAAGTGTACCAAGGCTCTAATCTGTTGAACACGGTAACCGCAGTAACTTACAACGTTACCGGCCTGTCTTCCAGCACGAGCTACAACTTCAGCGTCTATGCGATCGATTCCTTGGGCAATGAAAACACGACGCCGTTGACTGTTTCCGTTACGACGAGAAGCATCGGTGGCGGAAGCATTGGCTCTGGCGGTTCTGGTCCTGGCGGTTCGACCGGCACCACTACCAACTCTGACGGCTCGATCAGTGTGACGAACGGTCAAGTGGACGCAACGACGTTGAAAAACGCTTTTGCTAACAAAACCGAAGTTACGCTGGTTGTTAAAGGAGATACGGTTTCCGTACCGGCATCCGCGCTTGTAGATGCTGCGAAGAAAGCCGGTTCGACTTTGACGATCAAATCGGATAACGGTACTTATGTACTGCCATTGTCGACGTTTGATTTCGAAGCTCTGGCTAAAGAGCTTGGCACGACCGTTAACGACTTGAAGTTCACAGTTAACGTCAAGAAACTTTCTGGCGATGCAGCAAAGCCTGTTGCAGACGCTGTGAAAAAAGCAGGCGGCAAGGCGATCTCCGAAGCGGTTGACTTCAGCATCACGTTTGAAGGCAAAGACGGCAAGAAAAAGGAAATCACGACTTTTAACTCGTATGTGAAACGCGTTCTTCCTTTGACGGCTTCTTCCAAAAACGCAACGGTAGTTCTGTTCGATCCGACGACTCAAACGTTCAGCTTCGTACCTGCATCGATTTCCGATAAGGAAGCAACGTTCTGGAAAAAAGGCAACAGCGTGTACACGGTTATCGAGCACAGCAAATCGTTCTCGGATATCGCGACTCACTGGGCTAAAGCCGACATCGAGCAATTGGCTGGCAAGCTGATTATCGACGGCGTTACCGACACGACGTTCCAAGCAGACCGTAACATCACCCGTGCAGAATTCGCAGCACTGGTCGTTCGTTCCCTTGGTTTGTCCCCGGTTTCCGGCACGGCCAAGTTCAACGACGTGAAGTCCGTTGACTGGTTCGCAGGCGTTGTAGGTGCCGCTGCACAAGCTGGCATCGTTAACGGCTACGAAGACGGTTCGTTCCGTCCGCAAGCGCAAATTACTCGCGAAGAGCTGGCTGCTATGGTTGTCCGCGCTTACGAGTATGCTGGCGGAAAAACAGCCATCGACAGCGCTGCAATCGCTAAAGCATTGTCCACCTACAGCGATGCCAAAAACATCGTTTGGGGTCAAAAAGAAGTTGCTATCGCCCTGTCTTCCGGTTTGTTGAACGGTATGACCGATACGACTTTGGTAACCGACGGACAAGCTACTCGCGCTCAAGCGGCAACGATGCTGAAACGCTTCTTGTCGAAAGTAAATTTCATCAACTAAGCTTAATCTGTCTTACCCAAAACCCTCGTCTTTCCTTCACGGAAAGCGGGGGTTTTCTACATAGGTAGACACTTATATCTCTACTTTCCTTACAGATCTTCGTACCCCCCTCCCATTTTATGACTATAGCTTTATAAAAAAATAGAAAATGTTTTTTTCTTCCAACCCCCTCATATTCTCTCTATCGTTTCGAACCTATATAGCTAGGGTAATATGAATATGGCAGTCTCCAGAAAGGAGGTGGATCCCAGATATGAGAGAGCCAGTCCCTCAAGAGATAAAGAGTAAGGAAAGGAGTGGGAGACGCTTGTCGAAACATAGGTTGGTGAAAAAAACATCCGGATTTGTTATCGCTTTATTGCTCTTGTCTATGCTTGTTCCTGTATTGGCCTCTGCGGCCATGTATTTCAACGGTACCTTTACTTCCGGCGGTACCGTATCCGGACAGGTTTATTTTGACGGTGAAGTGGGGGATGCCGTTTATGCCAAGAATGGCGACGATGTCACCTTATCCGTATACGGCAAAAACGGAGAATTTATCAGTGTTGTAACCGTCACTTACGCGTCTTACAGCGATGGTAAATCCTACTATACAGTTCCTGGCACCGTGATTAACTCCGTTTATGATGCCGTCTATTTCGGGTATGACGATGGCGCGGTTTCGAGCGTAACTTCCAATGTGTATCGTCAATCGGCACCTCCTACCGGCTGCACCTATTGCGGTGGCGGCGGTGGTGGTGGTGGCGGGTCGAGCAGCGGCAGCACGATCACTGCTTTCAACGGATCGGTTAGCGAAAGCGAATTGAAAAACGCTCTTGCTTCCTATACCGAAGTAACGATCAAAGTATCCGGCGATACCTTATCGATTCCGGTAGCCGGTCTGCTGAACGCCAAGGAAGGCGCGATCCTGAACATCGTGACGGATCATGGTGCTTACATTTTACCGCTAGCCGCATTCGACTTTAAGGCTTTGGCCACCTCGGTTGAATCCGATGTGGAGGATCTTAAGCTGAATATCGGCATTCACAAGCTTACAGGAGCAGATGCGGATGCAGTGGCTGCTGCCGTTACGGCCGCAGGCGCGAAGTCTCTCGCCGATGCTGTAGACTTCACCATTGGCGTAGAGGGCAAGGACGGCAAAAAAGCCGATATCTCGAACTTCGACCGCTATGTGAAGCGCAAGCTGCCTTTGACCGAAGAAGCCAAGAAAACGGCGACTGTCGCTCTGTACAATGCCGATACGAAAACGCTCAGCTTCGTCCCGAGCCTTGTCTCTTCGACCGAAGCCGAGTTTTGGCGGAATGGCAACAGCATCTACACGGTGATCGAGTTGAACAAATCGTTCAACGACATCCAGTCCCATTGGGGTCAAGCTGATATCGAGCTGTTGGCAAGCAAGTTGATCGTTGATGGCGTAACGGACACGACATTCGAGCCGAACCGCAACATCACCCGCGCCGAGTTTGCCGCTCTCGTCGTCCGTTCGCTCGGTCTGAACCTCGTCAATGGTACATCTACGTTCAGCGACGTAGGTTCGGATAGCTGGTACACCGGCGTCGTTAACGCCGCTGCCAAAGCCGGCTTGATCGAAGGCTATGAAGACGGAACGTTCCGTCCGAACGCTGCGATTAGCCGCGAAGAGCTGGCTGCAATGATCGTCAGATCCTTTGAGTATGCAGGTGGTGAATCGAGCGTTACGGCTTCCACGCAGAACGACATTTTATCCAAATGGGCCGATGCCAACAAGATCGTCTGGGGACAACTTGAAGTCGCCAAGGCTATCCAAGCCGGACTGATGGACGGCATGACGGACAGCACGCTGGAAACGTACGGACAAGCAACAAGAGCGCAAACAGCTGCCATGCTGAAGCGTTTCCTGGTAAAAGTAAACTTCACGAACCCGTAAATTCGAACCGGATGAAAACCTTGTCTTCCTGTTGGAAGCAAGGTTTTCATTTTTTTCTGCCTATAAGCGTGATCCCCTGTTTCGAACAATTTAACGCTGGTTAATGGGTAGAGGATGAACGTTGAGGGGAGGTGAGCAAGCGAGATGAAAAATGAGTGCAAAAGGAGCGAGGATGCATTGTCCACAAACAAGTTCATGAAGAAAACTTCTGTATTTTTACTTATCGCTATACTCTTATCCATGCTCGTTCCCGTATTGGCTTCAGCCGCACTCGTATTCAGCGGTACATACGCCAGTAACGGCAGCATCACAGGCCAACTCCGTTTCGATGGAACGGTCGGCCAAGAGGTATACGGTCAGCAAAATGTGACGCTGGGGGTATACAACGCTAACGGACAGCACCTGCAGGATGTAACCGTGACCTTTGCTTCTTACGCGGACGGTGCATCGAACTACTCGTTGCCGGACGACACGGTGCTTCATTCCGTTTACGACGCCGTATATTTCAAATATGGCGCTACCGATGTAACCGGTCTGATTTACCGCCAATCCGACGATTCCAACACCGATCCTGAGGAAGGCAACGGTGGAAATTCTGGGGGCGGCGGCAGTGGAAGCCCGGGCTCCAGTGACGGCAGCACGAATGGTGGCGGATCGAGCGGCGGCGGTTCCGGCGGCAGCGGTTCCGGCCAAACCGGCGATGTCACCGATACGCTGAATGCGGTTAACGGTACGGTAGATGCCGAACAGTTGAAGGCAGCTTTAGACAAGTATACCGAAGTTACCATCAAGGTGGATGGCGATTCGGTTGCGATTCCAGCCGCCGGTATCTCCTACGCCAAACCGAATTCTATCTTGAACATTGTAACCCGTAACGGCTCTTACATACTGCCGTTATCCGCCTTCTCTCTATCGGATCTGGCAAGTCAGGTTGAAACCGATGTAAACGCAATGAAGATTCATGTCGGTATCCAGGAGCTGTCCGGAGATGCGGCTTCCGCAGTCAAGGTAGCTATCCAACAACTGGACGGCAAACCGCTTTCCGCCGCATATGAGATGACTTTTGCGATCGAAGGAACGGGCGGTGCCAAGAAAAACATTGCCAACTTCGATCAATATGTCAAACGAATCATCCCATTGACGGAGACACCGACGCAATCTGCTACAATCGCTTTGTACAATCCGGATACCAAACGGCTGAGCTTCGTGCCAGGCTCCATTTCTGCGAGCGATAGTAAAGCAACGTTCTGGCGCACCGGCAACAGCATCTACACAGTCTTGGAACTGAATAACTCTTACAACGATATTTCCGGACATTGGGCTAAAAACGATATCGAGCTGCTCACCAATAAGCTTATCGTCGAAGGCATGACAGACACGACCTTCCAACCCGACCGTCCGCTCACTCGGGCTGAATTTGTAGCTTTGGCTACACGTTCGTTTGGACTGGTGGACGTGACGGATGGCACCTACTTCAGCGATGTGGGACTGAGCAGCTGGTATTCCGGCATGGTTGGGGCTGCAGCGAAAGCCGGCCTTATAGACGGATACGAAGACGATACGTTCCGTCCGAACGCGCCGATTACTCGCGAAGAGCTGGCCGCTATTATCGTCAGAGCCTACAATTATGCAGGCGGACGCGTAACGGTCGACGCTTCCGAGCAAGCGAAGCTGCTCTCTGACTACTACGATGCGAATGAGATCGTATGGGGCCACACTGAAGTCGCCAAGGCGATATCTGCCGGCTTTATGGAAGGAATGAGCACCCATACGCTGGAGACCGATTCGACGGCCACACGCGCCCAGACGGTTGCCATGCTGAAACGGGTTCTGACTTCGGTACGCTTTATTGATTAATAATCGAGCAGGCCTATGCGTATCATGCGCATAGGCCTGCTATTCGTTAACACGTTGTAATGAGCTCAGTTGTCGGACACTCTTTTCAAAAAATAAGCTCAGTTCTTCCCACGGTTTAGTATTTTGGCAGATTGAATTAATGGCTGTGTTGACGATGTTCAATTGGTCTTGCGTACAAGCTATCAACTGTTGAGGCTGCATTGGTTGTACTTGTCGATGTAGGCTCTTACAACCCGTTACACTGCATAGGCGTTGAGCGATGAGATAGTATCACATCACAAAGTAATCAGCATTTTTAAATTTCGCTTCCATCCATTGATCCAATTTGTACAACATGCCCTTGCCCGACTCCGTCTGGAAATCTTCCAGTGTGCTGCGAATCTCATTCAGCATGACTGATCTGTAGTGCTTAAACTGATGATGGACTTCGCTGGACGCTACTCCTGGAAACGAATCAAATATCTTGATCTTATGGGCTGTCTTTCGAAATTCAAGTTTTTTTAGTTTTTCTAAGAAATTTCAACACAGGCTTTTCAAAAAACTCATGCGATAAAGAAGAAACAACTAATGTAATAATTACAATGCTCAAGTATACAACTCGAGAAGAATAATCAAGACTTAATTTTAAGATATCATCTGTCGTTTTGATCAAGAGTTGAACTGGAAAATGCCATAAATATATCGAATAAGAAATATCGCCTAAATATGTTATTGGCTTTAAAGATAGAATCCGTGTCAAAAACTTTAGATTCAATACCATAATTACAATTAATGGAAATACTACAACAGTATAAACTATAGGCCAGTTACCCAAAGCGTAATGACCAATAAAAAAACCAATTATGAAAAGTACAACTAGCAAAAATAAGCTTATACATGCCGCTAGTTTCTTTAATCTTTGAGAGTTCAATAATTTGTTTACTTCAAACGTACAGCACCCAACAAAAAAACCAATAAACACCCTTCCCATCCCATCGTTCAGTAGAGGCAAACTCAGCTTCATTTTTGTAATAGATAAACCTATTAATATTATTGTTACGAGTAAATAATTATAACTTGTTGGGAATTTAAACAAAACAATAAATAATAAAATATATGCGACAATTTCAACTGAAATTGACCATGTTGGTGCATTAAATGAAAAACCATAATCAAACCATCCGTGCTGCAAAAAGAAAATATTTAATACAAAATGATATACATCATTATACTGATAAATAAAAAAGTTATTTAACTCAAGACTTCTGATGAATTGTATTATTGATACTATAACTAAAGTAACAATATGTAGAGGATATAGTCTACTTAAACGTAGGATTCCGTACTCCTTAAAAGAGATTCTTTTTTCCTTAATTCTTTGTGAATAGACATGCATGAAGATAAAACCGGATAGTACAAAAAATAGATCCACCAAATTCCATCCGAAGTGATAAAACCAGTAACCAACTTTTCTGAAAGGTGCTGATTCTATAGAAATGAAATGTTGATAGTGCCAGAAAAAAGCAACACCTAGAGCTGCTAATCCTCTTAACGAGTCCAGAGGCAATAATCTATTAATATGTTTCACACTCAATGGTTACCCTCAGCTTTCGTGTAATTTGAACTCATTTTACATATTAACACTATGTTTTATACGCATTTCGTTAAATGTCCTTGCAATTTGAATATATATTAACTGGTGCAATTTACATGTGGACCTGAAGGTTTTCTCCTTCCCTAATCAAACACGTTGCTAAGGCTAAGGAATCAGGGTGCTTGTCATTTTCTCTCGGAGTGCCTCGGACGGTAGAGTTCATCCGAACCCTTTTATTCTCCAACGTTCAAACCCCTGCCTTCAACGAGAGCACCGACACAGTTCGTCAACATCTTAACAGCTTGGCTGCCTCCACCTGCAGTCCAAGTTGAATCATGCAATAGAGCAAAACCAGGTCGAATACGCATGTAGACAGGCATGTCATTTGTATTACGCGCTTGCCAAATGCGCTAAAGCCGAGTGAGCCGCTGACTACTGCTGCCTCTACAGTACGACGGACGGGTCGGTTCGTGCGGCATTACTCGATCCCCGGGCATTCCCGTGCCGCACTGGATAGGCAGCAGTCGCCGGTCTGTCTGTTACAGGTAGTCGTTGCACCCATGAATTCAAACTTAATTAACCCATCACACGCGTCGTTTGCGGTAAAATTATACCATACTAATTCACTACTGTGACAATACCATTTGAAACAATTACATTTTGTAAACCAACAACAAACGAATCACTAAATCCGCTAAAAACATTCCCTTCAAGCGGTCCGATTCGATTTTCTGGCGCAATGATCGTTTCGTTACTTTATGAGGCCCGAGCCGAACTGCACGAAAATAATGAATCGATTATGTCACATAAATGACGACACGTCTATTTCTTAATAACGAAACACAAAAAGAAATAAGCCTCCCAAAAGTTCAGTGAACTTATGAGAGGCTTATAAAATCAATCAATGTGCTCTTTGCTGAAGCGTTGGGGGTAAATACCTTGATGCTACAGGCTTTTCAGCCTATATTACATCATACCACCCATGCCACCCATGCCGCCCATGTCAGGCATAGCAGGAGCCTTGTCTTTTTCCGGTTTGTCGGCGATAACGGCTTCGGTCGTCAGGAACATAGCAGCGACGGAAGCGGCGTTTTGCAATGCCGAACGCGTAACCTTAGTCGGGTCGACGATGCCCGCTTGGAACATGTTTACCCATTCGCCGGTAGCGGCGTTGTAGCCGATGCCTGCTGCTTCTTTTTTGATGCGGTCTACGATAACAGAGCCTTCTTGGCCAGCATTCGTAGCGATGATGCGGATCGGCTCTTCCAGAGCGCGCAGAACGATGTTTACGCCCGTTTGCTCGTCGCCGTTAGCATTTACCGCGGATACTGCGTTATATACGTTCACGAGGGCCGTACCGCCGCCGGAGACGATACCTTCTTCCACAGCAGCACGCGTGGAGTTCAGGGCGTCTTCGATGCGCAGTTTGCGCTCTTTCAGTTCGGTTTCCGTAGCTGCGCCGACTTTGATAACGGCAACGCCGCCGGACAGCTTAGCCAGACGCTCTTGCAATTTTTCTTTGTCGAAATCGGAAGTCGTCTCTTCGAGCTGCGCACGAATTTGAGAAACGCGAGTGCCGATGTCCTTCTTGTCGCCAGCGCCGTCAACGACGATGGTGTTTTCTTTGGAAACGCGGATTTGACGCGCGCTGCCGAGCGAGTCGACCGTAGTCGATTTCAGGTCCAGACCAAGCTCTTCCGTAATCACTTGACCGCCCGTCAGAGCGGCGATGTCGCCCAGCATAGCTTTGCGGCGGTCGCCGAAGCCAGGAGCTTTAACAGCAACGCAAGTGAACGTACCGCGCAGCTTGTTGACCACGAGAGTCGCCAAAGCTTCGCCGTCTACGTCTTCAGCGATGATCAGCAGCTGACGTCCGGATTGAACCACTTTCTCCAATACCGGCAAAATCTCTTGAATGCTGGAGATTTTCTTGTCGGTGATCAGAATGTACGGGTTGTCCAGAACAGCTTCCATCTTGTCGGTATCGTTAACCATGTAGGCGGAAAGGTAGCCGCGGTCGAACTGCATGCCTTCGACGACTTCCAATTCGGTTACGAAGCCTTTCGATTCTTCAACGGTAACGACGCCGTCGTTGCCGACTTTTTCCATAGCTTCTGCGATCAGTTGGCCCAGCTCTTCGTCAGCTGCGGAAATAGCCGCAACTTGAGCGATGGATTGCTTGCCTTCGATCGGCTTGGAGATCTTTTGAAGCTCTTCAACAGCGGTTCTAACTGCCTTCTCGATCCCCTTGCGGATGACCATCGGGTTAGCGCCGGCCGTTACGTTTTTCAAGCCTTCGCGGATCATCGCTTGAGCCAGAACGGTAGCGGTCGTCGTGCCGTCGCCTGCAACGTCGTTCGTCTTCGTAGCGACTTCTTTAACGAGCTGAGCACCCATGTTCTCGAATGCGTCTTCCAGCTCGATTTCTTTGGCGATCGTTACGCCGTCGTTCGTAATAAGCGGGCTGCCGAATTTTTTCTCCAGCACGACGTTGCGGCCTTTCGGTCCGAGCGTCACTTTTACCGCGTTAGCCAATGCGTCCACACCGCGGAGCATCGCTCTGCGAGCGTCTTCACTGAACTTGATTTCCTTAGCCATGTATCGGATACCTCCCGAATTTTTGGATTGGGTACAGCTTGCGAAGTGTTGCCAGGAATTGCTTAAGTATAGTTTACCGGTTGTACGGCAACGTTAAGAAAACGAAACGTTTCCTTACGCCAATACAGCCAGGATGTCGCTTTCGCGCAAGATGAGCAGTTCTTTGCCCTCGAATTTCACTTCGGTGCCGGCATATTTGGAGAACAGGACGCGGTCGCCTTCTTTGACTTCAAGCGCAATGCGTTGTCCGTCTTTCACGTGGCCGCTGCCAACAGCAACGATTTTGCCTTCTTGCGGCTTTTCTTTTGCCGTATCCGGCAATACGATACCACTAGCCGTAGTCTCCTCCTTGGCAATAGGTTCAAGAACTACGCGATCACCCAACGGTTTGATCATGAGAAAACTGCCTCCTTTGAATAAAGTGGTTTGGTTTTTAGAGGGTCTGTTAGCACTCGTATGTGGTTAGTGCTAATAACAATACTTATCATAAACATTTCGATGCGTCATTGCAAGTAGTTTTGCCGGATTTCATAAAATTTTAATCGCTGCCCTTTTTTCACACGAAAGCTAGCTTCTCCCGTTCCGCTGCGTTCTATACGATGAAAGATCGGTTAAACGGTTTCCCGCTTTCAGGCCTTATCGGCTGTCGCTATCTCGTGTCGAAATATGCATGCTTTCGACAAAAAAGGTCTGCGCTCAAACCGGCGCAGACCTTGCATTATTTGGCGCCGGTCAGTCCGCCGTCGTCCGCCTCGCCCAGCCATTGCTTGTCCCGCTCCTGCTGAACCTTATAAATACGTGCGGACAGTACGATGCTGATCTCATACAACAGAATCATAGGAATCGCCACGAGAATATCCGAAATAAGATCCGGCGGAGTGACGATCGTCGCGATCACGACTAGGATCAAATACGCATAGCGGCGCAGCTTCTTGAGCCGGATCGGGTTAAGAATTCTTAGCTTCGTCAGAAACATGACGACAACCGGAAGCTCGAACAAAAGCGCCATCGGCAGCAAGATATTGAACATGAACGTAAAGTATTGCGCGGCCCCGTACGTTTCGGTCAAACTCAAGCTTTTGGTCACCGAGGAAGTGAAATAAAAGGCCATCGGGAAAATAATAAAATACGCGAACGATAGTCCAAGCAAAAACAGGAACACGGCTCCGGGAATGTAGCGCAACGTAGCTTTCTGTTCATGCGGCATCAAGCCCGGCTTCACGAACAGCCAAATTTGCGTCAGCGTGAACGGAAGCGTTACGACCAGACCGATAGCAAAAGAAAATTGCATATATAGCCGAATCGCGTCCCACGGAGAAAACGTATTCAATGAAATGATGCTCGAAGCCGGCTCCGCATGCATCAAGTAGAGGAGGATCGGTTTGGCTACGAAGAAGCCCCCGATCATTGCCACAACCAGCACGACGACGACCCAGATCAGTCTCTTGCGGAGCTCGGTCAGATGTTCAACCAAGGATGCCGTTTGTTCTTGCACCAACTTCACCAACCTCATCGTTCATATAGCGGTACCAATAGGGGGCTGCGAACACGCACGGCTGCAGAGTACTCCACTGACCGCTCAGCAGCCCGAGCCGCGGAAACTTGCTTACTCCGGCAAACGCTTGTCGCTGCTTTGCGCGGTTTGTACGGAAGGTGCCGGTTCCGCTTTGGCGGTGTCCAGCTTAGCGGCTTCCGCGCGCTGCACTTCTTTGCGTTCGGAGTCGTCCTCCATAATTTCTTTGGCGCCGTTCTTGAACTCGCGGAGCGTACGGCCGAAAGCGCGGCCAAGCTCGGGAAGCTTGCTAGGTCCGAACAAAAGCAAAGCGACCAAAATAATTAAAATAAAACCTGTTGCGCCGATATTAGGCATCATTCATTCCTCCTGATCATTATATTGGCGGGCGCGGCTGCACCACAATACAGTCTCGCGGTCCTGCATTAAGCTCCGGGCAAGCCGGATAAACAGCATATCGCGCTAACGGGCCGGCGAGCAGCCGGACATTGTTCCGCGCCGGAGCCGGCAATCCGCATTCCCGTTTGTTGATGGCGCCCGGTGTCCGGTCGTCCGGATCGACGGACATCCCTCCCGTAACCAGAATCAATGATTAAATCAGCGGATCCCGAGCGGCAGGTTTGCCCCGTCTTGCAGAAGGGCCGCAGTCCGATGGCACCGAATCGATGACGGCCGCCTCTTCTCCTGAATTAACGGGTAAGTTCAAATCCTGGACCTAACCATTATACACTTCGCAGCCGATTACAATGAAGACGGAGCGCAATGTTCGGAAAGGTTTCACCGCTATGGGACCTTCTCCCATTTCATACTTCCGACGCGACTAGCCTCGGCTTGACCGTTTTCTAATACTCGTCCACGATCCAGCTTGGACTTGCGACTGAAGTTCGAAATCCCATTAATGCGACTCGGTCAGGTGCGGCAATACGGAGGGAAGGGCAGCTTCGGTCAGCCTCAATCTCGGCTTCCGAATCATGTCCCGCCGGAGGGCTCTCAGATCTCCACTCTCTTGCCGCGAGTAGCGGCTAGGGCGGCCGGCAGTTGATCAATCACCGCGACGATGCATTCGTGAACGCCTTTCGGATCGCCAGGCAAATTCAGCACCAGCGTCCGATCGCGAATACCCGAAACGCCGCGGGTCAGCATGCCCAGTCCGGTTTTATTCATGAGGGCGGCCCGCATCGCTTCGGCAAAGCCGGGAGCCAGCCGGTCCAGCACCTCGAGCGTCGCCTCGGGGGTAACGTCGCGCTTCCCCATGCCGATCCCGCCTGTCGTCAAGATCAAATCGACTTTGTAATAATCGGTCATTTCGATCAGCGCGGCGATAATCTCGTCCTTCTCGTCTGGAACGATCCGGTATTCGATAATGTCCCCCTGAAGCTCCTCCTCCACGAGTTCGCGAATCACCTGAGCACTGGTGTCTTCCCGTTCGCCGCGAGAACCTTGATCGCTTGCCGTCAAAAGGCCAACCTTCCAGCGCATCAGCGTTTCCCTCCCCTGTTTTCCGAATATGGCGGTCTTCTATTTAATGAAGCTAAAGCTTCAGCGTTTGCCCGGAAGCGTCGTCCTCAGTATGAATCGTCTGTGCTATGTGTCTTCTTCTCCAGGCAAGGCGCTCGAATCTGCGCCGATACCGGCAACGTCTTGTATAAACGAAACCGGTCTTCTAAAAGAATCATTCGACATTCGGGAGCCATGTCCTTTTTTTAATCGCAAAAAAAGGTTGCGGCTTCAGTTCCCGATTGGTGCCTGCTTCCCGGCAACCCATTGGCGCTTCTCCGTCACAATTCCATCAATCCGGAAATCGTGTTCGTCCATCGGAACGTCGGGGATCAGCTGCGCATCGAAGGCGACTGCCAGCTTGAACGGTTCGACTCCGCGGCCCCTGCATCCTGCGATAAACCGGTCATAATACCCGCCGCCGTAGCCGAGGCGACCTCCGCGGAGATCAAAAGCAAGACCGGGAACGAGCATGACGTCGATTCGATCCGTCCCGTTCCATCGCGGCGCGTCGGCCGAAGGCTCGAGAATGCCCCATTTTCCTTCCTCCAGCTGCTCCGGACCGTTAACGGCATGCAGCGACATTTGCATCGATTTCGGCTCCACTTTCGGGACGAGCACGGTCCCTCTCTGTCCGCGGCACCAGTCCATGACCGGCCTGACGTCGAGCTCTGTGCGAAACGGCATATAGCTGAACAGAGTCAGCGAACCGATTCCGCGCTCCGTCCCCCGCTTCTCGAGCATTCGTATCGCCGTATCGCAGGCGACCGCCGATGCGGCTGCGCGCTCGGTTGCGGACATCGCGGCTCTAGCCGCTTCGGCCTGCTGGCGCAGCTCCCGCTTGAACGACTGAACAGACATGCTGCTACCTCTTTCCATGGTTTCTGGCCTTTCCGCCGATTCCTTCTCTCTCAAGTGTATCACATATTCGCAGCCAAGTAGAATGAGCGGCAGGTCGGTTTTGGGTCGGTTTTGGGTCGGCCTCCCCGCTTTTGTCCTTCGAGATATCCCGGCATGTTCGCTTGAAGAAAAAGTGTCATTTTACAAAAAGCCTGGCCATCGGTAAACTGGAACTGTAACAGGCGCACCCGACCGTTCGCGGAAAACGACGGCGGCGGATTGACGCCAAGCTATACAGGTGGGGGAACGCGACTTATGCTTCTGCAAGTAAACGGACTGGGTAAACATTACGGCACGGCTACCGCGCTGTCGAATATATCGCTGCAAATTCAGGAACGCGACCGGATCGGTCTCGTCGGCGTGAACGGTGCCGGCAAATCGACGCTGCTGAAAATCATAGCCGGGGAAATGTCGGCGGACGAGGGCGAGATTTTCCGCTCGAAGGAAACCCGCATCGGCTATTTGGCGCAAAACAGCGGTCTGCAATCGGAGCGTTCGATCTGGGACGAAATGATGGGCGTATTCGCCGATCTGCTCGAGGCGGAGCGCGAGCTCCGTGAGCTGGAGACGCGCATGTCCGATCCGCTCCTGATTGCCGACGACAAGGCTTACCAGGATGTGCTGCACCGCTATTCGGTAAAATCGGACTTGTTCCGCGATTCCGGCGGCTTTCGCATCGAGACGCGCGTGCGCAGTGTGCTGCACGGGATGGGCTTCGGCTCCTTCGATCCGGCAACGCCGATCCGCACGCTGAGCGGCGGCCAGAAGACGCGGCTGGCGCTGGCCAGGCTGCTGCTGCAGGAGCCCGATCTGCTGATGCTTGACGAGCCGACGAACTATTTGGACATCCCGACGCTGACATGGCTCGAAGACTATTTGCGCGGGTATTCCGGGGCCGTACTGGTCGTGTCCCATGACCGTTTTTTTCTGGACGCGATGGCCAATGTTATTTATGAAATCGAACGTACGCGATGCAAACGGTATACGGGCAACTATTCCCGCTTTATCGAGCTGAAGGCCGCGGAATATGAAATCGAGCTGAAGCATTACGAGAAGCAGCAGGACGAAATCGCCCGCATGGAAGACTTTGTGCGCCGCAACATCGTCCGCGCCACGACCACGAAGCGCGCCCAAAGCCGCCGCAAGGCGCTCGAGCGGATGGACCGTCTGGACAAGCCTGCCGGAGAACTGAAAAAAGCGTCGTTCCAATTCGAGATCGAAAGGCAATCCGGCAAAGACGTGCTGCGCGCGCAGGAACTGTCGGCTTCCTATGACGGAACGAAGCGGCTGTTTCGCCGCGCTTCCTTCGAGCTGCGCCGCGGCGATATGGCCGCTCTGATCGGACCAAACGGGGTCGGCAAGTCGACGCTGTTGAAAATATTGACCGGGCAAAAAACGCCCGATACCGGCCTGTTCGAATGGGGAACGAACGTTACGATCGGCTATTACGATCAAGAGCAGCAAGGCTTGAATCCGCATAACACGGTGCTTGAGGAGCTTTGGGGAGAATATCCTCATCTCGAGGAGGTTCGCATCCGCACCGTGCTCGGCAGCTTCCTGTTCAGCGGCGAGGACGTGTTGAAGAAGGTCGCGGCATTAAGCGGCGGGGAAAAAGCGCGCGTGTCACTGGCGAAGCTGATGCTGCGCCAAGCGAACATGCTCATTCTCGACGAGCCGACCAACCATCTGGACTTGTACAGTAAGGAAGTGCTGGAGTCGGCCCTGCTCGATTACGAGGGCACGCTGCTGTTTATTTCCCACGACCGGTATTTTCTGAACAAGATGGCAGACCGCATGCTGGAGCTGCACCCCGACGGTATCGACGACTACTTGGGCAATTACGACGACTATGTCGAGAAGAAACGCGATTTGGCCGCCATTGCCGCTGAACGGGCGGCGGAAGCAAGCGCGGGGAAAGGCGGCAAAGCGGTTGCCGTAGATAACGCCTCCGCAGGACGAAACCCGGCCCGCAGCGACAAGGAGACCAGCGCAGACAAAGACTCCGCCCCGAAGCCGAAAGACTACGAGGCGGAGAAGCAGCAGAAGCGCGAGGAACGCGGCCGTCAGCGCAAAATCGAGCAGCTTGAGCAGAGCATAGCCTTGCTGGAGGGCGAAATAGCCGCTTTGGAGCAAAGCCTGCTTACACCCGATATTTTCAACGACTACATGGCCGTTCAGAAAGTAAATGCCGAGCTTGAGCAAAAAAAGCTCGCGCTGGAGCCGCTTTACGAGGAGTGGGAGCTGCTTTCCTCCTGAAAGCGCAGCAGCAGCATCGGGGCGGCGGCGTATACGATCATCGTCGCGGCGGCGACGATGCCGGAATCGTTGAAGACTAAGGCGACGACCGAGCCGACCGCAATAGCCAGAAAACCGCTCATATAATGAGGATATAGCGCCTGCCAACGCCGCAGCGCGCCACGCGGACGGACGACGGCGACCGTCATGACGATCAGGCCGGCGGCCAGCACCTTGGTCCATACGGATACATTGATTAAATGAAGATTCATTTGCAGCTTGCGCACGACGATCGCGGCTATCAGGTCCATTCGGCCTTGGCTCAGCGTGTTCATCGCCCGTCCGATATGGCTCTGGCTCCCCTCCTCCGCCGGGATCGCCGCATTCAACAGCCATAACAAGGCGAAGGCCAACGCGATCAAACCGAGACAGACCAGCATCAGCCTTCGCACATTCAGCTTCGTCCCCTCAGCTTGCGAGCGGCAGCGCAGCCAGACGAGACCGAAGGCGACGGCGGCCGTAATGGCTCCGCCGGCATTGGTGCCGAGGCCGGGGGCAGCCAAATAGAGCGTAACCCCTGCGAATCCTACGGCGGCTACGACGGAGACCCGCAGGGTGACACGACGTTGGCTGGCCGCCGCGGCCACCACGACCCTCGTCGCCTCGCCGTCCGTCGGCCGAACCTCCGCCCTTTCCATAAAAGCCGCGAAAGCAAAGGCGGCAGCTCCGACGATCACACCCATATATTCATTGCCGATTCCATAATAACGCGCGCCTATGACCGGATCGTAGCCGAGCACCGAACGCTTCATCCCTTCTGCTCCCAGCAGCCCGTCCAGCAGCACCGCCAAGGCCGTTATGGCGCTGATCAGGTAGGCGGACGATAAAGCAGACCGCCGGATCATAAGCAAGCCGGCCGCCAGTACGGCGACAGCGACGAACAAAGCCGCCTGCTTGCCGCCGGACAGTGGATGAAACCGATTCAGCCAGCCTACGGCAAGCAGGGAAAGCGGAGCGGTAAGCAGCGCAAGCAGCAGCACCTCGATCCAGCGTACGGCTTTGCCCAGCCTGGCCCATACGACGATCAGCGCGGCCAGCAAAGCGGCGGCTTCGACGGATACGAACGGCACCAGCACCTTGGGACGAATACGGTACACTTCGCGGATGAAACTCAGCTCCCGGTGCAGAAAGATCCATGCTTCAGTCTTCCGGATCATGCGGACTGGCCGGCCTGTCACTTCGGCAGGGACCCCGATACCGAAGCCCGCCAGCACCGTAGGAGCAAAATCGGAGGCTGTCACAATCCCCGGCCGGCGCGTGCTCGGCGAGGTGAGCAGCGCTCCTCCGGCCAAGTCCGGCCCGGCATACACGACCGGTGCGAGCTGCCACTTTTCCCGGGATGCCCTTGCGCCCACGTACGGCGAGACGATCCACAGCCGGTCTCCTCCTTCTTGCCGCTGCCGCAGTTGTCCGATGAACCGGTCCAATTCCCGCAGCGCCTCCCGCCTCTTCCGCAAAGCATGCTCCGGATCGTATACCGAGTCTTCTCCTTCCAGCCGCAGCAAATCGCCCCATTCCAGAAGCAGCACCGATCGAGCGGGGAAACCGTCCCTCGCGCGCAGCAGCTCGTCGGCGTTGACCCGTGTCGAGAACGCGGACCCTTCGTCGGCCGTTACCATGCTGCCGGATACGTTTCCCCGCGGAACGATTCCTTGCTCGTCCATCACCATCAGGGCGGCAAACCGTTTCCGCTGCTCCCCCATGTCGCTGTTCCCGTAGACGCCCGTCAATAGGCCATAGCTGCGCAGCAGCTCTCCCAATAGACCAGGGCGAACGTGCTGGGAACGAATATGATTGCGCCGGCGAATCGCCGCAATCTCAGGCACGACCACCTCCGCCCCATCCGGAGCAAGCCCTGTCATCCGCCGGTACAGCGCCTCCGCCTCCGTCCCCGGCTCCTTATTGCCGTCCCCGGATCCGGATGCTTTCCCGGTATTACGCGCGATATAGCCGGAGCCGCTGATCGCGGGAGCCCCTGCGCCCAACGTGGCGTAACTGTCCTCCAGCCCTTTTTCCGGCGTACGCACATTCATCGCTCCGATAGCCGCCCGGCGGATCAAGTCGCTCAATGCCGGCTGCTCGCGCAAAGCCTCCTCAGTCCAATCGAGAAAAGACCAGCCCGGAACGGCCACGATCGTAACCTGCCCTTTTGGTGCATCGAGAGGGCCATTTCCGCCTTCAGTCGCCTCCGCCATGGGAACGGACACCGTCGATTCGTTGTCCCGCTGAGCTCCGCTATAGCCTTGCGACCCGAACAACCACGCAGTCAGACCCGCTATAGCGGCAGCCGCCAGCAGAACGATGAGCAGGGGCCTCCTCCATTTTCGTTCAGATTGATCCGCTTCGTATTTTTCCATAAGTCCACAACTCCCGGTAAAAGGTGGAACGATCCTGTTACTAGAATGCCCGGATCGCCGCTTTTTACGATGACTGTGGATATCCACAATATCATTAACAGGATTAAGGATCAGAAAAATCGTTGCGCATCAAGGGAACTCAGCCTCCACCAAAAAAACTATCCCCATTATCCACAATTTAACGACCTAAACTTATTAGAATTCATGTCATTAATAATCCGTTGATCTGTCTGGCTTTCTCAACGTTATACACATTGTGCACATGGGTTGTGGATAACTTTATCCACATCCTTCGCATTCACCTGATCAGCCTTGCCCCGAGCTTTTCCGCTTCTCGTACCCGTCTTCCTTTGCTTCGGCAACCCCGCCGTCGCGTACGGCCTGATTGCAGGCCCCCATGCATGCCCGGGCCACCGCCACCACCACATCCCGGTCGATCGCCGAGCCTTGGAAAAACCGTTCTCCGACGGCAATTTCCACAGCGGCCTCGGCATTGGCCTGTTCGCCGTGAGACATCGACTGCAGCTCCAGATCGACAAACTCCAAATCGAACGGCATGGCCCGCTTGATGCAGCGGATCAACGCCTCGATCGAGCCTTCAGCAATCTCGGAGTAGGACGATTCCCGGCCGGTCTCGTGATCGCGCACCGTGACCGAAGCGACGCGATGCTTCAGGCTGCTGACGACTACCTGCACCTCGACCAGCGAGAACCGCTCCAGCGGGCGGTTAACCGTCTTCCCGACAAGCTGGATCAGCTGATCGTCGGTAACCCGCTTCAATTCGTCAGCCGTTTTCTTGAAGTCGACGAACAATTGCTCCAGCTGCTCTTCGGTCATCGATATGCCCAATTCGTCCACGACGCGATGCTTGATTGCGTGGCGCCCGGAATGTTTGCCGAGAATGATCATGTTGCGCGGGATACCCATCTTCTCCGGCTCCATAATCTCGAACGTGTTGCGGTTTTTCAGCATACCGTCCTGATGAATGCCGGATTCGTGCTGGAATGCGTTGCGCCCGACAACCGGCTTGTTGTAGGCGATCGGAAAATGCATATGCCGGCTCATCATCCTGGACGTTTCGTAAATGTGCCCAATATCGATCGACGTCTCCACGCCGAGCGTCTGCTTGCGCGTCTCTATGGCCATGACCAGCTCCTCCAGCGAGCAATTGCCGGCCCGCTCGCCGACTCCGTTCACCGTCACCTCCACCTGGGTCGCACCTGCTTGCACGGCAGCCAGGCTATTGGCCACCGCCATGCCGAGGTCGTTATGGCAATGCGTGCTGTATTCCACGCTGTCCCCGCCGCGCACCTGCTCCCGCACCCGGCGGAACAGCCGGCCGTATTCCTCCGGCAGCGCGTAGCCGAGCGTATCCGGGATGTTGATAACCGTGGCGCCTTCGGCAATTACGGCCTCGATGAGCTCGAACAGAAACTCCTCGCCGGCACGGGATGCATCCATCGGCGAAAATTCGATGCGATCGACGAACCGTTTGCCGTAGGCGACCATGTCGCGGGCGATCTGGATGACCTGCTCCCGCGATTTGCGCAGCTGATGCTCCAGCAAAATTTGCGAGGACGAGATGAAGATATGCAGCCGGCGCAGCTCCGCGTCCGCGGTCGCCTTAACGGCGGCATCGATGTCCTGCGTGACCGCCCGGGCGAAGCCGACGATTTCCACGCCCGATCCGTTCAGGTCGCGGGATATTTGCTGAACGGCGGAGAAATCGCCAGGGCTGGAGATCGGGAAGCCCGGCTCCAGCACGTCTACGCCCAATTTGGCCAGTTGGCGGGCCAGCACGATTTTTTGCTCCGGCTGAAGCGTGGCGCCCGGAGACTGCTCGCCGTCGCGCAGCGTCGTATCGAAAATTTTAATTTTTTTCATCGCAATATTGGAATCGGTCATGGGGAATCCCTCCGAATATGAATTTGGTTGATGGGGTTAAACGTTAGTCACGTTAAGCTGGGAGCGACAAACCGACAGGAACGAATGTTCGGCGAAAAGCATGCCAAAAAGCCTGCCGCCCCCTATGCAGGAGACGACAGGCTTGCAAGCCCGTCGCGGTACCACTCCGCTTGACCCGGCCGATAAAGCTCGGATCCACCTCGCGCGCGTCCGTCCTCCGCCGTCGCCGCCTTCATCCGCAATGCCTGCCGGTCGTTGCCGCCGGTCGGGCTCGCTTGCTGAAAGGGACAGGCGAATACAGCCGCGTCAGCCCGATATCGGGGGCCAGACCGGCGGACGTCAACCCCGGCGTGCATGCGGCACCGGCTTTCCGTCCTGCTGCTCCCGGGCGAGTTCGGTTACGGCCTTCGACTGCGTCGCACCTGGCAAGCCAATCGCCGAATTCGGCGATATGTCCCGCTCCCGCAGCTCTCTGTACGAAGTCGCGTATCCTACTGCTCCCGTTCATTGCCTTGTTGATATGGTTCATTCGAGTGGCGGCGGGTAAAACAAAAAGCCTGCCGTCTCCAGAAGAGACGACAGGCTGTGCTGTCGCGGTACCACTCTCGTTGGTTCGACGTATGCCCGTTACCGAGCGTCGAACCCGCTCCACCATGCGCGCCTTCCGAACGCCGATCGTCTGCAACCCGTCCGGAACTTGCCGCTCCGGGGCTATGACGAAAGGACGCATCTTCCTTGCTTCGCATGAACCCGATCACGAGGGTTAGCCGTCGAAACGTACCGCTACGGTATATGCTCGACGATCGCCGGTAGTGGAATCGATCGATTCCCTTGACCTTTGCTGCTGTCGGGCACGCTCCGAGCCTTCCGTTCCGCCGCTCCCGGGCGAGCTTCAGGATAGCATCCGGCTGCGTTGCACCGAGCGTCATCAACGCCGTTATCAGGCATTGTACGCGACCGCAGCTCTCTGGTCGAATGGTTTTCCTTACTGTTCCCGTTCTTTGCGTTTCAGATATTGGTTAAGAATATAGCACGCCATATTGGCCTTGTCAACACGTCTTCTCAAAATCCGCAGAGCAATCCCGTGAAACAAATCGGCGGCAAAATCGGCGCAATGGTCCGCAAAAAGGCGGCGTGCCTAAGCACCCGCCTCTTCCAAAAAAGCCAACTCCGGTAAGCTTTAAGCTCCCGATTGGACCGACCATGCTTCCAGCGACAGCACCGGCTCCGCCTTCAGGTCGAGCGACGAAAGCTCGCCGCGCTCCCATTTCAGGTAAGCGGCTGCGGCAATCATCGCCGCATTATCGGTGCACAACGACAGCGGCGGCGCAAGCAAAGGCAGCCGTTCCCTCCCGCACCGTTCCTCCAGCGCGGCGCGCAAGCCGCGATTGGCGGCTACGCCTCCGGCGAGCAGCAGTTGTCTGGCGCCGCGCGCTTTCGCCGCCCGGATCGCCTTCTCGACCAGCACCTCGACGACCGATTCCTGAAACCCTTTGGCGATTCGCTGCGGTTCAATCGTCTCGCCCTTCATCGAAGCCTGATTCAGTACAGCCAGCACCGCCGACTTCAGCCCGCTGAAGCTGAAATCGAAGCTGTCCGCTTCCAGCCAGGCGCGCGGCAGAACGATTCCTTCGCCAGCCTCTCCGGCCAGCTTGTCCACGTGCGGGCCCCCCGGGTATGGCAGCCCCATGGCGCGAGCCACCTTATCGTACGCTTCCCCGGCGGCATCGTCCCGGGTTTGGCCGAGAATGCGAAATACGCCCGGCGAAGTCACTTCGACCAGCTCCGTATGCCCTCCGGACACGACAAGCGCCACGAACGGGTACTCCAGCCGATGTACGAGCGCATTGGCGTAAATATGTCCGGCGATATGATGAACGCCGATCAATGGAATCCGCAGAGCGCTGGCAAGCGTCTTCGCCGCCACGACGCCGACGAGCAGCGCTCCGACAAGCCCCGGTCCCTGCGTCACGGCTACGGCCGACAAATCCGTCAGACGGACGCCGGCTTCTTCTACCGCTTGCTCCAGTATGAGCGTGATGCTTTCGACATGCTGGCGCGATGCAATCTCGGGGACGACTCCGCCGTACCGCTTGTGCGTCTCGACCTGGCTCGATACGACGTTCGAGCGGACAATCATGCCGTTCTCCACGATGGCTACCGACGTTTCGTCGCAGCTTGTTTCCACAGCGAGAATGAGCCCCGGCCGCGGTTCCCTATGTTCGTTCTGTCCCGCTGTCATTCGTCTGCCTCCGCTCCTTCCTCGGCGATCCGGCGCAAATGCGCCCACATAATGATCGCGTCTTCCCCGTTGTCGGTATAATAGCCTCTGCGCAGACCGGCGGGAATGAAGCCCAGCTTGGCGTACAGCCTTTGGGCAATCGTATTGGACGCCCGCACTTCAAGCGTAATGCGCTCGGCCCCCAGAAACACGGCGGCGGACTGCAGCTGAATCAGCAGACGCTCGCCAAGCTTCCTGCCGCGATAGGCCGTTCGGACAGCAATATTGGTGACATGGGCTTCGTCCACGATCATCCACATGCCGCCATAGCCGACAATTTCCCCGTCTAGCTGCATAACCAGATAATGGGCGAAATGGTTGTTCGTCAGCTCGTTGTGAAAAGCCCCCGCCGACCACGGCGTGGTAAATGACTCCCGTTCGATGTCGCAGATCGAATCGATATCCTCGACGCGCATCGAACGAAACTGCAGCTCCCGGCCTCCGACCCGCTCAATTGGCTCCAAACGGTTCGCCTCCCCGCTTCTCCTTCAGCAGCAGCTTCACTTCAGCTTCGGCCAGCTGCGTATAATTCGGCACCAGTCCGTGCATGTCGTCGGTATCCCCATTCGCAAGACGCCGCCAAGCGAGCTTCGCGACAGATGCGGCCCCAATCTCGCTGGCGCGAATGTCGAGACGTACTCCGGGAACGCTCCGGCTGCTCCAGCTTTCAATCGTTTCGCGGAATCCGGCCGTTTCGCCTCCGAACACGAGGCGAAGAGGGATGCCTCCGTCGCGACCGCGGCCGTCGATACCATCCGCAAGCGATTCCAGCCAATCTTCCAGTATCCGAATCCCGTCTTTCACCACCGTATGCCAGACCTCTCCAGCCGATGCATATACGGCGCAATACGCTTGCTTGCGTCTGGCGTCCAGCAGCGGAATGAACCAACATTCCTCCTCGCCCGCAGCAGCATCCCGACCGGTCAGAACAGAGTCTCCGAGCGCCAGCGCCTCGAGTCCCGAAACGCCAACGACCGGTATACCGAGCGCCCAGGCGAACGTCTTCGCCACCGTAACGCCGATGCGCACGCCGGTATACGAGCCCGGACCCGTCCCGACCGCCACCGCGTCCAGCTCGGACGGCGCAAGGCCCGCTTCCCCAAGCAGCGTCTCGATCTCCGGCAGCAATTGGATCGAATGATTGCGCTCCGCCATCGAGCTGCGTTCGGCGATCAGCTCCCCTTCAATGGAAAGCGCGACCGTCAGCATCGCGGTCGATGTATCGATAGCGAGCAGCCGGCTAATGCCCGCTGCCCGATTATGTTCCGTCTTCATAGCGTTCCGTTCTCCTTCATATGCCTGCACCACGTCTCATAAGGCTCCCCGTGGGGCGTCAGCTCGATATCCCTCTCCCGTTCGCCCGTGTGGCGAATGCGGATTTCCAGAAAGTCGGGGGGGAGCAGATCAGCAATGCGCTCCGCCCATTCGACGAGCGTCACCCCGCCGCCGTAAAAATAATCGTCCAGCCCGAGGTCGGCGGCCTCCCTCCCGGTAATCCGGTAAACGTCCATATGATAAAGGGGAAAACGCACTCCCTCGTATTCCTTGATGATCGTAAACGTCGGACTGTTCACGATGCCAGGCACGCCGAGCGACTTGGCTACAGCCTGGGAAAACCGGGTTTTGCCCGCCCCCAGGTCGCCGTCCAGCGCAATGACCGAACCGGCGCCCATAAGGCCGGCCAACGCTTCGGCCAGTCTGGTCGTCTGCTCTTCCCCGTTCGAGGCATACGTATACGTGCTCGTAGCCGTCTCCCCCTTATGCGAAATGATTGTAGCCTTTTTTGCCCAGAAGAACCGGTTCGCCGCCCGGCTCCCGAATAAAGGTGACTCCGGCCGGACTCCCGTACGGAGAAGCTTCGGCGACTTCGCCGACAACCCAGAACCGCAGCCCCGCCTGTGCAAAAATCCCGCTCAGCTCGTCCACGCCGTCGGCCCGCACCGTCCCGACCAGCTCGTAGTCCTCTCCGCCATACAAAGCCAAATCGAGCGGGTCGAGTCCGGTCTCGGCGGCATAAGCGCGAAGCTCGTCCAGCTGCGGGATACAATGTCCGAATAGCCGGATATGCGCATCCGACGCTTCGGCGATTTCCCACGCCTCGCTAGCCAAGCCGTCGCTAATATCGTTCAGCGCCCCGCACAATCCGGTGCGGGCTTCACCCAGCAGCAGACCGGCAACGATGCGCGGCTCCGGCATCCGATGGGCGCGGGCGAGCGGACGAATCGCGTCCGGCAGCGCCTCCAGAAGCGGAGCGGCTTCGCCCTGCGCAAGCAAATACCGCAGCCCGGCGGCCGACGCCCCGAGCGGGCCGGTGACGAATACCGCATCCCCCGGCTTGGCGGAGGAACGCAACAGCGCCCGCCCTACGGCGGCTTCGCCGATGACCGTGACCGTGACGGTTAATCCGCCCGGAGACGATGTCGTATCCCCGCCGACTATCGTCGCGCCATAACGGTTGGCGCAGGCGTACAATCCGTCGTACAGCTCCCCGAGCCGGGCAGCAGACAGTCCGCGCGAGGAAGCCAAGGCAACAAGCGCCCAGCGCGGCTTGGCTCCCATCGCCGCCAGGTCGCTCAAGCTTGACGCCATCGCTTTATACCCGATATCCCGGTATGTCATCGTTTCCGGCTTGAAATGGACCGATTCGACCATCGTGTCGCAGGAGACGACCAGCTCGGTCCCTCCGGCGGAGCGCAGCACCGCCGCATCGTCGCCGATGCCTACGCTTACGCCCGAGCCCGCAGGGCCGGGCACACCTTTCATTCCGCTCTGGTTCAGCATGCGGATCAATGCAAATTCGTCCACGCCCGCCACACGACGTCCTCCCGTTTCAACTTGTACCTATTATATCGGTACGGCCGGAACGCCGCAACAACTCGCCCGCGCGACCAGGGGTCGAAGTAGGCGGTTTTTCTGCAAAAATGGCAGATTCAAAGAAACGAATCGACATTTTTTTCGTATAATGATAGATGAAGACATAGAACGGAGTAAAAAGATTCGGAGGTGTTCGACAGTATGCGACAACAGCGAATTCCAGATAAAGCAAGCCTCCCGGCACGGACGGGCGTCCGATGGGCAGCCGGCGTTCGATTGCTCGCGCTGTCGATTGCCGCCTTACTGATGACTGCGCTTGCCCCGCTTCCGGCCCAGGCCAACGTCATCGACAAGGTGAAGGGCTGGATGCAGCTGCCCGGTCAGGTGGACGAACTGCGCGATCAGTACGATACGACCAAGCAGCAGTTGGAGGATGCCTCCAAGCAAATCGACGAGGCGATGCGTAAATCGCAGGAGACGGTCGAGCAGTACCGCCAAGCCGAGCAGCAGCTACGTCTCGATAACGAACGGCTGGCTAAACAAAACGAACAGCTCGCGTTGCAAAACGAGCATTTGACGCAAGCCGTCAATGGGCTGCAACAGGCCGAGCAAACAAGAACAGAGCGCTCCAAACGAACCTGGACGCTCATATGGACCGCCGTTATTCTTGTCTTTCTTTATTTCGTCTCGTCCCGGCTGTTCCGGCTGCTGCTCAGGAGCAGACATTTGTAATTTTGTCATGACGAAGGGGGCTTGACCTATGGAGATCCGCTCCGACAGCATGTCCGGGACCGTCCCCCACGCCTCTTTCGCCGAGCTTGCGCTGGAGCGGGGCGAAGCGCTGCACGTGCTGCATCCGCAGCAAATTATCGCCTTCGAGGGCGAGTCGGCGCAGCGCGAGGACAAGTTGATGAATTTGCAAGGCATGTATCGCAAAAAAAAGCTGATCCGTTCCCGGCTCAGCGGACCGGCGCGGCTGATGCTGGCGCTCCCCGGCGGCTATTCGCTGCACTGCCTGTCGCTTGCCGGCAACGAGGATTTGCTGTTCGAATTTCGCCATCTGCTTTTTTACTCCGAAGGCGTCCAGATGAAAAGCGTTCTGCAAAGCTTCAAAAATATGATAGCTACCAAGGACGTCATGCGCATGAAATTTTCTGGACAAGGCACGATCGGCATCATCTCCGCCGGACCGCTTCGCGAATGGAAGCTGGACCCCGAGAAGCCTTCCTACATCGATACGCATTCGCTGATTGCCTATCCGCACAACGCCTCCATCGATCTGAGCGTGTACGGCAACCATCTCGCCAGCCAGCATATGAGCTTCCAATGGAAAATGACCGGAGCGGGTAGCGCTCTGCTGCAGGTCGGCAGGCCCGACGCCCGGCTGGAGCAGTTCGTCGAGCAGGATAGCTTGATGAAGCGGCTGCTGCGCGAGATCGTGCCGTTCGGCGGAGTTTGGTTTAAATAGAAGAACGAGCATCTTTGGGGAAAGCTCCCCTCGGATCTCGTTCTTTTTCGTTCTTTTTTGTTGGTTTTCCGGGCACCAGTCAAAGGCTGCCCGCTTCCGTTACTTATACGATGATGGCTCCTTGCAACCCCGACGGCTTGCTTCGACTCAGGATTCGCCGTCTGTCATCGTGTCGGTCGACGTTTCCTCTATCAGTCCGTTATGCAGCGTTACATTGCCGCCGCCCAAGCCTTCGTTGATCATCCGGTCGACGTCCATATCGTATTGCTCGCGACCTTCGTGATCGGCATCGCTCTGCTGCCGCTCGTCCATTCGCTCCCTCCTCCCGAAACGGTTATGGCATGCGAGCTTAGGTTGCCCAAACCGGCCGGGGGCATACGGCAAACGCGCCGCTCATATGCTGTTAGATGGGAGGGCAGGGTGTAGAACGGTCGTTTTTGGTGAACACTGATAAGCAGGATAACCAAAACGGAAATTGGAATAAACCGGCGCATGAATCCGCTTGGAGCAGGCGTCAGGCAGAGGAGGAAAAACGGCATGCATACGGTATGGAAGGGCGCGATCAGCTTCGGTCTGGTCCATGTGCCGGTCAAAATGTTTACCGCCACGGAAGACAAGGACATTGCGATGAAATACATCCATAAGGAGTGCGGAACGCCGCTGTCGTATGTCCGCACGTGCCAGCATTGCGAGAAAGCCGTAGAGTGGGAGCAAATATCGCGCGGCTACGAGTACGAGCCCGGCAAGTTCGTGCTGTTCGAGAAGGAAGAGCTGGACAGCTTGTCGGAAGCGAACAAAGAAATCAAAATATTGGATTTCGTCGATTTGCAGGAAATCGACCCGATTTATTTTCAAAAAACGTACTATCTCGCCCCCAGCGATACCGGAACGAACGCTTACAGCCTGCTGCTGGAAGCCATGCGCCAGACCGGCAAGATTGGCATCGCCAAAGTATCGATCCGCTCCAAAAGCAGCTTGGCGGCAATCCGCATCATCGAGGACTGCATTGCCATGGAGACGATCTTCTATCCCGACGAAATCCGTTCGATCTCCCAAGTGCCCAACTTGCCGGAAAATCCGTCGGTGAACGAAAAAGAGCTGACGATGGCCAAGATGCTCATTGAGCAGTTGTCCACTCCGTTCGCGCCGGAATCGTACAAGGACGATTACCGGGACAAGGTGCTGGAGATGATTCAGCAAAAAATCGCCGGGGAAGAGATCCGGATATCGCCGGAAGCACCGCAGACGAATGTGGTCGATCTAATGGCCGCACTGCAGGCCAGCCTGGAAGCCGCAAAGCCGGCTAACGTGCCGACCCAAGCCGCAGAGCCGACCAAACCGGCCGCAAAACCGAAAGCAAGCAAAAAGACGAAAAAAGAAACCGTCTCCTGATCCGCTGATAAGTTGGTTCAACTGATTACAGGAGGAAATAATGGAGCTAAAGCCGATTGTACCGTTCGAGCCGATTCGCGTCGAACGGGTGCCCAGCGGCCCGGAATGGATATCCCAAGTCAAGTGGGACGGGGTGCGCATGCTTGTCTATTATGACGGAACGAACGTCAAGCTGTGGAACCGCAGCGGCAACGACCGGACGATGCAGTACCCCGAATTGGCCGACGTCGGTTCTTACTGCCGCGCCGGGTCGGTTATTCTGGACGGGGAATTGATCGCGCTGGAGAACGGCAAACCTTCCTTCCAGCAGATCATGAAGCGGGATCAGCTGCGTTCGGACGGAAAAATCCGCTTGGCGCTCAACCGCATTCCCGTTTCGTATATGGTGTTCGATGTGTTGTACTGCGACGGTAATTGGTGCAACAACCGGCCGCTTTCCGAACGCCAGCAGCTTCTGGAACGGATCGTGGTGCCGAACGGACTGGTGCAGCTCGTAAGCAATGCGCAGGACGGGGAGGTGCTGCTCGGCGTCATGCGCGGCTACGGCATGGAGGGCATCGTCTGCAAAGACTTGACGAGCCTGTATCCTTGGGGCGGCAAAGACCGGCGTTGGCAAAAAATAAAGCTGTTTCGGGATTTGTACGCCGTCATCGGAGGCGTTACCTTCCGGGACAACATCGTCAATGCGCTGCTGCTCGGTGTTTACGACGAGCGGGGAGCCTTGGTGTATATCGGTCATGCCGGATCGGCCAAGCTAACCGGAGCGGATTGGGAGCGGCTTACCCGGCGCATCGAGACGATAAGAGCCGAGGAGCGCCCGTTCGCCAATAAACCGGAAAGAAGCAAGGATGCCATATGGGTGCGCCCCGAAATTGCCGTGAAGGTACAATTTTTGAACTGGACTGCCGATGGCGTCATGCGCCATCCGACGATCCAGTCTTTGCTCGATGCGGATCATCTTGAACTTCTGTGCACGACACGGCAGCTAAGCGATACGGACGGTTGAAGGAGGAACGAAAATGGCGACGGCCACGAAGGGCTCCATCACGGTGGAGGGGCACGAGATTACGGTAACGAATCCGCATAAAATGCTTTGGTCGGAGCGAGGGATTACGAAGCTCGTTTATTTGGAGAAGCTGATCGGACTCGCTCCTTACCTGCTGCCCTATTGCCGGGACCGGCATCTGACGACGATCCGCTACCCGAACGGCGTGCACGGAAAATCGTTTTACCAGAAAAACTGCCCCGAGCCTACGCCGGAGTTCGTTCGCACCGCACCGCTGGACGGCATCCAATACGTGCATTTGGACTCGCTGCCAACGCTGCTCTGGCTCGGCAATCTCGCCTGTCTGGAATTCCACGCCTCGTTCCACCGAATCGGCTCGATGCTGCCGGCCGAATGGCTGATCGACGTTGATCCGACCTTGGAGCGAGAACCCCGCCTAATGAAGGCCGCCTTGCTGATCGGCGAAGCGCTCGACCGGATGGGAATCCGTGCGGTGCCGAAGACGTCCGGCGCTACAGGCATCCAGCTGTACATTCCGCTTGCCAAGCCTTACACCTTCGAGCAGCTGCGAAGCATCGGGCATTTCCTCGGGCAATATTTGGTGCAGCAATATCCCAAGCTGTTCACGATCGAACGGTTGAAAAAAAATCGCGGCGACCTGATTTACGTGGACTACCTTCAGCATTGGTACGGCAAAACACTGTCCAGTCCCTATACGCCGCGCGCCCGCGAAGCCGCCTCGGTATCGGCTCCGCTGGAGTGGAGCGAGGTCGAAGGCAATGCCGATCCGCGCGACTTCCATCTGCTCAATATGGAGGAACGGCTGCGTGCCAAAGGCGATCTGATTGCCCGCACGCCTCCGCAGACGCTGGACCGGGTGCTCTCATTCATTCCCAACAGCTGACAAGAAAAAAGAACGGCAGTCGCCGAAGCCCCGAAGCTTCGCCGCTTGCCGTTCCTTTCTGTTGTCGGATTCAAGGTTAATCCGCCGTCTTCTTCAAGCCTTCCAGCTCCGCCGTCACCCGCTCGATCATCAGCACGAAAGAGGACAATTCCTTCGAGCTGCTGGCCTGCATCCGGGCATGGGACGCCGTCTGCTCCGACTCCGAACGGACCCGCTCCAGCTTGGCGGCAATCGCCCCCAGCTTATCCTCGACCTGAACGAGTGCATCCTTGGAGCGGGACGCCAGCTTGCGTACCTCGTTGGCCACTACTTCGAAGCCCCGTCCGTGCTCGCCAGCCCGCGCCGCCTCTATCGCCGCATTCAGACCAAGCAAGTGCGTCTGATCGGATATTTCCTGCATCAGCTCGCCCATCCCGTGAATTTGCGCGATCTCGTCGGTCAGCTCCCGCACGAGCTCGTTGGCGTTCTCCTGAGAGGCCGCCGTCCGTTCCGCCGTGTCGGCAACCGCCTGACTGCTTTCACCGAGCTCCACCATCATCGCCGCCAGCTCCTGTACCGCCGTCGTCACGACCTGCAATATGTCCTGCTGCTCCTCGACAAGGCGCTCGACTTTATTCTTCTCCGATCGCTCGTACGCCTCCAGAACCAATTGCGAATCGAGGTTGAACATTTTGGATACGGAAAAGACGACCTGCTGCCAATCGTCGGGCATGACTTGCTGGAAATGGGCGGTGGCCAAATTCAAATAAAGCATGTACGTACCCAGATACCACTCGCTGGTCAAACCGATGCGGGAATGAATTTCCCCGATCTGTATCCTTCTGCCTATGTATTCCTCGTCCAACACCCCGGAGGCAATGGATAAAAAGTACCATTGCTGGGTTTGCTTCAACCGCTCCAGCGTACTGTGCGTCCGTATGATCTCTAGCAGCTCCGGCTGCGCCGAGATGCGCTCGTACAACTCGTCCACCAGCGCCTGGACCACCCGCTCGAATTGCGGCTGCTTCGCTTGCAGCCGGTTCAGGTCGGCATCGGTCAGTCCGATAAAATCGACCTGCTTCTTCCTTGCTTCCGATAATGAAATCATAATGTCCCCCCTGATGATGGCAGCTGCCTAAAAGTCATCATTCGACATGAAGGCAGGGTTATCCTTCCATTTTCGGAGGGAAAGCGACAATTTTCGCAAAATCTTAATCTAACTGCGCCTGCCGGATATGCCCCAAGTCCCGTTAGAACAACGGAGCCAGCATGCGAGCGGCCGCTTCCTTCGCCCTTTGGTACTTCGAGCGGCTCTCGAACTCGGCCGGCTTGATCTCCTTGCTGTCGGCCACATCGGTCAAAAACTGCCGCTCCAACCGGATGATCGTGCTGCGGTCGTACAGGACGGCCATAATCTCGAAATTGCTGAAGAAGCTGCGCATATCCATATTGGCCGTGCCGACCGTCGCCAGCATCCGGTCGATAATTAGCGTCTTGGCGTGAATAAACCCTTTCTGGTATTGATAAAAGCGTACCCCCGCCTGCAGCAGCTCCGGCACGTAGGACAACGACGCCCAATGAACGATGCGCGCATCGGGCACGCCGGGCAAAATAATACGCACGTCTACTCCGCTGACGGCAGCCGTCTTGAGCGCCATCGCAATGCTCGAATCGGGAATGAAGTACGGTGTCGTTATGTAAATGCGGTTGCGCGCCACCGCCATAGCTCCGAAAAACACTTCGAGAACGGCATCCCACGGTGCGTCCGGGCCGCTTGCGATCAGTTGCACCGTCTCGTCGCCTACCTGCTCCTGCTCGGGGAAATATTTCGGATCGATCAACGTTTTACCGCTTGCAAACGCCCAGTCCGCGGCGAACGTATGCTGCATGTAGTAAACGCTGCCCCCCTCGATGCGGATGTGCGTATCTCTCCAATAGCCGAGCTTCGGATCGCCCCCGATATACTCGTTCCCGATATTGATGCCGCCCAGGTAGCCCGCCTTGCCGTCGATGACGACAATTTTGCGGTGATTGCGGTAATTGATCCGCTTGTCGAAGAACGCGATCAAAGGCGGCAGGAAGACGTGCACCTCCACGCCGGCCCGCTTTAATTCCTCGATATAACGTCGCCCGAGCTTGTAGCTGCCGACGCCGTCGTACAGCAGCCGGACGGCAACCCCTTCCCGGGCTTTGCGGATCATCATTTGCTTGAACCGTTCGCCGACCTTGTCGTCCCGCACAATATAAAATTGGACATGGATGAAGGAGCGGGCAAGTTCCATCCCCTTCAACAAGTCCGTATACAGCTCTTCCGCTTTATCATAAAGCTCGATTCGGTTGCCCGAGATTATCGGCGAGCCAGGAATGTTGCTGAGCAGACCGAGCAGCCGGTGCTCGCCGAATATTTCGCAACGGCGCGCAGCGTCTCCCGCAGCCGCTTTTTCCGCCTTCACCCGGTGAGCGCGGCGGATTTCGCTGATCACTCTGCGGTCTTTCCGTTGCATTTTTTTACGCTGCTTATACTCCTTGGCCAAGAAATAATACATGAAAAAGCCGATCACCGGAAAAATGAACAAAATCGATAGCCAGGCTACCGCTTTGGACGGATTGCGGAAATCGAGCACGAGAATGGTAGCGATTTGGAATATAAACAATCCCAATGCAATGCTTACCCAGAGCAAAACCGCCTTCACCTCCCGGCCTATCGATCAGTCGATAAATGCCATGCGAACCAAGCCATACCTCAACCGTCATGTCCTTAGCGGTCCCTTTGTATACTAGCATTCGCCGGCAGACGTTCCGTTATTCGCCTCCGTTCCGGTCACCGCGCGCGTTTCGATCGACATCTCTTTTGTCCCTGAAGGCCCCCCCACTATCCCTGACGCTTATTTCGCTTCGATGCCGCGCCGCTTGCTGCTCCTTATCCACAAATACCAAATAGCCGTCGCCATGACTACCGTCGCGATCAGGCTTCCCTCCGCCCCGAACGAACCGCCGGACCATACGCTTGAGCCCAACGGCTCCAGCTTCAACGGAGCTATCACCTTCGTACCGGATACTTCGAAGCCGAATATGTTGCCCTGTACGTAATTCCATGTCCAGTGCAGTCCGATCGGCAGCCAGAGCGATCCCGACACCTCCCGGCATATGCCAAGCAAAATGCCCGCGACCCATATATTGAATAAGGGCAGCGGATGCGCCAGCGCACCAGGGTTGAACGCATGCATGAGCGCAAAAAACAGGGAGGAGCAGCCCACGGCCGCGATCGCACCGAAGCGATGACGGATGAGTCCCTGCACGTAGCCACGGCTGAACAGCTCTTCGTTCAGTGAGACGAGGGCAAAAAACAGCACATATGCGGCAAGCTCTCTCCCTATCGGAGCATCCAGACTGAACGACACGATCCGTACCGCGCCGCCGATCCACATAACCGCAAATATCGCCGACATCAGCACGATACCCATCATCGCTCCCCGCAGCAGATCGGCCGTTGCCCCCCGTTTCTTCCAGCCGATCGGCCAGCGATTCCGGCGCTCGAACAGCGCGTACATCAGGGGGACGGCGGCGATAAAGCCGACAGCCTGTGCGATCGTCGAGCCGTATACAAAGGTTGGATCGGAAACGAGCTTTTCGATCGTAAGCGTCCCGTCCGCTCCGTCTCCCTGGCCGACGGCAAGCATCGCCACCACCGGGATCATTCCGATCAGCGTCAGCACGAAGGCCATCACGAACGCCAACCCGATTTTGCCCACTACGACGGCGGCCTGCACGGTTTTCTCCATAGGACAAATCCCTCCCTTTCTTTCAAGCATTATCCATCCCATTGTACCTGTTTGATTTTATACACACCACTGAATGTATGGTAAAATAAGAAAAACCTTTATCGGCGTCATTTAAGGGGGAACGACCGCGATTCAGCCGCAGTTTACATACCTGCCCACCAAAGGAGCGTGCCCTTCTATGCAAGTAGCGGATATTCGCCTGTTGGCGCAAGACGTGAAGCGCAATATCGGCAAAGTGATCGTCGGCAAGGAGGAGGTTATCGAACATCTGCTGATCGCGCTGATCGCCTCCGGGCACGTGCTGCTCGAGGATGTGCCGGGCACCGGCAAGACGATGCTGGCCAAAGCGATGGCCAAATCGCTGCGCTGCTCGTGCAAACGCATCCAGTTTACCCCGGACCTGCTGCCCTCCGACTTGAGCGGGATCAACTATTTCAATCAGAAGGAAGGGGAGTTTCAGTTCCGTCCCGGGCCTGTCTTTACGAACATTTTGCTGGCCGACGAGATTAACCGGGCAACGCCGCGCACGCAATCGAGCCTGCTGGAATGCATGGAGGAACGGCAGGTGAGCATCGACGGCGAGACGCGCAGCCTAAGTCGGCCCTTTATGGTCATCGCCACGCAAAATCCGGTGGAAAATCAGGGGACGTTTCCGCTGCCGGAGGCGCAGCTGGACCGTTTCCTGCTGAAAGTGCGCATGGGATACCCGACGCGCGAGGACGGCATCGATATTTTGAAACGGTTCAAGCAGGACAATCCCCTCGATGCGCTGGAGAGCGTAGCCGACGGCGAGACGATAGCGGAAGCCCAGCAGGCGTACTCGCAAGTCATTGTCCACGACGAGCTGCTCGCTTACATCGTACAGTTGGTGGAGAAGACGCGCAGCCATGCCGACGTCGCTTTGGGCGTAAGCCCGCGCGGCAGCCAATCGCTGCTCAAAGCCGTGCAAGTGCGTGCTATTCTGCAAGGACGCGAATACGTGCTGCCTGATGATATTAAGGCGATGGCCAAGCCGGTGCTCGCCCACCGTCTGCTGCTCCGGCATGCGACGCGGCTGAAGGAGCATGCGGCCGAAGCGGTCCTCGATCAGCTGCTGCGCGAGCTTCCCGTACCGGCGGAAGATCTCTCGGAAAAGCCGGGTTGATCCGTATGAGCGTACATTGGCTGCTGCTCGTCACCGCGCTCGTGCTGTTTGCGCAAGGGAAACTGTACCAATGGCTCGGTCTGCGTCATGTCCGTTACAGTCGTCGCTTCGATGTTCCCGCCTGTTTTCAGGGGGAAGAAGTGCAGCTGATCGAGGTTATTGCCAACCGCAAGCTGCTGCCGCTTCCGTGGCTGCGGCTGGAATCGCTGATGCAGTCCGGCCTGCGTTTTCACAGCCAAGCGAATCTGGATATTTCGAGCGGGGAACTGTTTCAAAATCACCGGAGCTTGTTCAGTCTGATGCCCTATACGCAAATTACGCGCCGTCACCGCATCCTCTGCCTGAAACGAGGCTGCTACGACCTGCAATCGGCGACGATGACGAGCGGCGATCTGCTCGGTCTGTTCACGACGTACCGGATGTTGTCGTTCGAACGACAGACGCGTCTGCTCGTCTATCCGCCGAGAATCCCGCTCGGCGACATCCCGTTGCCCTCTCATAGCTGGCAGGGCGACGTTTCGGTGCAGCGCTGGATCGTCGACGATCCGTTCCGGATCGCCGGGGTGCGGCCATACCGCTACGGGGACACGATGAATATGATCAACTGGAGCGCTACTGCTCGGGCAGGCTCGCTTCAGGTGCACCGGCGGGATTTCACCGCCGACCACCGGATTATGATCGTGCTCAATATGGAAATTACGGAAACGATGTGGGGGGCTGTGACGATGCCCGAACGGATCGAAAAAGGAATCGCTTATGCCGCGGCCATCGCCGAATCATGCCTTGCGCAAGGAATCGATACCGGCTTCGCTTGCAACGGCCCCGTTATCGACCTGCCGAGGCAGCCGGTACGCATCCTGCCTTCAGGCGGCGACGCCCACTTGGCCGATCTGTACGAGGCGATGGCGATGCTGCAAATCGAGCGGACCGAAGATTTCGCCGAATTTATGGAGCACGATCTGCTGCAGGGAGTGTCCGGCACCGATTACATCATCCTCACTTCCTATGTAAGCGATAAGCTGGAAGGTGTATTCGAGCGGCTGCGGCTGAACGGCAACGCGGTACGGATCGTACCGTTGACCGACGAACCGCTGCCTTCCTACGACTATCCTGTTTCGTCCTCTTCCGCCTCGACAAGCGAGCCCGATGCATCCGCCGGTTATGTTGCGGTCGCTTCGGCGAAATCGGCGGGGAGCGTGGAGTCGTTATGAGCGGAAACCGATTGAAACGCCTGATGCTTGCCTGGTGCCAAGGTCTCGGTGAGCTGCTGCTGTACTACCCGTTTGTCGTCGTCCTGTATGCGCTCGTCCCCCATATGGCCCCGGTCTTTTCGATCTGGCTCGCCATTGTATCCGTCTTCTATCTCGCCGGATTCGCGTTTCACGACACCTTTCCTGCGACGCGCAAGTGGCTGTCTCTGCTGACGGCCATAGCCCTTCCCGGCCTGATCGCCTGGTACGCCTCCTGGCCGGCCATACCGATCTTCCTGCTTAATGGGGCATTATGGATCTTGTCATGGATACGCGGCAGCCAGAACCGGCTGTGGGGCTGGTCGAGTTCGTTCCCTTCGGGCCTTCTGTGGATCGGCATGCTCGGCTACTTTATCGCTTCTCTGCTGGTTCCGCGTTTCGAGACGACCGCTCCTTACTCCGTCTCGGTTACGGTACTGGGCATCGTCGCGCTGGGGGCCGCGTTATACCGGACGAACAGTCTGAGCCTATCCGGCCAATCGTCCGGTTCGCCACAGGACGGCAAGCGCCGGGTAAGCGCCGAAACGCGCTGGCGCAACCGGACGCTCGTCCTGTCCGTATTCGCCGCCATCGTACTGATCGCTTCCATCGGCGCTATCGCGTCCGCGGTTAAACGGGCCGCGCTGTATGTATTCTTCGGGGTTATCGGTCTCATACGCAAGCTGCTGAGCCTGTTCGCTTCGGATGAGGGCGGGCAGCCTCCCCCGGCCGAGCCGCCACCCGATATGTCGGGCCTACTCCCTCCCGGGCAGCCGTCTGCCTTGGCTCTCCTGCTGGAAAAGGTGCTCTACGTAGTCGTGGCGCTCCTGCTTGCCGCCGGAGCATGTTGGCTTCTCTATATCGCGAGCAAATACGTCAGACGGTGGCTCCGGCGGCTGCTCGGCTGGTATGGCGAGCGGCTGGACAACTCGAACGAGGCGGGCTACGTGGACGAGAAGCAATCGCTGCTTGACGGCAGGGAATGGGTACGCGCCAAGAGCAAACAATGGACCTCGCGGCTGGCCGATACGTTCCGCAGGCTTCCCGGCTGGGAGGAGCTGCCCGACAACCGCGAGCGGGTGCGGTACGCTTACCGCCTCCTGCTGCTGCGGCGGATCGCCGCCGGTTACAAGCACGACGAGAGCCGGACACCGCGCGAAACGCGCCAGGAGCTGACCCGCCGCGCACCGCTCGGAAGCGACGAAAGCGAGGTTATCCCGCTGTACGAGGAAGTCCGCTATGGCGGCAAGGATATAACCGACGAGCAGGCCGCCGCCTTGCGCAGTATGCTTCGTCCGGACGGTAAAAACCGTATGTAACGGCGCTCCCGTCCGCTCCTCTCCACCGACAAGCAGACTTCCCCTTCGACCGCGACGGGAGAAGTCTGCTTGCGGTTTGCCGTTCCGACGTCCAGCTGTGGCTGCCGCCACGCTGCGCCCGTCCGGAGCCGGCCGCTTCTTCAACTTTCCGCTAACTAGGAGGTTCCCCATGAATATGGAGTCGGCGTACGAGACGTACCGGAAGCTGTTGTTCTCGATCGCCTACCGGCTGCTTGGATCGCGCACGGAAGCCGAGGATGCCGTTCAGGACGTCTTCGTCTCGCTTCATTCGGTCGATCCGGACAGCATTGACAATCTGAAAGCTTTTCTCTCCCGCTCGGTGGCCAACCGCTGCCTCAATAGCCTGAAATCCGCCAAAAAACGCAAGGAGCTGTACCCTGGGCCTTGGCTGCCGGAACCGCTGTACGCCGGAACGGAAGCCGAGCCCGGCTATAGGCTGGAGTTGGCGGAAGAAATCCGCTACGCCTATCTTGTTATGCTGGAGCTGCTCTCGCCGATGGAACGGGCCGTCTTCGTGCTGCGCGGGGCTTTCGACTTCGAGTATGCGGAGATCGCCGGGATTATCGGCAAAACCGAAGACAATTGCCGGAAAATATTGAGCCGCGCGCGGCGCAAAATAACCGAAGCCGGATACGATGCGGTTTCAAGCGGGGAAACCGAGCGATCGAACGTCGGGCCCTTTATCGAAGCGATGCGACAAGGCAACATTGCCACGGCAATCGGTTTGCTGGCAGATTCCGTCGTTCTGATGACGGACGGAGGAGGCAAGGTGCGGTCCGCCATGCGTCCGCTTGCCGGCATCGAGCGGGTCGGCGCCTTCCTTGCGGGCATCGCCCGCAAGCGCGCGTTTGCCGATGGAGTCGATCCCGTCACCGTCAATGGCGAAACCGGCATGCGCGTCAGGCGGACTTTTATGCCTGACGCCATATGGAGCTTCTCCTTCGATCCCCAAACGGGCCTTATTACACGCATATACGCCGTCTCCAATCCGGATAAATTAATCGGCGAGTAATGCGGGGTGTCACAAAACCGTCCTGTATGTTGTCTTATCCTATGAAACGACAACATCCCTTACGGGACAGGAGGAATTGTATATGAAAACCCGTTTTCTCATGAACAGCGTCAACCCGGCCGCTTATCAGGCTATGCTCGGACTCGAGGCCTATATCGAGGGTGCCAGTATTCCGAAGCCGCTGCGCGAGCTGATCAAAATCCGCGCCTCGCAAATCAATTCCTGCGCCTTCTGCATCGATATGCACGCCCGGGACGCCCGCAAGCTGGGCGAGACGGAGCAGCGCATCTACGCGTTGAACGCATGGAGGGAGACGTCCTTCTTTACACCGGAAGAACGAGCCGTACTCGCTTTGACCGAAGCTGTCACGCTAGTCGCCGACACCCATGTGCCCGATGACGTGTACGATGAGGTGCGGCATTATTTCGACGAGAAGCAAACGTCGGAAATTGTGATGCAGATCGTCGTGATCAACGCTTGGAACCGGATAGGCGTCACGACTCGGCTGATGCCGCCTAAAGCCGACTAAACGGCATAAACTCGATCTCACGACTACGCCCCCCGGACTTGCGTCCGGGGGGCGTAGCTCGGTTATCGCAGTCTACATTATGTGTATAGGCGCGGCAATCGGTTGCCCAGGCTGGTCAATACTTCCTGCGAGATGGTACCCATCGCCTCCGCCACCTCGCGGAGAGCGATCGACTGGCCGCCGTTTACGCCGATCAGCGTTACGGGAGTTCCGACCGGAACATATTCGGATAGCCGGATCAACGTCTGATTCATGCAGACATTGCCGACCCCGTACGCCCATTGCCCGTTGACAAGTGCGGGCATGCCGCGGCACCGTCGCGACCAGCCGTCGGCATAGCCGATCGGCAGCGTGGCGATCCACTGATCGCTGTCCGCGATATATGACCGGTCGTACCCGACGCTCTCTCCGCATTCGATCCTCTTGACGTGCACAATGCGCGTATGCAGCGAAAAGGTAGGCCGGAGCGGGACTTCAGGCGTTCCTGCCTCCTGTCCGTCAATCGGCGTAATGCCGAACAAAGATGCCCCCACCCTCACCATATCGAGCGCCTGCCCGGGAAAACGGATGGCCGCTGCGCTATTGGCGAAATGAGCAATGAAGCCCGTAAAGCCCGCTGCTTCGACCAGCCTGCGCATACGGGCGAACCGTTCCAGCTGTTCCCGGACAAACCCCGTATCCGCCTGATTGGCCGCAGCCAGATGGGTGTATACGCCCTCCAACGCGAATTTGCCGGATTGCAGCATCGGCAGCAGCCGGGCCAGCTCGCGTTCGTCGCGAATGCCGAACCGCCCCATCCCCGTATCGAATTTCAGATGAACGTTCAGCCGCCGGCCGCTCCTGCGGCTATTTTGCATCTCCTCCAATCCTTCCGCGGAGAATACCGGCAAGGAAATTTGGCATTCGGCCGCAAGTTCCGCCTTGTCCGGATCAGACGGCGTCAAAACCAGGATCGGCAGGCGGATACCCGACTCCCGCAGCAGCAGCCCTTCCCGCAGCGTTCCGACGGCGATCGCATCCGCTCCCGCTTCCGTCGCAGCCCGCGCGGTGGCTTGCAGGCCATGGCCGTAGCCGTCGGCCTTGAGCACCGCCATGAACGCGCAGTCCTGCGGCAGCCTGCCGCGGATGGCAGCCATATTGTCCTGCATGGCGCGAAGATCGAGCTCGATCCAGGCGGCCTCTCTCACCGGGGACGATATCTTCATCGCCCAACCGCTCCTTTGTCCCGCAGCGCTTGCTCAATCGACTCCAGCCCCAACACCCTCGAGCCCTTGAGCAGCACGACGCAATCGTCCAGCGTCTCGCGCAGCAAGCGCGCAATCGCCTGCTCCTTGTCGGCGCAGATGGCGACACGGTCTGCGCCGAAGCGCGGTACAGCTTCTTCCCCCATACGGGCTGCCGACGCTCCTACTGTCACGACCAGATCGATCCGCCCGGGATCCAGCTCCCGGCCCAAGTCGCGGTGCAACTGCTCCGACTCCTCTCCCAGCTCGACCATATCGCCAAGCACGGCTATTTTTCGCTTCGGCTTGCGGAAATCGTATAACGTTTGCAAGGCTGCCCGGACGCTGGCCGGATTCGATTTGTACGCATCGTTCAGGATGAGGCATTCGCCGACGCGCACCACCTCGTTGCGCAAGCCGCTCAAGGCGGCGCCGTACAGCCCTTCGCGTATCGACTGCTCGGGCACTCCGAAATGGCGGGCCACGGCAATCGCGCCGAGCGCGTTCACCATCTGGTGTCTGCCATGAATCGGCGCAGCGAATTTGTCCGGCTCCCGCTCGTCCAGCACGAAGGCGAAGCCGCTATCGTCGGCGCGCCAATGCAGCGGGCGCAGCTCGTTGGACGGCTGCACGCCGTAAGCGATCCTTTTGCCTCGAAAGCCGGATCGGCCGATCTCCTCCTCCAGCTGCGGGTAGTCCCCACAATAAGCCAGCAAGCCTCCGGGGCGCAGCGGACCGACGATCTCCAGCTTCGCCTGCACGATGCGCTCCCTTGTGCCCAAATCGCCAAGATGCACCTCGCTCACGCTCGTAATGATCGCCGCATCGGGTTCGGCGATAGTCGCCAATGCCGCAATTTCCCCGAGCGCGGACATCCCCATCTCCACGACCGCCATTTCCGTATTTTCCTCCATACCCAGCAGTGTAAGCGGCACGCCCAGATGGTTGTTCAGGTTGCCGTTCGTTTTGTGCGTACGGAACGTAGTCGAAAGCAGCGCGGCGAGCATGTCCTTCGTCGACGTTTTGCCGTTGCTGCCGGTAATGCCGATAACCGTGGCGCCGATCTGACGCCGATATTCCCGTGCCAGCCGCTGAAGCGCCGCCAACGCATCGTCCACCTCGATGACGGCCGGATGGTCCGGCCGTCCCGGCTCCCCTTTCTCCCATAACGCGGCAGCCGCTCCCTTCGCCAGCGCATCGGCCGCATAGTGATGCCCGTTGAACCGCGGTCCACGAATCGGGACGAATAATGCGCCCGGAGTCACGGTCCGGGTGTCCGTACACACGCCCTGGACTGACGTCTCCGGCAGATCGGTCGCGTGATCCGCACCGATCATCGCGGCTATGTCGCGTATCGTTCGTCTGATCATGATCCCGTCCCCCCCGTCTGGCCTTGTCTTGTGTTCGCGAACCGTTCCAGGGCAAGCCGGATCAATTCGTCCAGCAGCCCGGAGAACGAATACAGCCCGTTGTAGGTCAGCATCGCCGGGTACATGCTGTTTTCGGTAAAACCGGGAAGCGTGTTCGCTTCGTTGAAATAAATGTGGTTTTCATCGGTAACGAAGAAGTCGACGCGCATCAATCCGGCACCATCCAGCGTGCGGAACACCTTCAGCGCCATGTTTTGCAGCTGCTCGTGCACCTGTGCGTCCAGCCTCGCCGGAATCCGCATAGTCAGCTTGCCGCTGCCGTATTTGCGCGAGTAGCTGAAGAAGTCCAGCTCCCGCTCGAATTCGCCCCCCTCGGAGCAGTACGGCCGATCGTTCCCGAGGACGGCAAACTGCACTTCTCTTCCGACGACTTCGCTTTCCACGACGATTTTACGGTCGTACCGGAACGCCCCCGCTGCGGCATCCCGCAGCGCGGAGCGGTCGACGCACCGTTCGATGCCGATGCTGGAGCCCATGCGGGCCGGCTTGACGTAGCAAGGATATCCCAGTCCGTCCTCGATATCGAAGACGAGCGCTTCTCCTTCGTCGACCCATTCCTGCTCCGTCACAACCCGGTAGGCCGCTTGGGGAATGCGCGCCTGCTCCATCAGGCGCTTGGTTGCCGCTTTGTCCATTCCGGCCGCCGAAGCGAATACGCCGTTGCCCACGTAAGGGACGTTCAGCATGTCCAGCATGCCCTGCAGCGTCCCGTCCTCGCCGTTCGGGCCATGGAGTGCCGGGAAGACGATATGCTTGCTTCGATCTCCGTTATACCATTGCTTCAAAATAGCGCTCATCGAGGAACAGTCGTCGGCCTCCAGCCGCAGCTCCTCCACGCTGTCGACCGGAACCGTCAGCTCGGCCCCTCCCCGCCACATGCCCTGGGGCTCGATGTAGATCGGGTATACGCCGTAACGGCTTCGGTCCAGATGATTGATAAGGGAAAACGCCGTTTTTAACGAGACGTCGTGCTCGGGGGATTGTCCGCCATATATGACATATATATTTGTTTTCATGAATCGTCCCGCCTGTCTGTTGGAATGGTTCCATTATGCGGGACAACTTTTAACAATTTCACATCGAAAATCTAAAGAAAAGCTTATCAATTTCGTAACGAAACGTAAAAGGGGTGCCCCACAAGTCCCCATTGCATGACAAACAGAAGCCTCCATCCCCACTTCTTAGGCAGGTTTGGAGACTTCTATTTGCTTCTATCCTATTTCCGTCAGCCCTCCGCCCTCGGAGTGCGTCGGCTCAGCATCAGGCTGATCAGCGCAGCGGCCGCCGACATGACGGCAAAATACACGTTGGCCTCCTGCACCGTCACCGTTTTCCACCAGACGACCACGTGGACCAGTTGGCCCATCGGGGTAAAGACGAGCCAAAAAAACAAACATCCCGCAATAAGCAGCGGCTGTACGAAGACGCTCCATATGCGCTTCTTGCGGCGCTCCGGCTTTTCCTTTACTGCCGGTTCCACCGTGTTTCCCTTATCCAATTCCAATTTCGGTATCCTCCTGGGTTTTCCTTCGTTGTTTAAGCGCGGAACCCATCGTTCCATCCGATCGACTGTATCGCCGTAGCTCCTCGGGGAGCTTTCTTTTGGGTGTGCTTCGATTGTCTTTACTTGTCATCGCCGGGCT
>NZ_BAAAYO010000002.1:699288-715457 GCF_039536325.1 Paenibacillus hodogayensis
CTGCCGAGCAGCGGCGCCAGCTTGTCCGCTAGAGCCCTTTCCAGATAAGGCGCAATACCGAGCGAGCCGGCAAAAGTGCGATAAGCTTCGGCTGCCGCACGTACGGCCTTCGCGTCGGCCGCCGGGCCGTTCCGTTCGTCCTCCGACTGCCTCTTTGCCTCTTGCCCGTTTTCCTTGACGGCGCGGATCAGCAAATTTTTGGGCGTATGCTCCATATCGATAAATTCCAGCACCTGCGTCCGATAGCCTAGCAGCTCCAGCAGTTGGGCGCGCGCCGCGTCGGTGACGAGAGAAGCGAACCGTTCCTTGAGGATGCCGTGCGCCAACAGCGGCGACAAGGCGTCGTTGCGGACTTGCCCGAACAGCTCGTGCTGGCAGCACGGGACCGATAGGATAACCTGTGCGTTCCAGCGCACCGCCTTCTCGAGCGCCGCATCGGTCGCCGTATCGCAAGCGTGCAGGGTGACCACCATATCGGCTTCGTCCGTCTCATCGTAGCGGCTAATATCGCCGACCTTGAAGCTCAGCCGGCCGTAGCCCAACCGCTCGGCGAGATCGTTGCAATGGCTGATCACGTCCTGCTTCAGATCCAGTCCGACGACATGCAGATCGAGCCCGCGCCTCTCGCGCAAATAATAATACAGGGCGAACGTCAAATACGATTTTCCGCACCCGAAGTCGACGATGCGCACCGTGCGGCTTTGCGGCAAGTACGGTACGATATCGTCGATCATCTCCAAGAAGCGGTTAATTTGCCGGAACTTGTCGTATTTGGCCGCCAGCACTTTGCCCTGGGCGTTCATGACGCCAAGCTCGACCAGAAACGGAACCGCGGTTCCCTCCTCCAGCACATGCCGCTTTTTGCGGTTATGGGCCAGCTCCACGCTCGGGCGCGTCGGCTTCTTCTTCAGCACGGCCGCTTCGCCCTGTTTATTGAACAGGATATGATAGTCCGCATCGCTCGTCTGCAGCAGCCCCTGCTTGTAAAGCGACAGCAGCAGCTCTTCGGCGCGTCCGGCCGCTTGTTCCGGCGCTACGTTCTCGTGCAGCACCTTCGTTCCGGTATAATGCGAGAACTGATAGTGCAGACCGTTCTTCAAAAGCACCGGCTTGATCTTCACCTTATCGGCAACCGCCCCGCTGCCTTTGCGCGGCTGGCTGAGTACGGCCTGCGTCCATACGCCCGCAGCTACTGCCTCTCGCAATACTTCCGTTAACGATGCCATCGTTCATTCCCCCATGCCGCCCGAAGCGGGTCTTTTGCTATGGGACTCATTATACTTCATAACGGATGGCTACTGCACGTCCACGACGACGCTGCCTTCCAGCCTTCCGCCGATAAACGCCATCAGCCGCCACATTCCCGGTTCCGGCAGCGTCAACATCGACGGGATGGCTGCGTCCGCCCCGTTCAAGGCCGAGCCGAGCCCGTCGGCTGAGAACAAAGGGATCATCCGGTCGGAGCCTTGACGAACGGCCTGCACAGTAAATTCGCCCTGCAGCTCCTCCGGATTCCCCCATACATGCCACATGTATTTGTTCGACTTCCCGGCTATAAAGCCGCCAGCGTCGATCAGGCCAATCCGCTGCGGTATGCCGAGCATCTCGTATGCGCCGCTGCGGAACGACGGGCTGACCTTCCATACCGGATCGGGGACGTCGAAGACGACATCGGCATAACGCTCCCCGTCCATGTAAACGTAGAAGCTCCAAATTCCCGACACCGGCAAAGCAAAACGGGTAGAAATCCGCGTCATCCCGCTCTCGTTCCCTTTCTCCGACAAGGAGTCATAGGCTTTCCCAACCTCGGACACTTTCGTCTCGGCCAGCTCGGTAATGCGATATCCGGTTTCGCGATGCACCCCCTCGATACGAATCGTACGATCCTGCAGCCGGTCGAACGGTGTGTAAAAGTTCCACCAGCATCCGGCAGACGCGCCCGCGGCATAATCCCCCCCGGGGAGTGCCTCCATTAATTTGACGTTGCCAATCGTGTAAAGGTTACGTGTATTCCTTTCATTCCCATTTTCTATTTGTCTTTTACCGTTGATAATCCCCCCTATCTCCTCCCGGTTCCACACCAGTATCGACGATACCAGCACCAATAAGGTCAATAGAGCCGCAGCCTGCCCGAGCACCGGTATGGAACGGCGGCCATACAGACGTCCGATTACTTGCCGGCGCGCCTTCTCGCTCATGCCCCCGTCAGGAAAGGGCGAATGCCGAAGCCCGTCATACCAGGAGGGCTGCCCCTCTCCTCCGGCTCTCCCGCTAAGGCTGCTTTGTGCGGCGGATGGCTTGTTCCGCTCCCCGTTGTTCGTCATGATCCCCTCTCCTTCCATATCCGTTCCGCCTTGGCCCGGGCTCGGTGCAGCCGCGATTTTACGGTTCCCTCGGACACGCCCAGCAGTTCCGCCATCTCCCGATACGTCAAACCGTAATGCGCCTCCAGAATAAGAACTTCGCGGTATTTGCCCGGAAGAGCAAGAACGGCCAACCAGATTTCGTTGACGGACTGCCTCTCCATCGCCTCCTGCTCCGCGGAGGGCACCGCTCCTTTGGGGGCAAGCAGCCCGATGAGCGTCACCCGGCGAACGAAGCTGGAGCGCAAATAGTTCAAGGAGGTTCGTCTCGTTATACCGAGCAGCCAGTTTTTCACCGGACACTCCCCGCGAAACGACGGCAAAGAACGGTACGCTTTCCAAAATACGTCTTGGGCGATATCTTCCGCCGCATCGGGTCGGCCGGTCAGGAAACGGGCGTAGTTCCATACGTCGTCCCCGTACATGCGCATCAGATCGGCGAGCAGCGTCTCGGGGTCCCCGCTCTGCACGATGTGCCGCAAGTATTGATCGTCCACATCCAGCTCCCCTCTCTTCCAATAGACACCGCTAAGGGCGGCAAAGTTCCCGCGGGCGGACGAATCTTCTAAAACAAGGCCGTGTGGCATAACGTATACCGTACTGCACCATTCCTATAGGGGGAGTCGCCATGGCCATCCGTCCGCCCATTCTGCAGCAAGGCGATACCGTCGGCGTCGTCACGCTCGGCAGCCCGCTCGACGCGCAAACGATCGATACCGGCGTAGCCGGGCTGCAAAGCTTCGGCTTCAACGTACTGCTCGGCCGCCATGTGTACGATTCGACCGGTTTTCTCGCCGGAAGCGATCAGGAGCGGGCTGCCGACTTGATGGACATGTTCCGCAATCCGAGCGTGCGGCTTATTTTGCCGACGCGCGGCGGAGTCGGCGTTTCCGGCATACTGCCTTATCTCGATTACGCCCTGATTTCCCGCAACCCGAAGCTCCTATCCGGTTACAGCGATGTGACGGTGCTGCTGAACGCGTTGTACCAGATTTCCGGATTGATCAGCTTGCAAAGCCTGATGCTGCTCAATTTCAACAAAGACACTCCGTCTTACGATTTCGAGCAGTTCTTTACGGCAACCGCGACGCTAACCGCGCCCAGAGTCATCCAAAATCCTCCGGATGTGCCGTTGATCAGCCTCGTTCCCGGCAACGTGACCGGGACGCTCGTCGGAGGCAATCTAACCTCCTTCTCCGATACGCTCGGAACCCCGTACGATATTTCCACCCGGGGACGCATTCTGCTGCTGGAAGAGACGCACGAGCCGATCAACAAAGTGTACCGGATGCTGAACCGACTGAAGCTGGCGGGCAAGTTCAACGACTGCCTCGGCATTGTGATGGGCCAATGCACAGCCTGTCCGTCCGCCTATGGGCAGACGTATGCGGACTTGATCCGCGACGTGCTGATGCCTCTCGGCAAACCGCTTATGGCCGGCCTCGCGACCGCCCACGGCAAATTCAAGGCGGCTCTGCCGATAGGCGCTCTCGTAAACCTGAACACCACGGAGAATACGCTCACCGTGCTGGAGCCGACCGTAGCTCCCCGCTGAATGTCCGGGCCGATTGGCAATACTTACAACTATAAATCGGCCGGCTTTTTCCTTTAAGATGGAAGGTAATCCGTCTTGGAAGGAGTGTATTCCCCTCATGAATAAAGCTTTAAGCGCACTGGCCGGCTCGCTGCTGGGCTTGACGCTGGTCGGACCGACTGTCCAAGCCGCAGCCTATACCGTCAAGGAAGGCGATACGCTATGGAAAATAGCAACCGCTAACAGCGCCTCGGTGCAGCAGCTGTACGATCTGAATCCGTCCATCACGGACATGCTATACGCCGGACAGACGATCCAACTGCCTGAAGATCCCCGGGACTATACCGTACAGCCGGGCGATACGTTCTGGAAGCTCTCGCTCCGTTTCGGTGTATCTACCTCCGCCCTGATCCATGCCAATACCCATATCGCCAATCCCGATGTGCTGAATGTCGGCGACCGGCTTCACATCCCGTCCCGGCCCGCGGCGTTCGCGAACGGAACCTTTCCTTTGAATGCCGGTACTTATACGCCTTATACGAACAACTATGCGGAAACGCGAACATGGTCGCCGAACGGCGACGAAATCCGTCCCCACGAAGGGGTCGATATTTTTGCCCCCAAAGGAACTCCCGTCTACAGCGTGCTTGACGGCACGATCGTCAATTACGGCTGGAACCAGTACGGCGGATGGCGGTTGACCGTGCAAACCGACGACTCGACCGCCTTCTACTATGCGCATCTGTCCGGCTATGCCGAAGGAATCGCCAAAGGCGGCACTGTCAAGCAGGGCCAATTGATCGGCTACGTCGGCAATACCGGGTACGGTCCGGAAGGCACCGAGGGCTTGTTCGACACGCATCTGCATTTCGGCATATACAAAACGGCCGGAACCTGGACGACTGTCGATCCGTTCCCCTACTTAACTTGGTGGGAGCAGTCCCGGCCATAAATCGACAAAAAGAGGCTTCGCGCCCCCGAAAGGGATGTGCGAAAGCCTCTTTTTTTGCCATGCCGTTATCGTTATGCCTCCGGCGTAAACGTCCGCTTTCCGAGCTCCGCGTCCAGCATATAGAAGGCGTTGCTGTCGTTGTCGATGCGGCGCAGCTTCTGAATGATGCTGTCGAACGTCGCCTCTTCCTCGACTTGTTCGTCAATGAACCATTTCAGGAAGTTGATCGTTGCATGCTCGCGCTCGTTCCAGGCGATATCGGACAGATCGTAAATGCGCCGGGTAACGGTTTGCTCATGCTCGTACGCTTGCTCGAACGCATCGAGCAGCGAGCCGTATTCGTTTAACGGGTTCTTCATGCCGCTGACGACGGCCCGTCTACCGAGCGTGTTAATGAAATGAAATATTTTCATGGCGTGAAACTTCTCTTCCTCCGCTTGCACGATGAAGAAGTTCGCGAAGCCGTCAAAGCTCTCTGCCGAGCAGTAGCCGGCCATAGCCAGGTAAACCTGGGAAGAATAAAACTCGTAGTTCATCTGATCGTTCAGCTTGTCCAGCAGCGCTTCGCTCAACATAGCGTTCACAGCTCCTCTGTTCTCAATTGGATGGCGGTCGATCTTGCCGTGCTTCTCCATTATATCGGTAAAATTAGACATGTTTCAATGCATTCCGGCAAGCCTCGCTCCCGTTCGACCGTCGACAGCCGAATTGGCGGAAACCGCCCTAACCGTATCGCTCCGCATTTTGTCGGAAACGGCGGCTTTTTTAGAAAATTGTTCTTGACGGATAGGCCGGATATTTCTATAATAAAACCTATTAAAATAGTAGGAATTACTTCCTATAGGGGGATGAACGAACTATGCTTCAACGATTTTCCAAAAAAGCCAAGTCCGCTCGATTTCTGGCAGTAACGGCAATCGCTGCCATGATGCTGGTGGCTACGGCGTGCGGCGGCGGCAACGGCGCCAAACAAGGCGCAAGCGGCACACCCGAACCGACAAAACCGGCTGTAGAGAAAAAAGATACGAAGTCGCTTACGGTCGGTTATTTGAACGTTATGGACGATGCGCAAGCGATGCTTGCCTACGATGCCAAACTATACGAAAAGCACGGGCTGAACGTCAAGCTCCAGCCTTTCGAAAGCGGCACCGATCTGATTAAAGCGATGGTCGGCAATCAGGTGGACGCGGGCGTGCTCGGTTTCTCCAACGCGGTTGCCTGGACGGCCAAGGGCGCCGGACTGAAGGTCGTCGGCGGGGCGCAGCTCGGCTTCCACAGCCTGATCGTGCGCAACGACAGCGGCATCAAAACCGTCGAAGATTTGAAAGGCAAGAAGCTGGCTTCCCAGAAGCAAGGCAGCACCGCGGACATCGTGTTGAACGGCGTTACGTTCGCCCAAGCAAAGCTGACCAACAAGGATGTGCAGATGGTATACGCCGAACCGGCTCAAGCCATTCAATCGCTGGCCGGCGGCGCCGTAGACGCCGCATTCGTCTTCGAGCCATACTCGCGCATGGCCCAGCTTACGTCCCCGGTCACGCAAATTTACGAGATCGGCAAAGTATGGCCGTTCCCGTGCATGGTCGTCATCGCTACTGACGATATCCTGAAAAAGGATCGCGAAGCGGTCAATCGGATGCTTGACGCGCAGAAAGAAGCGATCGAGCTGCTGCAAAAAGACCCGCAAAAATCCGCCGAATACATTACGGCCCGGTTTATCCAAGGCGATTCGTTCAAAACGCAAAACGGCGAAGTCAAAGCCACATCGGTTATCAAGGATTCGATCGCCTCGCAAACGTTCAACTGGGAAATTACGCCGGATCAAGTGAAACGGATGCAGGAAATCGCCGATATTATGATTGACCAAAAAGCGCTCGACAAACCGGTCAAAGTCGAAGAAATTATCGACCTGACCTGGCAGAAACAACAGCAAGCCAAAAAATAAAGACCAGTAAGGAGAACGCACGGTGAACTCGACGACCGATAAACCGAAACGATCCACGAAACCGAACAGCTTCTCCATACGCAAGATGCTGCCTTATCTCGCTGCGATAGGCAGCCTTCTTGCCATTTGGCAAGTGTACTCGTGGATTCTCAACAAACCGTTCCTGCTCCCCGGCGTGCTCGAAGTGCTCGGACGATTGTTCCGCAGCTTCTCGGATGCCGATTTTATGGGAGGCGTCAAGGACAGCCTCGTTCGGCTCGCCCTCGGCTACCCGCTCGCCTGCGCGCTCGGGGCCGTGCTCGGCTTGATCGCAGGCGTGTCGCGCAGCTTTGCCGTCTATTTGCGCAGCCTCATATCGATTCTGCAGTCGATACCGCCGATAACGTGGGTACCCTTCTTCGTGATCCTGCTCGGCTTCGGCAATGCCACCATCGTGACCGTTATTACAATTGCCAGCTTCTTCCCGATGGCGCTCTCCGTGCTGAACGCGACGGAAGGCGTCAACCGGACGCATCTGGAGCTGGCCCGCGTATTCGGAGCCTCCAAGCGGCAGCAGTTGACCAAAGTGTTCGCCCCGGAATCGTTCCCGGCGTTCATTACCGGCGCCCAAGTGGCGTTCGGCAACGCCTGGCGCTCCCTGATCGCCGCTGAAATGGTCGGCGGAGCAACATCCGGCCTCGGTTACTTCTCCAGATGGCGCGGCGAAGTCGCCGACATGGCAGGCGTCCTGATGAGCATCGTGGTCATCGGCACCATAGCGGCGATACTCGACCATTTCGTGCTGGAGAAGCTGAAACGCCGCCTGCTGCGATACCGCTATGTGATGGGGGGCGACCAATAAGATGCAGACTATACGCATTGAGCATGTGACCAAACGGTTCGGGCAGCTTGAGGTTTTGTCCGATATCGATTTTACGATCGAGAAGGGCGAGTTCGCCGCGATCGTCGGGCCGTCCGGCTGCGGCAAAAGCACCGTGCTGCGCATGATCGCCGGCCTGGACAAGCCGACGGAGGGCGCGGTTACGGCGAACGGCAGTCCGATCGGCAAGCCCGATTCGCAGCGCGTGCTTATTTTCCAGGAGCACGCCCTGTACCCTTGGCGCACGGTAGCCGATAATGTCGGTTTCGGCCTGGAGCTGGCGGGCGTGGCCGGCAAGGAACGGCGTCAGCGCGTCGACGAGGTGCTGGAGAAGGTCGGCTTAAGCGGCTTCCAACGCTACTATCCGGCGCAGCTGTCCGGCGGCATGAAGCAGCGTGCCTCCATCGCTCGCGCGCTCGTCATGAACCCGGAGGTATTGCTCCTGGACGAGCCCTACGGCGCGCTCGACGCCATCACCCGGCTGACGATGCAGAACGAGCTGATCAAGCTGTGGCGCGGTTCCGGCAAAACAGTGCTGCTCATCACCCACGACATCGACGAAGCCGTCTATTTGGCCGATACGATCTATGTCATGAGCCCGCGTCCGGGACGCATCATTACCAAGGTGCAAGCCGGCATGGAGCGCCCGCGCAACCGCAACAGCGCGGAATTCGTCAAGCTGCGCGAGCATATTATGGACCATCTCGATATCGGAACGTACACGATTTAGTACAAAGTCAGACCTTAAATCATATCCGGCAATAAAAAAAGCTCGCCGACGGCGTCCCCCAGGACCTGTCAGGCGAGCTTTATTGATGAAACCTCCACCACCGCTTTCCCCTCTTGTACGTATCGACCCGGGATAAAGGCTCAGGTCGTACGGAAGGGGGCACGGACCGCTGCTCCTGAACCGGCTTGCGGTGAATTGCCGCAGAGTCCCCGGCTCTTCGCGGCTCTGACGCTTTGGGGCTCTCGGCCGGCTCCGCTGCGGAAAGCGCGGCCGCGGACTGCCGGACCGAAAGTTGGTCTTCAAGAAAGGCAATGCGTTTTAACGTCTCGGACAGGGCTGCCTCCAGCCGCTCGATGCGCTCGAGCTCCGAAGACTTGTTCCTTCTAAGGCGTGCCGCTGTTACCGGCTCCTCCGGCTCTTCCCCGGGCTTGGACGATAGCAGCAGGTTCAGTTCTTCCTGGCTAAGCAATGAATTGCGCAAAACGAACCGTCTCTCCCTTTGACCCCGAATCAATCTCTAGTGGCATCGTACCTATTAGTTTCCTGCTCCGCCGGGCAAAAGTCAATACCTGTTTTTCCCACCTTTTCCTTCGTTCCGCACGCTCCGATGCGACCTTTGCCGCTCTGCTGCGTATGGATATAGAAGAACATGAAAGCGAGGCAATGCCTATGAGCGACCTTTCCTACGAGCAATCCATTCGCCGCGACTTGGCCGCCTGGGAACGAAAAATATTGAAACCGCCGGGCCTGTTCGGACGCACGTCGAAAAATGTCCAGACGAAAATCAACGAAGTCATTCCCGCCAAAGTGCACAGCGCCCTGACAGCGGCGGTCAAAAGCATTTTTCATACCGTTCTGTTCACGCTCGAATACGTGCCGCAGAGCCTTCCCCGAGTCGGCCTGTCCTTGCGTGAGCGGGATGAGCTGGCCGCCGCGGCCATCAATACGTACAAAAAGATCGCCGCCGCGGAAGGTGCCGGCACGGGGGCCGGGGGCTTCGTTCTCGGTCTCGTCGATTTCCCCGCGCTGATCGCCATCAAAATGAAACTGCTGTTCGAGCTGGCTCATCTGTACGGCTTCTCTACCAGAGATTATCGCGAGCGGTTGTTCCTGCTCTACGTGTTCCAGCTCGCTTTCTCCGGACATGAGCACAAAACCCAGGTGTACGCGGTCATACGGGATTGGGATGCCGTATCCATGCAGTACCCCGCCGGCGAGCAAGCTCTGCATGCGATGGACTGGACCAAGCTCCAGCAGGAATATCGCGACGCCATCGATTTGCGCAAATTACTGCAGCTGCTCCCCGGCATCGGCGCCATTGTCGGGGCATGGGCCAATTACGGCCTGCTGGAGGAGCTTGGCGAAGCGGCCACCCAGTCGTTCCGTCTGCGTTTGCTGACTCTCGGTTAGCACTTGAACCGCCCCTTCGTCCGCCGCGTTCTCCGGCATTTTCGGGCACAAGCTTCGTGATGGCGCTTGGCTGGAAATGCCAGGGAAACCGCCCGTTTGGGCGGCTACCCCCTACCCATACGCCGCAATATCCGCTATGCTGGTATAGACCATTACGGATAGAAGGGATTGCGGAATATTGGCAAAATTGTATTTTCGGTACGGCGCGATGAACAGCGGCAAATCGATCGAGGTGCTCCGGACCGCCCACAATTACGAAGAGCAAGGCAAGCAGGTGCTGCTATTCACCCCGGCTATCGATGACCGGTACGGCTCCGGCTCGATCACCTCCCGCATCGGCATCCGGAAGGAAGCCGTCGTGATTACGGCGAAGCTGGACATGTTCAAGCTCGCCGAGCGGGAACGGCCGAACTGTATTCTTGTCGACGAAGCCCAATTTTTGAACGAAGGCCAAGTGAAGGCTTTGTGCGATATCGTGGATGAACTGGATATTCCCGTCATCGCCTACGGGCTGAGGGCCGATTTTCAAGGCAAGCTGTTCGAAGGCAGCTACCACCTGATGGCACTGGCGGACAAGATCGAGGAAGTCAAGACGGTATGCTGGCACTGCCAAAGCAAGGCGACGATGAATATGCGCTGCAAGGACGGCGTCCCCGTCTTCGAGGGCGAGCAGATTATGATCGGCGGCAACGAAAGCTATTTGCCGGTATGTCGCAAATGCTACGGTCTTGCGCGCAAGCAAGCCCGCTGATTCGATTCGCAAGAGAACATAAACCAACGGCAACGGCCATGCCGACAGAAAAGAGGGACTCAGCTTTGACTGCAATCGAAAGAAGACCTGCAAGACGGCTTATTCTGCTCCTGCTGACGCTTGTGCTGACTTGCGCCGGCATGACGCTTTCCGCCGGACAAGCCCATGCCTTATCCTACAGCTACAAGGGGTCCCCGACCGGGACCATCGGCTTGACGAAACCGACCATTCTGTTCGATTATACCACCGACATGCCTGTAGACCCGGAGCGTTATACCATGTCGCTGAACGGCCGCAACGTGCCGGTTACTTACGACAAAGCCAAGGAACGGTTCGTCTACACGCCGGATCAGGATTTGGCCCCGGGCGTCTACAACGTCACGATGTCGATCGTTTATTCGGGCTACGAGCCGGCCGAGAAGTCTTGGTCGTTCACGGTCGCCAAGGACGCCCTCAAGCAATTTGCAGCCCCTTCGGCCGACCAAAAAGAAATTCTGGCCGCGATTAACGATTACCGCGTTCTGTACGGGCTGCCCCCGGTCATCTTTACCGATCGGCTGAACGCCGCCGCATCCGCGCACGCCAGCTATTTAAAGGCCAACAAAGTCCAGCAGTCCGAGGGAAGCACCGCCAGCATGCACGAGCAGAAAGAAGGCTTGCCCGGCTTCTTCGGCCGAACGATTGGCGATCGGGCCGCCTATTTCGGCTACTTGTCCGGCGTCGGCGAGGACGCCGCGATGACGTTCGGAACGGTGGCGGAGGCGGTCGACTCCTTATTCGATGCGCCTTATCACCGCAGCCCGTTCCTCAATCCGTACGTTACCGAGGTCGGCACCGGCAAAGAAGGTGATTATACGATTATCGAATTCGGCATCCAGGCGGACAAAAAGCCCCAATGGGTCGTCTCCCCGGCTTCGGGAGACCGGTACGTGCCGACCGGATTCGACGGCAACGAGATGCCCGACCCGCTTAGAATCCATACCGGCAAAACGTATCCCGTCGGATACCCGATCACGGCCGAGCTGTTCGGCGACGGCATCAAGGAAGTGAAGCTGCTCAGCGCCGATTTTACGGATGGCAGCAAACGTTCCATCGAGTTTTTTTCCAACACGCCGGCCAACGACGACAGTCTCTCAAATACGGTGATGCTTCTGCCCGCCAAACCTTTGCAGCCGGATACGACTTATCATGTCATGCTGACCTTGCAGGTCGTTCAAGCCGACGGAAGCCGCAATACGGAAGTGAAGGAATGGGAATTCACGACGGAGCCCGCTTCATCGATGGGTAAGCGGAAGCTGCACCAGAATGCGGCCGATTATAAAAGCAAGTACGTTTCGGCTGCGCCGATCCGGCGCACGGCAAGCTTCGGGCTGGACGCCGACAGGTATTCCGTGGACGGCATCGGCTTTCCAATGAACCGGAAGCCGGTTATTGTGGACGGCTCCTCGTATTTGTACATCCGCGATCTTGCGGCCGCGCTGGGCGCCGAGGTCGACTGGGATGCCGCAAAGCGGGCGGCTATTTACACCAAAGGCTCGCTGAAGATCACCTTGTTCACGACAAGCGACGAAATCGAAGTAAATGGAGAGACGCCCGACAGACAGCCCGGCCCGGTTGATCGACGAGAACACGATGGTTCCCGTCCGTCTGCTATCGGAGGTGTTGGGCGCCAAGGTCGATTATACGGAAGCAACGCGTACGGTGACGATTACGTATTGATGAACGGCTTTGAACCCGCCTGCCAAAAAAAGCGTGCATGGACTCCGGAAGACTTCTCCCCTGTCCTTGCACGCTTTTTCCAATTCCTTTCTAAAAGTCGAGGCTGCGCTCAATAAACGGCTTCAATTCGGCAATCGGAAGCCGCTGCTGCTCCATCGTGTCGCGGTCGCGGACCGTCACCCGGCCGTCCTGCTCGGATTCGAAATCGTAGGTGATGCAATACGGGGTGCCGATCTCGTCATGCCGCCGATACCGCTTCCCGATAGAGCCGCTCTCGTCGTAATCCACCGGGAAATGCTTTGCCAGATCGGCGAATATGCGCCCCGCCCCGTCGGACAGCTTCTTGGATAAAGGAAATACGGCGGCCTTGTACGGAGCGAGCGCCGGATGCAGGTGCAGCACGGTACGACTGTCGTCGCCCTCCAGCTTCTGTTCCTCGAAGGCATCGATCAGAAACGCCAGCGTCACGCGATCCGCGCCTAGGGAAGGCTCGATGCAATACGGCACATAACGCTCTCCCGACTCCGGATCGATGTAATGAAAATCTTCCCCGGAGTGCTCCATATGCTGCTTCAAATCGTAATCGGTCCGGTCGGCAATGCCCCACAGCTCGCCCCAGCCGAACGGAAACTTGAACTCGATGTCCGTCGTGGCGCTACTGTAATGGGATAGCTCGTCGTCCGCGTGGTCCCTCAGGCGGATGTTCGCTTCGTTCAAGCGGAGCGCCTTCAGCCATTCGAAGCAGAACGAACGCCAATACTCGAACCAGCGCCGATCCTCGCCCGGCTTGCAGAAAAACTCCAGCTCCATCTGCTCGAATTCGCGCGTGCGAAACGTAAAGTTGCCGGGCGTAATTTCGTTCCGGAAGCTTTTGCCGATTTGGCCGATGCCGAACGGCATTTTTTTGCGCATGGTGCGCTGCACGTTTTTGAAATTGACGAATATGCCTTGGGCCGTCTCCGGACGCAAATAAATGGCATTGGAACTGGATTCCGTTACACCCTGAAACGTCTTGAACATCAGGTTGAACTGCCGGATGTCGGTATAGTCGAATCCGCCGCAATCGGGACAAGCGATGTTGTGAGCTTCGATCAGTTGGCGCATTTCTTCGAACGACAAGCCGTCCGCAACCTTCTCGATCCCTTTGGCCGACAAAGCGTTCTCGATCAGTTTGTCCGCGCGGTGCCGCGCCTTGCACACCTTGCAGTCGATCATCGGATCGTTGAAATTGCCGACATGACCGGAAGCGACCCACGCTTGCGGGTTCATCAAAATCGCCGCGTCCAGACCGACGTTCCAGGGCGATTGTTGAATAAATTTGCTCCACCACGCCCTTTTGACGTTGTTTTTCAGCTCGACGCCAAGCGGGCCGTAATCCCACGTATTCGCCAGCCCGCCGTATATATCCGAGCCCGGAAATACGAAACCGCGATGCTTGGCCAGCGCTACGACTTGCTCCATGTTGACGCTCATGTTCTTCGCTCCTCATTGTCCTGCGCCCGTTGCCGGTTGTTCCGGCGGGTTCGGTACGCAATCGGAATATGGCGCCATGGAAAGCCGGCTATGACAAATAGCCCTCTCCCACGGCATATGACTATGCCTAGGGACGAGAGCTGTTGCGTGCACCCGCGGTTCCACCCTAGTTGACGCGCTGAACCGGCCATTCTTAGGCTTCGGAAGGCAGCCAAAGAAACGTCCGGACCGCTGCGGTTGCCCGCGCGCGTCCCCCTTTGTTCGTATGCGGCTCCCGATTGCCTTTTCCCTGCGTCTTCCCCCGGGCTTTCACCGTCCCCGGGTCGCTGGTGCGAAAGTGGCGCAGGTACTATTCATCGTTCATGGCCGCCAATTTGATATGTGTTCCTCATTGTACCCGACTTCCAGGCAATTGGCAATGTGCGTTCTTACTCCATCGGCGTGTAAAAGTTTTGCGTGTAATAGACATGCAGCGAGCCGCCGAAATATACCCCGACGCCCAAGTGCGTCGCGTTGCCGAGCAAGCTTTTGCGATGCCCGGTATGCGAATTGAGCCAGCCTGCATGAGCCGTGATCGCGTTCGGCTGTCCGGCGGCAATATTTTCCCCGACAAGCTTGTACGCGATTCCCGCCGCTTCGAAACGGTCCTTCAGCTGTTGACCGCCCGGACTCGTATGATCGAAGTAGCCGGTTTTTCCCATGTCCCCGCTATGACCGCGCGCCACGGCGGCAGAACCGTCGTCCCAAGAGAAGGCGGTAAGCCCGCGCTTGACCCGGGCCGCATTCGCCAGATCGAATACTTCCCGCTCGAACGCTTGACGCAAGGCATCGCTGGCCGGCGGGTAATAGTCGGCTCGCGCCTGCTCGACGTCTTTGGCGATAATCTGAATTGCTTCCAGGGCGTTGTTCTCGTGCGTATCATAGAAAAAGGTGACGTAAGCGCCCTCGATCTCGTACACCCCGTCCTCGACGCCCGGGTTGTTCAGAAGGAAGCGCGAGGACCCTTTAATCAACGCGTCGAGCGGCTTGCCATACGCTTTGGTCACATCGGCCGACGTCTTGCCCGCTCCGCCGATCCCCGCTTCGCGCGCCGTCCACACCGGACTGTTCGTGTACAAAGCGACTACTTTGCCGTCCTTGATGCCGATCTGCGCGTATTGCGCATAATCCGCGTTGTAGATGCTCCATTCGAAGCCGTACTCGCTCGGGTCACGACGAGACGGCGCGCCCAGCTTGGTTTGCACGGTCTCCGCCGTATCCCCGATCGATATGCCGCGAACCGCGAAGGCGCCGGTCTGAGCCGCAAGTCCGGTGACGAACTTCACCTTCTGCTTCATGTTGCGGATAAACTGCACCGCCTCGGCGCGCGTCAACGTATCCCCGGCACCGAAGCCGGCTACGGTATTGGCTGTCTTTCCCTGTGCGATCGCGTTGTCGAGCAAAAAGGCCACGGCGGCCGCCTCGCCCAGCTCCTTGCCTTGCGAGGCGGCCAGCAGACGGGCTACCTGCCCTCTCGTATAGACAGCCGAAGCGCTCCCTTGATTGACGGGCCAGTGCATCTCCGCGGCAAACGCATAATACGGGGCGTACCAAGCATCGCCGGTCTTGGCGGCCGGGATGGTCGATCCCACGTAAGCGCGAAGCAGCATCGTCAGAAACTCCGCTTCGTTGACCTGCTGATTCGGCTTGAACGTCCCGTCGGCGAAACCGTTCACAATCCCTTCGCCAACCGCCCATTCGACAGCATTTTTGCCCCAGTGCCCTTCCATATCCGACAATATCGGCGAAGCGTCGGCCGCCATGGCCGAGATCGGCCCCCAATTGTGATTTGGCGCTGCCACACCCCCGAATGAGGCCGCGACGACCAACGCCGGCGCCAACAGCACCGGTAAGCTCTTTTTGCGAACCAGGCTCCATCTGCAGCGCATTCCCATTCATTATCCCCCTATTCGCATCCGTTTCGTTTTTATTTTCGACAAAACTTGCGGAACTCCTTTATTTTCCTGTCGCTCTCGACCGCTTCTCGACGTTTGTGACCTCTTCGCGTTTCGATGCGGCTCGGAAACATGTTTTTTCGGAAACGGGGCATACTGATGTTGCCAAAAAGGCTGAAAAACGCCAATGCGAAATCATGAAGGAGGCTTTATCCTTGAGCGAGCACGAGCGTATGAACCCGCTCTCCGGCGAACCTGTCGAAGTACAGGGTGTCTATTCGAACGAATGGGGCCGCGAGCAATTGCTGCAAAAAGGCGACGTGTTTCCGGCCGATCCCCAATTGGGCACCACCTCCTGGCAGTTGGTCCGCTACAATGTGGACAGCCTAACCGGAGAGACCGAGCACGACCATCTGAATCTCGCCGATAAAAACGAGCAGGACGGTCAAAATTCCCCGCGCAAGCATACCGACCGCGGAGATAAATAACGCAAAACGAA
>NZ_BAAAYO010000002.1:715486-869094 GCF_039536325.1 Paenibacillus hodogayensis
ATGCCGGGAAGACGCCCCTTGTTTGGTACTACGTCTGACTTACGGGTCATGAAAAGCCGTCATGCAGGGATCAGTGATCGCCCCGGCTGTCCGAAGCGTCGTTCACATACTCGTTCTCGCTTCCCTCGCCGGTCGGATTGTTGTTCTTGATCATGCTGAGCCGGCCTCTCCGCAGCTCGCCGTGCTCGTTGGCGCTGGCGACCGGATCGGATTTGCGGCTGGCGTCGTGCTTGCTGTTGTTGTATCGATTGGACATAAACGAATAACCTCCCGGGTCGGCCGGCCGGAAGCTCCGGCGGCTCGTTCTGGCCTCTCGCCGCATGCCGGCGGAAGCCAAACCTAGGATGCGTCAAACGTCGCTCCGTTATGTACGATCAGACGGCATGGACGCTTGCGGAGAAGGGGACGTCCCCTTCTCCCAATCGTCCCGGAGCAAGAAGCCGGCTGCGCCGTGAATGACTTTGCCTGCAGCCAGATGATCGAAGACGATGCGCTGCAGCGACGTTTCCCGCGGCACGTTCGGCAAATCCGCCAGCTTGGTGCCGAATCCGAATACGCGCTCCAGCGTCTGCAGCTCATCGTATGCGCCCGGAGTGACGCAATAGTCGCTCTGGAAACGGACGATGTTCGCTTCTGCCGGAAGGAGAACAGGCCATTGCGGAGCCAGGAGCCAGGACGAGCAGACGAAAGCCAGGAACGGTTTTTCCGGAAAAAAAGCCGCGAAAAATTCCACGGCTTGGCCGTACGAATCCCGGCAAAGCTCGTGGGACATTTTGCTGCCCTCGGGAATGTGAACGTTCAATACGGTATTTCCGCGCTCCAGAACTAGCTCCCAGTCGCGCAACGATACCGTAACGGCCGTTCGACCGGCAACCGCGCCCGGAAGCACCGGATGTCCGGTATACGCGGAACCGTCCTCATCGAGCGAGGACGTCCATTCCCCCGCAGGATCGGAGATGCCGTTCGTCCCGTCCGCCTTGCCGTCCGCGCGGTAGCGAACGCCGGCTTCGCTGAGACCAAGCACCTCTCCGCTGGCCCGGTTGCGGAACACCTTAAAAGGCCTGTTGTACGCCATAAAGTGGAACTGCAGCCTACCGAGCCGGAACAGTTGGCCCGTCAGATGAGTGTAGAGCCAGTTGGCCTGATCGAGCCCCCATGTGCCGTGCTCGCTGTAATACCGCCGCATCCAGATCGTGATATCGCCCAGCGTATCGGTCAATATCCGTTCGGGAATTCCTTTTGCCTTATACACTTCGATCATCTGCGGGATCCCGCCCAGATAGACGAGCGCCGCCAGCATCCCCGCCTGCGGACCGGCTTTCAGAAGCCGCTCGTTCGTCTCTCTGGGGGCCGTCTTTTCTACAAACAGCTCCCGGTGAAATTGACGCACCCGGTCGGCCTGTTCCGGCTCCGCCCGTACAACCGCAGCCCCTTCGGCTACCGCCGCTGCCGCATCATCGGGCAATCGGGCTGTATCGCAAGCCCAGCGGATAAAATCGGGATGCAGTACATCGACGCTGCCGTCGTCACCGCTCCCCAGTATCGGACTATTCAGCAAACCGGCTCCCCCGCCTTCTATAGTCATGATCGCTTGCTTCAGATTGGCAGCAAACGGATCGATTCCAGCTTCTCCAGCTCGCGGATCATCGCGTACCACGATTCCGGCTTCCGCTCCTGAATCGCGTAGTACGTCTTCAGGAAACGAACGACCAGATCGCCCGAAAGCTCCTTAAGCGACTCGTCGTACGCCAGAAAACACAAGTCAAGGCCGCTCACCGCTTCCCCGTTCAGCTCCCAGGAAGGGTGCACGTACGGGAAGTCGAGCCGCCGGTAGCCGAGATGGGACAGCACTTCGCGCCGGACGAACGGGTCCATCGGCTTGATTCCGCCGAAGCCGTGCTCTTCGACCAAATACGGGTTGTATATTTCCGCAAACATGCCCGTCAACGTTCCCTGCTCGCCGGCCCACCGGTTCAGATCCTTCTGTCTTTCCGAAGCCAGGAAGTGGCCGATGCCAAGCCCCTCGCGGCCGATAATCGTAAAATCGGTCATTGCCACGCCCATCTCGGGATAATACCGGTATTCCGTAGCTCCTACGACCTTTCCGTCAAGCACGGCGACCATTACGCGCAAGCCTTCGTCCCGCAAAGGCTCGGCCCACAGCTCGAACGCCAGCACTTCCTCGGGCGGAAATACTTGTCCCATCAGTTCATGCATTTGCCGAAAATAAGCGTCGTCAATTCCGGTTATCCGGACGAATTCCATAAGTCATTCCCCTTTCCCTTCCATACCGCTAATTGTAGCAGAAACGTCTCTGCGAAGTCATGTGCGCCCTATCGGCAGAACTCCCGGCCGATTGACGAACTCGCCCATCAACCGTTCGAATTCACCAGCCGGAACCGGCGGGCTAAAGTAATATCCCTGAAGCATATCGCATTTCTGCTTGCGCAAATATTCCAACTGATCGGCCGTCTCGACCCCCTCTGCGATTACTTTTAATTTTAAATGATGGGCGACCGCGACGATCGCCGATACGATCGCGTTGTCGTTGTCATTGGATTCGGCAATATCGCTGACGAACGATTTGTCGATTTTGATTTTATCGATCGGGAATTGCTTCAGGTAGCTGAGCGAGCTGTACCCGGTCCCGAAATCGTCGATGCTGATCTGTATGCCGAGCCCTTTCAGATTGGCCAGCGCCGGAATCGTCCGCATGATGTCCATCGCCATACTTTCGGTTATTTCCAGTTCCAGGAATCCGGGGTCGAGCCCGTATTCGCATAAAACCGCATGAACCGTTTCGGCCAAATGCTGCTCCTCGAACTGCCGGTTGGACAAATTGACGGATACCGTGATAGGGGGATAGCCCGCATCCTGCCAGGCTTTGGCCTGACGGCATGCTTCGCGCAGCACCCATTCCCCGATCGGCTTGATCAGTCCGGTTTCCTCGGCGATCGGGATGAACTGCCCCGGAGGGATCAATCCCTTGTCCGGATGCGCCCAGCGGACGAGAGCTTCCGCGCCGATCAGGCTGCCGGTCTGCAGCTCCACCTGCGGCTGGTAATGCACGCGCAGCTCGCCGCGCTCGATCGCCTTGCGCAGACCGTTCTCGATCTCCAGCTTGCGGTGGATCGCCTCGTCCATGCCCGCATCGTACATATGCGCCTGATTGCCGCCCCGTTTCTTGGCATGGTCGAGCGCCGTTTGCGCTTTTTTGAGCAGCGTTTCGCCGTTGCCCTTGTGAATCGGGTACAGGGCGTAGCCGATGCTGGCGGTCAAGTGAAACTCCCTGTCCTCTACGTTGAACGGCTCATCCAGCCCGACCAGCCGCTCCGCCGCGCTCCTCGCTTCGCGTTCGTTCGTCACGCAAAGGATGCAGGCGAATTCGTCGCCGCCGATGCGGGACGCCACAGCGTGGGGGCCGAATGATCCGATCTCCTCGCGGAACCGGTCGGCGTACGTCTGAAGCAGCTTGTCCCCGAGCGTATGCCCTACCATATGCGTGAACGATTTGAAGCGGTCCAGGTTCAAGCAGATGACCGCGAACGTTCCCGAGCGGTCGGGCGACGCATCGAGCATCTGCTCCAAAGCGTCCATGAAGCTTCTCCGGTTTGGCAATCCGGTCAGCTCGTCGTAATAAGCCAGATGGTGCATGCGCCGCTCGGCGCGTCTGCTTTCCGTCCGGTCCCGGGCCATGCAATAGGCTCCGATCACTTCGCCGCCGGAAGCGACGGGTACCAATTGAAACGCCAGCTCGACCTCTGTGCCGTCCAAACGGGCGTAAGCCGCTTCGAACGTCTGCGGTTCTCCGGCCAGCGCCGCGGCGAACATGGACAGCGATTGCCCCCGCTCCTGCTGAACGATATCCGCGAACGGCCGGTTCAGGAAATAGTCGGGAGGTTGCCCGGTAATCGTCACCGCCGCGGGATTAACTCCGACAAGCCGGCCTTGGGCATCGAATGAAAATACCGCGTCGGCGTGACGGTCGAACAAGGTCTGGAACGGGGAGTTTCGGCTTTCCCCCGGTTTGACCAGCCTGTTCGCATGACGTTTGCCGCGGCGAAAAGCTGCGGCGCAGCAGCCGGCGGCCGCCGCGCTGGCAAACGCGAGAAGAAGCATGTCGTTCATGCTGAAATCCAACAGACTCATGGCAAAAGCTCCGATTGTAGGAAATGACCTTGCGGTATATCGGCCCGCTACTTCTGTTTGCGCGCCGTGCGTACTGAGTACAAAACCAAAGCTGATCCTGTGTATTCGGGAAGGCCCGATCCCTTGGGGTGCAAGGGATTAAGTCCATTCCAAGGATACCGTTTAAGGTCTGACTTTGTACTAGACGTCTTATTTCGACATTTTTTTCCGTTCCCCTGCTGCCCTGGATACGATACTGTGCTTATTTCCCAAAAAAATCCGTTCCTTCGAATCTAGCAGCCCGCATCCCTAAATCGGAAATACTGGAAACGACTTGCCGCTGCGGCGGACTCGCTTTCGGAATTGCGCCTCTGCAAAAGCGGTTGACTCGATCGTCCAAATCTTCTACAGTCATTTAGAAAGCATGACCGATTCGGTGCGAAAGGAAGTTGCCTATGCCTGCTTTTAAAATCCCCCTGCGCCAGTATGTCGGACTGCTTCGCGGCTACTTAAGCGCCCAGCGTTCGTCGATCGTCTGGCTATCCGTTCTGCTTGCGGCCGGACTGGTCATGCAGCTTGTCAATCCGCAGCTGATCCGTTACTTTATCGATTCCGCGCAAGGTGCCGCTTCCGACCGGGCGCTGTGGATCGCCGCCGCCTTGTTCATCGGGGTGTCTCTCGTCCAGCAAGGCGTCGCGATCGCGGCCGCCTACATTAGCGAGAACGTAGGCTGGATCGCCACCAACAAGCTGCGCGGCGACGTGGCCGAGCATTGTCTTCGCCTCGATATGACATTCCATAAATCGCATACGACCGGCGCGATTATCGAACGGGTGGACGGCGATATTAACGCGCTCGCCAACTTTTTCTCCAACTTCATTATTACGCTGGTCAGCAACCTGCTGCTCGTCGTCGGCATCGTCATCTTGCTGTTCCGCGAAGGCTGGCTGATCGGGGCTGGCATGTCCGTCTTCGTCGTGCTGGCCATCTGGGCCATCCAATATATCCGCAAATTCGCCATCCCGCACTGGGGAAAGCTGCGGCAGATGAGCGCGGATTTCTACGGGTTTCTCGGGGAGCACCTGGAAGGGACGGAGGACACCCGCGCCAATGGCGCGAGCGATTTCGTCATGCACAAATTCCATACGCTGCTGAGGCAATGGCTGCCCATTCGCGTACGCGCCTTTCTCGGCTGGGCGGCGATGTGGATCACGACGCTTGTCGTCTTTACGCTCGGCAACGCGATCGCCTTCGCCTTGAGCGCCTATTTGTTCAAGCAGGGGGCTATCTCGATCGGCACCGTGTACATGATCTTCTACTACACCGAGCTGATGGCCAAGCCGATCGAGAAAATCCGTACGCAGATGGAAGATTTGCAGAAGGCCGACGCCAGCATCGTCCGCATCCGGCAGCTGCTCGATACAAAGCCGGCAATCCGCGACGGAGCCGGAGCGCCCATTCCGGAGGGGCCGCTGTCCGTCACCTTCGACGGAGTGTCGTTTTCTTACGAAAGCGGAGACCGGCCGACACTGGACCGGATCGACTTCCGGCTGGAGCCGGGGCAGTCGCTCGGCTTGCTGGGGCGGACCGGCAGCGGCAAAACGACGCTGGCCCGGCTTCTGCTTAGGTTTTACGACCCCCAGTACGGCGATATCTCGCTCGGCGGGGTACCGATCCGCAACGACAAGCTTACGCATCTGCGCAAGCGCGTAGGTCTGGTTACGCAAAACATCGAAATATTCCAAGGCACGGTGCGGGATAATTTGACATTCTACGACTCTGCCGTCACTGACGAACGCATCGGGCTTGTACTTGCAGAGCTCGGTCTCGAAGACTGGCTGCGCTCGCTGCCGCACGGTCTGGACACGAGGCTCGATTCGGGCGGCGGCGGGCTGTCCGCCGGAGAAGCCCAGCTGCTCGCCTTCGCTCGCGTCTTCCTGACCGATCCCGGCCTGGTTATACTCGACGAAGCTTCGTCTCGGCTCGACCCGGCGACCGAGCAGCGGCTGGAAGCGGCGATTACGAAGCTGCTGAGCGACCGGACGTGCATCATCATCGCCCATCGTCTCGCGACCGTCCAGCGCGCCGACCGGATTCTCATTCTGGACAACGGGCAGGTAGCCGAATACGGAAACCGCCAGGCGTTGGCGGACGATCCGGAGTCGCGGTTCAGCCGCATTCTGGCGACCGGCATGGAAGAGGTGCTCGCATGACGACGTTTCAACTGATCTGGAAGCTCGTTCGTTACCGTCCGCTCTGGTATACCGTCAATGCGCTTATGTGGACGTTGATCTATCTCGCCCCGATCGCGCCCGGCCTGCTGACCAAAGCGTTTTTTGACGCATTGACCGATTCCGCGGCCGCGAAGCTCGGCTTATGGGCGATCATCGCCCTGCTGCTCGCGGCCGCCGGAGGGCGCGCCGTACTGATCGTCCTCGGGTTTATGACCGACGTTAACTTCCGGATGCGCATGGGCGGCTTGCTCCGGCGCAACATGCTCCGCCATATTCTGAAGGAGCCGGGCGCGAAGGCGATTCCGGTATCGCCGGGCGAAGCGATCAGCAACTTCCGCGACGACGTCGAGCAGACGGAGGAAGCGGTCAGCTGGTCGGTGGACGCTTTAGGCATGACGGTGTTCGCCATCGTCTCGTTCGCCATTCTGGTGCGAATCGACGCGCAGCTGACTCTGTTCGTGTTCGTCCCGCTCGTGCTGGTCGTCACCGCAGCCCAGCTATCGACGGCGAGGCTGCAAAAGTACCGCGCGGCCAGCCGCGAAGCGACCGGGCAAGTGACGGAAGCGATCAGCGAAATGTTCGGCGCCGTTCAGGCGATTCAGGTCGCCGGAGCCGAGGAGCGCGTCATCGGCCGCTTCCGGAAGCTGAACGAGCAGCGCAGAAGCGCCATGCTGAAGGACAAGTTGTTCAACCAGACGCTCGATTCGATCTTTTCCAACACCGTCAATCTCGGAACCGGACTTATTCTGCTGCTCGGCGCCCAATCGATGCGAAGCGGCAGTCTGACGGTCGGCGATTTCGCCCTGTTCGTCTATTACCTGACGTTCGTGACGCAGTTTATCCAGAACTTCGGCAAGTTTCTGACTTACTTCAAACAAACCGAGGTGGCCAAACAGCGAATGGAACAGTTGCTGCAAAACGGCAGCCCGCAGCTGCTCGTCGAGCCGCATCCGCTCTACTTACGCGGGCCGCTTCAGGAACCGGTCATTCCGGCGAAGACGGCCGCCGACCGGCTCGACGTATTGGAGGTAAAAGCACTCTCCTACCGTTACCCGGAGACGGGACGGGGCATCGAGGACATCGATCTTCGGCTGCCCCGCCATTCCTTCACCGTCGTCACCGGGCGCATCGGCTCCGGCAAGACGACGCTCGCCCGCGTCCTGCTCGGGCTGCTGCCGAAGGACAGCGGCGACATCCGCTGGAACGGTCAGCCGGTCGGGGATCCCGGCAGCTTCTTCGTGCCGCCGCGCAGCGCCTACACCCCGCAGGTTCCGCGGCTGTACAGCGACACGCTGAAGCGCAATATTTTGCTCGGGGCGGCCGACAATCCCGAGGCGCTGGACAATGCGATCCGCGCCGCCGTGCTCGAGCCGGATATTGCCGGACTGCCCGCCGGACTCGATACCCTGATCGGCCCTCGCGGCGTCAAGCTGTCCGGAGGCCAGGCGCAGCGGACGGCTGCCGCGCGCATGTTCGCCCGCGACGCCGAGCTGCTCGTGTTCGACGATTTGTCGAGCGCGCTAGACGTCGAGACGGAACGTAAGCTGTGGGAAAGGCTGTTTGAGCGGCGCTCTGCCACCTGCCTCGTCGTCTCCCACCGCAAAGCCGCTTTGGCCTACGCCGACAGAATTCTCGTCCTGAAGGACGGCCGAGTCGAAGCGTCCGGAACGCTCGAGCAGCTGCTCCGGGAGAGCGAGGAAATGCGCCGGTTGTGGAACCGCGAGCTGGAATAGGCGCGCAGCCGTCCGCGGCTCCGAGGGACTGACGGCTAATCTCTGCTCGTATACATGCCAGGCCGCCGGATGATCGGTTGGCCTGTTTGTGTTTTCTAGTCCCTTCCCTTCCGAATGAAGGACCGCCTTGCTGCTCAGGCTTGTTTTCAACTCCTAAATTGAAAAAAGGCCCGGCGGATAAAATGACTTTCAGACCGGTCAAAACGGAAGGAATTCCGTACCCCGCGTCGAATGGTATGTTGTGAAAAATCCTATATACCGCAAGGAGGTATTTTCCATTTTGCCGCGGCAAGCCCGCTTATAAATCCAAGCTGGAGGGTGAAATCGTATGAGAGACCGGGTATGTAAAATATGCGGCAAAGGCCATTATGCCAAAGACCTTTGCCAAAAATGCTATATCAAGAACAGAAAGCAGCAGCTGCTTGAAGCTGGAAACGCGCCGATCCAACCGGCAAAAGCAGCCGTAGCCGCCACGACCGACAGAGGCACTTGCGCCGCCTGGCTATGCAACGAGGAAGTGTACGGCATGGGCGTCTGCGCCAAGCATTATGAAGAATGGGCAATGGAGAACATTGCTTTGGGCGATATGTCCAAAAAACAGCGCAAACCGCGCACGCCGAAGCCCAAGCAAACCGCCGATTCGGTGTAACGAAGCCTTGCCCTAGAATATCGCTTGTACAGGCTTGCCGGATTGCGGCAGGCCTGTTTAACGTCTCCTATCGGAAGCCGCAGGCGGCTGGAACGACGATTCCCAATTCGCCAAAACGTCGGACAGCGGAAGTCGCATAGCGGACATCAAGAATCCCTAATGGCGGGAAGCACAAAAAATCGCCGGATTACGCTTCCGGCGATTTGCATTACTACTCTGGTGTGAACGAATCGGTCGATCTTCCTTCCCATAAAACGGTTACCGCACCCGCCGAGGACCGGGTCTTACGATACGGTCCTGCTGCGTCAAGGCGCTCAGCAGCAGCACGATAGCAGAGATAATGTGCATGATCATACCGAGCACCGGAATCATGCCGATACACGAAGTGACGATCCCGACGACGCTGCCCAGCCTTCCGGCGTTTCCCTTATGACTAATCAACAGGGTGACCAAGTGGAGAAGCAGCATGACCCACAAGGCGTTGTAACCGGTGAATATGACAAAGGCGCCGCCCAGCACGGGAATGCCCAAGCATCCTTCCATGATCCCCGTAACGAATTTCATCAGTCGCGATAAGCTCATATCGGTATCCTCCTGCCTGTTTGTTCTGTACCTGTAGTATAGCACCCGTCCTTCGGAGGCGGCATCGGACCAAAGAGAAGGCATTCCCCCGTCCGCGGTCTGGTTCATCTTTCCTCCCCGCACCGGATACGGCCCGCGTTTGCTACCGGAATGATCTGCCAGCAACAGTTGTATTGCTTGGACGCTTCGAGTCTGTTATCATAGGAACAAATGTTCCCATTTTAAAATATTGAGGTGAGCCTATGAAGCGCAGCATCCGATACGAGTCCCTGCCGGTCAAAACGCTGCTCAATCCGGTCAAAGCGCCGTCCATGCCTTTCGACTGGTCGGTGAATCCGTACCGCGGCTGCCAGCACGGCTGCGCCTTCTGCTACGCCCGGGCGACTCATGCTTTCCTTGGCGCCGAAACCGACGATACGTTCCAAAACCATATTTTTACGAAGGACAACGGTCCGGAAGCGCTCCACGAACAGCTGCGCAAAGCGGCTCGCTCCCGCAAAGGTCTAAGCGGACTGGGCCGCATCGCCATCGGAACGGCGACCGACCCTTATCAGCAGGTGGAGGCCAAAGCGATGCTGACCCGCAGGTGCCTGGAGGTTTTAGCCGAGTACAACGTTCCCGTCTCCATCACGACTCGCTCTCCGCTTATTTTGCGCGATCTGGACCTGTTAATGCGCTTACCGGACGTTTCGGTCAACCTAAGCATCGGCACGCTCCGTCAAGACGTTTGGCGCAGCTTCGAGCCCAGCACCCCCTCCCCGGCCAAACGGGTCGAGACGCTCCAGCGGCTTGCAGACGCCCACATATCGACGAACGTATTCATCGCTCCCGTCCTGCCCTACCTGACCGACGACGCCTCCGACCTGCGCTCCCTGATCGAAGCCATCGCCGGCTGCAAGCCCGATAGCGTGATGACCTCCGTTCTGCGTCTGAGCACCCGCGAAGTAAAAATGTGGTTTTTCCGCACCCTGCACGAGCGCTACCCGCAGCTGTGCGAGACGTACGCCCGTCTGTACAGCGGCAGCGCCCATGCACCGGAACATTACCGGGAGACGCTCAAGCGGACGGTTAGGCTGCTGCTGGAGGAGCATGGACTGTCCGCATCCGGCGCGCAGCCCCGTCTGCCCGAAGCGGCGGCGATTGCAGCGGCGCTGCCGGAACCGGCGCAGCAGCTTTATTTGTTCTGAGACAGCCTCTCGGAGTGAAACAAGCACAACAAACAAGACGCCCCCGTCCCCGTTTTCTTAGCGGGCAACGAAAACGTCTTGTTTCAGCATTTTGTCGGAGCGTAACTCAATCCAGGTCCAATATGCCTGGATTATAAGGCTGGAACTCGATTGGCTTGCCGTCCGGCAGAGAAAAGATCGGCCCCGGATTTAAGAGGTTCGGCTTCACGGACGCGGCTTTGCGAAGGAGACACGACTCGAAGTGCCAATTGGCGAATTTCAAATCCCCCGTTGATTTGTATACATAATCGAACCAACCATAACAGCCCATATCGCCGGCGTGGGAAGTCGGCGCTTTCACGACGAGCGTTCCGCCTATAACCAGAGCAGCGGCAAGAGCAAGCCGGATAGCGCTACCTGCAAGCTTGTTTCTTTTCATTATTTATCCCTTCCTTTCGTTTTTGGTTGTTTTCCAGTATAGCAAAAGGATGAAAATGGAAAAATGCTTCGATGGTCACTTTTTTCCGGGACGTTTGGACAATCCGGTTCCGGTTGTTTTCGCATGAAAAAACGCGCCCCCTCGATATCGAGAAGGCGCGTTGTTACCAGGTTAAGGGTGTATGCTGATGAAGGGATTCGAACCCCCGACCTACGCATTACGAATGCGTTGCTCTACCAGCTGAGCTACATCAGCGTGCTTGTATTGGTTCGCACTTAATATATATTACTCATTTTTTGCTAAATGTCAACAGCGTTTTTTATTTTTGTACGGGAATCGACACGAACATTGGCGAAAGTTCTAGAAAGTGGTGTTGGCTGCATAACGGTTATCGTATATGATTAAGATATAACGCTTTCAACGGTCCTGAAGCAGAGCGCACGCGAACGATAGAGAAGAAAGGGGACGGTGGGCTGCATGTTCGGACATATTCCTATATTGGGCAAGCTTTCGTTTCAACGAAAGCTGCTCCTTTCTTCGCTTCTGCTGAGCGTTCTGCCGGTGCTGCTGCTCGGAACGGCTGCATCGTTCGTCGCTTCTACCAGCATTCAGGCGGAAGTAAACGCCAAGCACGATACGATGCTGCGGCAAATCGAGTTTCAAGTCGACTCGCAGCTGAAACGGCTCGATTATATGTCCATCCAGATTGCCGGAGACGTCACGATCGAGAAGTCGGTAAGGCTGGGCATTTCCATGGACGACCGGGAAGCGCTTGAATCAACCCTCGACATGGTCGAAACGATTCGCAAATATCGCACGGTGGCGGACATCCCGTTCAACGCCTACATCGTCTACAACCGGTTCGACACGGTGTACTCCAATAAAGACGGGCTGCTGACAAAGCAAACGTTTCCTTACTTCGATGTCCTTCGGCAATATACGCCAAATTTCACAGGCTCGCTGTTTCTGCCATCCAATACGTACCCGAATCAGCCCGATTTTCTGATCGTCCGCCCGATCGGCAGCTCCTCCACGGTGGACGGAGTGCTGTTTTTGGAAGCGGAGCCGACCAAGCTGTACGAACTGCTGCAGTCAGTGCAAATGGGCGCCGACAGCCAACTGCTCGTCGTGGACCGCAATGGCCGGATCGTGCTCAGTCAAAAGCCGCAGGAGATCGGCACGACTTTGCCGACGCCATTCGCCAAAAAGCTGGCCGCTTCGCCTTCCGGGGACTCGCGGGCCAAACCGGTCTCCTACGGGGACGACGACTACCATGTGACCGTGCACCGCTCGGGCTACAATGATTGGACCTATGTGATTATCGTCCCGCAAAGCGACCTTACCGCCAAAGCCGCGTTGATCCGGCAGGTGACCTGGCTGATCGCGGGTTGCGTGGCGCTCGTCTGGGCTTTGATTGCCCTGTTCGCCTCCAAGCGGCTTTACAACCCGATCCGTACGCTGCTGCAAAAGCTGCCGAACCGCGCCAAGCCTTCCGATGACGGGCTGCAGCATCTCGATGCGTTCATGCAGCAAGTGATGGATACGAACCGCCGGCTGGACAACGAGCTTCGCGAGCAGGCGCCGCAGCTGCGGGAGAATACGCTGCTCAAGCTGCTGTACGGGGAATGGAACGATGCCGAATTCGCCATCAAGTCGCAGCAGTACGAGCTGCCTCTGCACGGGCATTCGTTTGCCGTGTGCGTGTTCGAGGTCGATGCGTTTATGGAGTTCCGGAACAGCTACGAAGGCAAAGATCGCTCCTTGATGATGTATGCATTGACGAAGCTGGTCGCGGAGATGGCGGCCGATGCCGAATTTAGCTCCGTCACTGTATCTCCGTCGCTCGGCCAGGTGGCGCTGATCGTCGGTACGGACGGACCTGACACCGCTTTCGCCGAACGGATCGAGCAGTTGTCCGTCAAAGTTCGCCATAAGGCGAAGGAGTTGTTCCGCTTCACACTGACCGCCGGGGTCAGCCGGGCACGTCCCCAGTACCGGGGCATTCACGAAAGCTATCTGGAAGCGATCGACCTGCTCAGCTTCCGCTTGCTGCTCGGTCACGACTTGACGATCAGCCAACGTTCCATCGAATCGCTGGATGCCGTTAAGCAATCCACGCGTAATTTGATCAAACGCCAAAACACGATCGTCAAACGGATTGCCGAAGGGGACATGGATACCGTCTATGCGGAGTTTGACGCGATGGTGCGGGACATTCCTCATCAGGTTACCGGATTCAAGCCGGTTATCGGAATTTTCACGAATCTGATCGCCGAAATCGACCACCTGCTCGACCAGCTCGGGTTCGAGTTGCAGCCGATGTTCCCTTATAACGTGTACGGCCGCATGAACCAGTTTCAATCGCTCGACGAGCTGCGGGATTGGTTCAAGCAGCAATTTTTCCCGGCCTTCCACGAGCACTTCGAGAAGCTGACCGTGCCCAATCAGACGAAAATCGTTCACCAGGTCGCCGAATATATCCGGAACGGCGCAGAGGGCGAGCTTTCCCTGCAAGAGGCCGCCTCGCGCTTCGGGCTTTCCTCCTCCCAACTGAGCCGGATGTTCAAGGAGGAAATGAACGTTAATTTCATTGATTATTGCATTCAGGCCCGCATGTCGAGAGCCAAAGAATGGCTCGTCCATTCGGATATGCCGATCAAACAAATAGCTGACAGGCTGCAATATACGACAACGCAAAATTTCTCGCGCGCCTTCAAGCAAACGACCGGCATGTCGCCGGGGCAATACCGGATTACCGTCCGCCATCAGCAGTAGTCCGCAATACCTGTATATACAGCGCCAGGCCTCACGTCAACGTGGGGCTTTTTTGCCGTGAGCCCGCGCCGCGAAAGGGCTCACGGACAAGGCTCATGTTTTGCAGATCCGTATCATCTTTTGCCGGAGCGCCGAAAAAAATAGATCGTTTACAGGCCCGTTCCCCTTTCCCTATGATGAGCCCATGACAACATTCCAAATAACCGGTTGAACCGGAAAGGGGGGTTACCGCCATAATGAGAACGATTACAAAACCGGCGGCGGGGACAGTCGGACCGAACGCCACGGTTTGGAGAAAGATTTGGAAAAGCCGCGCTATGTATTTGTTCGCTTTACCCGGCACGCTTTACTTCATTATTTACAAATATGTGCCACTGCTCGGATCGGTTATCGCCTTTCAGGATTACAGCCCCTTCCAAGGGTTCCTTCATAGCGACTGGGTTGGTTTCGCTCATTTCCGCAGCATTTTCGACAACGCCGAAGTGGTGCAGGTTCTGATGAATACGCTGACTTTATCGCTGCTGCAAATCGTCTTCGCGTTTCCGTTTCCGATCATACTGGCGCTTATGCTGAACGAAGCCCGGCAGGAGTGGTTCAAACGGCTTATTCAATCATTCGTCTACTTGCCGCATTTTCTGTCCTGGGTCGTCGTCATCGGGCTGGTTACGATTTTTCTGAGAAGCGACGGGGTCGTCAACAGCCTACTCGCCTCGCTGTTCGGGACCGAGCCGATCATGTTCCTGCAGCAGCCGTTCCTGTTCAAGCCTTTGATCGTGCTGGAGGTCATCTGGAAGGAATCGGGCTGGAGCACCATCGTGTTCCTGGCCGCGCTGTCCGGCGTCAATCCGGAGCTATACGAAGCCGCTGTAGTCGACGGAGCCAGCCGGTGGCGGCGCATCTGGAGCATTACGCTCCCCGCCATCCGCAGCACGATCGTCATCCTGCTCATTTTGAGGCTCGGAACGGTGCTCGACAACGGCTTCGAGCAAATTTTCCTGATGCTCAACCCGTACGTCAAGGAAGTCGGCGAAGTGCTCGATACCTATGTGTACTATAAAGGCGTTCTGCAATCCGATTTCAGCTTTGCAACCGCTGTCGGCCTGTTCAAATCGGTCGTCGGGCTTGTGCTCGTCGTTGCCGCCAACAAGCTGGCCAAACGGTTCGGCGAAGAAGGCATCTATTAATTTTCCGCGAAGGGGGTGCGTGAGCCTATGAATCACCGTACCGGGCTCGACCGGGCGGCCGACTGGCTGAACGTGCTTGTGCTGACCGTTATCGCCGCGGCGATGATCGTGCCGTTCCTGTACATTTTTTCCGTATCTTTCTCCTCGATGGAGGAATACTTGCGTAAAGACTTCATTTTATGGCCGGAGCATTGGGTGACGGACGCTTACCGCTACATTTTATCCAACGATAAATTCGTCAAATCCGTGTTCATCACGATCTTCATCACCGTGCTTGGCACAACGCTCAATCTCGCTTTTACTTCGACTATGGCTTATGCGCTGGCCAAACCGTTCTACGGGCAAAAGCTGCTGCTGTTCATGGTGTTGTTCACCTTTCTGTTCAGCGCCGGTATAATCCCGACCTATCTGATCGTCAAGTCGACCGGGCTGCTTAACTCCATATGGGCGCTCATTATCCCGGTCCTGATCAGTCCATGGAATCTGATCGTGTTCAGCCAGTTTTTCAAGAGCATTCCGGAGGAACTGAACGAAGCGGCCCATATCGACGGAGCGGGACCGTTCACCGTCTTCGCGCGTATCGTCCTGCCGCTGTCCAAGCCGGCTCTGGCTACGTTCGGACTGTTCTACGCCGTTATGCATTGGAACTCTTATTTTACCGGCATGCTGTACCTGAGCAATCCGAAGCTGTGGCCGATTCAATTGCTGCTGAGGCAAATTGTCGTAGTAAACGACACCTCCTCGCTGTCGGCCGACCAATTCGTCAACATACAACCGCCGCCTGCGGAAACGATTCAAATGGCCGCGATTCTGCTGGCCACCGTACCGATTCTGATCGTGTACCCGTTTCTGCAAAAGCATTTCGCGAAGGGGGTGATGATCGGTTCGGTGAAAGGGTAACATCATGTTCCGCCATAAAAGGGGTTTCATGCTAAGCAAGAGTGTATCGGGTATAATCCAAACGGAGGTGTCCTCAACATGAAGGGAAAAACATTCGTCAGCCTGACGACCGTAGCCGTATTGACCGCAGCTTTGGCTGCTTGTTCGAGCGGCGGCGGCAGCACAACCGATAAGCCGAAAACCGGCGATGCCAACGCCACGAAAACGAAAATATACGATATCGGCTTCCTTAACTTCGCCTACACGATCTTCCCCGACCCGAGCGGCAAAGGGGTAGAAGCAATCAAGCAAAAGTTCGGCGCCAACATCAAATCGCAATTCGTGCTGCAATCCGACTACAAGGAAAAGCTGAACGTCATTATGGCTTCCGGCGATATGCCGGACGTGGTAGCCATCAAGGATCTGGATGCCAACTACTACAAATGGGCGAAGCAAGGCGCGTTTCTGGAACTTGACAGCTATATCGACCAGTATGCCACGCTCAAGGGCGTGCCGAAATCGATCTATGACCAGTTCCGCGTAAATGGCAAAATTTACAGCATTCCGATGTACCAACCGACCTACACGTTCTCCGGAACGATCCGTCAGGACTGGCTGGACAATCTGGGGTTGAAAATGCCGACGAACTACAAAGAGCTGTTGGAAGTAGCCGTCGCCTTCACGAAAAACGACCCGGACAAAAACGGCAAAAACGACACGTACGGCTTCGCGCTCGGCCAGGACGTCAACCCGGCCCCGACGATGGGCGCTTACTGGTCCACCGCTTGGTATCATAAGGACAAGGAAGGCAACTTCATGCCGGGCCTGATCAGTCCAGGACGCAAGGAAGTTGTCGAAACGCTGGCCGCCGCCTATAAAGAAGGCGCTGTCACCAAAGACTTCGCGGTGCTCAACTGGGCGCAGACGAACAAGGAATTTTACTCCGGCAAGGCGGGTATCTTCATCGGCACGCCGAGCGGAATGGTCGAGGAATATTACACCGGCCTGCTTAAAGTCGATCCTAAGGCAAAGGTCGTGCCGATTCCGTTCTTCCAAGCTCCGGACGGCTCGCAAGGCAACCTGAAGGGCCGCGGATTCTTCGGTCTCACGACCTTGTCCGCCAAGCTGAAGAATGATCCGGACAAAGTGAAGAAAATTTTCGAGATTCTCGATTACGGACGCCAATTCCTGCCGCTTGACCAACGTACGCCGAGTAACGAGCAGTTCGACTGGATCATGGGAGGCAATGGCTCGGGCTACGAGATGGTCAACGGAAAAGCCGTGCCGAAAGCCGGCCAGGAGTCCAACACGCCGATCCAATATATGCTGCAGCGCCATGAATTCTGGAAACCGTGGGCGCCGAGCGACGATGCGAACCAGTTCTCCAAGGCGTCGTACAACTCGCCGGAAATGCAAGCATTCATCGCTTCGATCGAGCAAATGGAAAAAACGTACAACAAAAACCCGTACGACGATCCGATCAACCTCGTCTACTCGGAAACGCAAGCGTCCAAAGGCTCCGAGCTGGACAAATATTTGCTCGGCGAGCAAACGAAGATGATCTCCGGCCAACGCCCGATCGCCGATTGGGATAAGATGATCGAGGAATGGAAAGGCCGCGGAGGCACGCAGCTGATGAAAGAAGTGAATGACGGCATCAAAGCCGCCAAGCAATAATACGATAAGGCCACACGAAAACAGCCGGACGGCACGGCGCAGGTCAGTCATTCTTGCGCAGCGCCATCCGGCTGTTTTTCCTCGTTGTCGTATCGTTGCTATTCTAAAGCGGCCCGAATATGCAAGTGCCGGTCGATTCGTATCCAAACTTTGCTCAGCAGTCGGTTTCCGACTTCATCCTCGGCTTGAAACCATACCGGGTAAATCCCGTCTTCCTCGAACTTCAAGGGACCGGAAACGGCGTAGGGATGCCACGAGTCTCCTTCGTCCAGCGAATAAGTGACAGCCGTAACCGTGAAACCTGGTCTATGTTCCGCATATACGCTAGCGGTCACCCCCTGACGCGCCCATGTTCCGCTGCTGTACGGGGATCCGTCGAATAGCTGGAGCTGGGTGGTCAGCATGAGTCCGGACGTCGATATTTTGATCGTGCGACGCTCCAACGCTTCATTGCCCGCCTTGTCCGTCGCCCTGATCCAGAGAGAGTAAATTCCGTCCCTTTCAAAGCGAAGCGTGTCTCCATAGACGCTCCAGGCGACTCCTTCATTCTGCGAAATCTCCAGTAAGGCGAGTCCGCTTTGCCCGTCCTGCGCATAAACGCTGACGACGACGCTCTGATTCGTCCAGGAGTCACTCGCATAAGGGCTCCCGTCCGCAGTAGCCATTGTCACTGCAATATCCGGAGGGGTGAGGTCCGGCGGCTGCGCGGGCTGAACCGTCACCAGATTTTGCACCCATTCCGAAGGATAAGCGAATTGGTACCATTTCTCGACCTTCACTTTATCGCCCAATTCGCCAAGTATCGATTGGCCGCCGTCCGCCCGTCCCGACCAATTGTTGAAAATATAGACGCCGTCATAGCCGGCTTCGTAAAACTCATGCGTCCTCAGCAAGTATTGCTGCTTGCTGACGGTCTCGTGCCCCGTCTTGATGCGAATTCCGCGCTTTAACAGCTCTTCCTCTTGCCGCGTCAAATCATTGCCGGAAAGCGTTCCATTAATGTTGCCATACAGCTTTACGCCCGTGCCTGCGGTCATATCCCGGAAAGAACCGATCTCGGCGAAAAAGGTTTCATGGCTCAGCGTGCAAACGACAAGCGTATCGATCAACTGCTCCTGAATCCACGTCTCGATATCCAGTCCGTTTTGGACATACAGGTCATAGGGAATGCGAACCGAAATTTGCTGTCCGGGCAGTTCGCTGCGCACCTCGCGCATAAACTCGGTCATAACTCCCGCTTTGAACTCGTTCCACCTGGCCTGGCCTCCCGGTGTCGTCTCTTGCTGAGGCGCGGTTCCGTACTGGACAGCGTAGGCATTCGTGAGAACCGGTTCGTAGCCCAGCACGTAAGGGTATCTGCTGTAATCCAGTTCCACGCCCCTCAGCAGCTTTTGCCCTTGTTCATCGGTTACGGAGACGGCTTCTTTCAATACATCGATGATGTATTCCCTATACTCGGGATACGCATAACTCATCCGCACATCCGGAGTACCGTTGCTTTTTTTCTGCAAATAGCCTTTATTCGCAAAGTCGGTGTACAAATTGCCGTTTAGCCATGGATAAACATTTTGGTTGTAAAAGGCGCTCATCCGCAAAGACGCGTATGCGTCCATGCCAAGCTCGTTCGCCTTCCGGGCTACGATCGTCAAAGGGTCTTTGCCCGCGTCGACAAAGCCCAACACGGCGTCCCTCACCCGCTTGTCCCCGTCCCGCATCAAATCCCGCTCTTGCTCCGGCGTCAAGCTCGCATACGGCCGTCCGGCCGCCACGCTGTCCCGCAGTATTAACATCGTCGTTCCAAGCGCCCAATACAAGGAATTGGCATCTTGACCGGCCAAAATAGTAACAGCATTATCGATCAGTTTTTGTTCCGTGTCATATTTGCCGCTGAAATAATCGCTATAACCGTCGTTATTGTAAATGACCCGTTTGCCCGCTGCCCCTTCGTCCGGTTTGGCGTTCAGCAAGATCTCCTCCGGCGTCAGTCCCTTCAGCTTGACATAAGCCACTCTCGCTTGTTTGCCGGGAATCGCGGACAAGGCGACCGTTCCGTTCTGAAAATCCGAAGCGAACGCGAATACTTCCGCTATCGCCTTGCTCCCGTAGGGATCGCTCGTCTCAACTCCATCCAAAACAATCGAACGGGACTGCGTTCCGGCCGAGACGGTCAATCCTTCGGTCCCGCTTACGTAACCGATATATACGCCATACCAGCCGTGTAAGCTAACCGGAAGCTCCAGCGTACCGGCTTCGCTCGTGCTCTCTACCAGCAGTCCGCCGCTATCGCTCCCGTCATAGCTGTAGCTGGCCAGCTTCCAACCGGCTTCCCATGGCGGCTTGCCCGATGAATCGGCAGCCTGATCGACATCCGTAAACAAATACACTTGGCCGGTTACCGAAGTTGCCGTTTGACCGGGCTGCAGAAGAGAGACACTCGCATACACGTCGGTCTTGTAGGAAACCTCGCTTTTTACGACGCTGCCGTCTTTCAGCTTCAGCGACAAGTCCATCCAGCCGCTGCGGCCATTCGCAGTTAATGGCAGCAATACCGTCGGGCCAGTCACTTCCTGCTCAATGCGATTTACGACTTGACCGTCCTGCAGCAGTTCCGCCTCCAGCGTAAGCCGGTTCGTATCAAACCGCAGCGGATCGGCGTCGAATAGCGGAACGACGGTCGTAATTTCCGCAGCATCCGAAGTAGGAAGAACGGTTGCACCGGCGATTAATGGCCGAAATCGGCTCCAATCGGGCATTAGGTTCTTCAGCAGCTTGATTCGGTCCACATACACCTTTGTTTCTCCGACGGCGCCTGCCGCCTGGTTGACGATGGAGATTCGGTCGCTTTGCTGCACGGGCACACCTGCGCCGGACCAAAACCCAAGCTTGCTCCCATTGCGCGAGACGATCAGCCGTCCGTGCTCATCGTAGGCTATGCCCCAGTTGTCATAGTAAGTATCGGACAGAAGGCCGCTCTCGACAACCTCATAACCGCCGCTGCCTTTGCTTACGTACAGCTTATTATTGTCGTTAAATAAAAGCTGATACTTCTTCCCGCCGGCGATGACCTCGACGCCGAATCCTTGCTCCGCTCCGGACGGATCGGGTCGGACGAGAGAAGCCATTCTGGCGTCGAATTCAAGCGCCCATGGCCCGGCGCCGATATCGACGGCTTGGGTCATCTGCACTGCACTTGCCGCAGCGGCTCCGGCGTAAGTCAAATATCTCCCTTCTTCGGCAGGAAGCATACCTGGAACGGAACCGTTCGTTCGGCCATAGTCGGTAAAATACGCCTCCGCGGAGGGAGAATCTACCGTCCATTTCGCCTTCTGGAAATTGGAACCGTCGTCATCAATCAACCGATTGGGATCGCCGATCGCCGACGTATACAACAGCATAGAGTCCAAATAAACTTCATTCGTTCCCGACTCCCAATTCAGCGGCACGTTGGCGATGTTCACCCGGTCCGGAATCCCCGCAGCCGCCGTAGAAATGTGCACGAATGTCGCCACAATGGCCCCATCCAGCTTTACATAAACCGTATCTGCTCCGTTGAAGGCAATTTCCCACTTGTGGAAAGCATCATCGACCGGCATTTGCACTTCTTCCCTGGATGAGGCATTCGCCATAATTTTATTCGTGTCGTTAAACGTAATCTTGTACCGTTTCTCAGCGGCATAAATATCGAAATAAACGCCCCGGTCCGCGTGGTTGGAGGAAGGCTTCATTAGATAAACAAAGCGCGCGGAAAATTCCAGCGTCCACGAGCCGGGACCGATCGGCACATTCTTCGATATTCGTACGTATTTGCCTTGGATACTGGCCTGTTCGTCGCCGTATAACAAGTACTGTCCCAATGGTACCGCTTTCATATTTACGCCGTTCGGATTGCCTAGCGAGTTTTCGTTATCGGTGATGTACAATCCGTTAATGGGAGCCAGCGATCTGGACCAGCCTGCAGCGCTTAAGCGGGAAGCGTCATCTTCAAGCAGCATATCCACAAGAACTTCTTGACCGCCGGAGTACAGCGCCATGCTATCTATATACACTTCATTCGTGCCGGACTGCCAGTTGAGCGGAGCATTCAAAATAACGAGCTCGTCTCCTCTCCCTGTTACGGGAAATCCGATGTTGGCAAAGCTCGCCACCGTATTTCCGTCCAGCTTCACGGACACCATGGTATTGCCGTCATAGGCGATTTGCCAGTCATGAAAATCGTTATCCTCCGGCATTACCGCTTCTTGCTGCACATAGGCGCCCGATGCATTCGTCATCGCCAAAATTTTGTTCGTATCGTTAAATGTAATTTTGTATTCTTTCCCAGCTGCGAATATTTCAAAGCTGATCCCGCGGTATACGGGAGACTGGCTCGGCTTCATCAAATCCACGAACTTGGCTGACAGCTCCAAGGTCCAAGCTGCGGGACCGATCGGCATCTTTTTCGATATCGTGCTGTATTGGGACAAGGCGCTGGCGTTCTGGTCCCCGTACAACAAGTACTGTCCAGCGGGGACGGGCTTCGTTGCCGTCAGTTTGGGATTGCCCAAGGAATGTGTAGAGTCGATAATGTACACGCCGGCCTCAGGCGGTATTCGCCTGCTCCATCCTGCGGCTTGCAGGCTAGAACCATTGTCTTCGAAACGCAAAACTTTTCCCTCCTGCGGATCTGCGAGTGCGGTGTTTGGGGGCCCGAAAAATGGGGAAATGGGCCATATTCCGACTACGATCAAAACCATGACGAGCAAACTGATCCTTCTTCGCCATACAAGTGTAAACATGCCGACACCTCGATCCCGTTTATTTGCCCCAAAGCGGGGACAGTTGACCTTTATCAAGCCCCCTGTCCCGAACGTTCCTTCGTTATTTCTTTCCCGCCTTGATCTCCTCTATCTTTTTATTGGCCGCCTCGGTCGCTTCCCGGAAGGCTGTATTCATGTCCGCTTTACCCGTCACGACTTTCCGGAAAACGTTGTACAGCTCGTTCTGGGCTGTCGCGGTAAATTCGGAGAACGGTTCGGCCGGAACCGGAGCAAATTGCTTCGGCAGCAAGGCGCCGACATTTTTGCCCTTATAGAAAGACGAATCTTGGCCGAATAGTTTCACGATCGATTTGTCGTTCAGAACGGGCAGCAGCGTACCTTGCTTGGCAGCCGCAGTCTGGAATTCGGCGGAAGTCAGGAAGGTCATCGCTTCGAATGCGGCTTCCTTATGCTTGCTCGTATTGAACATGGATAGGATAAACGGGTACGGCTGGTAGCCTATGCCCGGCTTTTCTTTCATCGTAGGATAAGTAATAAAGTCCCATTGATTTCCGAGAGCCGCCAACGATTCCTCGCCCAGCAGCGTGCCGCCCGGCTCGATCATGGCAACGGTTTGGTCTTTGACAAACAACGCGTTATGTACGTTCGATTCCAGCGATATTTTGTCCATGTCGTAGCCGGGGAGCTCAAATATGCGGAAAATGTCCTTCAAGTAATTTTTGAATTCGCTCGTATCGAAGGCGACCTTTTGCCCGGTGCTGTCAAACAGCTTCTGCGACACTTGGTTCAGTCTCATCAAATGGACGTAGGAAGCCAAAAAACCGCGATACTGTACACCGTTCTCACTGCGTGTCAGTTTCTTCGACATTTCATACAAATCGTCCCAAGTCATGCCGTCTTTCGGATAAGCGACGCCGAATTTATCGAACACTCCTTTGTTGTAATACAAAGTGTTCGGCGACATGTAAATCGGAAGGCTAAACAGCTCGTTTTTGGTCGACAAGCTGCGCACGGAACCGACTGCGGCCGGATCCAGTTGATTCAAATCGTAATTATATTGTTTGATCAGCGGAGTCAAATCAAATTGTCCCTCAAATTTCCTTATCGTCGACTCGAATCCGGGGCCCGGAGTCGTTATGATCAAGTCCGGCAGCGTACCCGACACAACCATCTCCTCCAGCTGTTTCGGCCCGGTGTAGCTGATCGCTTTGACCTTGATATGCGGGTATTTCTTCGTAATCGGCTCCGCAAACACTTTGGTGTTCTGGTCCTCGCCCCATGTGCCGTTGTAATGGAAAATCGATATTTCCACAGGTTCCTTTGGCTTCTGCTGTACGTTTTCTTTGGCGCTTTCGGCGTTTGCGTCCTTGTCCGGGCTCTTTGTGGTTCCGCCGCACCCCGCCAGTGTCGATACCGCCATAACTCCTGCCAGCCATAATAACAGGCTCCGCTTGTTTCTCATACGTGTAGACCCTCCCGTTTGCAATGTATAGCATTTCCTGAAAACGCAACATACGCTTGACGGCGCTCCGAACGAAACCGTCCCCATTCCAATACAATCCGGTAAGCTAAGCTCCATCACCTCCTTAAAAATGAAAGTTTCCATCCTATCCCAGTCGGAATTCAGCGGTTCCCGCTAATACGCGATTGAAAACGCTATCATTAAGTTGCATTCCATGATATCGATAAGGTCTGATTTTGTACCGGTTCGAGTCGGTTGTGTTCGTTTGCGTGTAAAATCGTGATGGAGGTCTTACCAAGATTCGCTTGAAGGTGTGCTCGTGGAGTGAAGGGCTTTTGGAGGAATCTCCGGGCATAGTATCTGAGGTGGCGGTAACATTGATGATATATCATGGTCATACCATAATACAACGTTACTTATTATGATATAGGTTTCTTTTGTAATCGTCAATCCTATGTGTAGAAAAAAAGGAGAATTGTGCCATGCCTTCTAACGCTACGCCCCCAACGGTTTGAGCGATTAGGCCTTGCTCCGAAAGGGCGGATTCCAGAAATTGAGGGTTTTCCTGAGGTCTTTATGTATGGTAGCCTTCTACAAGTAGCCGAAACTCCGGATCATGGAAGTTGCAGGGATTTTCAATCTTGCTCTTTTATTCTGGAGTGCGGGGGATTTTTACACATGGGCGGTATGGCGGACTATGCCGTTCCATTCGGGGTGAATCGCGAAATGACGCGTAGGGTTGTAGCCCTCAATCCGAATCCGACAACTAACCTCGTAGGCGGACAAAAGGAGAGAAACGAATACCGTGTTCAAATCGACCTGGAAGCGTATATGGCTTACGGGCGTCTTCGCCCTATTCTTGCTATCCTCTTCGGCGGTTTCGGCCGCAGGCCGTCCACTGGACCCGACTTTGCTGCAGCCTGTATGGTCGCCGCTGACAATGCAAAGCGATTTTCTGACCAAAACGAATGCGGATGCTTCTCCTTACAAAACGTTATCCTTATATAAACCGCTGCTCTTATCGGAAATGGCCCCCATCTGGGGCCCGATGCTGCCGGGAGGGCTTAGCCCGCTGTTTGCCGCCATCGAGCCGTTGTCCTACACCGTCAAGTCGGGCGATACCTCCGACCCTGCCCTCTTCACGGCGCAAAAGACGGAGATCGCTGCCGCGCCCAAGGCAAAAATCGCGCCCGCGGCCGCGCCGGTCGAACCGGAACTGGTCGAAACAAAAAACAAAATCATTACCGCTACCGGGGCGACGATTACGCCGAAGCAAACGATCGACGCCGTCGCTTCCGCCTACACAGGGAGTGCCGCGGAGAACGGCGGCTACGCCGGTAAAGACTATTTCGGCAATGCGCTGCAGGTCGGAACGATCGCTGTCGATCCCAAGATCATTCCGCTTGGCACGACCGTGTACGTGACGGGATACAATTATGACGGCCTGCCAGCTGGCGGCATGATTGCCAAAGCTTCCGATATCGGAGGGGCGATCAACGGAAGCCGGATCGATATTTATGTGCCCGATACGAGAGAAAAAGCGAAAAAATTCGGTTATCAGAATGTTACCATCTACGTCGTCGACTAAGGTCGACGGCTTTTTTATTTGTCTTTCGACAAATGCAGCAGCTCGGGCACCGTCACAAGATGATATCCCTGGCTTTTCAGCTTCGTAATAATACCGGGCAGCGCCTTGACCGTTCCGCTCAAATCCTGACTGCTCCCGCCGGCCGAATGCTGAAGAACGATCGATCCGGCTTTCGTATGGCCCAGAATATTGCCGGTTACCTGCTGCTCGCCGAGGTTTTTCCAATCCAGCGAATCGACGTTCCAGTTCACGATAACATAACCCCGACTGTTCGCCCATCGCAGCTGCTCTTCGTTGATTTCGCCGTACGGGGGGCGCAGCAGCTTTGGACGATAACCCGCAAGACGGTTCAGCACTTCCTCCGATTGCTCGATTTCTCCGGCAAACCGGTCGACGGTGATTTTCGTGAACAACGGATGACCGTAAGAATGATTGCCGATCGTATGCCCCTCGCGGACGATCCGTTTGACAATGTTCGGGTGGGCCTCCGCTTTTTTGCCAAGCAAAAAGAAGGTGGCTTTCACGCCATGCTCCTTCAGCACGTCCAGCACTTGCGGAGTAAACCGTTCGTCCGGTCCATCGTCAAAGGTCAAGGCGACACCCCGCTCCTGAGAAGCGCCGCTTACTTTGAAGATATCCGGATATTTGGCGCGCAGCTGCGGCAACGTAAGCTTGCCGGAAGAGCCGGACTGCGATTTCTGAACCGATACGGACGGCGTTTTCGGCTGCGGCTTCTGCTTGACGGCCGGAGCTTCTGCCGGAGGCGGAGCAGCCACTACCGGCGGCACGGAAAAGGTCTTCGCCCGCTCTTTTTCGCTGCTCGCCGTCTCCGCCAACAGCTCGCCGTCGGAGACGAACGTCGCGGGATCGGATCCCAGCATCTTTGCCCCTGTGTGCGGCTCGGAACGGGTCTCAGGAACGCCGGCCGGCCGCCGCGAATCCGCGCATCCCGCTGTCGTAATAAGTACGCAGCAAAGCGCAATACCGATAACGCTCTTCATGGACTTTCCCTCCCGTAGGACCCGTAATACGGCTTAGTATGCTTGTTCGGGAGGGAATTATCCGTTACTCGATTATGGAAGGGCGCTTCACGTTCATGCCGCCGCTTCTCATTCCGCCGCGGCCTCCAGCCGGTAGCCGAGCCCGCGGATCGTTTTGATTTTGAATGAATGCTTGTCTTCCGGAAACCGTTCCCGCAGCCGCTTAATATGCACGTCCACGGTACGCTCGTCTCCTTCGTAATCGAACCCCCATATTTGTTCGATCAGGTGATCGCGGGAAAACGTTTTGCCGGGATAGCTAGCCAGCCGGAACAATAGCTCGAACTCCTTCAGCGGCAGCGTCAAGCTTTTTCCGTCCACCGCCGTCTCGTACGTTTTGCGATTCAGCGTCAGCTCGCCGACCTGGACGGTTTGCGAGGAAGCGATTTTGTACCGTTTCAGAAGAGCCTTGACCCGGACGACGAGCTCGGCCGGCTGGAACGGCTTAACCAGATAGTCGTCGGTGCCGAGCTCGAACCCTTTTACCTTCTGAGACGTCTCGCCTTTGGCCGTTAGCATAAGCAGCGGAATATCGTAATGCTCCCTCAACTCGCGGCAAAGCTCCCAGCCATCCATATTCGGCATCATAATGTCCAGGATAACCATATCCGCCTGCATCGTCCCAAGCTTGGACAAAGCCTCCACGCCGTCAGACGCTTCGATCGTATCGAATCCTTCCCGTTCCATAAAATGCTTGATCAATTCACGAATGTGCGGATCGTCGTCCACGATCAAGAGTCGGGTCACGAGAAAGCCCCCTTTTGATGATTTCTTGTGAACTCAGTATAACGCCATTTTATGAACTCCAGATGAACCGCATTGAAGATTTGCCCTGGGAAAAGTTAACGCATGTTTCTTCGAGGACAGAGGGTGGGAACTACCGCAAGAGGAAAGGAAAAGAAGGGGTGCGTCTTGCAGATCCCGGCGAGCGGGTGTTATTGAAGGAAAAGGAGCGGCGGCTCACACCTGCTCCGGCTGAACGATCGAGCGGATCACCTGGCTAAGCGTAATGCCGGCCAGCTCGTTCTCCATGGCCGCCTGGACTTGGCGGAGATTCGTTTCGAGGGCGCCTTGAATATGCTGACCGACGCTGCAGTCGGGATTCGGTTTGTCGTGAATCGCGAACAGTCTGTCCGTTTCATCGTCCCTTACCGCCTTGTATACGTCATACAGCGTAATGTGCTCGACGGGACGGGCGAGCTTGGCTCCGGCTACGCCCGGGCTCGTCAGCACCAGCCCCGCCTTGCTCAGCATGCTCGTAATTCTCCGCACGACAACCGGATTCGTATTCACGCTCGCCGCTATATAGTCCGAAGTGTTGCGGCCATCCTTGTTCACTTCGAGCAAAGACAAGATATGAACGCCGACCGCAAAACGGCTGTTGATCGCCACCTGCCCGCACCTCCTGAATGTGTACCCGTATCATGACAGTCATTGTAGCTTGAACCGCTATCCCCGTCAACAGCCGTCACCGGGCGAAGTCGCCTTATTCCCAGGAATACGTGGTAGTCAGGAAGTCGGCGAACTTCTTGCTCTCCTCGCGGCGGTGCCTCCGCATATGCGCCCGTCCAACAGCCGTCTGATGGAGCTGGATTTCCTCCTCCGTCTCCGGTACGACCTGCGGAACCGGAACCGGCTTCTTGTCTTCGCCAAGCGCTACGAACGTCAGGAAAGACGTCGCCGCAATATGGCGCTCTCCGGAAAGCATATCTTCCGTAATCACTTTCACGAATACTTCCATCGACGTCCGTCCCGTATAGGTGACGAACGATTCGAGGCATACCGAAGCCGTCATCGGAATGGGCGACAAAAAATCGACGGAGTCGGTAGACGCCGTTACCGCCGAGCGCCGGCAATGCTTGGCTGCGGAGATCGAAGCGATATCGTCGATATACGCCATCAGCTTGCCGCCGAATAACGTATTGTAGTTGTTTACGTCCGTCGGAAACACCCGGAACGTCTTGTAGCAGCGGGTCTCTTTCACAAATCGTTGTTCCACCATATTTCCCACGCCTTTCCGCCGGCCTGCCGGATCTATCGATTCGGGGCTCCGGTCACGTTTACGGTTATTGTACTACTCCGCACAGCCGTTCACAACGACGCCGTTCACGATAGGGAGGCAGGTTCAGCCGATGGCACGCGAACGTAAAATACCGTTCCTTCCCCGATGCGGCTTTCGGCGCGTATCGTCCCGTTCATCGCCTCCACGATCGACTTGCTGATCGACAAGCCGAGTCCGGCTCCGCCGGATTTGCGCGTACGCGACGACTCGCTCCGGTAAAAACGGTCAAAGATGCGGGACAGATGCTCCTCGGGAATGCCCGAGCCGTTATCGCGGATCGCCAGTTCGACCGCGTTCTCTTCCTTTGTCAACGAAACGGCGATTGTTCCAGTGGCCGAATCGGTATGTTGAACGGCATTCTGAAACAAATTAAGCACCACCTGCTTCATTTTATCCGCGTCGTATACAGCCTGGGCCCCGTTCATCAATCTAAACGTCACGGAGCGCTGATCGGCCAGCAGCCGAAGCTGCGCTTCCATTTCCTTCAACAGCTGGTCCAGCTCGCCTGGGCGCACTTCCATCCGTGGGGCGCGATCGAGCTTGGCGAGCAGCAGCAGATCGTTCACCAGCTTGTTGATCCGCTCCGATTCGCCGTGCATGCTGGTCAGCGCCTTATGCAGCTGATTCGGCTGATGCATCGCCCCGCGCAGCAGCACCTCCAGAAACCCGTGTATCGATGTGAGCGGCGTACGCAGCTCGTGAGAGGCATCGGCGATAAAGCGCCGCATCTGCTCCCGGGCTTCCTTCTCGGCAAGAAACGACGCTTCCAGCCTTTCCAGCATGCCGTTGAACGAGTGAGCCAAGCTGTCGATCTCTTGCTGGCCTTGCTGCGGCGGCAGCCGCTCTCCCAAGCTTCCGGCATCGATCCTGCCGACCGTGTTGACCATTTTGGACAGCGGCACCAGCGTCTTTTTCAAAACCGGAATAAAGGCCAGCAGCCCTAGCACAAGCGCGACCAGCGACAGCGATACGAAGGTCATGAACTGCCGGACCGCCACTTCCTTCAACGGCTTCGTGCTCGCGCTCAGCTGGACGACGCCTTGCACGCGCCCCCGCACATCGAGCGGCTGGAGCACGACGAGATATTCATAGCCTTCCGCATCGCTGGCGATTTTATAGTCCTGCCTTTTCTTCTTGCGGGCCGCTTCATAAATTTCCCGATCCAGCTTCGGCGGGTTGCCGGAATTGGGCCAATTGGACACGTTCGTCACATTTCCGGACAGATCGACAACGGCGAGCGACATGTCGGGCAAAAAAAACATCGGCTTCGGCCCCCGTCCCCCTCCCTCGTTGCCCTGCTCCAAATTGAGCAGCGCTTCGCGGGGAACCGAGAGCAGTTGGCTTTGCATCGTATCGGCCTTATTCCGGAACAAAAACTCCCGCATCACGGCATACTGGACGATGCCGATGAACAGCAGGATCACGGCCATCACGAGCAGCGAACGGGACAGCAGCTGAAACCGGAGCGAATGGGGGGTCATTGCGGCCGGAAGCTTAAACGGGAGCTTCATGTCGCATCGACCCTGTAGCCCGCACCGCGCAGCGTGCGTATAATCCGGTGCTCCTTGTCCCCCAGCTTGTCGCGCAGCGAGCGGATGTACACTTCCACAATATTTTCTTCGCCGCCGAAATCGTAGCCCCATACTTTGTCCAGAATGACGCTCTTGCTCAGCACCAGGCCATGGTTAATGACCATAAATTTCAGCAGCTCGTATTCGGTCGGAGAAAGCTCCAGTACCCGGTCGTGGTGGGCGATTTCCTTGCGCCGGTCGTCGATCCGGAAAGGGCCGACCGTCACTTCCCCGAGCAAGTTCGGGAATTGGTTGCGGATTCGGGCATGGATGCGCGCGAGCAGTTCCTCGAAGCTGAACGGCTTGACGACGTAATCGTCGGCCCCAAGCGTCAGCCCCTTCACGCGATCGTCGACCTCGTCTCTGGCCGTCAGCATAATGATGGCGACATGCTCGGTTTTTTTCAGCAGCCGGCAAACCTCGAAGCCGTCCATACCGGGCATCATCACGTCGAGAATGACGATATGCGGTTGAAACGACTTGGCTGCCGTCACCGCCGTCATTCCGTCCGCAGCCGTCTGCATCTCGAATCCCTCGTTCATAAGCCCCAGCTCGAGAAACTGCAAAATATTCGGCTCGTCGTCCACAAGCAAAATTTTGATCCCTTTCAATTGGGTATGTGCCATACGTATATCCCCTCCGACAACGTCATTACCGTATCCCTTTATTATCCGATACAAGGCTTAAATCATGCTGAATGCATCCTGAATGCCGGCTGAACGTTTCGGATTCAGCATACACCAAACACCGGGGGCGGACAACGCAAAAACCCGGCCTGGCCCGGCCGGGATATGCGCTTACGCTTATGGCGGTGGATTATCCTTGCAAAGATCGGATATACTCGGGCAGCTCCCGATCGAGAACAGCGCGAACTTGGGCGATTTTCCAGCGCAAATGCTCGGGATCGGTCATGTATTCCATCGACGGCTCCCAGCCGAGACGCGAGTCCGCCTCAGTGAGCGGAATGGCCGCTTCGGCATTGGCGATCTCCCGCTCGCCCAACTGGGCCATTTCGGCTGCCAACGCTTGCGCCTGGGTCGCGTCCTGCTCCTGCAGCAAACGGTGCTTCAGCTTCCACCACTGCTTCGTATGGATGACGGTTAACACCGAACGCAGAATAAAGCGGTTCAAGCCTAGCAGCAGGTGCGCCTCCTCCAGCTTGCGCTGCGGCGTCAACGCGATCGCCCGTTCCAGCGCCTCGTTCCCCTTGCTCCACCATTCGGCCATCTGCTGCAGACTGTCAATCTCGACGTTCAGCCGCAAATAATCCGGATGATCGTTAATGGGATTATAGATCGGGGTCACGATCCGGTTGTCGCTGCCGAAATGGGCGTACCAGGCTTGTGGAATATGATGCGTCTCCTGAAACAGCAGCGGATAGGAAGGACCGACGCGAAAAGGGCCGTACTGGTCGTAATTGGTCGGGATGTAATGGCGGATGCCCTCGCTCCAATGTCGCCAAGCCTCCAGCACGTGCGGCTCGGCCTCCAAGCTGAAGTCCCTCCGGGCGACTGCGGCGAACGTCTCTTCCGAAGACGGGCTCGGACTCCAGTACGCCCATTTCGTCAGATCGGTTACGAAAGAAGGCCACCAGCCGAAATGATGCGATTCCATCAGCCCGGCAAGCCCCCAATCGTTGCGCGCGGCAAGCAGCCCCGCATGCCGGCGGGCCCACTGATACGGAATCGGCTCGTACGGGATAACTCCGATATCCCAGCTCAAGCCTCCCGTATTGGCCATCGTATACAGCCGGATACCGCGCTCGTGGGCCGCTTTCGCTTCGCTGGCGAAATAAGTGCCTGGCCCTTCGAAAGACGCCGTATAATCGACGCAGCGGTGAATGACGCCGCCTTTCTCGTACTGTTCGAACATTTCGAACGTAGCCATCAGCGAGATATCCGTCGGCAGCGAGGCAATGAGCCTCAGCCGCTCGGCCTCGGGCGCATAGCCCCAGTTGTACGTCCAGAAGACGATATCCAGCTCAGGGTTGTGCTTCAGCGTCACCCGCTTGATCATATCGAGCCATTGCGGATAGTCCGTACAAGGCCACCAGCCCGGAGACGGCTTCGTCCTCGGCTTGTCGGCCGGCCACTCCAGACGCAGCATGCCGGTCGTGTTCGGGTCCTTGCTCGGAAACTCGCATGATTCGCCGACGAATATAATGCCCTTGAATCGCGGATATTGCTTTAAAATGCGCCCGTACGTGCTGTCGTAATACGCTTCCGCATCCGGATCGTCGGGATGCTTCTTGCTGGTCAAATAACTGTACATATACACATCCAGGCCGTGCAAATCAGCCCGGTCGATAACATGGTTAAAATCCAGATAGCCGAACGGCGTCTCGTCGATATCTTTCACGAATACGAGTATGGCATCGATACCGGCATGGGCCATCGCGCTCAGATGCGCGTCGGGATACACGTCGAGCCCCCACCCGGAATGAATCATACGCGGCGAGAACAGCGGTTTCCGTATCGTATCCTGGCTGCTCACGAACGGCGCCTCGCGCAAATTCATCAAGTCTTCCAGAAAATAGCTGCCTTGGCCTACGCCCCTGTCGTCAAAGCCGCATACGACGATGCGGTCCGCGCCGCTTACGATCCGGTAGCTGCGGGGCTCTTCCAGCTCACCCCCGTAAGCGCTTAACTGATTGAGGTTGCCAAGAACGATAAGCCGTTCCCCGCCCTCCGCCGCCTCCCCGAGATCGGAAGCTTTCGTCAACAAGACGGAAACATTCATGCTGGTAAATAAATAATCCTGTAAATCTTTAGCGACGTGAACGACCGGAGGGCTGGCCTCTTCGGAAATGACAATACGCCACGTCTCGTCGATCCGGCATTCGTCCGGTTCCGGCTGCAGCCGAGGGTCGCGCCGATTCGGCTTATGCACGACGTCCAGCCGGTTGCGAAATTCATAATTGCGTTCTCCCATGGGAACCTCCTGTACAGGAAGCGTCAGCCGCCCCTGCTGGCCAATGAATTTGCCCAATTCATTTATTGAATTCAACACTATATGTACTATATCATATATAATTTAATGTTGGTATATAGAAAAATAAAAAGAAAATCGCCCATCCCGACATCAGAAGAGCGATTTTCACAGGCATAATATTTATCGTCGTCCATGCAGCACCGCACCGCATAACGGGCTGTTGAAGCTGAGCAGTTGTTCCGGCCCGCCGGCGCGGTCGGCTGTTTCGGGTACACGTTTTACTCGCCAGGCAGCTTGCGCGGCTCGCTGCCGAACCATTTCATATACAACGATTCGTACGTGCCATTGCGGGAAACTTGCTCGATTGCACTGTTCACGCTCCCAAGGTAGCGGTTACGCTTTTTGGCCGCCACCGCATAGCTTTCCTTGTTCAATACTTCTCCGACAAGCTTGACTCTTCCGTTCCCGGCGTGCTGCATAAAGTCGTGGATGTTCCGTTCGTCGAATATGACGCAGTCCGCTTTTTTGGCCAGCAGGTCGGCGTAGGCCTGATCGATGTCGGGGTAGCCTTTCGCCTCCTTCAGCCCCGGCAGGCTCCCGGCATAGACATAAGAGGTGGAGTCCAGCTTGGTCGCGACCGTCTTGCCCTGCAAATCGTCCTTGCTGCGAATCGTTTCATTGTCGGCAGTAGTCAGCATGACGAGACCGGTTTGAAAATACGGGTCGGAAAAGGCCAACTCGTCCTTCCGGGCTTTGTTGACGGTCATTCCGGCAATAGCCAGATCGATCTTGCCGCTCTTCAGCGCCGGGGATATCTCCTGCGTTTCCATCGGCACAAGCTCGTATCTCAGCCCGCCCTTTTGCGCAATGGCTTCCCATAGCTCCACTTCGAAGCCCTTATGCTCCCCGCTTTCCATGTAAGTAAACGGCCGAAAATCGTTCTCCACCCCGACCTTCAGCGTTTTGCTTTGGGCGCAGCCCGACAGCAGCAATCCGGCCGATAGCAGCAGCCCTGTAATGACGCGCAGTCCGAAATTCATCGCTTACCTCCCTGTACGCTTTGGAAAGCCGGTGAACAGATCCGGCAACGCGGCCGAAAGGATCACCGGACTTTTTAATTAGCTTTTGTAGGAGAGAAGCACATTATGCAGTCCGCGAAACTCCAACGGCAGTATGTTGACAAAAACATCAACATAAGCAACAATGAGTTTGTTGATATGATTATCAACTCAATTTTTAAACAATTGGAGGTATGCTGCAATGACAGACCACCCTACGCCCGCCATGCGGATGGAATTGCATGTTCTATGTCCGGGTTCGGAATCCTCGGCGGACGCCTGGATCGAGCAAGCTGCGCGTTCGGGCCGCCAAGCGCTTCGCCTCGTCAGCCGATCCGGCATCGAATGGTTCCCCGGAGCCGAACGGACAGCCAGACGGTGCGGCATCAAGCCGATCTTCGGATTTGAGCTGCTTGTCTCAACCGGCCATGACGACGTCCCCTCTTATCCCTGCCGCATCTATGTCAAAAACGACTTCGGCCGGAAGCATCTGTACAAGCTCGTCTCGCTATCCTGCCCAGACCGATCCACTGCGCCGCAGGCCGTCTCCACACAGACGCTGGAGAAGCTGCGGGAAAGACTGCTCCTGTCGTCCGGCTTTCCCGGAAGCGAGCTGCTGGAGGCGGCTCTGCTCGGAGCCCGCGATCAAGCGGAACGGATTGCCGGGCAGTTCGACGCGATCGAGATTCAGCCTTTCATACCCGACTCGCGCAGCTTATCTTCCATCGTTTCCGAGGAAGTCCGGCTGCAGACGGAAGAAGCCCATCGACTCCTAGCGGACATCGCGGACAAGCTCGGCAAGCCGCTGCTGGCGGGCTGCACAGTCGGAGAGTCCGCGGGCGATACGGAACGGTTTGGCGCAACAGACGACCCTATTACCGGATTACTCGGCTATCTTGGGCCGCAGCAGGCTTATGCGGCGGTCGTCGACCATCCGAACCGCTTTGCCGATCTCATTGAAGAATTTGAGCTTATGCCGAAGCAACTGCATCTTCCTGTTGTGGAAGGCGCGGAACAATTTATTCGTACCAAGTGTACGGACCGCGCAGCAGAACGGTACGGGCAGCAGCTGCCCCGTCAGGTGGCCGTTCGCCTCGATTGGGAGCTCGAGCGGATCACGGCGCACGGCTTTGCCGCGCCTTACATCCTCGCCGCCGACACGGCCGCGCAAAGCCGAGCCGACGGCTGCCCGGTCGAAACGAGAGGCTCGGCCGGGGCAAGTCTCGTGGCCCATTTGCTCGGCTTGACCGAAACGAATCCGCTGCCGCCGCATTATGTGTGCGAGGCGTGCAGCCGGTCGGAATGGCCGGACAGCGATGCGGCAACGAGCGGCTTTGATTTTCCCGACCGGAGCTGTCCGGTATGCGGCAGCCTTATGAAGGGGGACGGGCATAATATTCCCGCCGAAATGTTCCTTGGCCTGAACGGCAATATAGTACCAGACCTTGATCTTCTTGTCCCGGAGGAATACCAAGAGCGGGCATTGGACGGACTGGGGGTCAGGTTCGGGAAAGAGCGGGCTCTTCGGGTGAGCCGGATAAGCGGCGGTCTCTACCCGGGCGGCGTTGTTCTTGTGCCGGAACAACATACGGCGGAACAGTTCACGCCGGTCTATGACTTCGCTCCCGGTCTGCCGGACGGCTGGAGGATGGCGCATTTCGATTATCGCGACTTGGAAACGGCGCTTCTAAAGCTGGACGTGTTTCCCCACAGCCCTTTATCAATGCTGCGTCTGCTTCATCGGCTGACTGGGGTCGATCCGTCTTCGATTCCGATGAACGATCCGCGCGTGCTCAGCCTGTTTCGCTCGCCCGCAGCGCTTGGCGTTACGGCCGGGCAAATCCGCACGGAGGCAGCCACTTACGGCATACCGGAGATGGGGCTCCCGTTTGTCCGTGCCGTGCTGGAGGAGACGAAACCAGCCGCCTTCTCCGACTTGCTGCGAATATCCGGACTGACGCATGGCACCGGCGTCTGGGAAAACAACGCCCGCGAGCTAATCCGTTCGAGGACGTGTACGATCAGCGCCGTGATCGCCTGCCGGGACGATATTATGCTGGAGCTAACGGAACGCGGCATCGACCGGGAGCAAGCTTTCCGGATAGCCGAGGGCGTGCGCAAAGGAAAAGGTCTCTGTCCATCATACATAGTAGAAATGCGCGGAGCAGGCATAGCGGAATGGTACATCGAATCGTGCCGCCGTATCGGCTATTTATTTCCCCGAGCCCATGCCGTTACATATGTCGCTTCGGCCATCCGGCATGCCTATTACAAGCTGTATCGCCCGCTGGAGTTTTACGCCGCCTATTTCACCGTGTACGGGCCGCGCAGCCGCTTCGCTCCGGGCAGCGGCCGGTACGAGGATATCTGGGAGCGCGTAGAGCAAGCCGAGTCGAACCCCGGCGACAGCTCGGCGGCCGCCCTGGCGGCTCTCGAAGTTGCCATGGAGATGACGGCGCGCGGTTTTCGCTTCGGCAGCGGAGACGCTTCCCAAGACGCGGCATTCGCCGTAGAAGACGACGACAGACGGCTGCTCGTAACCGCAAATCCGTATTTTTAATGACGTAAACCATTCATAGGCCAAACCATTGATCAAGCAAAAAGTCCGGCGAACGCAGCCGCCGCGCGATCGGAGGCGTTCCCCGAAGCGCGGCGAACTTTGTTCACCGGACTTGATGTTTAACTTTAAGCCATGGTCGCCGTCGTCGGCTGTGCGGCCGGACGGTGCTGCTTACGATGCGTAACCACAAAGTAAAGGAGCGTCAAGGCGGCGAACAGCACCGCGAATAGGCCGAGCACTCCGGCATTCGCCCACATCGAAGCGGTATCGCCGCTGGAGATGACATCCTTGAAGCCGGCTACGGAATACGTCATCGGCAGCCAAGGCGTCACCTTTTGCAGCCAGTTCGGTATCAGTTCCAATGGGAACGTTCCTGCCGAGCTCGTCAGTTGGAAGATCAGCACGACGATGGCCACGAATCGTCCCGGGTTTTGCAGCACCGTAACGAGAAATTGAATTAGCATCATAAACGTAACGCTGGTGATGAGCGAGAACAGGATAAACAGCGGGACGCTTTGCACATCCATTCTCAACACGAACAGCAGCGCTGCGTCCACGATCAGCGCCTGTACGATGCCGACGGTTACGAGCGTGAGCGCCTTGCTCCAGAACCAGCTCCGCCCATTCGCCGGCAGCGCCGCGGGCTCTCTGACCGAATAAACGATCGTCAGAAGCAGAGCCCCCACATACAGACCGAGCGAAATGAAATACGGTGCGAAGCCCGTACCGTAATTCGGCACTTCATTGACCTTCTCCACATCGAGATCGATCGGACCGGCGAACATATCGTACATCGCGTCGGTTGCCTGCAAGCCGGCCGTCTTGCCCTTGGCCTCGCCCAACTGGTCGGCCAGTTGCCGCGAACCGTCGCCCAAGGTCAGCAAGCCGTCGGCTACCTGCTTGGCGCCGCCCTCCAGTTGAACCGTCCCGTCCACGAAAGGAACGACATTTTCCTTCAACTTTCCCAGCCCTTGATACAGGTCGACAGCGCCGCCGTTCAACTGCTTGGCGCCAGCTGCCAGCGCTTCTCCGCCGTTCTTCGCCTCGGTCAGCTTTCCGCCCAGCTGCTCCATCCCCGCTTGCCACCGGCCGGCGCCCGTAACCAGTTGCTGGCCTCCAGCGGCCAATTGCTCTCCGCCCGTACGGGCTTCCCCGATGCCGACATTCAGCGCGGCGATGCCTTCTTTAACCTGCACGGTGCCGGTATGCAGCTGTTCCGCTCCGGCGCTCAGCTGCTGCTGAGCCTGCTTCGCTTCACCCAATCCGGCTGCCAGTTGGCGGCTGGCGGCGAGCAGCTTCTGAAATTCGGCGTTTTGCCCGAGAGCCGGATCCGCCTGAGCCAACTGCGCTAGCGACTGCTCCAGCTGCTCCGCTCCCTGCTCCAGCTTCACCGTTCCGGCTGCGGCCCGGCCGAGTCCGCCGGCCAATTGACCCGCTGCCTGCTCCGCCTGGTCCGAGCCGGCCACGAGCCGGCCGCTCCCCTCCGCGAGCCGGGCCAAGCCTCCGCTCAAACTGGCGGAGCCGGTACGCAGCGACTCCGCACCGTGGCCAAGCGCGGCTGCGCCTGCGCCAAGCTCTTGCCCGGCCGCATTCAGCCGGGTCAACCCTTCGGACAGCGCAGCGGCTCCGTCGCTCAGCTGCGCCGCTCCTTGCTTCACCTGACCGCCGCCGGCCTCCAGCTTGACGATACCGTCCTGAAGCGACACGGAGCCGCCAGCCAGCTTGCTCAAATTTTGCTCGATCAGCCGCGCGCCATCCTTGGCTTTGGCCGTGCCGTCGGCCAGTTGGCCAGCACCGTCGCTCGCTTGCCCGATGCCGGAAGCGAGCAGCTCCATTTGGCCGAATACCGTCCGGGCGTAAGCCTCGGTCACTTCCTTATTGAGCAGAGCTTTCATCTTCTCTACTGCGGAATTGCCGATCTGCGAAGCCAGGAAATTGTAGCTTTCATTAGGCATAAAAGAAAGCCGGGCCGCCGTCGGACGGTCTGATGTAAGAGTCGTCGTCTTCTCGGAGAAATCCTCCGGTATTTCGATTGCCATGTAATACTTATTGTCCGTAAGACCGGCCTCTGCCTCTTCCTTGCTGACGAATTGCCAGTCGAACTGCGGGTTCTGCTTAAGCTGGCCGGTAAAGTCGCTGCCGATCTGCAGCGTTTTGCCGTTAAACTCCGCCCCTTTGTCGTTGTTCACGATCGCCACTGGCAAATCGCTCAGGCGGCCGTACGGGTCCCAGAACGCCCCGAGGAACAGCGCCGAATACAGCACCGGAATCAGAATAACCGCCAATACCGGGATCAGCACTTTATAATTGCGCCCGATCGAGCCGAGCTCCCGGCCGAATTGTTTCATGCCATTTAGCATCTCTGTCCACACTCCTGAGTTGAACTTTATGACCATAACAGTCATTTGGTCATTTTATAATGAAAAAAACGGCTTCCGGTTTAATCCGGAGCCAATCCTCCCTGCAAATAAAAACGCAGCAGCTCGGCGACTTTCTCTTTGGGCAGCGGTTCGTGCGACTTCTTCCAGTCCGCGGTCAACGCCATGTACAGCTTCAGCATGACGAAGGCGGTCATCTCCGGATCGCACGGCTTGATCTCGCCCTTGCCGACCGCCAGGCCGACCTGATGCTGGATGTAGCCGACGATCGCCCGCTCGATCTGCTGAATGCCGGCCTGCGCCATCGGCGTGCCGATCTCCCGTACCTCCTGGGCGAGCTTGATAGCCAGCTCGTGCTCCTCGCGGAAATCGAGCACCCGGTCGAGCACCCGGTGCAGATTGTCGAAGAAATTGCGTTCCGGGTTGACGACCTCCTCGGCCACCCGCTTCATTTCCTGAACGAGCCGGTTCATGATTTCCTGGAACAGCTCTTCCTTGTTGGCGAAAAACGTGTAGATCGTTCCTTTGCCCACGCCTCCGATCTTCGCCACCTGATCCATCGTCGTCGCTTTATAGCCGAACAGGGCAAACGACTTGGCCGCCGCGTCGATGATCCATTTGCGCCGATCAACCGACATTCCATCACCTCCGACCGATTGACCAATTTTCATTTTCGGTCATTTAGTCAGGGGTTATTGTAACACCCGCCGAACGATTTGACAAGAGCAATCGAATATAAGCACGCAAGGGAGTGAATGTCATTGCACTCTTACTCCACATTATTTATTATTTTAAATATAACGATAAATCGGGGAATTCGCTGCAATGAAAAGCGTAATACCAGACGCTTCGTTCATGCAGCGACTTTTGGCATCCATATACGGTTGGGGTGAGGAGTTTAGTGAAAAAAGCAGTTGATTTTGCCTCCTAAAAATAAAACGAATCGTTTTTAGGAGGCAAAAAACAATGAAACCAAATATGAAGTCCGTAACATCCAAACGTTTACAAAAGCAAGGATCGTCAACGCTTTTGTTGGCCGTATTCGCTCTATCCGTCCTCGTGGCCGCTATAACGGTGGATATGGTCAATCCGGTACTTCCTCTGATAAGCGACCAATTGGAAGCCTCGGAGGCCCATGTGAGCTGGGTAGTGAGCGGAATAGCACTTATGCTGGCGATCGGAGTTCCGCTGTATGGGCGCATGTCGGATTTCTTTGAGCTGAAGAAGCTGTTTTCTTTCGCTGTATCGATACTGTCGCTGGGAAGTCTGATTTGCGCTTTCGCTCCGAACCTTCTCGTCCTGGTTTTGGGCCGAATGGTTCAAGGTGCCGGGATGTCAGCCATCCCCGTCCTTTCCGTCATTGCCATTTCCAAAGTTTTTGCTCCGGGAAAACAAGGAGGGGCTCTCGGCATCATAGCAGGTTGTATTGGTGTCGGAACAGCCGGTGGCCCCATATTGGGAGGAAAGATCGGGCAACTTATAGGTTGGCAGTCTCTGTTCTGGATTACGTTTCTACTGTCTCTCCTTATCGTTATTGGAGCGCTCTGTGCGTTACCGAAGATCGAACCGGCGCTGGAGGCCAGACAGCATCGTAAATTTGATCTCCTCGGAGGAGGGCTGCTCGGACTTACGGCAGGGCTGCTTCTATTTGGTGTAACACAAGGTGAAACAGCCGGTTTTTTCTCGTTCCCTGCATTGGGCAGTATGACGGGGTCTCTCTTAGCTCTGATCGGATTTGTCTGGCGTATTGTCACCGTAGAGCATCCGTTTGTTCCTCCGCTCTTGTTTAAAAACAGGTTTTATGTGAGTTCGGTTATGGTGGCCGTTTTTTCGATGTTTGCTTATTTTTCGGTACTTGTTTTCGTTCCGCTGCTGGTCGTGGAGGTACACGGACTTTTCCCCGGACAGGCGGGAATGCTTCTATTGCCGGGAGGTGCGGCTGTGGCGATTCTTTCGCCATTCATAGGTCGTATCTCGGATCGATTGGGGACGAAACGCCTGATTATGGTAGGGGTGACGGTGATGGGGATATCCACCCTATTCTTGTCGACCTATGCCTCTGGAGCATCTCCCGTTTTGGTTGGTCTAGGGGTCCTAGGCGCAGGGATCGCTTTTGCGCTTACGACTTCCCCTGCCAATAACGCTGCGGTAAGCGCGCTGACCCAAGAACAAGTCGGTGTCGGGATGGGGATATTCCAGGGTGGTTTGTACCTTGGAGCAGGCGTGGGAGCGGGGATGATCGGGGCATTATTAACCGCTCGTCGGGAAGCCGCGAATGCTTGGAATCCCTTGTACGGGCTGGATGCTATCCCTTATTCCGATGCATTTCTGGCTGCGGCCGCCAGTGTGTGTATTGCATGGATAGCCGCGTTGGGACTGCGAAATGACAGCTAACGCGAAATGCTTGTTGACGATGAAGACCCGAATAGGAACGCAATAAAAACAGCGGCAGTCTGAGACTCTATTGTCAAGTCTTAGTCTGCCGCTGTTTCTTTTATAGACCCGGGCAAGCCGCTTGCTTCCGTCCTTTTACACCCAGCGAATCGCCGCGACCGCTCCGCCCGCCGAGGCGCTTCCCGTCAACGCATTCGTCAGCGTAATCGTGCTGCCGGCTACGGCGCTGATCGTCGACCAATGCGTCGTGCGGTCGTCCAGCAGTACCGCGACGACATCGCCTGCCGTCATGCCCGCCGCGCTCGACACGCCGACCAATGTCGCTCCCGATGTCGCCGCCGCTGCAAGCGCAGAATCGATCCGGGCCGTACACATCCAGAAGCCGCTGCCGTCGCTTTTGGCCACCGCCTGACCGGCATAGGCAAGTCCCCGTACCGGCTTTGCGGCCTGAACGAGCGGCCGCTGCTGCAAGCGCCGGATCGTTTCCACCGTCTGGGCGCTCGCCGTCGGCTTCAAATAAGCCATCAGCCGCACATATTCGAAGCTGCCCGGGCCGTTATGGTATACGGCCAGGTTGGCATATTTGACCGCAGGATCGTTAAACACGACCCACGCGGTGCTGACGTTCGTCCCGAAGCTGGCGTAATCCCCGGTCAACGTCCAGCCCCCGATATTACTGATGTAAAGCCGGTCGTTCAGCAAAACTTTATTCTCGTCGTAAGCGTACACCCGGAAGCGGAATAGCTTGGCGTCCGAATCGAACTTGAACCGGCGAATGTCCTGAACCGGGATCAAGCCGGTTTCGTAGATGACCGCAAAGTTTTGCGCCACCAGCTTGTCAAAACCGCTGCGGGTCACCTTCTGTACGTTATTCACCTCCGCGGTATTGTCATAGATAAGGCTTGTCCTGTCGATCCGCATGACATCGTCGATCCGGTACAGCGCTTCCATGCTGGACAACACGAAGTTTTCCTGCCCGTTATCGGTGACGACCGCTCCTCCGGCCGTATTGCCAGGCGCCGAGATAAAGTTGTCGATAAGCACATTGTAGTACGTGCCCGCGGCGAATTCGATCTGCGTCCCGCCTTCGGTGCGCAGATCGTAAAACTTGTTGCGGACGCCTTTCTTGATCTGAATGATCGAGCCCGCGCTTTCCACGCACGTTTTGATGAATACGTTGTTGTTATGGGCGTAGGTTACGCCGTCAATAACCAGCTTTTTGACCGCGCCTTCGTAAAACGTGTTTTCGTTAATCCAGCTCAATCCCGCTGCCCCGTAGAGCTCTAGCGTGTTGATCATTCGGCCCAAGTAAAATTCCGAATAAGCGATGCTGGACATCGTCACATCGGCCGCATCGGCGAACAACTGCAAATAGTAGCAGTTCATGACCGTCACTTTGCCGTTTTTCAACCCGACTAGCCGGATTCCGATATCGTCGGCGTTCAAGGTGCCGCTCTTCGTCACGCTGGCGAAGAACAGCCGGTACGTCTTGGAGTTGCGCGAGTCGTTGCCGGCGAGGATGGCGTACGTATGATCGACATAGGAGACGATCGTACCGAGCGACTCGATGTACGGAATATACCGCATATTGACCGTGGACGTAATCTTGACCAGCATCGTCTGCGGAATGAACAGAGGCTTGCCGTTCGTGCGGGCGGCATCGGCCGCGGCTTGCAGGGCGGCCGTATCGTCGGTCACATTGTCGCCTACGACGCCGTAATCGGCTGCGTTTATCCATGCATCGCAGCAGGTGTCGCCCAAGCTGCTGCCGTATACGCTGCCCGTTACGGAGCCGGCCGCGCTGCCGTACGGAACGCCGAGCAAATTGCCCGCCGCCAGAGCCGCCCCGGCAGCCCCCAATGTGCCTAACAGCTTTCTTCTGGACATCGTGTGGTCGCTCATGCTTCATCCATCCTCTCCAAATTGTCGATCCGAAACCGATGCTCGCCCTCCCAGGCGAGATGCGGCATATACACTTGCGCGGAGCTGCCGTCCGGGCGAAAAGCAAAGCCCGGATCGCCGTCGGTCGCGATCAGCGTCTCCCGTCCTTCGCGGGCGATGCCGGTAATCCGGTAGCCGCTCGATCGGCCGTCGGGGTGGGTGACGATGACGAACGAGCCTACCGCGGTCGACGGCACAAGGGCATCGGTAACGAAGCCGTCCGCTCCGTCGCCGGCACCCGACCTTCTGGTTCCCCGCACGCTTCCCACCAGGGGACCTTCGCCGCTCAATACCGTGGAGCCGATCTGCAGCAGCTTGCCTCCGAACAGACGCATCTGCACAACGCGTCCTTGACGGAGGCGGATAAACCCCTTATGACCTTGGAGCGTCATATCCCGCACCCGCATCGGACGACTGGGGTCCCCCGAGCTGAGCACGATGTCGACCGTCTCGCCGTAGGTTACGATTAGTGCGGCGTCCCCTTCGACATCCCTTTCAATATCCGGGCGTTCCACGCTCCGGATACGTCCGGCCGCTCCCGTATAAGGCTCCATAACATTCGCAAACGTGCTGCGCAGATGCTCTCCCTCGCGCCGAAGCACGAATTTGGGGAGAAAATGCCGGTCCAGCTGGTCGTTCGTATCCGTCTGCTTGCCGCCCGTACGGGTCGCCCGCAGCGAAGCGGCACGACCGAGAAACAGCTCGCCGCCGCTTGCTTCGGTAAAGCCGAACAGGCGCAGCCTCGCACCCGAGCCCGTTGTCATCACCATCTCGTAGCGGCCGTCAGCGATCTCTCCGCGGCGCACATCCCGCATATACAAGTAAGCGTAGTAATGGTCCTCAGCCCGGCCCTTATCGTATTCCGACACCGGCTCGGCCGTTTGCGTTCCGGGCGGCAGCAGGTAAGGACCATAGTCGGACAAAGGGATCGATGTCTCGAAGGCCGAGTCCTCGTTGGCCGCGCCGTTCAGCGTATATTCGTGCCGGCTGCCGCCCGCCACACGGAACAAATCCACGATGTAGCCTTCGCCTTCCCCTGGATCGCTTCCGTCGAAACCGACGGACCACAGCTCGCGCGAATAGGCGTCGACGATGCCCGGATACGCCGTCTCCTGCTCCGCCTGCACGATTTGCACCGCTTCGTCCACCGGGGAGATTGCGCGGATGTTTCCTCCGTGCCGGGCCGCCCCGGCCGTCGACATGTCCCGGCCGTCCACCACAACGGTATTGTGGGCAAACGTGGAATTGAACAGCAGCCGGTACCGCGTATACGTGTACCCGATGTCCGGCAGCAGCTCCAGACGCTTCGCGTACAGAAGCAGCCCCAGCGGGTCGGCGTGGTGGTGGCCGTATTTCGGCGAGAAGTTGAGAACGGCCTGCATCTGCCGCTCGCCCGTCCCTCTGCACAGCTTGACCAGCCCGCCCGCCGGGAGCAGAGCCATAGGCGCGTCCTCCGCCGGTGCCGGATGGCGCTCGAACGCCCACGTATCGTTGACCGGCACGTAACGTCCGTCCGGATAAGTCCACTGCCGGCGAAGCGACAGCGAGCGCTCCAGCGCAGGGAAACGGGCCCCCATATCGAGGTCGTCGTAACGCTCCCCGGTGCGCGGCGAGACGTATCCGGCAGGATCGCTCCAGCCTTTCAAAGCCTCCATGCATTCCGCGAGACCGCTGGCGATCTGTTCATGGTAGCTGAACGCCGCTTCGCCCCACAGGCCGTCCGCGAGAAAGCGCCGCTCGCACAATCGCTTCATCCGCTCGGTCGCCCGGTGAATGAGGTCGGGCTCGTTCAACGCTTTGCCCAGCGCGATCTGGCCGAGCCAATGGACGTAATCCATATTGCCTTCAATGATCGGGTAGCTGTCGGCGTACTCGAGCTCCGGACGAAACAGCTCCTCGACGACGAGACGCCCGACATCTTGCCCTACTTCCTTGCCCAGCTTCTCGAACGCATCCGTACGGGAAACGGCGGCGTACGCTTCGGCCAGCGGTATAATGGCGTACAGCTCCATGATGTGCCAGCGCTCGAAGATGCCTCCCCAATACGGATACGGCGGCGTCAACGCCGGGTCGACGGGATAGTTACGCCATATAAAATCGTTTACCGGCACATAGCCGGCATAGGCCAGAGCCCAAGCGTACAGCAGCCGCGCCGCTCCGAGCGGGTCGTCCGCGGCCACATCTCGCGTAGCCGCCAGAGCGTATTTCTTCTGCTCGTACCACAAGTGGGCGGTGACGAAATATCTTCTTCCCGCTTCATCCTCATAGTACGGATAGATCACCTCCTCGCCCTTCCGGTTCCGGACGACAAGCGTACGGTCCTCCGGGTAATCCGGATGCGGGTATTCGACGCCGTCGCTTACCGTCACGAGCCGCTGCGGCGAATCCGCGCTCCAGGCGTAGACGCGGTCGGTCCGCGCTTCCGGGTCGTGCGGCACTCCGGCGAACAGAAAGCCGACGCGATCGGGGATGAGTCCCATGATCCGCCGCACCCGTTTCGAGGCAGGCACAAGCTCCACATTCGCCTTTTGCCCGTCGTCCCGCAGCTCTTCAGCCTCGCTTTCAAGGCGATGACGGTACAGCTCATGGCCGGCGGCAATCAGGCATTCCGTCTCGAACGAGACGAAAGCGGCATAGGCGCGGTCCTTCCCCACCTCCAGCCGAATGCGGAGCTGAACGACGCCGCTGCCTTCCGGCTTCGGATGGGCGAAGCGGGCTATCCACCGATCCCCCTCCCGGCTCAAGTTCAGCACCCGGACAGTCGTCCCGGTTCCGTCCGGGTGGCGCCACCCCAGATGAAGCCGAGTATCGGCTTCGCCCGAATCCCCCGTTTCGGGTGGAATCGGCAGCGCCAGCTCCTTCTCCCCGAACGATCGATAACGAACCTCTACCCCTTCCGGTTTCCACGGTGCGACAGAGCGCTTGGCGCAGTCCCCCTCGTCCCCCGAGGCAGCCGGCAAGTCACCAAAAAACAAGCTGCCCGTCCGCCCTTCGCCGGCCGCGTGGCAGGCCACAACATACGTTCTCCGCTCCAGCGGCTTCACGTCCACGGCGCTGTCCATGTAATACGAGCGCCATAACGGCGCCCACGAGCTGACCGGCTCCGGGCCTTCGCGGTAACGAACCGCATTGAACCGCCATTCCCCGACCGGTCCGCACGCCGCGCCGCCGGGAAGGGTCAAGGAGGCGAACGGAATAACTGCCTCTGCGATACGGATACGTTCTTCCCCTTCTGCCAGCGTCGTCAGGCGGCAGGCGTTCTCAGGCAGCGGAAGACGGCTCCGCTCGGGTCCGAAATGATCCCATCTCAACTCGTAAGCGAGCCCGGCTTCCGTGTCCGTCGCCCGGTTGGACAGCGGGATTGGCAGCTGGAAAAAACGTCCCTCGGCGCCCTCGGGGCTTATAATCAGGTCGATCTGTTCGAAGAGCGGCGTCTCCGGGGCGTTGTCCGGAGGGAAAGCCGTTACCCGAATGTACAGATGTACGCTGTCGCAACCGATGCGAATTTCGGTACGCGCTTCGGCAGGCTTGCCGCTGCGCAGCTTGCGGAAGTCCGACAGACAGGCCGCCGCATTCCAGTCGGGCTCGGCCGAGCCGTCTCCGATCCGGCTGCGGCCGCCCTCATCCCGTTCGCCCGCCTCCTCCTTCAGCGGAACGACCGCCCATCTGTCCGCCAATACGCCGCGAACCGCGCCCCGTCCGGCTTGTTCCTCCCCCGTTCGGCGCGGATGTTTTACTGACCCGTTTCTCACGCTAGCATTCCTTTCCTGTCCGATTAGGCTCATGCGACGAATCCCGAATTCCGCTATAATGTAGGTAGAAGATTCCGATATACGGGGAAGTGACGCCAGCTTGAGCACGCTCGGTTACCCCAGATTTACGCTGCAATTGGAACTCGCCATCGAGCATTTGTATACGTACTATTACTTCGAACTCCCGCCCCATTACACGACCGTGAAGGAGCAAAACGACTTCTGGACGTTGTGCTATATGGACAAAGGCGAGATCCGGGTATTTACCGACGGACGCGAACGCCTGCTGAAGCAAGGCGACATCATCCTTTATGCGCCCGACACCCATCACTGGGGCCAGACAACCGGCAAAAACGCGCCCAACATCATGATCGTTACGTTCGATTGCGCTTCGCCTTGTCTGGACGGCTTGCGCGACGCCTCGTTTCCCCTGCTGGACGACGAGAAGAAGATTATTTCCATCCTGCTTCAGGAGGCGTACGGAGCGTTCGAGCTGCTGACCCAGGACTGCATGATTATCCGCAAGCCTGCCGTCCCGTTCGCCGGTGAGCAGCTGGTCAAAAACTATCTGGAAATTTTGCTGTTGCGCCTAATCCGCCGCCAAGCGCTGCCGGACGCGGAACAGGCGGGCATTACGTCCACGTTGAAGCAAAACCGGGACAGCCGGCTGCACGCCGAAATCGTCCGGCATATGCGCAAGCATCTGTCGACTCCCTTGTCCGTGGAGGCGTTGTGCCGCCAGTTCGGCGTCGGCAAAGCGCAGCTGAGCGCTTCCTTCAAGCAAAGCACCGGCTACGGGCTGATGGAATATTTCAATTTGCTCAAAATCGAAGAAGCCAAGAAGCTCATTCGCGAAAATAATTGCACGGTCACCGAAATCGCCGACCGGCTCGGATACAATAATGTGCAATATTTTTCCAAGCAGTTCAAACGAATCTGCGGCATGAAGCCGACCGAATACGGCAAGACCGTTCAGGTGCGCTTCGGGAGAGGGGACGCCAGCCTGACCGCGCTCTCCGCGAACCCCTTCCTCGTCACCCCTTTGCTCGACCTGCCTCCGGACGACTGACCCGGCGCGGTCAAGGCCGTATTCCGGCAGCCCTAAACAACGGTCTATTTCTTCGTCTCCAGAAACGCCGCGATGTCCTTGTTCCCTTGCTCCTCCGCCTCGCGCAGCGCCGTGTTCTTGTCTTTTTCCTTCAATACCACGGCATTGTAGGCCGGAAGCAGGCTGTTGTACGCCTTCGTGTTGGCCAGCAGCTGCTCCTTCGTCGTCATCGAGAGCGGCGCGAACTGCTTGGGCATTAGCGCCGAGGCATTTTTCGTCTTCAGATAAGGAATGTCGGCGCCGTATTGCTTCATCGCCTCGTCGCGGTTTTTCAGCGCAGGCAGCAAACCGTTTTTAGCCAAATGCAGCTGGAATTCCTCCGATGCCAAATAGGCAATGACCTCGAACGCCTGTTCTTTGTACTTACTTGTGTTCGTTACATAGAAATAGCTCGGATAAGGCTGCGGACCGACGCCCGGCTTGTCGGCGAACACCGGATACGAGGCGACGTCCCAATTGACCGCCTCCTTGAACCGCGACGGGCCGAGCGCGGACAAGCCCATGAACATCGCCGCCTTCTTGTCCTTGTCGAACATATTGACCTGCGAGCCGAAGTCGACGGTTTTCTTGTCCACCTCGTTGCCGGGAATCTGATACATACTGGTCCAAGTATCGAACAGCTTCTTGAACGTATCGGAGTCGAAGTTGACCTTCTGCGTCGTCGCGTCGATATACGGCAAAGAAAGCTGGTTCAACAACATCGAATGCGACATCGAAAGCGTCAAGCCGTGGTACTGCTCGCCTCCGTCGACGCGCGACATCGTTTTCGCAATATCGTACAGGCCGTCCCACGTCAGTCCGTCCTTCGGATAAGGGACCCCGAACTTGTCGAACAAGTCTTTGTTGTAGAAGAGCGTCAGCGTGTTATTGAATACGGGCAAGCCGTACAGTCCGCCCTTGGCCAGCTTGCGCTGAAAATCGACCGCCGTCGGCTCCAGCTTCTCCAGATCAAACCCGTACCCTTTGACCAGATCGGAGATGTCGTACTGGAGCTTGTAATCGAGCAGGTCGCCGGTCTGACCGGTGGAATAGTACAAAATATCGAGCGTCTGTCCGGCGGCGATCATCTTGTCCATGAGGTTGGCGCTGTTGTAAGGCAGAAACTTGACCGTGACATGGGGAAACTTCTCCTTGATTTTATTGCCGAACATCTTCATAAACCCGTCGTTGTCAAAATCGCCCGATGCGGAGTAAAACACCAACTCCACCGAGTCCTTCTTGGGCTCCAGCTTGGCCGCTGTTTTCGGCTGCTGCGCCGGGGACGGCGCGGTGCCGTCGGCACCCTTGTTACCGTTTTCATCTTTGCCCGAGCCGGAGCAGGCCGTCAGAGATACCGCGAGCAGAGACGCCGCGGATAAAGCGAGCCATCGTTTGGAAGCTGTCGTGTCGGTCATATGTGTTCCCCCTCTAGGAAATCGTTTGAATGATGTAAGTGTAGAAGAAAGCGCTGCAAAAAACAGTGCAAAAAAGTCCGATAGTTTTGCTTCTTCGTCGGCATACATAGGAAACAAGCATGAAAACGAAGCTCCGCCACCGGCAGCTCCGTCCCCATGCTTGTTTCATACCCTTTTCATGCTTGTTCCCTACCCATTCTACTCCACCCGTTTCCGAAAGTCATTCCGATAAAGCACAATCCGATCCACGTCGCTATCCGGCTCACGTCCTCGTTTCGCCAAAATGCCGGGCGAACCAGTCGGCTGCAGCCCGAACCTCGGTTCCGGTCAATTGGTGGCCCTGGCGCTCCCAATGCACCTCCACGGAAGCTCCGGCTCCGGAGAGCAGCCGTTCAAGCTGCTCCGTCTCGCCAGGCGCGCAGATCGGATCATTCGTCCCGGCGCCGATCCAGACCGGCGTTCCCGACAGATCCGGCAAGGCAATCCCGCGCAGCGGCACCATCGGATGATGCAGCACCGCGCCGGCGAGAGCGTCCTTGTAATGGAACAGCAGGCTTGCCGCCATGTTCGCGCCATTGGAATAGCCTACCGCAATGACCCGGCTGCGATCGAAGCCGTATTGAGCGGCAGCTTCACCGACATAGTCGTGCAGCTCATGAGTCCGGAGAACGAGGTCCTCCTCATCGAACACCCCCTCGGCCAACCGACGAAAAAACCGCGGCATCCCGTTCTCCAGCACATTCCCCCGCAAGCCGAGAACGGAAGCTTGCGGCGCCAGCGCCTCGGCGAGCGGCAGCAAATCGCGCTCCGTCCCGCCGGTTCCGTGCAGCAGCAGCAGCGTTGGCGCATCGACGATTCCTTGCTTGAATACGTGCTTCATTGCGTATCTCCCTCCAGTTCCCGGACTTGAATCGGCGGCAAGCCCTGCGCCACTTCGTCTCGCCGGTCTTCCAGCCAATGGGGCAGCATCAGTTTCTCGCCCAACGTCTCGAACGGTTCGTCATGAGCGAATCCGGGCGTATCCGAGGCGATCTCGAATAAAATGCCTCCTTCCTCGCGAAAATAAATAGCGTTAAAGTATTGCCGATCGATCACCGGCGTCGGCTCGAACCCGCTCCGCACAATATGCTCCCGCCAGCTGCGATGCTCGGCCTCGTCCTTGGCCCGCCAGGCGATATGGTGAACGGTCCCGGCTCCGCCGATGCCCCACCCCATCGGGGTATGATTCACATCGATGACATTGCCCAGCTCGCCGGAAGCGCGGAAGCGGACAAGCTCCCCTTCCCGGCCTTCGCGCTCCAACCCCATAACCGATTCGAGCACGTGCATCGTACGCTCCGGGGCGAAGCTGTTCAGCACGGCTCCGCCGAAGCCTTTGATCGCCATATCGGCCGGAACTCCGCCGAACGACCAACGGCTCGGCGTTCCCAGCTCGCGCTCGACCAGTTCGATTGCCAGACCGTCCCAATCGGCGAAGCGGATGAACGACTCGCCGAACCGTTCCGTGCGGGTCGAAGCGATTCCGAGCCGGTTCAGCCGGTCCTGCCAAAATTCAAAGGAACCGACAGGCACGGCATACACCGTAACGCCGACTTGACCTCCCCCGATTTTGCCCTTGCGTCCCCCCGCCCACGGGAAGAAGGTGATGGCCGTGCCCGGGCTGCCCGATTCGTTGCCGAAGTACAGATGGTACACCTCCGGGGCATCGAAATTGATCGTCTTCTTCACCAGCCTAAGACCGAGAACCCCGGCATAAAAATCGACGTTGCGCTGCGCGTCCGTTACAAAAGCAGTAATATGATGAATACCTGCCGTTTTCATCGTCATCTGAAAGTCCTCCATTCGTTCCGCATCCGGATTAATCTTAATTTGTATTATCTTTAATTTAAGATAAATATACACCGAAATGTGCAATTTGGCAATACCCTAATCGTTGGCACATATTCGCCAAAAGTTTTTTTGTAACTTATTTGCGACTCGCCCGTATAAACAAGAGAGACTTATTTATGGCGAAAGTAGAGGATGTATCGCATGAATCCCAAACAATTTATTATCGTCAGCACAATGGCGCTCGTCATCTCCTTCAGCTCCATGATGCAAGAACATAAAGCTTATGCCCAAAGCCCTGGAGCGCCTTCGCTGGACCGCCCGTCCTGCTCGAACGCCCTGGATGAATTTCATCTCGCCTTGGGCGTCAGCTCCGATGAAGAAGTATACGACGCTTTGTACGACGGACGGAGTCTGGCGGATATCGCCGACGCCAATCAGAGAGACGTGCAGCAGCTGATCGACCTTCAGGTCGCCCAATTGTCCGAGCAATTGGACCGACGGTACGAGAGCGGCAGCCTGCCTGCCCATCAATACGAAGCCCACAAGGCCGAGCTGCGGCTGATGATCGCCGACAGCGTGTACGGCAACCTTTGACGGCAAGCCGTTCCTCCCCCCCCTACCGGGGCAAACGAAAAAGAGCCCTCTTCCGGCTGACCGGGGAAGGCTCTTTTTCTGCTTGGCGACGGTGTTAATCGCCGATTTTTACACCCTTTTTCAACGACTTCTGGTCGCTGTTTGTGTTGACCAGTAAGGGGAGCATCCTTGTACCGCGTTGCATAGGAGACGCGCACTGCCGACAGGTTGGCGCTTCCTCGAACGAGAAGTTGTCTCTCATCCAGCCGTTGCAACCGTCTTTCGCGCACAGCCAAATGGCTGTCAGTTCTTCGGGAACTTCCTCAACCTGCTTTTTCCTTGAATACATAGATGAGCCCCTCCCTTACACAGTTTTACCCAAAACAGCCAAAAATAGCCCTGTCCCATCTAGCATATGCAGCCGAGCCCGTTTCCATCACTTCAACCGGAAAAACATTGGCTCGTCGATCGCCAGACCACCGGCTATTCAGCGAAATCAAGTTACTGCGGAAGTTAAAAAAAAAGCCGCCTCAACTGACGTCAAGGGCGGCTCTTCTTTTTTGGCTTACAGCTTTACTACGTTCTCAGCTTGCGGTCCGCGGTTGCCTTGTACCACATTGAATTGAACGCGTTGGCCTTCGTCCAAAGTTTTGAAGCCTTCACCCGTAATCGCGCTGAAGTGTACGAATACGTCGTTTCCGCCTTCTACTTCGATGAATCCAAAGCCTTTTTCTGCATTAAACCATTTAACTGTTCCTGTTTGCATGGTATTACCTCCACATTGTTATTTACATGATTTTCTTTTTCGCTTAGAAAAATAAAAATTCACATATTGGAAAAGGTTACTTACTTCACCCAATAGCAACCCTTTCCAATATGTGAATAGGTTTCAATCATGGTTAACTACATGATAACACGGTTTATCGAGAAAAGCAAATATTTCAAAATGACCCAACCGGCATACCGTCATTCGTCCTGTCCGGGCCGATGGCATGCGCATAGAATAAGGAAGCATTCATGGAGGAGAGATCGCTTTGACCCGTTATGTGATCGTAAACGCAGACGATTTTGGCTTATCGGACCGCGTCAATGAAGCGATCCGGATTGCCCATACCCGCGGCCTCGTCTCCAGCACGTCGCTGCTGCCCAATATGCCCGGCTTCCTACATGCCGTCGCGCTGGCCCGGAAAATCCCGACCCTCGGCGTCGGTCTCCATGTCAACCTGACGATCGGCAAGGCGCTTTCCCCGAAGGAGACGGTAGCTTCGCTCGTCAATCCGGACGGGACATTCTCGGATCGGCGCCGCGAATGGCGGGAGGACGAAATCGAACGGGAACTGGGGCTGCAATACGGCAAGCTGACGTCGGCCGGTTTGCTTCCCACCCATCTGGACTCCCATCACCATATCCATCTCGAAGTTCCGGCCGTCCATTCGGCGATGAGGAAGCTGGGACGCCTTCATCGCATTCCCGTACGGCTGCATCCGTGGGCCGAACGCGATCCAGAGGATCCTCGCACAACGGATTTTCTTATTCTGGACACCTTCGATACGATCGATGGAGTGGAACGGCTGCTCGCCCATCTGCAATCGCTGCCCGAAGGATGTACGGAAATCATGTGCCATCCGAGCGCACCTGATACCCGCATGCCTTCCCGCTTTGCGTGGCAAGCGGAGCAGAGCACGGAGCTTGGAGCTCTGACCGATCCGAGAGTGCTCGAGGCGGCAAGGCATCCGTCTGTCGCGCTCATTCACTTCGGCCAGCTTCCCTCGGAACGGCAAGCGACCGCCGAGGCCGATTCGCCGGAAACTAACGCCGCCGTCTCCTTCGTCGATGAATCGACAGCCAGCGGCACTTCCGCGGACGATATCAACCTACCGCCAGTCTCGCCAGATAAGGCTGCGAGCCGTCACCTTCGCTTCGCGCGAACGTCCAAACGCAAGCGCTCCAAGCGCTCAAGCCGGAAGCGCCGCGCCGGAAAAAGCTTCCGGCCGCTTCAAAAAAACCGTCCGCCCCTCTCGCCGGGCCGTCGAAAGCCGCACCGCTCCCGTGCCGGCAGGAGGAAACCATCTGCCGACAGAAGCGTTCGCCGCTGACCGCTCATAGGCTTCAAATAACCACTCCGAGGTCAGACGACGCTACGTACCGTAAAATTTTCAAGCTTCTTCCCGGTAGTCCTCGACGATGACCTCCACCGCCCCCGTCTCGGGGTCCATCACGAAGCCATGCACAGGCACCGCTTTCGGAAAGAGAGGGTGCCTCCGGATCATTTTGACGCTGTGCATAACGCCATCCTCTGCGCGCTCAAAACCGCGCAAAAACTTTTCCATGCGGATTCCGGAATTTTCCAGTGTCTCGATTACCGTCGGGTCGATGCCGTTCTCGACGAATTTGCTCACCATCCGACCCGGTTCTATCTCGGTCATGCCGCAGCTGTGATGGCCGATCACGATAACCTCACGCGCTCCCAGCTCGTACACCGCCACCAGGATGCTGCGCATGGCGCTCCCGAAAGGCTGGGTCAATATGGCGCCGGCATTCTTGATAAACTTCGCGTCCCCGTTTTTCAACCCCAAAGCCTTCGGCAGCAGCTCGCTCAGCCGCGTATCCATACAAGTCAGGATCGCCACTTTTTTCTCCGGATACTTGTCCGTTAAGTAGTCCTCATACCGTTTCTCTTCGACAAATTTCCGGTTAACCTCCAATAAGCTTGGAACGATAGACATCTCGTGGCCTCCTTGCATGCGCGGTTTGTATATCCGGCAATACTATAATCTTGTGTTTCAATTTTACCATTCCATCGCCCCTCGTAGCAAAACAATGCCTGCCGTACGAGTGAATTTTACGTTTTTTTAACAAAAACAGGCTTGCTGCATACAGCAGTTGTTTCGCCATAACCGCTGCCTAAAGGCGCCAACCTGCAATAATCGCCAAAAAGGAGCCGTGCCCCGGGTTCGGGCAACAAAGCTCCTTTCCGCACTCCTTTACGCCTTTACGCCGTAACGTCGGACGTTCGCAGCCGGTAGATCGCCCACCCGCCGAACGCTGCGGCATAAAGCAGACTCATGATGCAGAACAGAAGCTGGTCGCGAAACGAAAGACTCGTCTGGCTGAGCACGCCCATTCCGATCGTCAGCAGCGAATGTGGAAACAGCAGTCCCGCCTTCAATACATACATCCCCAGCCCCGCAAAAGCGGCGCATAAGCCGATGCCGACGGGCGCTGCAAAGCTGCGGATTCTGAGCGACAACGCCAGCTGCAGGCTGCAGATCGCAACCGCCGCCAGCCAACCGCGCAGCAGCCAGCCGAACAGCTCGGGCGGGAGAGGTGATACGAGTCCAATGACTTTTCCGCCGATGTAATAGAGTACAAACATCAACGCTTGGACCCCCGCCATCAGCATGCCCGCTACGGCAAGCTTGGCTGCAAAAATGCCGGACGCCGGTACGGGCGCCGTCATTATCGTGTTCCAATTTTTGTTCAAATGCTCCAGTCTGCACAAATAAGCGCAGCATATGGCGATAAGCGTAGGCAAGAAAAATTCCGCGTAAAACAAACCGACCTGGGACCACAAACTGTACCATTCATGACTCAAAGCTCCCCTGTTGATCGAGAAGTTGGCGCAGCCGATCAGCGCGCTTACGACTGGCAGGGCCAGCAGGACGGCCCACAGATGGGAATGGCGCAGCTTCAGCCATTCGGCGCTTATGCATTGTTTTAGCAGTTGCATCCCCTACACCTCCTGCCTGGAAACATGAATGCTCCCCGCCGCATATAGAACGAGGCCCGCCGCGATCAACAGCGCCATGATCGGTACGCCCGCAGCCGGTTCCCTCACCATAAACTGCACGTTGTCATTCGCATAGCTTTGGGCAATCGGGCTTAAACCCGTATAGTACGACCAGAGGAGCAGGCTTCGTATCCCGGCCGGAAACAAATCGGCCGCCATGCCGACGAACCCGCCGAGCATGCCGAGACAGAGCGCGAACGCCTGGTTTTTTACCGCCATGGACAACCATTGCTGCACAGCGATCACGACCGCATGAGCGATCACCGTGCCGATGAAAAACCGCGCCAGCAGCACAAAGGGAACTTGTTGCCCGAATCCATGAGCGGCGCCGAAAGCCGCAATCGCCAACACTTGCGCAAGGCAGACCCCCGCCATGATCAGGAATGCGCAGCCGTACTTGGCCGCATAGAGCTGCCCGCGCTTGGCCGATACCGACAGCAGCAGCTTCCATGTATTTCCCTTGTGCTCCATATCGCATATTCGCGAGACGCAGACGGCGACCAAGATCGGTGCAAACAAACCGTTCAAGGAAGCGACCATCGCCACAACCGGCTCCCATTCGGCCTGATCGGGGATGCGGGAGATCGACATGCTCGCCGCCATAAAAGCCCACGCCATCTCTACGCCGGCCAGCAATAGGACCATCAAAAACAGGCGCTTTCGGCGCAATTTGTACCATTCGAGACCGAATGCTTTCATTAAAGGCTGTGCTCCTTTCCGGTAAGGTCTAGAAAAATGCTCTCCAGGTTCCGCTTATGTTCTTCTATCCGCAGCACGCCGATGCCCGCCAGCGTCAAATCCCGGTTGATCTGCGCAACTTGGACATCCGTCAAGCTTTCCAGCCGGAGCGTGTCTCCCTGTACTGCGGGTGCATAGCCCTTGCCAGCGAGCAGTTTCTCCGCTTCCTCATTTTTGAGCGTCTTGATCGAAATCGCCGGCCTGCTTCTGTTTTGCAGCTGGTCCAGCCTGCCTTGAAACAGCATTTTACCCTGATTGATAATGCCCACCGACGTAGCGATCTGCTCGATCTCCGACAGCAGGTGGCTTGAAAGCAGCACCGTCATCCCGTACCGCTGGGGCAGCGATTGAATCAGCTCGCGAATTTCCCCGATTCCCGCCGGATCCAGGCCGTTGGTCGGCTCGTCCAAGACGAGCAGCCTCGGAGAAGCAAGCAGAGCCATGGCAATGCCCAGACGCTGCTTCATGCCCAACGAATATTGCGACGTTTTTTTGTCTTTCTGCTTTTCCAGACGGACGATCGCCAGCGCCTCCGATACATTCCGATCCGGCACGTTGCGCAGCCGCTGAACGACGCGCATATTTTCGAGCCCGGTCAGATGGCCGTAATAGGAAGGCGACTCGATCAGAGAGCCTGTTTGGCGCAAAATATGGCGGCGGTTCGCGGCAAACTCTTTTCCGAACACGGTGACTGTCCCTCCGGTGGGATGCGCCAGTCCCAGAATCATTTTCAAGGTCGTGGATTTCCCCGCGCCATTGGGACCCAGAAAGCCGTAAATTTCCCCCTCTTGCACGGACAAGTTGACATCCTGCACCGAATGGGTATTGCCGTATCGCTTGCAAAGATTATACGTGGCTACGATGGAACTCATTGTCGTCGTCTCCTACCGGGCTGGCCCTTATATTTGTATCTTCATGGTAACGGTCCCGTCTTTCATCAAGCTGAAGCGAACCTTACGGCAGCCTTAAATCGCGCGAAAACGCAACGATACGGATCGCCGGACGAAAAAAGCAAGGTATACTAAACAAAGGGAGGATGGCATATGGAGGATTTCAAAAGCAGGAAGCTGCTTATCGTGGACGACGAACGCGACTTGCGGGATATGGTGGACGGATTTTTACGCAAGGAAGGGTTTACCCGCATCTATCAAGCTTCCACTTGCGCGGGAGCGCTGGAGCTTTGCCAGTCGGTCAAGCCGGATCTGGTGATTCTGGATATTATGCTGCCCGACGGCGACGGGTTCTCCCTGCTCGCTTCCCTCCGGCAGCTGTCGGACGTGCCGGTTCTTTTTTTATCGGCCAGGGGCGAGGACGCGGATCGCTTATTGGGTCTCGGGCTCGGCGCGGATGAATATATGGTCAAGCCGTTTTTGCCCCGGGAACTGGTTTTGCGTCTGACGGCCATTCTGCGCAGAGTATATGCGCCTCCGCGGCAAGAGCAGCGACCTGTCTTTCAGGTGGGCGACCGGGTCGTCGATCTGGAAAGCGGCACGGTGCGGTATAATGGCAGCGAGTACCCTATTACGGCCAAGGAACACGCCCTATTGTCCAAATTTTACGAGAACCGGAACCGCATCGTGACGAACGATGCCTTATGCCAAGCGGCATGGAGCGACGATTATTACGGCTATGAGAATACGCTAATGGTCCATATACGCCGGATTCGTGAGAAGATCGAAGAAGCTCCCTCCAGTCCGGAGCATCTGCTGACCGTTCGCGGCTTGGGCTATAAGCTGTTGGTAAAGGGGGACTAGCGATCGAAGGCACCCATCGTATTTTAAAACGGTTTGTCGGCGCCACTATGCTGATATCCATCTCGTTGCTGCTGCTCAACCTTGTCCTGCTGCTTGTCTGGATCGGCAAAGGCATGAACGAAGGGAAATCGCCGGCGTCTGTCGTGCAAAGCGTAGCGGAAGGGCTGCATGCTGTCGATGGCGCGTACGCGCTGGAGGCTACGCCCCAAAAGACGCTCGATCATCTGCAGGTGTGGGCGATGCTGATGGACGAGTCGGGACAAGTCATCTGGCGGCATCATGTGCCCGACGACCTCCCCAATCGCTATTCCGTAACCGATGTAGCGAAGTTTTCCCTTCGCTACCTGAACGATTATCCCGTATTCGTATGGGCACACCAAGCCGGGCTTGTCGTGATCGGCTACCCGCAGGGAAGCTTGGCCAAATACCAGCATATTCTTCCCACCCGCTGGGTCGAGAATCTGCCGCTGCGGGCACTGTCCCTGCTGATCGGCAACATCGTGCTGGCGCTGCTGGTGTCGCTCTTGATCGGCTCCAGGCTCGTCCGCTCCATTCGTCCGCTGACGCGAGCCATCCACGCTCTGGCCAAGGACCAGCCGGCATATGTAGAGCCCAAGGGAATATTGGAGCACTTGGCGCGAAGCGTCAATCATGCCGCGGATTTGCTGCGTCGCAAGAACGACGCTTTAAAAGCAAGGGACGAAGCCCGCTCCAACTGGATCGCCGGCATCTCGCACGACATCCGTACTCCATTGTCCATGGTGCTCGGCTATGCAAGCGAGTTGGAGGAGGATGGCCGTATCTCCGATCAGCAGAGAGGACATGCCGGGGTCATTCGCCGTCAGGCCGAAAAACTGCGTTCCCTAGTAAGCGATTTGAACCTAGTGTCCATGCTGGAATACGACATGCAGCCGCTGGTGCCGAAGCCGGTCCGGTTGGCGGCATTGGCCCGGCAGATCGCCTCGGATATGCTGAATAACGGACTGGACCCCCGCTATAGGCTTGAAATCGACGAATTGAACGAAAACGCCCAGGTCATGGCCGATGAACGACTACTGCTGCGCGCCATGTCCAATCTGGTGCACAACAGCATCAAACATAACTCCGACGGGTGCGAGATCCGGCTGCGGACAACGCTGGATACCGACGCTTGTACTTGCAGCTTTTTCGTATCCGACGACGGCCGAGGAAAAGCCCGAAGCGAGCTGTCCGAGCTGCTTGAGCTGCCTTACTCTTCGAAACGAAAGCGTCCCGGCTCGCATGAGCACGGCCTGGGGCTGCCGATGACGGCCCGAATCGCGAAGGCACACCAAGGATCCTTAAACCTGTCCAGCGATGTCGGCGAAGGATGGACAGCGGAAATCCGGCTTCCTGCCCTCATGTAAACGATAAAGAGCAGCTGTCGCAGAGGAACAACCTCTGTAACAACTGCTCTTATTCCCAATGGATGTCAGATCACGCAGCGGCCAATACCAAGCAGCCGCTTACTTGCTTTGGTGCGCCCGTAATTTCAGCAGAACCGTCACCGCTTCAGCCCGTACCGTCTTCGCATTCGGATCGAACTTGTTCAGGTCTTTGCCTTCCAGCATGCCCAATTTCTTATTGGCTGCCACGGTACCCTTCGCCCATTCCGGAATGTCCTTTTCGTCGGCGAAGCCGGTCGCCGCATTCGCTTCGATCGTTAGGCCGAGCGCTTTCGCGATCATCGTCGACATCTCCGCGCGCGTCATTTCCGCGTCCGCCCGGAATGTATTGTCTTCATACCCTTGAATAATTCCTGCCTGCACGGCTTGCGCTACGGCTTTCTGCGCCCATGTTCCAATATTCGCCTTATCGGTGAAGGTCAGTGCCTTCCCTTCTCCTTGCGGCTTCAGCGTATTCATCAGCATCACCGCAAACTCGGCGCGCGTCACGGCTTTCCCCGGCTTAAACGTACTGTCCGGATAGCCCGTCACGATTCCCTCGCTCACCGCCTGCTTGATGTTAGCCTCGGCCCAATGTCCGGCTATATCGCTAAAGCTAATCGCCGGCTTCGTCTCCGGTACTTTCACAGCAGCTTCCGGATCAACAGCGAATACCGCAAATTTCGTAAAGTGATCTACATCTACGGAAATCGTCGACCCCTGAATCTTGCCGCCCTCCACTTCGACCCATACTTGCTTGGCCTCATCATAATAGAATACGACGGGCTGTTGACTGCCTTTCAGCACGGTTGGGTCAAACATGAACGTCAGGGTGACCGGTTTATTGAAATTTTCTGTAAGGTTTTTCAAAATCTCAAAGACCGGGCTGGCCAGAACCGCTTTGTCAGTTAAAAGCTTTTGATAATCCAATAATTTCTCAATCGCGATTTTCAATTCTTTGCTCGTTGCATAAGCAGGAATTACGATCGTGACCGTATCTCCCAAGCTAGCCTTGCCGCCGCTACCGACAGGTATCGTTAACTTGCCGTCCGTGGAAGTAACTGTGCTGTCGCTGGAGGAAGCCGGGCCTCCGCCACTGCCTCCGCTTCCGCCGCCGTTGTTGCCATTGTTGCCGTTATTACCGCCGCTGTCAGTTGACGATCTCGGGGTTACTTCGGTGGAAGCAGCGGACCATGCGCCGCTGCCGACGCTATTGATCGCTTTCACCGTAAACTTATAGGTTACTCCATTCGACAAGCCGGTTACCGTAATCGGACTTGCGGTTCCGGTTACCACGATGTTGCCCGGACTGGAGATCACCTCAAAGCCTGTAATGAGACTTCCGCCGTTATCCGCAGGAGCCGTAAACGTAATCGTTGCCTGGCCGTTGCTTGCGACGGCCGTTACGCCGGTCGGCGTTCCAGGGACCGTTCTCGGCGTAGCGCTCACTTCGTTGGAAGCCGCGCTTTCTCCTCCGGCGTTGATGGCCTTCACGACGAAGTAGTACGCGATGCCGTTCGTCAGACCCGTGGCACTATAGCTGTAAACCGCGCCGCTTACGGTACTTATCTCGGTTCCATACGTTCCGGAGGTATTGCTCTGGAATACTTTGTAGCCTATTGCTCCGTTTACCGGACTCCACGTCAGCGTCGCTTGTCCATTGCCTGCTGTAGCAGACTCGATGACCGAAGCGCCCGGCGCCGGAACTTGCGGAGTCGCACTCACTTCGTTGGAGGCCGAGCTATCTCCTCCGGCATTGATCGCCTTCACGACGAAGTAGTATGCAGTGTCGTTCGTCAGACCCGTAGCGTTGTAGCTGTACACCGAGCCGCTAACCGTGTTGAGTTCGGCTCCGTACGTTCCCGCCGTCTTGCTCTGGAATACTTTGTAGCCTGTTGCCCCGCTTACCGGATTCCATGTAAGCGTCGCTTGCCCGTCGCCTGCTGCGAGAGACTGAACGACCGGAGCTCCAGGCGCCGGAACTTGCGGCATGGCGCTCACTTCGTTGGAGGCGGCGCTTTCTCCTCCGGCATTGATTGCCGTCACGACAAAGTAGTACGTGGTGCCGTTGGTCAAGCCGGTGGCGCTATAGCTGTATACGGCGCCGCTTACGGTGTTTATCTCGGCTCCATACGTCCCGGAGCTGTTGCTCTGGAATACCTTGTACCCTGTCGAACCGTTGACCGGATTCCAAGCCAGCGTGACTTGCCCATTGCTTGCTACGGCTGACTGGAGGACCGGCGCTCCGGGCGCCGGCACTTGCGGAGTCGCGCTCAATTCGTTGGAAGCCGCGCTTTCTCCTCCGGCATTGATCGCCTTCACGGTAAAGTAGTACGTGGTGCCGTTCGTCAGACCCGTGGCGCTGTAGCTGGACTCCGATCCGCCGACGGTATTGAGTTCCGCTCCATACGTTCCCGGAATCTGGCTCTGGAACACCTTGTAGCTGTTCGCTCCGTTTATCGAACTCCACGTCAGCGTCGCTTGCCCGTCGCCTGCTGTAGCAGACTGGAGGATCGGAGCTCCCGGAGCCGGAACTTGCGGCGTTGCGCTCACTTCGTTGGAGGCCGGACTATCTCCTCCGGCATTGGTCGCCTTCACGGTAAAGTAGTACGTGGTGCCGTTCGTCAGACCCGTGGCGCTGTAGCTGTATACCGAGCCGCTGACGCTGCCGAGTTCGGCTCCGTAAGTTCCCGGGGTATTGCTCTGGAACACCCTGTAGCCTGTTGCTCCGTTCACCAAATTCCACGTCAGCGTCGCTTGTCCATTGCCTGCCGTAGCAGAATGGAGGACCGGAGCGCCCGGCGCCGGAACTTGCGGAGTCGCACTCACTTCGTTGGAGGCTGGACTATCTCCTCCGGCATTGACCGCCTTCACGGTAAAGTAATACGGGGTGCCGTTCGTCAGACCGGTGGCGCTGTAGCTATATACCGATCCACTGACGGTGTTGAGTTCCGCTCCATACGTTCCGGGGGCATTACTTTGGAATATCTTGTAGCCTGTTGCTCCGTTTACCAAATTCCACTTGAGCGTCGCTTGTCCGTCTCCTGCTGTAGACTGGAGGACCGGAGCGCCCGGCGCCGGAACTTGCGGAGTCGCGCTGGCAGGCGCGGAAGCGACGCTATCCCCCTGACTGTTCGTAGCGACTACCGTAAACGAATAGGTCGTGCCGTTCGTGAGTCCTGTGACTACAATCGGGCTATCCGTCCCGGTAGCGGTGATCTGACCCGTTTCGGTGAACGCATCCGGATTGGCGGTTACTTTATACCCCGTAATCTCCCTTCCTCCGTTATAGGCAGGCAACGTAAAGCTGACGGTCGCTTGTTCGTTCCCCGCGGTAGCCGTTACTCCCGTAGGCGCATCCGGCGCAACCAACTTCGTCAGCTTCTGGATGCGATGGTTATTCGTATCGGACACGTACACATTGTCGCGGCTGTCTACCGCTACTCCGTTTGGAGTATTAAAATGGCCTGGCCCATTCCCATATCCACCTGCCAATACGCTCCACTGTTGCGTCACGGCATCTTTCTTTTGGATGCGGTAGTTGTATTGATCGGTTACATACACATTGTCGTGGCTGTCTACCGCCACTCCGAAGGGATTATAAAACTGGCCTGGCAGACTCCCAATAGTACCACCTGCCCATACGACCCACGTTTGCGTCCCTGCCGCTTGCTTCTGGATGCGATTGTTTTGTGAATCCGCCACGTACACATTGTTCTGACTGTCTACCGCCACTCCGAAGGCAGCTTTAAACTGGCCTAGTCCACTACCATATCCTGCCGTCCCCCCCAATAGGGTCCACTGTCCCGTCTCTACCGTTAGTTTTAGGATGCGATTCATCGTCCAATCGGTCACATACACATTGCCAAGGCTGTCTACCGCCACTCCGCCCGGAGCGCTTAACCCCATAGTCGGATAGAGTTTTTCCCACTGATTCGTGTCCACATTCAGCTTGCGGATATGACCGTAATTGTCATCCAAGACATACACATTTCCTCTGCCATCAACGGCCACTCCCTTTGGAGAATTGAACTCGCCCTCGTTAAATCCAGCGCTGTTGTCGCTCTTGCCCCAAAAGCTCCACTCTCCTGTCGATGCAGTCTGTTTTTGGATACGATGGTTCGACGTATCCGCCACATACACATTCCCGTCACGGTCTACCGCTACTCCATCCGGAAATTTAAACTGGCCTGGCTCGCCCCCCTCATTGCCAAGCGCACTCCACTCCTCGGCCGCTTGTGCAGGGATCGCAAATACACACACCATGAACAGCACAAGGCTCCAAACGAACCATTTGCGCTTGACCTGCTTTGCGTTTCTCGAATTCATATATTCCTTACTCCTCTCTTTGATCATCATCTGCTCTAGCCTTACTCCTACCCTGGTTCGCCGGATAGCCTTTGCAGCAGCTCCTCTGCTCCAATGCCGGCTTGTAATCTAGCCCAATACGTTCCTACTTTAAGACTATTTCAATGAAAAAAAAATCCCCCAATCGGGGGGTATTTTATCAATTCTTTACGTGAAGGTTAGAAACCTTACGACCTGCTCCGAGCAGCCGCTTACTTGCTTTGGTGCGACCGCACCTTCAGTAGAACCGTCACCGCTTCTCCCCTTACTGTCTTCGCGTTCGGGTCAAACCGGTTTAGGTCTTTGCCTTCTACAATGCCCAATTTCTTATTGGCTGCCACGGCACCCTTCGCCCATTCCGGAATGTCCTTTTCGTCGGCGAAGCCGGTTGCCGTATTCGCTTCGATCGTTAAGCCGAGCGCTTTCGCGATCATCGTCGACATCTCCGCGCGCGTCATTTCCGCGTCCGCTCGGAACGTATTGTCTTCATACCCTTGAATAATTCCTGCCTGCACGGCTTGCGCTACGGCTTTCTGCGCCCATGTTCCAATATTCGCCTTATCGGTGAAGGTCAGTGCCTTCCCTTCCCCTTGCGGCTTCAGCGTATTCATCAGCATCACCGCAAACTCCGCGCGCGTCACGGCTTTCCCGGGCTTAAACGTCCCGTCCGGATAGCCTGTCACGATTCCCACGCTTACCGCCTGCTTGATGTTCGCCTCGGCCCAATGTCCGGCTATATCGCTAAAGCTAATCGCCGGCTTCGTCTCCGGTACTTTCACAGCAGCTTCCGGATCAACAGCGAATACCGCAAATTTCGTAAAGTGATCTACATCTACGGAAATCGTGGATCCCTGAATCTTGCCGCCCTTCACTTCGACCCATACTTGCTTGGCCTCGTCATAATAGAATACGACGGGCTGTTGACTGCCTTTCAATACAGTCGGGTCAAAAGCTAAAGTAACGGTTACCGGTTTATTGAAATTTTCTGTAAGGTTTTTCAAAATCTCAAAGACCGGGCTGGCCAGAACCGTTTTGTCAGTTAAAAGCTTTTGATAATCCAATAATTTCTCTACCGTTATTTTCAATTCTTTGCTCGTTGCATGGGCAGGAATTACGATCGTGACCGTATCTCCCAAGCTAACCTTGCCGCCTCTGCCGACAGGTATCGTCAGCTTGCCGTCCGTGGAAGTAACCGTGCTGTTGCTGGAGGAAGCCGGGCCTCCGCCACTGCCTCCGCTTCCACTGTTGCCGCTGCCATCGCTGCCGTTGTTGCCGGATGACGACTTCGGCGTGACTTCATTGGAGACAGCGGATGCCGTGCTGCCGCCAACGCTGTTGATCGCTTTTACCGTAAAGGTATAGGTCAGGCCGTTCGACAAGCCGGTTACCGTGATTGGGCTTGTCGTTCCCGTAACGGCGATGTTGCCGGGGGTGGAAGCTACCTCGTAGCCCGTAATGGGACTTCCGCCATTATCCGCAGGTGCCGTAAACGAAATCGTAGCTTGACTGCTGCCAGCGATGGCCGTTACACCCGTCGGAGTTCCCGGGACGGTCTTTGGCGTAGCGCTCGCTTCGTTGGAAATCGCGCTTTCTCCTCCGGCATTGATCGCCTTAACGACAAAGTAGTGCGTGGTGCCGTTGATCAGGCCCGTGGCGCTGTAGCTGTACACCGAGCCGCTTACGGTGCTGAGTTCGGCTCCATACGTTCCAGAGATACTGCTCTGGAATACTTTGTACCCTGTCGAACCGTTGACCGGATTCCAGGCCAGCGTGACTTGCCCATTGCCTGCTACGGCAGACTGGAGGACCGGAGCTTCAGGCGCCGGCACTTGCGGCGTAGCGCTCGCTTCGTTGGATGTCGCGCTTTCCCCTCCGGCGTTGATCGCTTTCACGACAAAGTAGTATATCGTGCCGTTGGTCAAGCCGGTGGCGCTGTAGCTGTACACTGCGCCGCTAACCGTATTGAGTTCGGCTCCGTACGTTCCGGAGATGCTGCTCTGGAATACCTTGTATCCTGTCGAACCATTGACCGGATTCCAGGCCAGCGTGACTTCTCCATTGCCCGCTGCGGCAGACTGAATAACCGGCGCTCCAGGTGCCGGTACTTGCGGCGTAGCGCTCACTTCGTTGGAAATCGCGCTTTCCCCTCCGGCGTTGGTCGCCTTCACGACAAAGTAGTACGCGGTGCCGTTGGTCAGGCCGGTGGCGCTATAGCTGTATACGGCGCCGCTTACGGTGTTTATCTCGGCTCCATACGTTCCGGAGCTGTTGCTCTGGAATACCTTGTACCCTGTCGAACCGTTGACCGGATTCCAAGCCAGCGTGACTTGCCCATTGCTTGCTACGGCTGACTGGAGGACCGGCGCTCCGGGCGCCGGCACTTGCGGTGTTGCGCTGGCAGCTTCAGAAGCCACGCTATTCCCTAATTGGTTCATAGCAACCACCGTAAAGGTATACCTGATTCCATTCGTTAAACCCGTCACGACAATCGGGCTATTCGCTCCGGTAGCGGTGATCCCACCCGGATTGGCCGTTACGGTATAGCCCGTGATCGCACTTCCTCCATCATAGGCAGGTGTCGTAAAGCTGACGACCGCTTGTCCGTCTCCCGCTTCTACCCTTGCACCCGTAGGCGCATCCGGTTCAACCGTCATAGTCAGCTTCTGGATGCGATTGTTTTCCGGATCGGCTACATACACATTTCCCCGGCTGTCTACGGCCACTCCCATGGGATAATCAAATTCGCCCAATTCATTCCCAGATTGGCCGCCGCTCTTTCCCCATTCGGTCCATTGTCCCGTGTCTGCGTTTCGCTTCTGGATGCGACTATTACCCGAATCCGCCACATACACATTTCCGATGCTGTCTACCGCCACCCCATTCGGATAAGCAAACTCGCCCAATTCATTTCCGTATTGGCCGCCGCTCTTTCCCCATTCGGTCCATTGTCCTGTGTCTGCATTCCGCTTCTGGATGCGACTATTATTCGCATCCGCCACATACACATTTCCGCTGCTGTCTACCGCCACTCCATTCGGATAAGTAAACTGGCCCAATTCATTTCCGGATTGGCCGCCGCTCTTTCCCCACTCGGTCCATTGTCCCGTCTCTGCGTTTCGTTTCTGGATGCGATGATTATACTTATCGGCCACATACACATTTCCGCTGCTGTCTACCGCCACTCCCGTTGGATAAGCAAACTGGCCTAACTCACCTCCATATTGGTTTCCCAATTCGGTCCATTGTCCCGTGTCTGCATTCCGCTTCTGGATGCGATTATTATCCGAATCCGCCACATACACATTTCCGCTGCTGTCTACCGCCACTCCATTCGGATAAGTAAACTCGCCCAATTCATTTCCGGATTGGCCGCCGCTCTTTCCCCACTCGGTCCATTGTCCCGTGTCTGCGCTCCGCTTCTGGATGCGATTATTATCCGTATCCGCCACGTACACATTCCCGCTTTTATCTACCGCCACTCCATTCGGATAAATAAACCCGCCTGGGTCCGTACCGTAAGTTATCCCCTCATAGCCAAAATGACTCCATACATTCGTTGTTACGGTTAACTTCTGTATACGATGATTATTGGCATCGGCCACATACACATTCCCGATGTTGTCTACCGCCACTCCCCGTGGATCGTTAAACTCGCCTAGCCCACTTCCATTTTGACGGCCATTCTTTCCCCATGCGGACCATTCTCCGGTCGTTGCGGATCGCTTCTGTATGCGATTGTTCGACTGATCGGTCACATACATATTCCCGCTGCTGTCTACGGCCAATCCACTTGGAGAATCGAACTGCCCCAAACCATCTCCGGGGTCAATGCTTGCCCACTCGCTCCAGCCCGCTGCGGTTCGCTTCTGTATGCGATTTTCATCCAACACGTATATATCCCCGCTGCCGTCTGCCGCTATTGCTTTCGGATAACTAAATTGGCCCAATTGAGTTCCCGATCCGCCCAACGATTCAATCCAATCCCCCGTTGAAGTTAATTTCTGTATGCGATGGTTATACGTATCCACCACATACACATAATCTTGGCTGTCTACCGCCACACCTTGGGGATAAAAAAACTCTCCCGGCCCATTTCCCCATGTACCGCCGGCCTTTCCCCAAGTGGTCCAATTTCCGGTAGCTACCGTCCACTTCTGTATGCGATTGCTACTCGAATCGGCGACATATATATTTCCGCTGCTGTCTACTGCTATTCCCTTTGGATTATTAAACTGTCCCGCTTCTGTTCCGGATTGGCCTCCGCCCGCTCCCCATTCGCTCCACAACCCCGTAGCTGCGGTCCATTTCTGTATGCGATTGTTTCCCGAATCGGCTATATATATATTTCCGCTGCTGTCCGCCGCCACTCCGGACGGATAATTAAATCCCCCTGCATTTATGCTTCGAACTGTTCCTATCTGTCCATATTGACTCCATTGTTCGGCCGCTTGTGCCGGGATCGCAAATATACATACAATCAACAGCATAAGGCCCGATACAAACCATTTGCCCATAACCTGCTTTGCTTTTCTCGGATTCATACGTTACCTCTTTCTCCTCTCATCGATCCTCTGAGTAACCTGGATCAATACTTTCCTACTTTAAGACTATTTCAATGAAAAAAAAATCCCCCAAACGGGGGGGATATTATCATTCCTTACGTGAATTTTTGGGATTGCTGTACTGCTTGAACGCGATTGTTGACTCCTAGTTTTCTGTACACATTTTTAAGATGATACTTTACGGTCTCATCGGCGATGTTCAGGCGACGGGAGATTTCTTTGTTCGACAATCCTTCCGCGATCAACAGCAGTATATTCGTTTCCTGTTCGGTTAATCGCCCTTTAGGAGCATGTTCCTTTGCCGACACGAGCTGCAAAGCTTGCAGCAGTTGCTTTACATAAGCCGGCGTAACCGGAAAGGAATGTCCCGTATGCCCAAGCAGACCGGCTTGGCCTTGCTGTACGTTCACATACGCGGATAGCAGCTCCTTCATTACACCTCCTTCGTCTATAAAGCTGCGGATATACCCCTCCGGCTCTGCCAACTGCAAGGCGGCCTCCAGCTTGACAAGAGCTGCTTTCGTATGTCCTGAACGTTGAAGCGTCACGCTATGCAAAACAAGAACTTTGATCCGATCCCGGAGACGATCCTCTTTGCTCAACAATCGATGCAACCGCTCCAGCACATGCAGCGCATTCTCCGTCCGTTCGCACACAGCAAGCACCCGAGCGAATGCCAAGTACTCCTGAACCCGATTCATCGAAATCTCATCGGTATGCGAAAGCCCGCAACGCCCCAGCCAATCCATCGCGTATTCGGACGAACCCTGCCGTAGAGAAAGACACGCTTGTTCCGCCTCGATATTCAGCAGGAATAGCTCATAATCGGGGGAATCGATCTGCAGCTTGACTTGCGAGAGCAGTTCCGAAGCCCGGTCGGCATGTCCGAGCGCCTGCTGGATCCTTGAAGCGCTAAACGCCACTTGCTGCAAAATCCGCGCATAGGGCAGTAGATCCCGTCGTTGCAGCGCTTGGCTCGCATACCGTTCCGCCTCTTCCAGCCGATTCCATTCGTACAGAAGCTTGCTGTAAGAAGCTAGTACAAGACCGGCAAACGGATACGACTCCTTGCTCCCCAAAATGGAGGACCATTTCTCCAGGAAGGCTTGAGCCGCATGAAGATCGTTGATGTACGCCAAATGATCGTCAAACAGATCGTAGCCTTGATACCGGTTGCGTCCCATCGTTTGAAAGAAGCTGCCCTCCGGTATGTACTGTTCGACCCGTTCGAAATCATCGGAAGTTTTCGCTAAATCTTTTTGAAGGTAAGCGATAATCGAACAGAAGAAGGAAATGTTGCCCATGGCCCGCTTCCATTCCGTGTCCCCCCAAGTTCCTTGCATCGCTTCAAACCGGGCTGCAGCTTGCTCCACTCTTCGGGAAGCGGCTTCCCATTCTCCGACTCCCAGCAATACCGATATATAGAACATTTCCATCATAGGCTTATGCGCAAAGGCGTTATCCGGCAATCGGGAAACCCATCTATGGAGCGCCACGCTTCTCGATTGAACCAACCTGTGGAGATGCTTCTCAATAAGCCGAACGGCATCGGCAAACTGCTCTCCCTCCAAGTAATGCTCTATCGCTTCCTCGTCAAGGCCATGGTCCTCCAACCAGTTGGCTGCACGAAGATGTGAACGTATCCACAGGCCGCGATCTCTCTGGAGCAAATGATGCTGCAAAAAGTCGGAAAGCAGCTGATGGTAACGATACCACTCCCTTTGGTCATCCAGCGGAATCAGAAACAAATTCATTTTTTCCAATTTTTCCAATTGCTCTTGGCTGTTCTCCTGACCGGTGACTGCCTGACAAATGGATTGATTCATCCGGCTTAAAACGGACGTCTCCAATAAAAAGGTAAACGTGGACTCCGATTGATACTGAAGAACTTCTTCCAGCAAATAATCCGATATATGCTGCTGCCGACCACTAAATCGACGAATCGTCTCGGTTATGTTTTCACTTCGCTTCAGAGAAATGGCCGCCAGCTGTAGGCCGCTGATCCACCCCTCGGTCTGATGAAAAAGTTCCGTCACTTGTTCGACCGTCAGGAGTAAATCGGCAGTCTCCCGAAAAAAGACGATCCCCTCATCCAAGTGGAACCGCAGTTCGTGCGTGGGAATCCGCTGGTAATCCCCTTTGGCCAAAAACCTGGCGGTCGGTATGGTCAGATCGGTGCGACTGGCGAGATAAAGATGAATATGCGGAGGAAGGTGATCCAGAAAATAGATGAAAGATTGGTGGATTGCCGGAAGTTCTATGCAATGAAAGTCGTCCAGAACGATGACCTGTTCGTCGGTTAATTCATTTAACTCATTCAGCAATGCCGGGATGGCATGCTCCATGGCTACCGAAGGACCTTTTTCAAGATAATTGTGAACCGCTTTACCAAAATCCGGAACCCCGAGCTGGATCGAAGCGGTGACGAGGCCCCAAAACTGAGTAAAATCGTTATCCCTCTGGTCCAACGAGACCCAGGCTGCAAACACGCCGCATTGATTCGCCCACTCGCTTAATAAAGTGGTTTTCCCATAACCGGCCTGCGCCGAAACAAGCGTCAGCTTGCTCTTCATTCCCTCATTCAGCTTGCGCATAAGCGCCGGTCGGGTTACCAAAGCTTTACGCACGTGGGGGATACGAAGCTTCGTACTTATGATCATGTAAATCCTCCGGGAGTAAAGCTCAGTTCATGTCTTGTTACTATTATTCGACGTTTTTCTACATTTTCCTGTCGACGTCATCCACTGAATCGGCGAAATACAGTCCGGCGGGTAGCACTTTTGCGGTGTGTTAGCGGTGAAGGCAAATAGGGGGGATTAGGAAATGAGCGGGTATGGATATACCGCTCATCCCCCGTCTTGATTCGGGTAAGGAGGAACATAGGCGGAGCGCCCCTGTGCGGCCGTGCCGGCCAAGTCGATCTGGCCCAAGCCGCTAACTGGCTCGCGGGAGCCGTCGCGGGCCGGGTCGGCATACTGCGCGAACCAGTTCGCCAGCTGCCCGCGCAGCTCGATCAGACGGGCAGCGATGTCTGGCTGCCTCTCCGGCCACGCCCCTTCGGCCAAATTGCGGCGTTCCCCGGGGTCGGCAGCCAGATCATACAGCTCATGCGGGCCGTACGGATAGCGATGCACATATTTCCAGTTTTTGCTGCGGATCATGCGAACGGGACCGTACTCATCATAGATGACAACGTGCTCCCGCGACGCCCCCTCGCGGCCCTCCAGCAATTCCAAAAAGCTCCTGCCCGGCAGCCGCGCCACTTCGGTCTCCGGCAGCGGAAGGCCGACATAGGCAAGAAGCGTCGGCATGAAGTCGTAGCCGCTCACCAGCTCGTCGCAGACGCGTCCTTGCGGAATGCGCCCGGGCTGGCTGAACAGAGCCGGCACCTTGACCGAGGTATCGAACATATTGAGCGGGAACGTGCCGTTGCCTTTGCCCCAAATGCCGTGATGACCGCAGTTGAAGCCATTGTCGCTTAGAAAGCAGATAAGCGTTCGCTCGCGCAGTCCGGCATCGTCCAGATAGTCCAGAATGCGGCCGATCTGCTCGTCCATCGCCGTTACCGCGGCGAAGTAGCCCTTCAGGTTTTCGCGCGGATCGTCGGCCCATGGCGCCGTGCGGATCGACCAAGGATGCTTCGGCTCCTGGGGGCAGGATTCGAAGGGGCAATCGGCGTAAGCGTCGACCAGCTCCTTCGGATGGCTGTCGATCCACGGGCTATGCGGAGCGGTGTAGTGGACGCCGAGGTAGAAGGGAGTGCCCCCATCCTGTCGCGATAAAAAATCCAGCGCGTCGCTCGTAATTTCCTCGGTGAGATAGCCCGGCTCCGTGACCGGCCGGCCGTCCCGGATCATCGAGGCCCCGTAATAGGGGCCGCCTCCCGCTTGATGCACATACCAATGGGAAAAGCCCTTTTGCGGTGCTGCGCTGTCTCCGAGGTGCCATTTGCCGCTAAGGCCGCACGTATATCCGGCGGCGGCCAGCAGCTCCGTGTAAGCAATCTGCCCTTGCAGGTACTGAATCGGACGCTCGCCCGCATTGCCTTCGCGAATCCAGTCGTGCACGCCGTGCTGCGACGGAATTTGTCCGGTCAGCAGGGAAGCTCGGGCCGGAGAGCATACGGGCGAGGTGCAGAAGAAACTGCTGAAGCGGGTTCCTTCCGCGGCCAGACGATCCAGGTTGGGCGTGCGAATTTCCGGGTTTCCGGCGCAGCCCATCGCCCAGGCGCCCTGATCATCGCTTAGAATAAAGACGATATTCGGCTGCTTATTCTCAGGAGTGGAGTGGCTCATTTTTTCTTTTGCGCCTCGTATTCCTTGGCCACGGCGGCCAGCACTTTTTCCCCGCCCTGCTCGCGCCACTTCTTGGACAGCTCGGCGAGGCCGGCGTCAATCTCTCTCTTTCCGATCAAGATATCGATGTAGTATTGATTGAACAGTTCATTAAGTACGCCGCCCAGCTCCACTTCTTCATTCGTCGTATTGTTCGTCAAGTTCGGCACGATATTCTCGGTGGCGATCTTCACCGACTCGCGGGCTCTGACGATTTGCGGCTCGGCCTGCGGTAAGTAGTTCTCGGTCAGCGGGTAGACGACGCTTCCCCAAGCGAGCGGGTGGGACCAGCCGTTCGGATCGAACGCATCCTTTGCCCGTTCCTCTTCGTTATAGACGATTTTATCTCCATCCTTCGTATAATGGATGCCCTCGATCCCGAGCTCCAGCAGAGAGCGGCCTTCGCTGGAAAGCATGAATTCGATGAACTCCGCCGCCCGCTTCGGATTGGCCGCATGCTTGGTAACGGCGGTGAACAGGCCGCTTTTCGGCGCTATATTCATGCCGCGCTTCCCGTTAGGTCCGGCCGGAGGCGCGGCGAAGCCCAGCTTGCCCTGCGGGTTGACCTTCTGCAGATTCGTTTCCAGCCTGTTCAGATTTCGGAAAAGAGGAGCTCCCATGACCCCGGCCTTGCCCTGGTAATATTTCTCTTCGCGCTTCTGGGTGTCATTGAGCAGGAATTCCGGATCGATCAGCTTCTCATCCCATAGCTTGCGCAAATAAGTCAAGCCCTGCTTAAAGGCCGGGTGCTCGAAGATCGGGGCCGGCTTGCCCTTCTCGTCCAACACCCAGTCGCCGTGCGGCAGTCCGTAGGCGAAGTGGACAAAGTTGAACGACGTGTTATAGCCGGCCGTCTTCTGGGCGGTAAAGCCATAGGCGTCATTTTTGCCGGTGCGGTTCGGGTCCTGCGTCTTAAACGCCTTGAGCACTTCGTAAAATTCATCGAGCGTCTGCGGCGGCTTGAGGCCCAATGCTTCCAGCCAGTCCGCCCGGTAGGTCATCGTGACGTTGGACTGCTCCTCAATGAACGGATAACCGTAAAATTTGCCGTCTACCGCGGTCCAGCTGTATCTGCCCTCCAGACGGTTTTTTAGCGTGGGCAGAGAAGGCAAATAGTCGTTCAGAGGCACGATCAACCCCTGATCGATCCATTGGTTGACGGACGTAGACGGATAATTGATCGTGACCACATCCGGCAGATCGCCGGAAGCCATCGCCACGTTGATTTTTTCGAAGTTGTTCTCCAGCACGGTTTGGACCTTGAGCTTGATCTTGAGCCGCTTCTCGATTTCCGCGATGATTCGGTTATCCGGCTTCATGGCGTCAGCCTTTACGGCGCCCGGCGTCAAAAACAGGATGTTGACGACCTCATTGGGATCGGATTGCGGGGCGGGAGTCGCCGATTTCCCATTGCTGCAGCCGACGGCTCCGACAGTTAGCGTGGCGATCAAGACAGGCAGCGTGGCTCTTTTCAGTTTGTTCATGATGAGATCAAATTCCTTTCTGTATGGGTTTCAATGCGTGTGAAGCTTCTACTCCTTAACGGCGCCAAGCGTGGCGCCCTGCACGAAATATCTTTGAAAAAACGGATAAATCAGCATGACCGGGATGACGGAAATCATGATGGTGGCCATTTTGATGGCTTTACCCATCAGGAACAGGCTGTCGTCGCCCGTTTGCGCCGCTGCGCCGTTGTCCATCAGCATCGCGCGCAGGAACAGCTGGAGAGGCCACAGCCTTTGATCGACGATGTACATGACAGCGGTGAAAAACTCGTTCCATTGCGCCACCGCATAAAACAGCGACACCGTAGCGACGGCAGGCATGGACAAGGGAAGCACGACCCGGATCAAAATGCCCGGATCGCTGCAGCCGTCCAGCCGCGCCGACTCCTCCAGCTCCTCGGGAATGGATTCGAAAAAATTGCGCATGAGGATCAAATTGTACGTGTGAATCGCACCGGGAATAATCATCGCCCAGATCGAATTCATCATCCCCAACTGCTTGACGACCAGATAGGCCGGGATAATGCCCCCGCTGAACATCATGGTGAATACAATGGCGAACATGATGGAGCGCCCGCCGGGCAGCGATTTCTTGCTGAGCGCATACGCGGCCAGCGTGGTGGCGATCATGCTGATCAGCGTCGCCAGGACGGTAACGATGACACTGGTTCTATAGGACAACCACAGCTGCTTGATCGACAGGATGTGCCGGTAAGCCTCGAAGGTGACCGTCCGCGGAAACAGGTGCAGGCTCGTCGACAACGACTCCTTCAGAGGGGTGATAGACACGACAAAGGAATCCCAGAACGGATACAGGGTGACAAGAGACAGCATCAGCAAAACGACCGTGTTTACAAAGTCGAACAGCCGGCTGCCGTGTTTTACTTGGTTCATACCAGCTCCAGCTCTCCTTGCTTGCGTGGTGGCGGGGACGCGGCAGGTCCGGTAATCCGTGACCGACGTCGCCGGCTTCTATTTCCGCATATCGCTAATAGACACCGCGTTCCCCCATGGCTCGGGCCAGCCAGTTGGCGACCACCAGCAGCGCGAAATTGATGACGGATTTGAACAGGCCGACAGCGGCGGCAAGGCTGTATCGTCCTTCGGTCAGCCCGATCCGGTATACGTAGGTATCGATAATATCCGATACGCGGTACACGCCGGGATGATACAGGACATAAATTTGCTCGAAGCCGGCCTGCATCATGCTGCCGATCCGCAGGATGAGCAGGATGACGATCGTGCTGCGGATGCAGGGCAGCGTGATATGCCAGATCCTCCTCCAGCGGTTCGCCCCATCGATGAAGGCCGCCTCGTACAGCTGAGGGTTCACGCCGGCGAGCGCAGCCATGTAAACGATGGTGTTCCAGCCGAATTCCTTCCAAATCATCGAGGATACGAGCGTTCCGCGGAAGTAGCTTTCATCGGTCAAAAATCCGATCGGCTGCAAGCCTGCATCGCGAAGCAATTGATTGATAAAGCCGCTGTCGATGGACAGCATGTTGACGAGAAGGCCTCCCATAATGATCCAGGAAATGAAGTGCGGCAAATAAATCACGGTCTGAACCCAGCGCTTGAACAGCAGGACACGGACCTCATTCATCAGAATGGCGACAATGAGCGGCAGCGGAAAACCGAAGATCAGCCGATACAGACTGATGATGATCGTATTGGTGAAAATTTGCCAAAACTTATCCAGGCTGAACAAATACGCAAAATGCTCGAAACCGACCCATGGACTGCCGAGAATGCCTTTGGCAAGCTTAAACTGTTTGAAAGCGATGAGCGCCCCGTACATCGTGTAATAATGAAAGATCAGATAGTAGGCGATGGCGGGCAGCAGCATCAAATAAAAATAGCGGTGGCGGAAAACGGTCTTCCAGCGCTTTTTTCCGGAAGCGCGCGGGCCGGACGGCACGACGGCATGTTCGCCGGAGCTTATGGCGGTTTCCGCAAGAGACTGCGGCAAAATCCCCCCTCCTTTCTTGTTTAGTTATCCTATAGGAATAATCATAGAAAGGAAGGGGACGGCGGACAAGTCGCAAATTTCGTCATCCGTCCGAATAACGGGGAAAAGGCGGGTTTCATCTTTTGGAAAAGGTGTCATTTTCGGTTTAGAAGATGCCCGGAGCGTTGTCCAGCCGCTCCAGCACGGCTTGTTTGCGGTATTCGCTCGGGGTGAGGTTGATATGTTTGCGGAACGTGCGAAACAGGTTCTGCTTATGACCGAAGCCTGTCTGCTCCGCAATGGAAGCCACAGACTCATCGGTTTCGGTCAGCAGCCGGCATGCTTCCCGGAAGCGTATATCCGTCAAGTAGTCGACAAAAGCGGTACCGGTCACTTCCTTAAACAGCTTGGAGATGTACTGCTGGTTCATGAGGGACAGATCGGCCAATGTCTGCAGGCTAAGCGGTTCCCTGAAGTGCTCCTCCACATAGAGGACTAGCTTGCGTACGATATCATGGTTATTGAGCTTGCGTTTATTTTGCAGCTCTAGCGAGGTGTCGGCGAGCAGCCGGGCAAACCAGTCGCGCAGCTCGTCCGGCGTGTACAGACCCGACAAGGCATGCTGCAGCTTCCGGTCTCCATCGCCGCCTTGCTCCTGCTCTCCCGCCAGTTCCATCCGCAGCATCACGATGCTGTTGAGCATATGCGAGAGCATCATATTTTTCAGGTTGTAGCCGGCTTCGGTATCCTCACCCAGTTTGCGGATCATCTGCTCCTGGAGCTCCAGCGCTTCGGGCAGACGGCCTGATTTTAACTCATGGATAATGCGTTCCACTTGCTGACGGTAGTGAACAAGACGGCTGCGATTGGAATGGTTCATTTGCAGGTCGTCAATCGAGATGATGCTGCCGCTTCCGGCGAACCGCTCATACAAGAGCGCCTCATTGGATTCCCGATACGACAAGGCGATATCGGCCAGCGTATTGCAGCTTCCGCCGATTCCGATGCTGACAGCCGCCTCCCCAAGCTCGGCGCGCATGGCAGCCATCAACGCGGCCGCAAGCGCTTTGGCCCGACCTGCCGCATCGATGCCTTCAACCGGTTCGTCCGGCGCGACGTTCATGATGATGACGTCCTGCTTATGAAAATTGCTTACGTACGCACCGCCCCCGTATCGGGAAAGCAGTGTCTCGCATAAAGTGCGCATCCGGAAGCGGACTTCGTTGTCCAACTGTTCCCGGTTACCGTCAGAAGAGTCTCCAGCCAAAGCGGGACTCCAGTGGAGGCGCAAAGCGAGCACGGCAAACGGACCGGGCCCCAGGGCGATCCGGTAGTAGCGCAGCTGCTCCAGCGCCGACTCCTCGTTGGTCACGCTGCCGGTCAAGAGGTACAGCAGCACATGGTCGCGCATGAGCAGCATTTGCTCTTCGAATTTCACTCTGTACGATTCATTCTCCAGATACAATTGGCTGAACGAGTCGTTAATGTAGCTGAATTCGTCGGAATAGCGGCCGTTCGTAGCCGGCTTGGCCATACTTGCGGAAATCGTCTGCACCATATGTCGGACAGGACGGTAATAGCGCCTGGACACCACGATCATCAGCAGAATGCCGACAAGCAAGCCGGCGAGCGAGATCGACAGCGTCACAACGACCAGTTGTCCGGAATGATTAACCAGCTCCGATCGCGGCGTCAGGGCCAGATAGGTCCAGCCGTTGAACGAGGAGGTCATGGACGAGACGAGCGTCGGCAAGCCGTCCAGATCGGCAAAGAAGGAACTGTCTCCCGCCGTATGAATGTGCTCCAGCACCGCCTCCTGGAATGTTGTGCCCAGCAGGCTTTTGTCCTGATAAGAGATAAGCTCGCCGTTTGCATTCACGATGGCGACATTGCCCAGCTTCTGGCTGTTCGTATTGACGATAGCGTTGTACAGGATACTTTCCTTCAGGTTGATGACCAACACGCCGGTAGTTTGACTGTACTGAACCGGGAAACGGTACAGATAGGTGACCACATGCTCGGATCCCCCCATCGATGACAGCGAACGGGAAGCGATCCAGGCTGAAGAAAGATGCTGATTCAAAAAAGATTCGATACTGGCCTTGAACGGAGAAGAATCATAGTCGCTTAGCCCCGAGCCGGAGAGGAGCTTCTGATTCTGAGCGCTGTATAAGTAGACGGAGTGCAAATAATTGGAAGAATTGACCCGTTCGCTGAAAAGATCGGATGTTTTTTTCAGGTAGCCAAAATGATCCTCTAGCTTCCAAGGGAATAGGAACGATTTTTGCACGTCGACATTCAACGCTAGCGAGTTGGAGATTTGCTGCACTTCCCCTAAAGCCTGCTCAACGATTTTCTTCGTCTGGGCCAGCAGCTCGGCATTCGCTTCCTGCTTCGTTTCCTGCAGCAGCTGGTTCGTATAGCGGAAAACCATGGCGCCTACGACCATGGCCACGATAAAAACGGCGAGCGTAAGCTGCAACAGCAGGCGAACAAAGACAGTTTTCTTCATGGTGTTATTCCCAATCCTTTCGCTTCGCTCCGTTTCTCAGGGGAGAAGGTTGCCATTTCAAGTTATAAACATATTAAACCAATCGGTTTAGTCAGTCAATTTGGGAATTGTAATTTTGCACGGAAGTGGAACACTAAAGAAGGATAATTCAATAGAACCGCCTAATTCATTAAAGAGTTACAAATCCAATGCGCAGGAGGTAGCCATGGGCAGATTAGTTCATTTTGAGATTCATGTCGATGACATGGAGAGGGCCAAAACGTTTTATGCAGAAGTATTCGGATGGACGTTTGAGGACTGGAGCAGTTACGCTGGCATGCCTTATTTCGGAGCTGTGACTGGCGATGCAGATGCGCTTGGAATTAACGGAGCGTTGATGAAACGCCGAGGTCCCTCTCCGGATCCAGGCCAGCCTTTAAACGGCTTTGCATGTACGATGGGAGTAGAGGACTATGATTCTACCGAAGCAAAAATTCTCAAGCATGGGGGTAAGCTCGCATTACCCAAGTACGCCCTTCCCGGTATGGCCTGGCAAGGTTATTACATCGACACAGAAAACAACTTGATTGGCATTCATCAACCGGATGCCAACGCAAAATAGTCACTTTCTTCTCCACAATGAAAACCCAGCCCTTATGCGGACTGGGTTTTCTTTTCCCTTTTTTAATTCAGATGCTCATACCCGTCTTTGAATCGCAGCACCCACTCGAAGGAAAGCTGTCCCGCCGAATCGCGGGTAAGCTTCAGTTCCGGATAATCTTTGGCAAACTCGATCGTATAGAACAACGAGTATTGCGCATACGGCGATGGATCTCCAGCTTTGGCGGTCGGAACGTACCGATCCGGATCGAAGCCGTTGTCGCGGGCAAATTGCTCCAACGTCACGGAGTTGTCGATTTGACCGGAAGCTCGCGCTACCTTGTAACGATCCTCCATCTCCCCATATTGGCCCGAGCGCGGCGTAGCTTGCCGAGTCACATCGATCTCGTCGTACACCGCACCGCCTTTGCGGATTCGAAGCAGCGCCTTCTCCAGTCCGGTTCCCGGTATCCCCAAATCCTTTAATAAAAAGGAAAAGTCCGCATTCAATCGTTCATTGGAAATCCCGGTGCCCGTACTCGCTTTGACCACACGGTTCCGATACACATCGTCCAGCAGCGGCAACTGGCGCGTCTCGGCATTCAGTTGCTTCTCCCCTGCGCCACTCCGCTCCCACACGGTCAACTCGTAGTTGTGCTCCAGCGACAGTTCCAGCTCTGTTCCATACTGCATGCCTCCTTGATGTTCCAGCACCGCCTCCTGCGGCTGGCCCTGATCGTCGCGCTTCAAAGACACTGCAATGACGGCGGAGGACGACACTTCCTTCAACGCAATTTGCAAACCGACCTTCGCTTTCTTCTGAACCAGATCAGCCTCGGTCAATACATAGTCAAGCCGCTCTACCTTGTCGGCCCGGGCAGTCAGCTCGCGGCTGATGCCGTTTACGATCTGGCTCTCCAGCATCTGCACCTGCTGCTGCAGCCTGCGGAGTTCCTCGCCTGTGTTGTTGTCATGGCCGCGAATCTCCGACCTGGTCGTGTAGCCGACGTATAGCACTGCCAGCATATTGATCACCAGCAACGCCAGAATCGCTTTTGATCTATCCATAGCGCCTCCTAGTTTCATGTACCCTTTTACCCATAGTGCCTTATTCAAGCGGGTCCAGTCAAACCTTTCGCAACGAATCGCCTGTTCTGAAGCGTCGCCCGCGGGACACGGAAACAAAAACATCGTATTATAAGCAAAAAAGCACCGGGACATTCCGCTGCCCAGTGCTTCCTCTGTATGGTGGCCATTGTGGCGCTGCTTTGAACGAACGCCATCGCGAACTCCGTCTAATGGATATTGCGCTTACTGAAATTGCCGCCCTTCACTTCCGCTATATCATACACAATAATAAAGGCTTTATCGTCGATCTCGTTGATAATTTCCCTCATTTTGCTTTCCTCAAGCCGGTTGATCACGCATGTAATTTCTTTGAATTGCTCGTTGGAATAGCCGCCGTGGACGAACGTATAGGTGGAGCTCCGACCCAACCGGTCGCGGATCGTCTCGATCATCTCTTCCGCCTGACTGGTAATGATTTTATACGTTTTGGAGCCGCTGAATCCTTCCTCCACGATATGTATGACCTTGGAAGCGATAAAATAGGCGATGCCCGACAAGATGGCGCCTTGAAGCCCAAACACCGTCGAGACAACCACGAAGACGAACAGGTTCAGAAATAAAATAAGATCGCTTGTCCCAAATGGCAGTCTTCGGGACAGCAGCACGGCCAGCATGTCGATCCCGTCCAACGCGCCGCCATTCCGCAGCGCCAGACCCATGCCAAAACCGATAATAATACCGCCGACAACGGTAACCAATAGCGTATCGCCCTTAATAATCGTCGGAATATGGTGCATCATGGTCGTGCCGATCGCAAGCGATGCAATACCAATCACCGAATAAATCGCAAAGCTTCGGCCAATCTGCTTGTACCCCAAAAAGATGAACGGAATGTTGATCACTGCAATCAGCAGAGCCAGTGGCAGGCCGGTCCATGCCGAGCCGACGATGCTCAAGCCGGTCACGCCTCCATCCGATACATTGTTGGGGATGAGCACGGCTTCCAAACCATAAGCTGTAATTAAACCGCCGATGATCACTGAAACGGCCTTCGTTATCTTTTTTCTGACGATTGCTTGTCTAGATGCTGCTCCCACTTATGTTCCTCTCTTCTTTCTCGCGTCAAACTGAACCCATCGAACCCCTAGAAACAGTCTGCTATTGGAATGTTGTTGGCCGTGCGATAAAACGTGCTGCTGCAAGTGCTCCATTGGACCAATTTGGTACTTATCTTATGTATTCTCAACAATAATAAACGGATCCGCTGTACGGACCTCGCGAATCTCCGGGATCGAGTCGCGCAACATTTTGGCCAAGGATCAACAACTACTTCAAATCGCTCCCGCACTTGTGCGGTGTGTACTTTACCTGCATCATTCATTCCGGCAAGATCCCTTCCGGATCTTTGCGAATACGCTCGTTATCCTCCATGTTATCATTAAGGTTGTACCTTATTATATCACAACGAAAAAGCCGACAACCAGTTCGCCGGCCGAGGGCTTTTTCAATGAGCTTTTATCACGTTCGGAACACGAACACAGGGCCATTCCAGCTTTGATCCTGGATGAGCGCTTCCTGATAGGACTCATCCCCTTTGTAGGCCGAGATCACGCGTTTCCAAAACGCATAAGCCGGTTGATTGGCTATCGTTTGTCTGACTTCCCATGTCCCGCTAAATCGTTGAAACAACGAGAACACAACCTCTTTGCCGACTCCTTTCCGTCTGAACTTGCGCATAATAAAAAACTCCCCGATTGTATTCGTTTTTTCGGCTGTGCTGAGTTTCATATACGCCTTAGGAACGTCCAGACTGACGAGAGCAAACCCCGCAATCTCTCCATCCACTCGGACAAGGAACGGTCGCCGATGCTCTTCCGTCCATTGGTGATCCAAGTATTTGTATCCGTACAATCCGTGCCGGGATAAAACATGTCCGTCAAATTCACTGCTGTCGTACTCGTACAATTGGATCAAATGATAAAGGATCGTTTTATCTTCATACGGGACCAGCGACAAGTCTATGTGCATTTCGATCCCTCCCGTTTTAAGCCTATTGTAGCATGGCCCTCTCCAATGAAAATGATTATAGTCAAATGTTCCGCTCCGCGTACCATCGCAACAACGGTAGTGCTTTGGCTGGTACCTCGTCTGGATTGTGAGTCTTCTCAAGCTGCGGCAAGGTGTCCGGATAACGGGACGTATATTCGCTCACACACCACCGAACCTTCACCGAAGCAAGACTTAAAGAGCGCTATTCCCCCGTAGGACATCGAATGCTGATATTGAAACTAAAGATGCAGGAAGAAGCAAAAATCCACAATCTCAGCTGATTGTGGATTTCCCATATGGAGGCAAAGCGCGGCACAAAAAAGAAATCCACCTCATGCACCCGAAAGGCGATTAGCAAGCGACGTAGCCGCGACATAGCCGGAGCTCCAGGCCCACTGCAGGTTATAGCCGCCACAATCTCCATCCACATCCATCACTTCGCCAGCCAAGTAGAGCCCCGGCACTAGCTTGGATTCAAGTGTTCCTTCTTTCAGCTCCGCCGTATCGATGCCGCCGGCTGTCGTTTGCGCATTCGTGAAGCTGTTGGTATCCGTCACTTTAAATTCCCAACGCTTTAATATGCGATAAAATGTTTTCTTCGTCTTCCACGAAAGATCTTGGCAAAGCAGATGCGGCTGCTGATCGATTTCTGCCTCCTTCAGGAGGACAGGAATGAGCTTCTTGTTCAAGATGCCGATAAAGGAGTCCGCAACGGTCCGGTGTCCGAAGATCCCCCAGTGCATATCCAGAAATTCAACGACCTCCTCCTCCGTGCGGTCCGGCATCAAATCAACCGATAAGGTCACAGCTTCTTCTCTTCCGAGATGATAGGCAGCCTTCCGGCTTAGCTGGAGAATCGGCGGGCCGGAGATGCCGTAGTCCGTAAACAGAATTTCACCATATTCGCTTCTGATGACTTCACCTCTGACGATGATATGGCCCAATCCCTCGAATTTGATGCCGGACAAATCCTTCAAATGCGGATATTCCAGCTTCAATTGCACAATTCCCGGCACAGGGCTGACCAGAGTGTGTCCCAGACGTTGGGCAAGCACATAACCAGAACCGTCCGTTCCTGTTTTCGGTGCGGTGAGGCCACCCGTACATAGAAATAGGTATTCGCTGGTATAAACCACCTGCTCCTCTGCCTCGGTCCGGCATATAATCGTAAAGCGCGGATGGTTCGTCGAAAAGATAACATCCAGCACTTTGTTTTTGAAGTAGACCGGAACATTCCGATCCTCTAACGCAAGCTGAAAAATATCCAACACCGACGCAGCCTGCAGCGACATCGGATACATCCGGCCATCCTCCAAACTGATCAGCGGAAGCCCGAGCGTAGAGAAGAGATCGATCGTTTGACGGACGCCAAATTGTTGCAGCACAGGCAGCGGGAATCCCGCTTGACTGCTGTGATATTTACGCGACAGAGCGGTCGCCTCATCTGTACCCATTGCCGTTGATTCGTTCGTAATGTTGCAACGTCCATTGCCCGTCGTTAGTACCTTTTTTCCAATCCGATCGTTGCCTTCAATAATTGCCGCATCAATACCCAAGTCCCGTGCCGTAACCGCAGCCATTAGCCCGGCACCGCCTGCACCGATAATGATCAGCTGGTGATGCTTAGAAATTTGGTTCTTATTCATTTGATCGATTGCACCCTTTTGTCCAAGATTCACTTGTTTTTCCCTTCGGAGATTTGTTTAGCAAGCGCCATCGCAGCCGCATAGCCGGAGCTCCAGGCCCATTGCAGGTTATAGCCGCCAAAATCCCCATCAACGTCCATCACTTCGCCCGCCAAATAAAGTCCGGGCACCAGCTTGGATTCCAGCGTTCCTTCTATTAGCTCCGTTGTACCGATGCCTCCGGCTGTCGTTTGCGCATTTGCGAAGCCATTGGTATCGGTCACTTTAAATTCCCAACGCTTCAATATGCGATAAAAAATCTTTTTAGTCTTCCACGATAGATCCTGACAAAGCAGGTGCGGCTGTTGGTCGATCCCTGCCTCCTTCAGCAATACAGGAACGAGCTTCTTGTGTAAAATTCCTATAAAGGAATCCACAATCGTCCGGTGTCCGAAGATCCCCCAGTGCGTATCCAGAAATTCAACCAATTGTTCGTCCGTGCGGCCCGGCATCAAATCAACCGTTACGGTCACCGAATCTCCTATCGCAAGATGATACGCAGCCTTTCGGCTTAGCTGGAGAATAGGCGGACCGGATAAGCCGTACTCCGCGAAATGAATTTCACCAGATTCGCTGCGAACCACTTCCCCGTTGACCGCGATATGGGCCTTGCCCTGCAATTTGATGCCAGACAACGCCTTCAAATGCGGATATTGCAGCTTCAATTGCACAATGGCCGGTACAGGGTCGACCAAGGTATGCCCCAAACGTTGGGCAAGCGTATAGCCGGAACCATCTGTTCCCGAGTTCGGAGCGGTAAGGCCACCGGCACATAGAAATAAGTATTCACTGGTATAAGTGACCTTCTCCTCTGTCTCCGTCTCGCATATGATTGTAAAACGCGGATGATCCGTCGAGACGATCACATCCACCACTTTGTTATTGAAGTATACGGGGACATCTCGATCCTCCAGCGCTAGCTGAAAAATATCCAGTACCGATGCAGCCTGCAGCGACATGGGATACATCATGCCTTCCTTCAATCTTGTGAGTGGAAGCCCGAGCGCGAAGAAGAAATCGATGGTTTGACGGACGCCGAATTGCTGCAGCACCGGTAGCGGAAATCCAGCCTGAACGCCGTGAAACTTGCGCGATAAGGCGACCACTTCATCCATACCCGTCGCAGTAGATTCATTTGTAATATTACAGCGACCATCGCCTGTCATTACTATTTTCTTCCCGATTCGGTCGTTCCTCTCTAGAATCGCGGTGTCGATGCCGAGGTCCTTCGCAGTTACGGCGGCCATGAGTCCTGCAGCGCCTGCGCCGATAATAAACAACTTGTGATGGTTGGAATTTTGAGCCTCTATCATGATTGGTCCATGCGTCCTTTGTCCGATAAATTTATTATAGGAAGTGTGGGTTGTTTTTGAAACACCAACGTGCTTTATGCCATTATAGCACAGGTGCAACCATCGCTTGCTATCGAGCCGAATGTAGCAATAAACCGAAGCGTGTTTCATAAGATGCTGGATCGTAACCAACCTTGCTATGATTCAAGGATATAGTCCAATGGAAAAAGCTGATGTAGTCACATATTTAATATCGTCCGAGTACTTCCCTCGTAATCTCATCAATTCCATATATTTTATTTTCAATTTAATCGTCCCTTAACAAATAAGCATTAAACTAACTCTAACGATTCACATTATACATTATATATAGAAAGGAATTGCATCTTATGGGAATTCATAAATACTTTCAATCACTTAACGATCTCGAACGTATTATTCGCTGTCCTGGAAAATTTAAATTTGAAGAGCACAGCGTTTCCGCTCATTCATGGAAGGTTGTACAATACGCAAAAACATTAGCAGACATTGAAGAAAGTAAGGGCGTCTCGATAGATTGGAAGAAGCTTTACGAGATTACCAGCAGCCATGATTATGGTGAAATATTTATTGGAGATATTAAAACGCCCGTTAAGCATTACTCACTGGAACTGCGCGGCATGCTGCAGCAGGTAGAGGAAGGAATGATTGCTCATTTTATAGAAGAAAATATTCCAGAGGAGTTCAAGCCTATTTTCCGCAGACAACTGCGCGAAGGCAAGGACGATTCCGTCGAAGGTCTAATTCTTGAATTGGCCGATAAACTTGATCAAGTCTACGAGGCCCTTACTGAATTGCAAAGAGGCAACACAGAGAAGGAATTTGTGATTATGTATCGCGAAGCGCTCATTAAAATCAAAAATATAAAGCTACATTGCGTAGACTATTTTTTAAATCACATCTTACCTGACATTGTTAAGGAAAGCTCCAATTGTCCTATTGACATCCAAAAGATTACAAAAGAAGCTTTAGAGCTTTAAACTTCAACTTTAACTTCAGTTTTAACCCCCATCACCACATAACATGATTTTATATGTAGTTAATTATAAAAGCTACATTGCAGCACTCCTCCATTGCATTTCCAACCTTCCCTTTCCAATCTCTTCGCTTCTCAATTAATTGCAATAACCTTTCTGTCACCTTGCCTTTAGGAAGTCCATTTTTTTCCAACAAGGTCGAGACTCACACCCTTAACGATTTATGTGCTAAAAAAATCCCCGGGAGATTTTCCCGAGGATTTAAAGTATGGATGGTCGCGACTTATTACTTTCCGGTTTGCGATTGAACGTATTTATTAATCTCATCCTCAGCTTCACGAAGCGCCGTATTCGTATCTTTAACGCCGTCAACATACTGCCTGAAGTGGCTTTCCAGAATGCTGACAGCTTTGGAATAGTAGATGGATAACCGCGGCGCAGGTGCAGGCTTGCTCTTGAAAATCCCTTCCAAATGCTTTCCTTTCAAAATAGGCATATCCGCACCGTAAGCCTGCTGGAATTTCGGATCGTTCAGCAGCGAAACGCGTCCAGTCTTTTTAGTAGCGATCATTTGCACTTCGTCCGAAAACAAAACTTCAAGCACTTTCATCGCTTCTTCTTTGTGTCGGCTAGTTTTACTGATGGACATGATGTGCAGGTCGTACATCCCAGAAACATTAGGTTTATCCTTGTAGCTCGGATATTGGACAACATCCCAATTGTACTCGGGGACTTGTGCGATATAGGGGAACATATTGACGGTTGCCGTCATGGCGACTGTTCGATCTTTAATAAAAGAATCGTATGTGCTGGCCCCCCATTTAGGCGGTTTATTCTCGGGTAAAGCATACACATCCTTGCCTAATTCAAACAGCTTTTTATAAGTATCGTAGTTGGAACCGATGGTTGTTTTATGGGTAGTGGCGTCAACAATATTTAAGGACAAAGGAAAGCTCATTCTTTGAATGCTTTCCGGATCCAGACCACGATAAGCAACACCGTTTTCCATCCTTGTTAACTTTTTAGATAGCTGAATCACATCTTCCCAGGTCATGCCGTCCTTCGGATACTCCACTCCGAATTTATCAAAAATGTCCTTATTGTAGTAAAGAGCATTAAACTGTCTGTTGTAAGGCAGGCCGTACAGCTTCCCGTCATCGGAAATTTTTTTGATAGTCTCAAGCGCTTGCTGGTCAAACCGGCTTAAGTCAAAACCATTTGCTTTTGCCAGCGGCGTCAAATCTTCGATTACACTTAGGTCCATTGCTGCAGACAGGCTGCCGTTCCAGGTTGTGATTAGATCCAATTGACTTCCTGAAGCCACATGATTTTGCAAATCATTTTTAGTCCTGTCTATCACCTCGACGGTAATATAGGGATACTTTCGGTGCAGCGGTTCATTGATCATAAGCTCCAAGTCTTCCGGGGTGATCAATTGGCCAGGGTGCAGCATTAGCTTCACAGGTTCGTGATGTTCTTCGGCTTTCCCTGTGCTGGCGGCTGGAGAAGCGCCGGAATTCGAGCTGCCTGAGCTGCAACCCGCCAACATGCTGGCTAAAAGAACAACCGATAATGCAAATCTCATTTTCAACTTCGCTTTCATTGGTTTTCAATCCCTTCATTCGAGTTTTACAAAACCTTAATAAAAGTGGAGAAAATTGCAGCCGAATTTGAATATTCACATTATGTATTGCCTTGCACAAATTGAATATTATAATAGATTTAGATGGACCTCAATGGTAATGAATTATGATATATGGGTAAAAAATTGCAAGGGGATGCGCTATGAGTGTTTACGGTTTTCAATTCAAGGATGGTCCGTCTACACCATTTGCTCAAATCGTTTACGTAGGACGGGAAAAGCGGAATACGTATTACTATTGGGATGGGCTGCAGAGGGCTACAAACAATCAATGTATTTTTCAATACACGCTTGCTGGAAAAGGGGAAGTTCGCATCGGGACTCAAACATACCCACTCGAACGAAATTCTGCCTTTCTAGTCGTAACCGGAACCGACCATCGATATTACCTTCCACAAGACAGCGAATGTTGGGAGTTTATCTTTATTACCTTAATGGGGCCGGAAGCTTTGGAGTGCTGGTCCGCTGTCCAAAATCATTCAGGCCCCGTGGTTCATTTCGATCCTGACTCGCCGGTGATTCGCATACTGGAACACATTTATCTGGAAGCGAACAAAAGGTTCATCACCAACGGCTACAAAGCATCGGGATTGGCTGCCCAGTTTGTCATGGAGGTTTACCAGTCCCTTAAATATAATCAAGCTTCGCCCGATACTTGGCCCGAAGTGGTTGTACACGCGTTAAAGCAGATTCAGGAAAATTACGCGATCATCAACAGCATTGAGGAGCTTAGCCGGTCGCTTGGCATCTCCAAGTACAAATTTTCAAGATTATTCCACGCCACATGCGGCATGACCGCTATGCAGTATTTAACAAAAACTCGCATGGAAAAGGCAATGGAGCTGCTTCGCCAAACCAAACTCAATTTGGGCGAAATAGCACGGCTTACGGGATATTCGGATGAGAACTACTTCAATAAAGTGTTTCGCAAGTCAACGGGTGTATCCCCAGGCAAATTTCGTTCAAGCAAGCAAACGATCCGTGTCGATCATATTTCGTTTAATTAAAGCGCAGCAGTCGGTATATGGCTACTTCTCAGCATTTCGCATCCGGTCACCCCGCCAACTTGCCTGTTCAACGCAAAAACGGACTCCCGAAGGAATCCGTAATGTATTAAAACAGAGAGCCCGATTGCTGAGGCATGCGCCCTCGCCTTCATGCTAAGACTCTTCACCCTCGCCCGACCGATTCGCCTTCAACCAGGGTCACATAGATCCGCTCATGCTCCACCTCTTCCCCGGCAATCAGCTTGAGCACCTGTTCCGAAGCCAAGGTGCCCCATTTGCGTTTGGAATAATCGATCGTCGCCAGTCGAGGCTGTGTATATTGGGTCAGTTCGATGTTGTCGAAGCCAATGAGATGAATGTGCTCGCCGATCCGATAATTCGCTTTCATCACCGTATTGTACACGCCGATAGCCATCTCATCGTTCAGGCAAAACACGGCAGCCGGTTCTTTATACTCAGCGACGATCCGCTTAGCCGCCTCTTCTCCTGATTCCTTATCGAAATTGCCCTCAATCTCGATGCACTCCACTTCCGGGTGACGTTCGACCGTTTGCTTGACGGCCTGCATCCGCTGCCTGGAGTCATAAGAACCTTTGGGACCTGACACGACATACAGCTTCCTGTGGCCCTTGTCGATCAGGAATTCAACGGCCAGCGAGGCTCCCGCCTTGTTGTCCAGCAGAACCTGATTGACGTTCGGGTGGTTCAGCTCCCGGTCCAACACGACCACCTTATGTCCGTTGCCGGCAAGGTGGAGCAGTTCTTCGCTCGCGAAGGAATGATCGAGCACGATCGCACCATCGATCATCCGCTGCGGCAGCCAGCGGTGAGAGTAGGAGCCGCTGCACACGATTAGGTCATAGCCCCGCTTGTTCAGCACTTCCTTCATCCCTTGCAGCACTTCCCCGTAGAACGCTCCGCTGAAATCATTTAAATAAACGCCGATGATTTTCGAGACCCGGTTTTTCAGCGTTCTCGCAGCGGCATTCGGCACATAGTTTAATTCCTGGGCGATCTTCAATATACGCATGCGGGTTTCTTCCGTTACCTTCGGGTTGCCGTTCAGCGCGTAAGACACCGTCGAAATGGAGACGCCCGCTTTTTTGGCAATATCTTTAATGCTGATCACAACAACCGCTCCTAACTTGTGTACGCTCTCATCCTAGTATATCACAAAGCTGTTTGCTTATAGGGAAACAGGCGACCCCGAAAGATCGCCTTTGAACCTTACATATATATGTCAATGACGTTAGGATCTTCGGTAAAAAGACCGCTCAGCTGCTGCTGCCCGATGCAAAGCCCTCCGGTACGGTAACGGTTGCTCGTAGCTTCCGCTGCGACTTCCTGTCCGTTCACCGTAACGCGGCTTATAGATTGCCCGCTCAGGTGATAGACGAAGACTACGGGGCGTCCCTTCACCTTAAACTCGAATCGCAGCCCGTCCAGTTCCTGAGGCAGGATCGGGTCAACGACCAGATCGCCTCCATCGAGACGGATGCCCAGCACATTGGAGATCAGCTGGTTCATATAGATTCCCGGACCGCTGGAGTAAATTCTCCATCCGCCCTTGACCGCGACGCAGCCTTCCTTCAGCTCGCCGAAGCGCTGCTGTGCTTCATAACGCGTATTGAACTTCCCGTCGGAGCTGCTGAAGTAGGCATTGCTCTGACGCAGCTCTGCGTTCGGCACCACACCGCGGATGCCGACAGGGTTGATCATCTCAAGTCCCTTCCAAGCCTCGTCGGCCTTGCCGAGCTTGGCCATTGCTTCGACGAAGCGAATGTGCGCGTGGACATACTGCAGGCCGACCTCGCGGCCGAAGTTCGACGCCTGCTCTGCACGCTTGAAGTTCGAGCTGACGCCTCCGGCATACTGAGCCGGGCGGTTCATCAGACGGACGCCGTCCGGGCAGTACAGCTCCTCCTTGATAATCTGGTAATGAGACAGTGCCTGCTCCTCCGTCAGCAGCTCGCCGATCATGCTGCGCGTCATCGGAAGCAGCCGGTATTGAATCCGTGTCTTCGTATCCGTCGGGTGCAGCATCAGCTCAGCCTTGCCAGGCTCCTCCATGTAGACAAAACCCGGGATCACATCGGTGCCCAGCATATAGCGGTTGAAGTCCGCGCGGATTCCTTCCGCCAGTGTCCGCAGCTCGGCTGCCAGTTCAGGCGCCGGCTCCGCCAGCGCCGCGGACAATTGGTTGAACGTCTGATATGTCAATGCAACCGTCCAACTGCTGATCATGTACTGCTTAAGCTGCGCGTTGGCAGGCTGCAGCGTGTCATCCCAGTCACCGTCTCCGTAAGAAGAGAGATGCGTGCCATGCAGGAAATGATCCTGGATATACGCAATTTCTTTTCTGGCATGATCCAGGATAGACCTCTTCTTGTCCGTGAACTGGAATGTATGACGATCGGTATACGGTACTTCTTCCTGCAAAATCCCGTAATCCCGGGTTGCGTTCAGGTAATCGCCGAGCACTTTCAGCGGCCACACGATGATATCGCCGTGGCTTTCTTCCTGCTGAATCGCAGCATAGCGGTCGAACATAAACCACTGCGGCCAGTTGCCGTCATCCTCGTACTGGTGGGAGTAGACCGTCTTGAGAATGTCGCGGACTTCGCCGAATTTGTGCGTCGCCAGGAAATATTCCGTCGGTCCCTGGCACACGTCGCGCGTGCCCCAGGCCGCTCCGCCATACTGCTCCAATCCATGAGGGACCGAGTAGTGGACGAGCATGTTATGCGTATACCACCAGGCGAGGGTGTTTACTTTATCCAGCTTGTCAGGTGTAACGCCGTCCTGAGACAGATGGAATCCGTTCATGACAGTGGCAAGGAAATCCCGGTACCGCCCGATCTCTGCGGCAGCATCGGCTTCCTTGAACGGCAATCTGCCACCCTGCAGCAGTCCCTGGATCGTCAGACTCCACTCGCTGCTCTCGCCTAGCTCGAGCACAACGAGAGATGCGGCAGGCCGCTCGAGCTGGCGTACCAGCAGAGACTCATCGCCGACCTTCATGCTCACACCCGCCACGTTCATCCGGTAGCACAGCTCAGGAAAAACCTTCGCGCTGTCCGAAGACTTGTCCGCGTAGAAAGACAACGTCTGCCCGTCCTGCCGGAAGCGGAATGGCGCTTCATACTCATTATTATTCATCGTAACTTGATTCGTCACGAGGAAACGGTACGCCTTGCCGCTGGCCGAACGGACCTGCAGGTGAATTTCCGGCGTATCCACAGCCGTCAGATTGGTGATGACGATCGTATCGCTCGCGGTCTTGTAGTACCAGCGCGCGTAGTTGAACCCGAGCTCGAACATCGACGGCATCGTCAGCAGACGGTACTCGCCGTCCACCTCCACATAAATCCGCTGCCCCGAAGTCTTCATCACGTTGAGCGCATTCCTTGCGTTCGTCAGCATTTTATTGAACGACGTATTGCCTACAACGACCTGGGAATTGAAAATCCCGTACATATAGGAGGTCGTCGTGATGACATCCTCCTTCAGCCGCGCATTATCTCCGGACATCAGGATATGACCGTGCGGACGCTCCACGCGCAGCTCCTTCTCCTTGAGCACGACATGCTCACGGGTCTCGGTGAAGAAGGATAGCAGAACCTCGCCGTCACGCTCTTCCTGCCGACGATGCGGGAAGTACCGGTCCAACTCCTCCACGGTCATAGACAAGGTGGAAAGCGGAGCCCCGAGCTTGGCGGACGGTTTCCCCTGGCTGAGCGGCTTGCCAGGATCGCGGCTTCCGGCTTGAGCAAACTTCCATGCATCCTGTACGTCCGTCTCAAACTCCAGAGCCGTAACAGCCGCCGCATGATCCGGTCGGAACAGACCGTAGAAGACGAATTGGGCCTTGCCATTCAGCTTCACCCGTTCGGATTGCAGAGCCGTATAGGCGAATTCATACTGATAGACCTCGTTGTTCAGCTCGGCTAAGCTCAGCGCCTCCGGCTCGTTCGTTTCCTTGTACGACAAGCCGAAAAACTGGAATCCGTCGGTCGAGTATCCAGCTACCGGGGTGATCCCGCCCTGCTGCAGGTAAGGGAATTTCCCTTGCTGCGGCATGTTCTGACGGGAGCAAACGGCGTAGCCCTGCTGTCCCCGGCTGAATACGGCATGGTCGATATATTGGGACAAATACGCTTCGTTACCGCGGACAGCGCCTTGATCGGCTAGACCGATATCCTGCCCGTAGACGATGTCCACCTCAGCATCCGATCCCTTGATTTGAACTTCCCAGAACCAGATATGCTGGGGCGTCAGATGAAAGGTCAGTTCATAATCTACTCCGAATGCCGAGCCCTCCCAGGATACCCGGGCTTGCGAAACTTGCACGCGGCTGTTGGAGCGAACTCCCATCAGCGGTGCCACTTGGATTCCTTCGGCGGTATGCAAGCGCACATACAAGTTATTCAAAGAACCGTCAACGGGGTTGGCGATCCATTGGTTGATCATCGTATTCTGGTAGGAAATATCGCGGATTTCCCCACTGCTGAGGAAGGAAAACTGCAAATCTCCCGCCTTTAGTTGAAACTCAGTATGTTCTGCAACTGTCATACCGCTCCACTCGCTTTCCTATGACTTACTTATCTAGTCTAAACTCAAGCTCCTGCACGTCCCGGCTGTTCGCCCCGACAAATACGGAGAACTTCCCGGCGTCGCTCGCAAAGGCCAGATCCGCATGGTGATATCGAAGCTGCTCCTCCGTCAGTTGGAACGACACCTCTTGCGTCTCGCCCGGCTGCAGCTTGATTTTACGAAAGTCCTTCAGCTCCTTGACCGGACGGACGACCTCACCTGAGAGATCCCGCACATACAACTGCACCACTTCTTCTCCGGCGACAGAGCCGGTATTGGTGACGTGAACCGTTACGGTAAGCGGCTGATCCACGGTCATTACCCCGGATGAAATCGCGGGGTTGCTGTAGCCAAATGTCGTATAGCCGAGACCGTATCCGAATGGATACAGCGGCTCATTCGGAATATCCAGGTATTGGGAAACATACCGTACCTGCGCATCAGGTACTCCCTGCGGGCGTCCTGTATTGAAGTGATTGTAATACACCGGAACCTGCCCCACGGCAAAAGGAAACGACATCGTCAGCCGTCCGGATGGATTACGGTCCCCGTACAGCAGATCGGCGACCGCTGCCCCGCCTTCGGTTCCCGGATACCATGCTTCGAGCACTGCATCAGCCACATCGTAGATGCCATGCAGATCGAGCGGGCGTCCATTGAACAGTACCGCCACCATCGGCTTGCCTGCGGCCTTCAGCCTAGCCGTCAGCTTCAGCTGCGCCTGCGGCAGCCGGATATCGGCCCGGCTTCCCGCCTCGCCGCTCATATCGGAATGCTCACCGAGCGCCAGCACGATTACGTCCGCATGACGAGCAGTACGCAGCGCTTCCTCCAGCTGCTCCTCCGTTACCGTCTCGATACCGCTGCCCTCAGCTGTGAGGATGCGCGAAGCATCAGTCTTGGACTTCAGGCCGTCAATCAGCTGCACGGTCTCATCCTTGGAACCGAGCCACGACCACGGACCGAGGATATCCCCGTTCTGGGCAAATGGACCGATCACCGCTACCTTCTGTTCCCGGTTCAACGGGAGTACAGAGTCGTTCTTCAGCAGAACGCACGACTTTGTCGCAATCTCGCGGGCCGCCTGCCGGTGCTCCGCACTCATCACAATATCGCGCTCCCGGTCAGGATCAGCTCCACGGAACGGACGATCGAACAGCCCCAGCTTCTGCTTCAACTGCAGAATGCGGAGCACAGCTTCGTCAATCAGCGCTTCCTCGATCTCTCCACTTTCCACCAGTTCCTTCAGATGATTCTCATAGCAAGTCGTCATCATCTCGATATCGACGCCGGCCAGCATAGCCTTGCAGGCGGCTTCCGCTTCATCAGCGGCCACACCATGCGGGATCATCTCCTTCACAGCGCCCCAGTCCGAAATCACGACGCCCTGAAATCCCCACTCCTGACGAAGCAAATCCCGCATCAGCCGTTTGTTCCCTGCCGCTGGAATGCCATCAACCGTATTGAAGGCCGTCATCACAAGCTCCGCGCCCTCATCCAGGGCAGCTTGATAAGCCGGCAAGTAATACTCGCGCATCTGACGCTCGGACATATCTACCGTGTTGTAATCGCGCCCACCCTCGCCAGCGCCGTAAGCCGCAAAGTGCTTCACACATGCGGCAAGCCGGGTCAGGTCATGCTTCAGATCTTTTCCTTGATAACCGCGGACGAAGGCTCTGGCGAATTCGCCGTTCAGGTAGGCATCCTCGCCTGTCGTCTCCATGACGCGTCCCCAGCGGGGATCCCGCACCAGATCGACCATCGGGGAGAACGTGACATGAACGCCAGCCGCCGACGCCTCCGCCGCTGCTATCTCCGCGCTTCGCTCAGCCGCCTCCATATCCCAGGAGCAGCCGATCGCCAGCGGTACAGGGAAGATCGTTTTATAACCATGGATGATATCCGCCATAACCAGCAGCGGAATCCCCAGCCGGTTCTTCTTCATATGGGCTTGCTGGGCAGCGATCGTTTCCTTCGCCCCGGACAAGCCCAGGACGGAGCCTGTATGTTTGACAATATCTTCGGTAATCCCCATGGACGCCATCGGGCCGGTAATCTGACCATCGGTGCCCGTCCCCTCGAAGAAAGGTGCGGCCAATTGCAGCAATTGACCGATTTTCTCCTCCAGAGTCAGCTTCTTCAGCAGGTCAATTAAGGGTTGATCCGTCATTAAGACGCCTCCTCGAGCATTCGAATATTGGTTTTCGAAACGTTTCTATTTATATTATAGTCACTAAAAATTTTAACGTCAACGAATCAAAATTTTTAAATTATTACGATTCGAAACGTTTCTTTAATTAAAAAATAGGTAGTTGAATACGATAACAAGTTGTTTTATAATGATATCGAAACGTTTCAATTAGTCAAAACTAATATTATTTTTTCGATTTAATCCACATATCGAAACGTTTCTCTTTTGAAAGAGCGCTACCTCTGAACATCTATTTTAATTTGCAGTAGGGAATACGTTTCTATTCCAGAGGGTACAGGTTAAAGAAAAAAAGTTGTCATTACTTATATTTTCCGGAATAGCGCGCACCCTATGAAACAAATCATGAAAAACCGGGGAGGAATAAGAAATGCGTAAATCGATTACAACTGTACTGGCCGGCACCCTGCTGGCAACCGGCGTCCTGGCAGGATGTGCTTCCAAGACCGACACATCGAAAGACACTGCAAACCCTGCCGAGGGACAAAAAGTAACACTGAATGTATGGGGTATGGGGGAAGAAGCCAAATCGCTTCCGAAAATCGCAGAAAAATTTATGCAGGAAAATTCGAATATTACAATCAACGTCCAGGCGCTGCCTTGGGATACAGCCCATGACAAGCTGCTGACAGCCGTTGCTTCCAAGAAAGGTCCAGACGTTATCCAGATGGGTACAACCTGGATTCCAGAGTTTGCTTCCGCTAAAGCTCTGATGGATCTGAAGCCGGAGCTGAGCAAATATCCGGAGTTCTCAGAAGCTAACTTCTACCCGGGCGCCATCGCGACAACCAAGCAAGGAGACGCTGTCGTCGGCATTCCTTGGTATATCGATACCCGTGTCCTTTACTATCGTACGGACCTGTTGAAGGAAGTCGGTTACAACGAGGCTCCCAAGACTTGGGAAGAGCTGTCTGAAGTCGCCTCGAAACTGGCTGCACGCGGCAACGGCAACTACGGTATGAGCATCGACACCAAAGAACAGTCTCTCGCATTCATGTTCGCACGTCAGAACGGTTCCAAGCTGCTCGATGGCAATAAGCCGCTCTTCAACCAACCTGAATTCGTCGGCGCTGTGGAATACCTGAACAGCTTCTTCAAGAACGGCTCGGCTCCTAAGGATCTCGGCATGGACATCGTTCCTGCTTTCCAGAAAGGGCTTACCCCTATGTTCATCAGCGGTCCATGGATGATCAAGCTGATCAACGATCAGGCTCCTGACCTCAAGGGCAAGTGGGCGACGGCCGTGCTGCCTAAGAAACTGAACAACATTTCGTCGCTTGGCGGCTCCGATCTGTCGGTATTCCAATATACCCAGCATAAGGACGAAGCTCTCAAATTTATCGCGTACATGAGCAAGCCGGAAACACAGCTGGAATGGCTGAAGTTGACCAATACGCTGCCAGCTACGAAGAAAGCTTGGGAAGATCCAGCTCTGACCAGCGATCCGAACTATAAAGTGATCGGCCAGCAAATGAACGCTTCCGAACCGATGCCGCTGGTTAAACCGTTCGAGGAAATCGCGCAGAACTTCCTGAAGAGCTTCGAAAACATTTACCGTGCCAATAACAACGTACAAACCGAATTGGACGCTTTCAACAAAAAAGCTGAATCCATCTTAAACAAATAACAGCTTTACCTGAAAATGAACAGCCAGTACAAAGTCAGAGCTAATCCTGTGTATTCGGGAAGACTGGATCCCTTGCAGCGCGAGGGATTCGTCCATTCCACGGATACCGTTTAAGGTCTGACTTTGTACTAGCCGGTTCTCGCCGGCCTGCTGTTCATTCCTATACGCGATCCACCCCTCGCAAAGGAGAGGACCTGTCATGAAGGGATTCACCAACAACAAAGCGCCCTATTTCTTTATCGCACCTACCTTGATTTTACTGACGCTGTTTTCCCTGATACCGATTCTGATCGCGCTGGTCATCAGCTTCACCAACATGGATTTGGCCGGACTGGCCGACTATTCGAACATCAAGTTCATCGGGCTGCAAAATTACAAAGACGTGCTGACCGACCCTATATTCATCAAAGCGATCTTCAACACCTTGTTCTACGTCATCGTCGGGGTGCCTCTGGTTATCCTGTGCTCGCTCGGCGTTGCCTTGCTGATCAATTTCGGCACCTCGCGTATTTTCAAAGCGTTCCGGGTGATTTATTACCTTCCTTCCGTAACGAACGTTGTTGCGGTTGCCGTCGTTTGGTTTTACCTTTACAACCCGACCTTCGGGTTACTCAACTACTTACTTAATCTGGTTCACCTGGGTCCTGTACCTTGGCTGACTGATCCTATTGTTGCGAAAATATCGCTGATCTTCCTGGCGTTGTGGCGAGCTATCGGCCTGAATATGATTATTTTTATCGCCGGCCTGCAGGGCATCCCTAAATCGTACTACGAAGCAGCTCAATTGGACGGCGCGACCCGCTTCCAGCAGATGAGATACATCACGATCCCGATGCTGCGCTTCGCCATCTTCTTCGTGTCCATTACAACCATGATCGGCTGGCTGCAATTTTTCGAGGAGCCTTTCATTATGACACAGGGCGGTCCGCTCGATAGCACGACTTCCGTTGCCTTGTTCATCTATCGCAACGGCTTCCAGTTCAGCCATTTCGGTTACGCGGCTGCCGGATCCTTCATTCTGTTCATTGCCATCATCATTGTGACCTTGGTCCAATTCCGGTTCCAGAACAAGGACACCGATCTTTAACCGAGAAAGGAGGTACCCGTCATGTCTGCAAAATCTCTACAAAATCGACCTGTCGGATCCGGAAAAAACGAGCGGCTGCTCCAATGGCTGGCCGGCATTTGCTTGACCATATTCGGGCTGCTGATGCTGCTGCCCTTTATCTGGATGGTGTTGTCTACCTTTAAAACAGACAGCGAAGTGCTGAGTATCCCGCCTACTCTGTGGCCGAAAGTCTTTACACTAGCTAACCTGGAAAAACTGTTCGTCAGTATGAACTTCGGCGTCTATCTCAGGAATACGCTTATCATTGTCGCCTTCTCGTTCTTCGGCATGCTCTTGAATGCCATGGCTGGCTTCGGCTTTGCCAAGTACGAGTTCAAGGGGAGGGGCCCTCTCTTCTATCTGGTGCTGGCAACCATGATGATTCCGGGTCAGGTTACCATGATTCCCGTGTATCTCATCCTGAACTCGATGAACCTGACCAACACCATGCCGGGCATCATCCTCCCAGCCCTGGTCGGAGCGTTCGGCATCTTCCTGTTCCGGCAGTTCATGGCGACAATCCCGAATGAACTGCTCGAAGCGACCCGGCTGGAAGGAGCAAGCGAGCTGCGTATTTTCCTGCAGATCGTACTGCCCATCTCCAAGCCGATCCTGGCCGTACAGGGCATCCTGACGTTCATCGCCGGTTGGAACAGCTTCCTCTGGCCGCTGATCATTGCCAACGACGAGAAGTTCTACACGTTATCCGTCGGCCTGGCCTTGATGCGGAGCCAGTCCAACCAGAACTTTGCCTTGCAGATGGCTGGGGCCACGCTGATGGTCGCTCCGATCATCATCATCTTCATCATCTTCCAGAAGCATATTATCGAGAACTACACGACTTCCGGGTTGAAATAATCTCCATACCATCCAGCCACACTCCGGCTCTCCGGCTGATTATAAATCGATTGCGCATAACTACCCATAAATAGGAAAAAACCCGCTCTGTGAGCGGGTTTTCAGTATGGAGGCGAGGGGAGTATTGAAATCCTCATTGAACTTGCTCCAGACGCCCACTCCCCGATGCAGATCCAGGTTGATTTCAATTGCGTGCTCCCTGCGCTTCGCTCCGGTCCGCGCGATCGCCCCCCCTGTCTGAAGATAACGCCACATCAGCTTCTACGGGTGTAGTGACAGCTTTGATGTCACCCTAGAAACTCCCCGTCACCGACTTCCCTTTGGGTCTTCTCAATCTCTAATTAAGCTGCGTCTCGTTGTGAAGGCCAATGAGAATCACTTGCATCCGTTTTACTACTTGACGTATCTGCTGGTGAAACTGCCGCAGTTGCCTAGTCTCAAAGTCGAAAAAGAGTTGGGCTCATTCAACCCATCGCGTGTTTCACGCTACAAAACGGTTTATCTGAGTCCCCGTCTTCCGACTAGGTGGGGACTATTTGACGCTTACAAATTAAATCGTTGATCTAACCCAAGATACTACTAAGTGCGGAATATCCAATATGACGAGCACACAACCTATGGATACTACAGTTAATATAATCAATGACCAGTTTAGAAACTTGTTAATCAGCCTAAGGTCATTTGTATTACTATGGAACACCACAATCTTGTTTGTTATTCGAACAAAGTTCTCCTTATTTTGAGTTTCAACGCTAGCACTTGTTCTATGTTTAGGCATTATGACATTATAGTTACTTCCTGGAGATGAACCTTTGTACATATTATAAAATACAAATATCAAAGGATTGATAAGTAGATTCTCACTACGATGGAGGAAAATCGTAAGCAAAATGAATAGAAACAACATCTCATACAACTGCTGTGAAATGGAATTCGTAGTAATCAGATTGAATGTAAAAAAAGGAAGCAAGAAAAATGACAAGAATTCACTCATGGTTGTGTTAGCCATGTTCTCAGAGTTAATTATCATGTTAGACTTCGGCCTACTCTTAGTGGCCATTCTAACTTTCACAATCGTCAACAATATAATAAGTATTAATAACGAAGCCAATAACATGTAAATAAACATACTAGCATTCTCGTTGTTTATGTTCCGTATTAACAATAAAAGAAATAAAGGAAATTGAGCCCCTATCAAATAGAAAAAGTAGAAAAAGAAATAAACGCCCTCCACCACCTTCCTAGTTACTGGTTACATACTTGAAATAATTTTTAGACTAAGTAGTGACAGGTGCTGTCTTGTTTAATTTTCCAAAAGTTTTGAAGTACACTAGCTCCCCTTCGATATTCTGGGCCATTCTATTTGAAAACAAATACGTTAGAAAGAGCGATGCAGTTTTCCCATCGATAACGGTAAACTTATTCGTCCTTGAATTAAAACTCACGCCAGCCTGGTACTCCCTACAAAATGTAGAGATAATACTTTTATTTTTTTTGACATAATCCTTCATTTCCTGCTTATTCATCCCGATCATTGAGATCGATCGAGCCATATACCCTTTATTTAATTCAGGAATTACTTGATCGAATCCCTCTATTAACTGACTATCGGCTAGTGTCGTCATTGCCACTTGCTTCCTGCGTGATATTTGGCTACTAAAAGAGAACAAACTCTCGAAGTAATCTACCGACTTAATGTAATAACTACTCGGTGTCATAAGAAAAGATATACTGTTATTAATTTTGTAATAGTCATCCTTCTCGATGCTCTTCAACTGATTATTAATACGCGTTCTTATACTTGCAGTAGCAAGACTTGTATGAGTCTGACTACAGAATGCCAGTAATTTAGATTTACCTATCAGCAATCTGTGTACGATTAATTTGATTTCGTCATTTTTGGGATAGCTACTTCCTTCAAAATTTTGAATGGTTATTTCTTGTCGTTCTTCGCCATTATCGCTTTCAGTGCTAAATTCATTTTCAGCACGGTCTGCAAATGCTATCTGAATACTATTTGAACTTCTAATCAACCCTTCACTTTTATACCCATAAATATAATCTGGGTCCCTATCCTCTAACCTATACTCATCTACATATTGATCTCCAAGTGAATGAATGAGCTCAGTAATGATGTCTTGATCACTTTTAGCCATATCGATATTCCGAATGTACCACTTCTTTTTCGAACTTGAGACCTTTACAAAAAAGGAAGTTTCATACTTCAAATGATCCCAGAAGTTCGCAAGTGTAATCCCCTCTGATTCACCGCTAGTATCATTAAAAATTTCATCTAAGAGTTTCTCCATACAAACCTCCAAAGATCATTGTTTCAATTATTTTTTAGACACCTATGTAAAGTTAAATCTAGGAAAGCGACCATAGTTCGACAGGGAGCCTCTATGGGCATGATTTACTGCAAAAGAGGCATCTCTACTGGGCTTTGCCTCTCCAATGCAGGCTATCATGCCCATCATTTGTACTTAGATCGGTTTAGTCTGCCGACAACTTGGAAACTTGCTACATCCCAAAAACTCCTCACCATTCTTGCTTTTCCTTCTAACCATCGGAGCACCACACTTACCGCATGTAATTGATGTCGATGCCGCAGCCACTTCCAGTTGTGCCTTCCTAATCTCAGATTTAGCCGCAGCTTCCTGCCGACCAATCTTCTTGCCAGGTTGCCACTTCCCCCAAGATCTTAACTTCTGTTCCAGTAAAGCTCCATGCCAATATTCAACCTTGAATTGCTCCGCCTCAGCTTTCGCTGGTCCTGTCAGATCCGAAGTCGTGACAAGCAAAGTCAGAATACAATCATGGTTTCTCTTCGCACCAACCAATTCCCTCACAGTCTGAACAGGGACTTTGTTTGATACGGAATAGCATTTAGCTTGAACCGCTGTCTTTTCCCCGCGCTTGTCAATGATCACCAGGTCTACCCCACCATCACTCCCTCCGACTCCGACTTCCTTGACCGTATACGCTTGATCGCGGAAATATAGCGCCAATAACCGTTCGAATTCTGCACCAGACAAATCAGAGAACGGAGCAGAAAGGATCGCTTCATCGGACTTGGGTCCACTTGATGTGCGTTTAGTAGTTACCGCCTTCTTCGGTGCAGGAGACCGCTTTCGCCGTTTCCGCTTTTGCCGTGTCGCCTTGTCCACAACCGCAGTAAGGATACTGAGAGCGAACATTATAGCCAACATCCAACTGACAGCAGGTCCGAATGGTAACTTCGGAAACTCTATTGCATTAGAAGCTAACAGCATTGATAAGTATTCCATGATCCACCCGTTATTTTGAATTTTAACCTTTCAAGAACTACAGCGCTTTTGTATAACGGCAAGAAGGAAAATTGCTGCATCCTGTAAACGCACCGTTCTTCCCCCTCCGCTCGACCAACTCTCCCTGGCACTTAGGACATATCCCCGCACTGACCATCTGTTTCGTTTCCTTCAGCTTTCCCTTGATGTCTTGAACATGCTGCTTTCGTTCTTCTCGAGTATGGATCGTCTTGACAGACAACGCCTTATAAATCTGCTCTCTTTGCTCTTCAGTAAGCTGCACTTCTTTATATTTAAGGATAGTCCGCACCACTTGCGTAGAGTAAATGACTTCAGCACTCATCGCTTCCAGCTTGAGGGTCGCTCTTGTGCTGAAGGAAATAATGGAGATAAAGGGAATCCCGCTTTCACCAAGGAAGTTTTCCAGCGCCTTGATATGGCCGTAATTTTGTCGGATCGGATTATACAGTTTTTCCTTACGTTTATAGATGACTTGCGTCCAATATTCTGCCCTTTCGCTCCCCATAATCCAGCCCGTGTAATTCTTCGTTTCGATGACGAATACACCATATCTGGATATCACCAAATGATCGATCTGCGTTGTCTTTCCGTCAGGCTGTTGGATCATGATATCGTGGAGTACGTGATACTCCTTTGGATCGAGCTTCTTTAACTTACTCCGTATCGAAGCTTCGCCGATCTTTCCTTTAAGCGTCGGCGATTTGGATAGGATAATAACGGCCAGCATGAGTCCTGCCATGATGTAGATCAAATAGTTCTCGCCACTCCAGACGCTAGTAAACATACTTGTACACCTGATGGATTTCGTTCTGGTATTTCGAAGTCCATCTCCTTCCTGACACTTCGGCCATGAGATCGCGATGGCTGCCCCAATTAAGAATATGAATGCTCTCCAAACCTTCTTCATTCGTCAATGAAATAAATTGGCTGTTACAAGCAGGAGCATGTGCGAAGATGAGTATTTTTTCAGCGAGTGCAATTTCCCGTGACCATTCATCATCCGTGGGTTGTTGTTGCCCCGCCAATCTTCCGATATAAATGTTTAATGCTCCTGCGTTGCGGTTTACAATCCAATTCTCTTGCGAAATTCTTGTTCCGAAGGTTTGGCGATCCGCTTTGCCAATGTACAGAAGGACATTTGATCCGTATACAGGATGTCCCCCGTAAATCTGATAGAGGCCGTAATCTCTCGTATTGTCCTGAATCTCGACCATTTGTTCCAGAGTAAACGGTCCTTCCCAATAAATATGTACGTGTTTCGTCGCTTCCAATTCAGTTCGCCCCCTATGCTTACCGCGTAAGGTTTCGCAGTCCCGATAAAACCTAAGACCTATATAAATAAGCCTATTGCTCTATTTCGATACTATCCGACATTTTCCTTTTTTGGGTGAAAAAAAAAAGAAGCACCCATTAGGTGCTGGTGATTCCAGAGGCTTTAACCGGCTATATAAAACGCACATAAAAAGACTATATAATTCGACAGCCACACCTACTGGTACAGTGCACAATTAATGGGACGCTGTACCAATTTTATTTTTTTACACTTATACGCCGGAAGGAGAGGTATCGCAGCAAAACACCCTCTCAATAGGGGAGTAAACGTTCGCCAAGTTGCTGTCAATCATGGAAATAGAAAAAGAGACTGGACTGGGGTCGAATTTGAATGGGAGCGTAAGTTTACGTAGCAGTTTTCTCGCGTCAACGCGACGACAGTAAGGAGTAATCCGCCGCCACTATCAGTTAGGACAAGGAAGTTGTACTTTCTATCACTAATACAATCAACCATTGGAACCAAGAGGGCTCCTCCAAATTTATGTACTCCTATCGAAAAACAATGTTGTAATAAATGAATCGATGTATAGTATCAAATGTAGCCTAAACTATTGGTAACTTCATCTTAATACGTCGAGAACTTTGCTTTTACTTTTTCCGGAAAAAGCAAATCATTGTTTAACTTTATTGATCTTGCTATATTGTCAAAATCGCCATAGATGCTCTCTAAGTTTATACCTAAATAATTAAGCTCCTTTAATATATTATTGTAGTTTTCTACTTTAACGGTGATATCAGGAATAATAGATTGATAATTCAAAACACCATACTTATATACACTCTCTACACCATACAAATAGGGCTGGTAAATAAACAGTCCTTTTTGGTTTGTAATTCTATCGAACAAATCCGGAGGTTGATAAGTAAAATATATATCTAGTCTTATATCAATCCTTTCTTTTATATTAATAAAAATTTGTAGAAGATTTATCAATAATGCCAGATATATTTTTGCACCTATCGCTTCATTACAATAGTATCCATATTCCAAATCATTAATATAATAATTATCACTATGAGTGATATTTTCATCTTCAATCTCACTTGATACGTAAATGTATAATTCCTTTAGGCTGTTCACCCCGTCATTTTTAATTTTATCTTTATAGTCAGTAAGACTATAGCATTGTCCCGAAGTTTCCTCTGAATCAAGCTCATCATCCTCATTAATATCTATGTTGCGATCACCGTAAATATCTAAATGATTATTTTCATAGCACTCAATCAAATTCTTGATCCAATGTATAAATTCCCCCGTGTTTTCAAGAAATAATTGCTCAATCTTCACAAGAATCTCTTTCTGAACATCTACATTCTCGACCAGAACCTCAAAAAAATTCTCGTTTTTAGATTTGACGAGTAAATCAGTAATATCAATCAACCTAGTTTTATCAATTAAATAAATTTCGGCATAATTATTAGGTTTGCCTGATTCAGTAGGTTGGTTTTTTCCATTACATGCGAAAAATAAGGCTACTAAAGGAGACCTTGTGAAATCAACTATATTAGTAGGCAACCCGTGATGCTGACAAAAGGCTAAGAAATGTTCTCGCTCGTCGGGTGAAAGCCTTCTTATTACCTTGTTGTAAAACTCTTTTTTCATACCTTCAATATCATAGAATGTATCTGTGTACCACCCTCCTTTATACGGTCTAAACCCGCTTGCTTGTATGCCACCATATGCCTCATTTTGGCCGCGAAATATAAAATGATAATAGTTATTTTCTCTAATAAGCTCTAGGTATTGTGAAACATTAGTTATTGTATGTTCTTGTTTCATCGTTCTCCTCCGTCAATACTGCTTTAACGAAAATTATATCCCACAAATACCAATTTGTCTCATCAAAACATTTAGTATTTGAATAATCCGACTGGACGTGAAGAAGCAAATACAGGGCAAGCTTAGTAGCATCAAAAATGATGATGACAATGGAGCGCTACCCTCCACACAGCATCCGAAATTTTATGTATTCAAAGCCACACAGCAACGAACCCTTAAAATCACTGGTTCCCGAACCACCATGCATACAAAAAACAAAACGACAGCGGCTATTGGCTGTCGTTTCGTTCATTTTAAATGGAGGCGAAGCGTGGCTTGGCAAATCCACAATCCGCCGACTAATGTTGATTAGAATTTCTCACAAGTTATCTTTATCAGGAAATCCCTTTTATTCTATCTTGAATTCTTACCTCGGATAGCTTCCTTACAATATCTTCAACAATATTATTTACTTGAACCTCTATTTTCTTTGAAACATCAATTGTAATTCCTCCGACAACAGATGTTTTATCAAACATTCCTGGCAAAGCATCAGAGAACCAAACTGGTATGACCTCTCCATTAAAACGTTCTTTAAACTGTTCCGATTCATATTTAGTCCAAATTTTCCTAGGGTAGTTCTTTGAGGAAAGTACCAATATAAATCTGGCCTCACTTCTATAAATTGGACCTAAATATTCTTCGACATCCTCAGCTAGAATCCGATGTTGTTCATTTTTATCATAGAAAACTGAAATCTCTTCGCTACTTAATTTTTTAAACAGTTGATTAGCTACGTCCCTTTCTTCACCAGCAAACGATAAAGCTATATCATACATTGTTGAAAAAGAAATATTAGGATACCCAATTTTCCTGGAAAAATTATTCCAATCCATATTTCTTAAATAAAACAAAAACTTTGGATCCTCAATTCCAATAATATTTGAATTTGGATCGAAATGAATAACCTTTTCAAGTATCTGTTTTTTCTTTGTATAGAATTTAGATAAGTTACCTTTATCGACAACCTGACCAACACTAGAACGGTGCTTGGGATTTGCTCTAATAGCTAGATCTAGTTCAAGAGTCCACTCTGAGTTCTTAGAAACCCAGTTAAGAATATGTAAGTATGGTGCACGCCCCCCTCGACGAATCTTCGGCCCTGTTGCAAATATCCTAGCTATCTCTGCGAATGTCCGGTCTAGGTTTTCATAAACATTTTGTTTTATAAGTTCTAAACTTACTGAAAGTCGCTTTGTATCTTCAACTTTTTCGCTTACCCCTGCTTGCAGACATAGTTCCTTACACAGTATTTGCGCAATATGAAAACTACCTTGAGCCGCTATTGAAATTTCTTCCTTTGTATCGATTTCCAAGTTCAATACTGTTTCTCCATTCGTAATCAACTTGAAAATTTGCTCAGGCAACGCTGGCTTAAATCTTATAGTATCAATTCTATTATTAAGGTCATTTGCGAATTTTATCAAAGAATCCCCAGCTTTATTTATACCTACAATGACCATTTTTGTTTTTTCATCATCTCTATCCGCAAGGATCTTCATATAATCCGCTAAAGACTCTTTTACACGGTCCTCTAATCTATGAAAGTCATCGACAATAACAATACCTTGAAAGCCTTAATGAGGTATATTCTCAATTCTCTTTAAATGTTCTGGGTCTCTTGCAGTAAGTTCTAATACGGTATCTTCGAGTTGTAATTTCTCAATTGCCTTCTTTATTCCTGATGTTTTCCCAATACCTGAAGGGCCCTCTACTACGAGCCCTTTACCTTTTGTTCTTAGGTATACGACTAATTTAGTAAATTCGTTTGGTTCTACAAACGTATATTTGGGTACTCCGGAATCTTTAAAAACTTCTTCGACAAATGGACCCACTAATATGCCCTCCCGATGTTAACACTAAGTATAAAAATTAAATAATTTTATCATACACCATATAATGTGCTAATTCCATACAATAAAAGTACAATATGGTCAGCTTCTTGTCGAATTAGTTTCATATTTATTTCACTAAAACAGCAAAAAGGGGCTGTCCCAAAAGTGTTCGCATCACATGGGAACGTCCCAATTTCCACACGAAAGGACCTCAAATTCCACTGTAAAGTGGGGGCTGAGGTCCTTTTTCTCGAGGAAAATTGGTTCTATGTGGGGCTCAGAAAATCACAAAATGACTTTTGGGACAGCCCCTTTGGCTTATGGAGGCGAACCGCGACTATGTAAATCCACTATACCTTTCTGAACAATTATCATCTTTTTGAAGCAAATTAAAAATTCCTCCCCAAAGACATTATCTTAGGGAGGAGATTATTGATCCGATTGCCGATGAATCACTTGACACATGCAGCTATCGTACGCCTATCCATTAAGCAAATCGATTCGCTTCGGGATCGCCCCTATCATAGCCGAAGGCGTCAAGCGCCGGCCATAGTTCAGGGGCAATCGGGCAATTCGCGAGCTCCACCGTCTGGGCTACCCGTTCCGGTTTGCTCATGCCGACGACAGTGCTGGCGATACGCGGGTCGCGAAGCGAAAATTGAAGCGCAGCGGCGGCCAACGGCACATTAAATTCTTGGCACACTTTGGCGAACGAACGCGCTCTTTCCAATACGACCGACGAAGCTTCGCTATAGGCATAACGGCCGTATGCATCCGGACCTTTGGCCAAGATGCCGCTGCCATAAGGAGCGGCGTTGATGACGGCGACGCCCATGCGACTCGCGACATCAAGCAATGGCTCGTCTGCTCGATTGAGCAGCGTATAGCGGTTGTGGGTTTCCACAGCGGTAAATGCGCCCGTTTCTACATAACGAATGAGCATATCGATCGGTCCGCCGGAAATGCCGATGTGATCGATGACTCCCTCATCTTGAAGCTCTTGCAGGACTGCTAACGGCCCGCCGGGTCCCATGACATTCTCGAAGGTGGTATGTTCGGGATCGTGGATATAAACGTATTGCAGACGATCAAGTCCCAAGCGTTCGAGACTTTCTTCCACGGAACGTTTGATCTGTTCACCGCTGAAGTCGCCGGTCATCAAGTCGCGGTCGGCTTTGGTGGCCAGCACGTAGTCCGCCGGAAGTCCGCCATTCGCTTGAATGGCCTTGCCGATCCGCCGCTCGCTCTCACCTAAGCCATCAGGATGCAGCCGTATCCAGAAAGCTGATCGGGCTTTCAAAGGCGGTACGCAGCGTCACCAATGCTTGTTCTTCCGGTGTGCCATATTGAAAGGTTTCCGGCATTTCCCCGAGCGGAGCGGCTCCAAGACATAGCGGCGTTACGAGCAGGCCGGTACTGCCAAGCGGCCTTTTGGTTAATAGTGTGTTCGACATTGTCCGGTCCTCGCTTTCATAGATGGCTGCATTACAGCGATATGCCCAAAAAACCCCGCGTCAATTGGAAATCGATATTGCCTTGCTGATAGAGACGCGGCGCATAAGTATGTTCCAAAACTTGTTTGCTGCGCTCGAGCATTTGATTTGCCCATGAGGCCGGGTTGCCCGAGAGCACCAAATCGACATCTTGCTGATGTTTCTGCAACATGGCCTGTTCTGCCGTTATTTGTAGCATCGGGACGAAAGGATGCGTCTGCATCGGACGATTGCCGATCAGCGCGATCACGATTTCCACGCCGGTCGCTGCGAGTCCCGTGACCGTCTCCACCCAATGCGTTGTCGGTGTCTCCATAATGTGGAATCCGTTACGGCGGACATGTTCCCCATAGGCGATGGATGGCCGAACTTGAGATGCCGTAAATAGATGTTGACGGAATGAAGCTGCAGCAAGCAATCCGCTGTTTTCAGGAACGACGACCACGCCTCCTGCACCGACGATCATCTTGGTCAGCGCTGCCAGCTGCTCGCCGGCATCGTCGATAATGGCACCGTCGCTTACGATCCCGATACGCAGCCCTTCCAGTCCGACGGTCACCTTCTCCGCAGGCTCGGCCGCTGCCAATCGATCGGCGAACCAAGCTTCGACCTTCTCGCTCACCTTGGCGATTCCGCCGTCGAGCTGGATGCTGGCATAGCCGAGCCGGCTCGCATCAACGCCATTCACTTCCATCTGATGGCGCATATAATCGTTGTGCGTTTTCTCGCAGCCATGCTCCAGCAGCAAACAATGCTCCACCATCGGGTGCGTGATGTAGCCGATCATCGTGCGGGCAAAAAGCGATTCGGCCGGCCCCCCCGAGGTGCCGCAGCCCTCCGTGTGCGCCAATGCGACAAAGCCCGAGAGACCGGGCTGCCCTGCTCCTCGCCCGTTTAGTCGCTGCGTAATCATGCCCGCTACCTGTCCGGCGCAAAGGCTGGTCGGCACAATCAAACCGATATTGTCACTGGACTGTCGGTCACGTTGCCGAGTGAAGGTAAATAGGATCGGGCTCGCCATCGGAATAGCATCATCTTGAATTTCGATTGGCGCTCCTGTCGGTGCGGGAGCGTGCAGCAACGTCTCCAGCTGGTTCGCATCGTTCTGCTGCCAGTTGCGCCAAATTTGTACCTGGGCATGGCCCGCTTTCTCTCCGACGCTTCGCTGGCCGGAGGCAATTCGGATCGCCAATTCGAATACCTCTTGTCCCATCTCATCCATCGGCTTGCCTTCTAGATATTGCCCCGCATTCACATCCATATCGTTCGACAGCAATTGGAAGCGGCGAGTTGTCGTGACCACCTTGATCGTCGGCACATACGGGAAATTGGTTATCGAACCATTTCCCGTCGTAAAGAAGATCATGTTGCAGCCTGCGGCTACCTGTCCCGCGATGCTCTCCAGGTCATTTCCGGGGCTATCCATGAAATAGTAGCCGCCAGCCTTCATGAGCTCTCCGTACTCGGTTGCAAAATCGATTCTCGTTGCGGGGTCTTTCTTCATTGCGGCGCCAATGGATTTGAGATAGATGTTGTACAACCCGCGATACATGTTACCGCCGGACGGATTACCTTCCGCGCTGGTGCCGTGCCAAGACGTCCGCTCCTTAAATCGATTCACAAGTTCCAGAAATTTGCGCGCGGTTTCCACATTGCGCACTTTCGACAGGACATAGGGCTCCGCGCCAATCAATTCATCGGTTTCAGCCAGGCTGGCCGCGCCGCCGTAACGCACCAGTTCTTCCGAAACCCAGCCGAGCAGCGGATTCGCGGATACGCCGGAAAAGGCGTCCGAACCGCCGCACTGCAAGCCGATTCGCAAGTGGCGAATGGATTCGGGCGTCCGCTGCATCGCATTGACCGTTGGCAGCCACTCCCGTACTAGCGCTTCGCCTTTAACCAGTTCCTCTTCGAAGCTGCCCGCGAGCGATACGAACTTATGAAGCACTTCATCAATAGGGTAGCCGCGCTCGCGTGCATAAGCCTCCACCATCTTGTTCGTGACCGATTCATTGCCATAATCGACAAGCAATACCGCACCGACATTCGGGTTGATCATAAAACCGGCGAGCGTCCGCAGCAGCAAGTCCACGTTGTTCGGCATCGTAGTACCGCCCTCCGTATGAGCCGCGGGAACTATGCCGTCGATATTCGAATAGTTCGCGCATTCGCCTTGCAGACGCGCGGCAAGCTTTTTCACATAGCTGCCCGTGTGCGAGGTGGTGCCAAGCAATACGATATAGTTGCGCGTACCGACCCCGCGATCTTCTTGGCGGCGATATCCCATAAAGGTGCGCGTCTCCGTATAAGCCGGTGATGCCGGAGCCGGCCGGAAGTTCTCCTCATCCAGGATATAAGGATGAACTTGATCCGCGAAATTGGGATCCGACGGCAGCACGAATGCCAACTTGCGTACATTGAGCGCTTCCAGAACTGTTTCGTTAATCACATAATGGCCGGGATGAATCAGCTTAAGCGCCACGCCGAAAGGCAATTGCCACGAAAGCAGTTCTTCGCCAGGAGCAATCGCTTTTACCGCAAATCGATGGCCTTCCATAACCGTATAATCCAAGACGAAGGATTGGCTTTCGTACTGAATGACAGTACCGGAGTTCAATTGGCGAATCGCAACGGCGCAGTTATCCCCGGGCAAAGGAAGTCTGGCTACTTCTTCAAATTGGCAAACAACGTCCATCGATGATCAGCTCCCTCGACTTAAAATTTCCCTCAAAATCCATATTATAAGAATACGCTTTCATATTATCGATGACTATAACGCCAACTTGCATAACAATTATATCACGAGCGCCACGTCCGGTTCGGCAATAATAATAGAAAAAATAAGCAAGAATCCACTACCTCATGCGGTAGTGGATCTACATGGTGGAGGCGAGGGAAGTATTGCAATCCTCATTGAACTTGCTCCAGATGCCCACTCCCCGATGCAGATCGCAGCGGTTGATTTCAATTGCGTGCTCCCTGCGCTTCGCTCCGGTCCGCGCGATCGACCCCAATGTCCTCCTTCGGACAGGGCTTCTCCTCCCAAACCTCCTTGTATACGAATAAAGGCACTGACCAATGTTCGGTCAGTGCCTTTTTCGTACTAAAATGGAGGCGAGGGGAGTATTGAAATCCTCATTGAACTTGCTCCAGACGCCCACTCCCCGATGCAGATCGCAGCGGTTGATTTCAATTGCGTGCTCCCTGCGCTTCGCACCGGTCCGCGCGATCGACCCCAATGTCCTCCTTCGGACAAGGCTTCTCCTCCCAAGCCTCCTTGGATACGAATAAAGGCACTGACCAATGTCGGTCAGTGCCTTTATCGTACTGGTATGGAGGCGAGGGGATTTGAACCCCTGTCCGAAGATCACTCCATATGTGCTTCTACGGGTGTAGTCACAGTTTTGATGCCACCCAAGCAAACGCCCTATGAATTATCTATCTGCAGAAAACTCTTTTAATATCCTTGCTGTAGCATCCATGGAATGAATTCCTTTTGCGATATCTACAATAAACTCCACAGCGTATTCGCGTTCCATCTTTAAATGTTTACCGTTAATTATTAGGAATGATTTAGTAACCAAATAGGCTGTACGTTTATTACCATTGTGGAAGCAATGATTCTTCACCAGAGACTCTAGTAGTGCCGCAGCTTTTTCAAATAAATCAGGATAAGCATCTTCTTCAAATATACTTTGTTGCGGTCTGTGTACCGCAGATTCTAGCCAGCCGTGATCCTTCACTCCTGACTGATCTGCGTCGTTCATTTTTCGCATCATGAAATAGTGGGCTGAAATGACCTCTTCTTTAGTTAGGAATATAATCATTTCATCGGTCTCTTAAGTCTTCAAGAATACCTTCATCTTCTTCAAATACGTCAAAAAACGCTTCAAGAACCTCTGGCCTTACATTATCGGGGAGTTGATTTTGCCGAACCTTTTTTAAGACAACTTCTCCGCGATCATTTTCCACAAATTCAATCTCATCGCCTTGAGAGACATTCAGCTTTTTAGCCAAAGTTTTTGGCAAGCTCACTCCAAGACTGTTACCCATTCGACCTATTTTTCGAGCATATCGCATCACATTCGATTTATCATTCGTCACCTTGACCACACCATTCATTGTTATTCTCCTCTCTATAAGTATAATCCGCATTCCATCAGTTATACCTTATAACTGTAATAACTTTTATTATATATATACAGTCTACCAAATTCATCTAAAGAGATAAAGCAAAAACACCATCCTCATGCGGATGGTGTTCATGGTGGTGAAGGCGAGGGGAGTATTGAAATCCTCATTGAACTTGCTCCAGATGCCCACTCCCCGATGCAGATCGCAGCGGTTGATTTCAATTGCGTGCTCCCTACGCTTCGCTCCGGTCCGCGCGATCGACCCCAACGTCCTCCTTCGGACAGGGCTTCTCCTCCCAAGCCTCCTTGGATACGAATAAAGGCACTGACCCATATTTCGGTCAGTGCCTTTATCGTAGTGGTATGGAGGCGAGGGGAGTATTGAAATTCTCATTGAACTTGCTTCAGACGCCCACTCCCCGATGCAGATCGCAGCGGTTGATTTCAATTGCGTGCTCCCTACGCTTCGCTCCGGTCCGCGCGATCGACCCCAATGTCCTCCTTCGGACAGGGCCTCTCCTCCAAAGCCTCCTTGTGTACGAATAAAGGCACTGACCCATGTTCGGTCAGTGCCTTTATTCGTACTGGTATGGAGGCGAGGGGAGTATTGAAATCCTCATTGAACTTGCTCCAGACGCCCACTCCCCGATGCAGATCGCAGCGGTTGATTTCAATTGCGTGCTCCCTGCGCTTCGCTCCGGTCCGCGCGATCGACCCCAATGTCCTCCTTCGGACAGGGCTTCTCCTCCCACCTCCTTGTATACGAAAAAGGCACTGACCCATGTTCGGTCAGTGCCTTTTTCGTATTTTGATGGAGGCGAGGGGAGTCGAACCCCTGTCCGAAGATAACGCCACACAAGCTTCTACGGGTGTAGTTACAGCTTTGATGTCACCCTAGAGTCGTCCTGTAACCGACTACCCTTTGGGTCAGCCTGATTGTCTTCTTCAGCACACCCCAGGCGGAGATGTGACAGCGTATCCCACTAGAGTTGAGCCCCTATCCCGCCACATGGGCGATGGAAGGTAGGAGCACGCTCACAGGTTATTAAGCTGCGAAAGCGTAGGATTGTTGTTGTTTGCCAGTTAATTGGCGTTCGCGTTGATGAAGTGGACGCAGCCCCACTACCCGCTACTCATGCTCGAACTATCCCCGTCGAATCCAAGAACGCCCCCGAGATCGGAAGTCTCGGCTTGCTGGCACGAGTGGCTTCGCTACACGGCTTACGGTGCCGGATACCGACGATGCTAATCATTAGCGTCATAAACTAATCATTAACGTCGTAAACACAGTATACCACAAAATCGGGCCGCACACGGCTGTTTGTTGCTGGGAGCCGTGCCATTCCCAAAAGCAACGCGTCTTCAGAAGCAGCTTATTACCTTGCCACTTTCTGCTTCTCCCGAAGCGCCCGTTGAATATCCCGCTGAGCATCGCGCTTGGCGTCGCTTTCGCGCTTGTCATACTGCTTCTTACCCTTTGCCAGACCGATCAGCAGCTTGGCAAAGCCGTTGCGGATATACACCTTCAGCGGTACGATCGTATAGCCCTGCTGCTTCGCCAAGCCGAGCAGCTTGTGGATCTGCTCCCGCTTCAACAGCAGCTTTCGCGCTCGGGTAGGGTCGCTCGGATTGCTGCGATTGCCTTGCTCGAACGGACTAATATGCATGTTGTTCACGAACGCCTCGCCATTGCGAATCGTGCAGAACGCGTCCGAAATATTCGAGCGCCCGCCGCGCAGCGACTTGATTTCCGTACCGGTCAGCACGAGCCCCGCCTCGAACGTGTCCTCGATAAAATAATCGTGGGACGCTTTTTTGTTCTGCGCAAGCAGCTTGCCCTCGCTTTTCTTCGACAATCCGGCCCCCTCCTTCCCCAAACTCGATACGGTCATCTCCGGAATCGGACGATAACCGGACTATTCGAAGCCGGCAATACCTTTCCGCTATGCTCTCCGGCACGTCTTGGCGCACTTACTTTCCATCCCGAATAGTAAACACCGTTAAAAATTTCGGGGATGAAACTTCGGCAGACGACCCTCGAAAAACACCTACCGGTTATCAGACACGCGGCGCCGCCGCACGTTTAGACAACCCAGAGTAGTTCGCTTCCCGGCTCACCGGCTTTGCTGATGTAACGCTAGGAATTCATTGTATCAACTTCGCCGGGCAAAATCAACGAGAGCAACGTCTTATAGTCATTTTTTCCCGCGCTTTTTAGCCCCGAACAGCGCTCCGCCTTTTACGCTGCCCTTCTTGGACTTCCTCGAAGCTCCGAAACCGGCCGGGCCTTTGCCGCCGCCTTGGCCTCCGGCGCTACCTCCAGCGCCCACACGGCCTCCGCTACCGCCGCCACGGCGAGAGCCTTCTGCTCCGGCTCCAGTCCCCGTACCAGGGCCCGAACGCGCCTTGGCGCCGCTTCGTCCACGGCCGCCAGGTGCCCCGCCGCCAGTCCGACGGCCGGGACGCACATTCGTCCACTCGCCCTCTTCGGCCGGGGCGGTTTGCCCGCGCTCCAGCGAGATGCCGCTCCCGCGCTCGCCTGTCGCTGGAGCAGACTTGCCTCCATCGCCTCCGCGCTTGCCGCCGCCTTTGCTGAATCCCCAGGCGTCCACGCCCCCACGGCCGCGATTGCCTCCACGCTCGCCGCCAGACGGCTCGCCGCGTTTTCCACGACCAGCACGACTACCGTCGACGAAGCTAACCTTTTGCGAGCGGGGCTGAGCGTCGACCATCTCGAAATCGATATTATGTTCATCCAGATTAACGCGCGCTACCCGAACTTTGACGTCGTCTCCGATGCGGTATATGTTCGATGTCCGCTCACCGATAAGCGCATGCTGCATCTCGTGATAATGGTAATAATCGTCATGCAGGTCGCTTAGGCGAATCAGCCCTTCGACGCTGTTCTCCAGCTCTACGAAAATACCGAAGTTCGTCACGCTGCTGATCATGCCGTCGAACTCTTCGCCAACCTTATCAAGCATATATTCGGCTTTCTTCAACGCTTCCGTATCGCGTTCGGCATCGACGGCCAACCGCTCCCGCTCGGAGGATTGACGGGCAATGTCCTCCATCCTGCCGGTCAAATATTCGTGGCGTTTGTCGGATAAGGAGCCGTTTTCCAGCACTTCGCGGATAATCCGATGAATGATCAAGTCCGGATAACGCCGGATCGGCGACGTGAAGTGCGAATAAAACTCCGCCGCCAGTCCGAAGTGACCGAGACTGTTCGCATCGTAACGCGCCTGCTTCATCGACCGCAGCATCACGGTGCTGATGATCGTCTCTTCCTTCGTTCCACGGATTTCTTCGAGTAGCGTTTGCAGCGCACGAGGATGAACGGTATTGCCTTTTCCCCTGACCACATAGCCGAAGTTCGTAATGAACTCCATGAAATGCTGCAGCTTGTCGCCATCCGGATTCTCATGCACCCGATACAGGAACGGCACCTTGAGCCAGTGAAAATGCTCGGCCACCGTCTCATTGGCCGCCAGCATAAATTCTTCGATAATTTGCTCGGCAACCGAGCGTTCCCGTTTGACGATATCCGTCGGTTTGCCGTTCTCGTCCACGAGAATTTTCGCTTCCTGAAAGTCGAAATCGATGGCTCCGCGTTTCATCCGTTTGCCGCGCAGCTTCATCGCCAACTCTTCCATCAGCTTGAACAGGTCGACCAGGTCCTTGTACCGTTCCGTGACCTCTGCGTCCTCGTCCCGCAATATTTTGCGGACATTGGTATAGGTCATTCGCTCCGTCGTCTTAATGACACTGGTAAACACGTCGTGGCGCACGACATTGCATTGATCGTCGAATTCCATCTCGCACGACATCGTCAGCCGGTCCACATGCGGATTCAAGCTGCATATGCCATTGGACAGACGATGTGGCAGCATCGGAATCACCCGGTCGACCAAATACACGCTCGTGCCCCGATTGTACGCCTCGCGGTCGAGGTCGGAATTTTCCCTCACGTAGTAGCTGACGTCGGCGATATGCACCCCAAGCACGTAGTTACCATTCGGCAGCCGTTCCACATGAACGGCATCGTCCAAATCCTTGGCATCCTCGCCGTCGATCGTCACGATTACTTTGTCGCGCAAATCGCGGCGTCCTTGCAGCTCCTCTTCCCCGATCGAGTCCGGAGCCTGCTCCGCCTCGGCCATCACTTCCTCCGGAAACGCTTCGGGAAGCTGGTATTTGCGGATAATCGAGAGGATATCTACGCCCGGATCATCCTTATGGCCCAATATTTCCACGACGCGCCCTTCGGCGGCCGCTCTCCCTTGCGGATATTGAACGATATCCACGACGACCTTCTGACCGGCCACCGCGCCCATAAACGCTTCCTTCGGCACAAATACGTCCTTCGTTATCCGCTTGTCGTCGGCAATAACGAACGCATACGTGTCGAAGCTCTGAAACGTCCCGACGATCTGTTTAATCGCTCGGGTGACCACGCGAACGACCTCGCCCTCCAGCCTTCCACCGGCCGGGCTTTTGGCCGTAATCCGGGCAAGCACGATATCCCCGTTCATCGCGCCGTTCATGTCGTTGGCGTGAATGTACACGTCCGGATGTTCCTTATCGTCGGGCAGCACGAAGCCGAAACCCTTCACATGCGCCTGCAGCTTGCCCTTCAGCAGATTCATCCGCTCGGGCACGCCATACCGCTCGGTGCGGGTACGCATAATTTCCCCGGCATTCTCCAGTTCGTTCAGCATCTTGGCAAACTGCTTGAACGAATCGGCGTCGCCGATATCGAAATGTTTTTCAAGCTCCTGATACGTCATTGGCTTGTAAGCCTTCTCGCGCATAAAATCGAGCAATTCTTCTTTTGTCATCTACCCATCACCTTATCTCATTCGAATAATAAGTTCCTCTTTACTAGTATGGACGTTTTCGAAACGCTCAACCCCCTAAACAAGCGATCTTGGCTAAAGTTTGCGCTTCCTTTGCACCATTACCCGCTCCGGCATGCGCGTAAACTAAAAAAGCAGCAGGAGCATGACGCACCCTGCTGCGTTTGTTTCGACCGTTAAGCTCTAACCACGTATGCGACAATGAGGGACAACAAGAAAAACGCAACCGCGAATCCGACCGTCACCCGAGAAAGAAGCAACTCCAAACCGCGCGCTTTCTGCTTGCCGAACAGGTGTTCCGCACCTCCGGAGATGGCGCCGGACAAGCCTGCGCTTTTACCCTTTTGCAGCAAAACGACTGCAATCAGTCCGATCGATGCAATGACCAGCAAAATTTTCAAAAACACTTCCATCTGATCCACCCCCATTCATGACCCTATGTATCTGCCACACCATAACGCCGTCCCTATCCGTTCTCCCGGCCGATGTCCGACCGCGAAGATAAATGGTTAACGTCATCAATGTATTACGTGTATAATCGTCGATCCATCGTTTCAGTAGGCACTTGATAAACCAAAACTTATTGTAGCATAGACAGCCCCGGATAGCAAGGAACGGATGGACTGGCTGCATCGATAACAGCATTCGTCAGGCAGCCCATCCCCATTGCAATCACGCCACAATCATGCCTGGCTTTCCCAGCGGGAAGGACTGGAGCGAGAGGACCGCGCTTTGCCGATAAACGCGTAGATCGCGTGCTTGGCGCACCACAGCGCCACGACCAGGAACAGCAAGGACCAGACGATCGCCGGAATCCAGGTGGAACGCGCCAAGCCGGCGGCGTCTCCGGCCTGCCCCGGATTCGTGATCGACATGACGCCGAGTGTGATCGGTCCCATGACGGACTCCTCGAGGCAAATAAATGCGACAAGCAAGTAATAGTATTTGTGAATGAACGGAATCTTCACGAACATCGCGATGCCGTTTACGACAATAAAGCCGATCAGCCACATAACGCCGAATCCGTTGTTCACAAAGAAAATAAGCGAGACGAGCGCCAGCAGCGTCATCGCCGCATAACCGACGATCAGCTTGCTCTGCGCATACATCCGGAACAGGAAGAGGGCGAACAGCGAAGCGGTCATATAACCCGACAAGCCGAGCGGAATCGTCTTCCACCCCCGCTCGATGTACGAGTAGGTCACCCCGCTATGGTTGGCGTACAGCTGAATGTACAGCACCTTGCCGGACAAGAGCAGCGTCACGACCGCATGCCCGAGCTCATGCACCATCGTATCGACATTGCGGAAAAACGACGAAAAGGGGATCCAGTGCGTCAAAATGGCGGACCCTACCAAAAACAAAATCGTTGTCACCCATCGACTCACGGGAATCCCCCGCCTTCGTTATAAGTTTTTTTTAGTTAAAGTTTTTCAAGTTGTAGAACGATTTGCGGCCCAAATATTGCGCCGTGCTGCCCAGTTGGTCTTCGATACGCAGCAATTGGTTGTACTTCGCTACGCGGTCCGTACGCGACGGAGCGCCTGTCTTGATTTGTCCGGCGTTCGTGGCGACGGCGATGTCGGCAATCGTGCTGTCTTCGCTTTCCCCGGAACGGTGGGAGATAACGGCTGTGTAGCCCGCGCGTTTGGCCATCTCGATCGCGTCGAACGTTTCCGTCAGCGTTCCGATTTGGTTAACCTTTACGAGGATCGAGTTGCCGATGTTTTGCTCGATGCCTTGCGACAGGCGGCTCGTGTTCGTAACGAACAGATCGTCGCCGACGAGTTGAACCTTGCTGCCGAGCTTCTCGGTGAGCAGCTTCCAGCCGGCCCAGTCGTCTTCGGCGCAGCCGTCTTCGATTGTAATGATCGGGTACTTCTCAACCCACGAAGCGAGGAAGTTCACGAACTCTTCCGACGTATACGATTTGCCTTCGCCTTCGAGGTGGTACTTGCCGTCCTTGAAAAATTCCGTGGAAGCTACGTCCATGCCCAGGAATACGTCCACGCCCGGCTTGTAGCCTGCGCGCTCGATTGCGGAAATGATCGTCTTGATCGCTTCTTCGTTGGAGCTCAGGTTCGGCGCAAAGCCGCCTTCGTCGCCTACGGCGGTGTTCAAGCCTTGTTCCTTCAGAACCGCCTTCAGGTTATGGAAAATTTCCGTTCCCCAACGAAGCGCTTCTTTGAACGAGGATGCGCCTACCGGCAGCACCATAAACTCTTGCACGTCAACGTTGTTGTCCGCATGAGCTCCGCCGTTGATGATATTCATCATCGGAACCGGCAGCTGCTTCGCATTGAATCCGCCCAGGTAGACGTACAAAGGCACGTTCAAAGCGTCGGCTGCGGCGCGGGCTACCGCCATCGAAACGGCCAGAATGGAGTTGGCGCCAAGCTTCGCTTTGTTCGGGGTACCGTCGAGAGCCAGCATTTTATTGTCGATCGCCACTTGATCCAGAGCGTCGAGTCCGATAATTTCCGGAGCGATGATGGAGTTGACGTTGTCTACCGCTTTAATAACGCCTTTGCCGAGGTAACGGGCTTTGTCGCCGTCGCGAAGCTCGACCGCTTCGTAAGCGCCGGTGGATGCGCCGGACGGAACGATAGCGTGGCCTTTGGCTCCGGATTCCAGAAATACTTCAACTTCAACAGTCGGGTTGCCGCGGGAATCGAGCACTTCGCGGGCGTAAACGTCGGAAATAATAGTCATGGTTGGACACTCCCTCGTTTGGATGGTTATGGATAAATTCAAGCTTTATGGGTGGTCGGAACGATCATCGTGGTACCCGTCATCTCCGCCGGCTTCGCCAGCTGCACCAGGTCCAAGATCGTCGGCGCAATATCCGCCAGTATGCCGTCGTCCCTTAGTGTAACAGATTTATCCGTCACAATGAAAGGTACTGGGTTGGTCGTATGCGCGGTAAACGGCCGGCCGTTCTCGTCGAACACCATGTCCGCATTGCCATGGTCTGCCGTGATCAGCGCAACGCCGCCCTTGGCGAGCACCGCCTCGACAACTTGCCCCATACATTCGTCGGTCACTTCGACCGCGCGGATTGTCGGCTCCAGCATGCCGGAGTGACCGACCATGTCCGGATTGGCGAAGTTGAGGATGATGACGTCCTGGTTCTCCGCTTCGATCTCCTTCACCGCCGCCGCAGCGACCTCGTAGGCGCTCATCTCCGGCTGCAGGTCGTACGTCGCCACCTTCGGCGAAGGGATGAGGATGCGCGTTTCCCCCGGAAGCTCTACATCGCGACCCCCGCTGAAGAAAAACGTGACGTGCGGGTATTTCTCCGTCTCGGCAATACGCAATTGCTTCAGGTTGTTCTGAACGAGCACTTCGCCGAGCGTGTTATCGAGATTCTTCGGTTTATACGCAACAAAGCCGCCTACGGTTTCGCTAAACAAGGTCAGGCAAACGAAATACAGCTGCTGCGGGTAGTTAGGCCCCCGGTCGAAGCCGCGGAAATCCTCGTTCGTGAACACTTGGGACAGCTGAATCGCCCGGTCCGGACGGAAGTTGAAAAATACGACCGCGTCTCCCGATTCGACGAGCCCGACCGGCTGGCCTTGTCCGTCCACAATAACCGTCGGCATGACGAATTCGTCGAATACCGATTTCTCGTACGATTCCGTCACAGCTTGGATTGCATCGGTATATTGAGGACCTTCTCCATACACCATCGCCCGGTAAGACTTTTCCGTACGTTCCCACCGCTTGTCGCGGTCCATGGCGTAGTAGCGGCCTTGAACGGTGGCGATCCGGCCGACGCCGATCCGATCGATATGCGCTTGCAGCCGCTCGATATATCCTTTGGCGCTATCCGGGGAAACATCCCGCCCGTCGAGGAAAGCATGGACCAATACGTCGGTCAGCCCTTCCTTTTTGGCCAAATCCAGTAGAGCGAGCAGATGATCGATATGACTGTGCACGCCTCCGTCGGAAAGAAGCCCGTACAGGTGCAGCTTCTTCCCGTTTGTCTTGGCGTGACGGACAGCCCCGAGCAGCGTCTCGTTGTCGTAAAAGTCGCCGTCGCGAATCGACTTGGTGATGCGGGTCAAATCCTGGTACACGGTCCGGCCCGCTCCGATGTTCAAATGCCCGACCTCGGAGTTGCCCATCTGCCCTTCCGGAAGACCGACGGCCTCGCCGCAAGCGACCAGCGTCGTATGCGGGTATTCCGCCATATACCGGTCATAATTCGGTTTCTTCGCCTGCGCTACGGCGTTGCCGCTCGTCTCTCCGCGCAAGCCGAAGCCGTCCATAATAATTAACGCTACCGGTTTTGGTCTGGACATATTAACGCGCCCCCTGAACGAGCTCGATGTAGGAGGCCGCCTCCAGGCTCGCGCCGCCGACAAGCGCTCCGTCGATGTCCGATTGCTGCATGAACTCGCGAATATTGTTCGGCTTCACGCTGCCGCCGTATTGAATGCGCACCTTGGCAGCCGTGTCGGAACCGAATTGCGCAGCGATACGCTCGCGGATGAAGCCGATTACTTCGTTCGCATCGTCGGCCGTCGACGTCTTGCCCGTTCCGATCGCCCAGATCGGCTCATAAGCGACGACAACCTGAGCCGCCTGCTCCTCGCTCAAGCCTTGCAAAGCCGCTTCCGTCTGTACGCGGCATACGTCCTTCGTCTTGCCGGCTTCGCGCTCTTCGAGCGTCTCGCCTACGCAGACGATCGGCAGCAGGCCATGCTTGAAAGCCGCATGTACTTTTTTGTTGACCGTCTCGTCCGTATCGGCGAAATAAGCGCGACGCTCGGAGTGGCCGATGATGACATAGTGGACGCCGAGGTCTTTCAACATAACTCCGCTGATCTCGCCGGTGAACGCGCCGTTGTCTTCCCAGTGCAGGTTTTGCGCCCCGACCTTCAATGTCGTGCCGCTGACCGCTTCTACCAATGCGGGCAAATTCGTATACGGCGCGCAAATGACGCTTTCTACGCCGTCTACTTCCGCTTTCCCTTTGACCGCCTCGATAAAGGCGACCGCTTCCTTAACGGTCTTAAACATTTTCCAGTTGCCTGCGATAATCGGTGTTCTCATTGTGCCATCACGGCTCCTTCCGGGGATCTATGCGGTATGCCGCGCCATAAGCGCCGGCATGCCTTCGTATGTTCTATCTATCGTTCAAGGCGACGACGCCCGGAAGCGCCTTCCCTTCCATGAATTCCAGCGAAGCTCCGCCGCCCGTGGAAATATGGTCCATGCGGTCGGCCAGATGGAACTTCTCGGCTGCCGCCGCCGAATCGCCGCCGCCGATTACCGTATAGCCTTCCGTACCGGCGCAAGCTTCGGCGACCGCTTTCGTTCCGTTCAAGTAAGGGTCCAGCTCGAACACGCCCATCGGACCGTTCCAGACGACCAGCTTCGATTTGGCGATGACGTCGGCATACAGTTCGCGCGTCTTCGGCCCGATGTCGAAGCCTTCCCAATCGGCCGGAATCTCGTTGATCGGCACGATCTTCGTATTGGCATCGTTGCTGAACGCGTCGCCCACGACGATGTCGACCGGCAGCAGCAGGTTGCAGCCTTTTTCCTTCGCTTTTTTCAGAAACGAGAGCGTCAAGTCCAGCTTGTCGTTATCGACGAGCGACTTGCCGATTTCGTAGCCTTGGGCTTTCAAGAACGTGTACGAAAGTCCGCCGCCGATCAACAGGTTGTCCGCCAGATTGATCAGGTTTTCGATAACGGCGATCTTGTCCTTCACCTTGGAGCCGCCGACGATAGCCGTGAACGGGCGTTCCGGGCTGTGGAGCGCCTTGCCGAGCACGTCCAGCTCTTTCTCCATCAACAGGCCCGATACGGCCGGAAGATGATGCGCGATGCCTTCCGTCGAAGCGTGGGCACGGTGAGCGGCGCCAAAGGCGTCATTCACGTACAGATCGGCAAGCTCGGCGAACGCTTGGGCCAGCTCCGGATCGTTTTTCTCCTCGCCCTCGTAAAAGCGCACGTTTTCCAGCAGCAGCACGTCGCCGTCATTCAGCTTGGCGATTTGCGCCTTGACGGCGTCGCCGATCGCTTCGTCGGCTTTGACGACCGGCCGGCCGAGCAGCTCGGACAGACGGGCCGCGGCGGGGGTCAGTCTCAGCTCCTCGACGACTTGTCCTTTCGGACGGCCGAGATGGCTCGCCAAAATGACCTTGGCGCCTCTTTCGGTCAGGTAGCGGATCGTCGGCAGCGTCTCGCGGATACGCGTATCGTCGGTAATATGGCCGTTTTCCAGCGGTACGTTGAAATCGACGCGGACAAACACTTTCTTGCCGGATACTTCCACGTCTCGAACGCTTTTCTTGTTCATGGGAATCGCCTCCTGAAAATAAGCATAACCTAATTCAACTGAAACCAAAAGTTTCCGAACACGTTCGCCGGTTTACACAGGGAAAGAGGAGAATCGCTTCTCCCCTTCCTTCTCTGCTATGGAATTACAGACCTTTGCTGGCGATGAAGGCGGCCAGGTCGACTACGCGGTTGGAATAGCCCCATTCGTTGTCATACCAAGATACGACCTTCACCATGTTGTCGCCTACGACCATCGTCGACAGCGCGTCGATCGTGGAGGAAGCCGGATCGCCGTTGAAATCGCTCGAAACGAGCGGCTCTTCGGTGTAAACCAGAACGCCCTTCAAAGCGCCGTCAGCCGCTTCTTTCAAAGCCGCGTTCACTTCGTCGACTGTAACGTTTACTTTCAGCTCGGCAACGAGGTCGGTCACGGATACGTTCGGAGTCGGTACGCGGAACGACATGCCGTTCAATTTGCCCTTCAGCTCAGGCAGCACGAGGGATACGGCTTTCGCAGCGCCCGTCGTCGAAGGAATGATGTTCTCTGCGGCAGCGCGAGCGCGGCGCAGGTCTTTATGCGGCAGATCGAGCACTTGCTGGTCGTTCGTGTACGAGTGGATCGTGCTCATCATGCCTTTGACGATTCCGAACTTGTCGTTCAGCACTTTCGCGAAAGGAGCCAGGCAGTTCGTCGTACAAGAAGCGTTGGAGATAATCGTATGCTTGGCAGGATCGTATTGGTCGTCGTTTACGCCGATAACGATCGTGATGTCTTCGTTCGTAGCCGGAGCGGAGATAATAACCTTCTTCGCGCCGCCCTTCAAGTGAGCTTCAGCCTTTTCCTTGGCCGTGAAAATCCCGGTGGATTCCACCACGATCTCTACGCCTACGGATGCCCAAGGCAGGTTGCCCGGATCGCGCTCGGCGAATACTTTGATTTCTTTGCCGTTCACGTAAAGCGCGCCTTCGCCGGCTTCTACCGTTGCGTTCAAACGGCCGTGCGTCGTGTCGTACTTCAACAGGTGAGCCAGCGTGTTGACGTCCGTCAAATCGTTGATCGCGACGATCTCGACACTCTCATTGTTGAGCGCTGCGCGGAATACGTTGCGGCCAATCCGTCCAAATCCGTTAATCCCTACTTTTACCATGAGTAATTCCTCCTTGAGCCTATGTGGTCTTTTCTTTATGTCAAGACAAGCCCGGGAGCCCGTCAAGATAACATTGCGATGTCATTTGTTCGTTTGCTTAGCTTATATATAATGCATCAGCTCGACGGCAGCCGCCTCGTCGGTGACGAGCACATCGTCGTGGCCGAAATGCATGACCGCGGCGATCGCCTCTCCTTTGCTTTTGCCTCCGGCGACGGCTATGACGACCTCGGACGCCTGGATATCCTCCAGCCTGAGGCCTACCGTCGGCATTTTGTGGACGACTTTTCCCTGCTTGTCAAAATAGTAACCGAACGCCTCGGCCAACGCGCCCTCCGCGACCAGCTCGCCGATCGTCTGCGGATCGGACTTCCGCCGGCGTGCCATCACCAGCGCATCCCCGATGCCGTGTACGACGACTCGGGCACTGCGAATGACTTCAACGATTTCCAGTATGTTCGGATCTTGCATGAGAGATACATAGGCTTCCTCGCCCAGATGATCGGGCACATGCAGCAGCCGGTATTCGCCGCCGGTTTTTTTGGCCATGATGGAGGCGATCGAATTGGCTTGCAGCTCCACGCTTTCTCCCCAACCTCCGCGCGCCGGAACGAACAGATTGCCCTTCATATGGGCCGAAGGGGTTAAGAAATTCGCTACCTCGGCAAGCGTCGATCCGCCCGCTACGGCGACCACATCGTCCTTGGAGGCGTATTTGCGCAGTTCCGCGGCGCCTACGCGTCCCAGCTCTTTCTTCGCAAGCTCGGACTGGTCGCTGTCGCCTGGCACGATAATGACCTGTCGCAGCCCGAAACGCTCCCTCAGCGTATCCTCGAGATAAGACAAGCCAAGCAGCTCCTTGACGATCGGTTCCATATCCTCAAGCAGCTTGCGCCCGGAATCGCTCAGCTTCATGCCGGACGATTCGGTAATAAGCAGGCCCTGCTCCTTGAGAAAATCGACCTCCGCCCGCAGCACGCGTTCGGTCAGCTCCAGATGAGTCGCCAGCGCCCGGCGGCCGACTACGCCTGTAGAAGAAATATGGTGCAGAATCGTATATCTCTTCTTTAACACGTCGGTCAAATCCGGAAGCAGTCGCTTCTGGATATCCAATATTTGTCTCATGATTACGGACACCCCCGCACATGGGTACTGCGGCTGCAACTTCGGGACGATTTATGTCCCTCATATGCATTTTCGGTCCCGCAAGCTCAATTTTATTATATGCATCTTTCCCCGGAAATGCAAGCGAGCAGAGCCTTTTTTACGCAAAATCAATACTTGCCATGCAGCGCCCCTAGCCGATACAATGAAGCTGAGAGAAGCGTATCATCGTCGCCGATGGTCCTGCCGCTCGTTCCTTCGCCAAGCGGGGACGGACGGTTTTAGAGCCTATTACACCCAAGCCGCTTCGGTTAAACACGAGGAGGATGTTCCTATGGAGCCGGAAAAAGATCGCCCCGACGGAATACGCGAAACGGTTCGCACCGAGCAGGCGGACCCCGCCGATGTCGAGAAAAACCGGACGATCGCTATCGTCGCTTATATTTTGTTCTTCGTTCCACTGCTGGCCGCCAAAGACTCCCGCTTTGCCATGTATCACGCCAATCAAGGCTTGCTGCTGCTGATTCTGGCAATGGCCGTAAACGTCATCGGCAGTTTTATTCCGTTTCTGGGCTGGTTCCTCATCGTGCCGCTCGGCAACATCGCCGTATTCGTGCTGTTCATTATCGGCGTGATCAACGCCGCGAACGGACGCATGCAACAGTTGCCCCTGATCGGACAGTTTAAGATTTTGTAGACGCGGTTCAGACGCATGTTGAGCTTTGCAGCATCGGCGAATGTCGCTCCAAAAAAACTACTTGCAATTTGTCTGGGGTTTGTATATAATCAACTTTGCGTCTGAAAACAGCTTAGACCTAACCAAACATGCGCTCGTGGTCCAATGGATATGACGTAGGCCTCCGAAGCCTGAGATCAAGGTTCGATTCCTTGCGAGCGCGTATATCCAAGACCCGACAGAAACGTCCTGATTGCGGACGTTTTTTTGTTTTCTTTTCCCATCGAATTGTTATTTGACCTTTATTGACCTTTGTTTCGTTTTGCGCTATGATGATGATAAGTTTTTCGCCTACTACGCATTGCGTTCTAGCGTAGACTCATTCGCAACATTTAAAGGAGGCTTTTCGTCCATGAGTTTCATTCCAATGGTTGTCGAACAGGACGCTCGCGGCGAGCGCGGGTACGATATTTATTCCCGTCTGCTGAAGGATCGCATCATATTTCTCGGAACGCCGGTGAATGACGCGGTTGCTAATGCCATCATCGCGCAATTGCTGTTCTTGACGGCTCAAGATCCGGATAAGGACATCAGCCTCTACATCAATAGCCCCGGCGGCTCGATTACGGCCGGCATGGCGATTTTCGATACGATGCAATTCATCAAGCCCGACGTCTCCACGATCTGCGTCGGCATGGCCGCCTCCATGGGCGCCTTCCTGCTGGCCGCAGGCGCGAAGGGCAAGCGTTACGCGCTGCCGAACAGCGAAGTGATGATCCACCAGCCGCTCGGCGGCGCCGAAGGGCAAGCGAGCGACATCGAGATCCGCGCGAAGCGCATCATCAAACTGCGCGAGAAGCTGAACGGCATTCTGGCCGAACGCAGCGGTCAGCCGCTTGAGCGTATCGACAAAGACACCGACCGCGACTATTTCATGAGTGCGGAAGAAGCGGTGCAATACGGCTTGATCGATAAAGTCGTTTCCAAAATATAAGATTTCGCCTGAAAAATAAAAGGCTTGGAGCTCTTTTGGGGCTCCAAGCCTTTATTTGCGTTTTTGCAAAAGATCAGTCCAAGGGATAGAAGATCAGATTCATCGGAAATGCCGATCCGGCCGGCGGCGTAAACTCGATATCGAGCGACGGCTCGTTGCCGGTCGTACGCGCCAATATTTGCACCGTCTCGAACGCCGTAATGACCCCGGAAGGCGGAGCCAGCACGAACTCCCCGTTAATTTTGAGCGGTCCCTTGAACGGGCCTCCGCGGGCCTGGAGCAGGATCGCCATTTTGCGTGGCTTATCCGAATGAATCTTGTACACTACTCCGTAATTGCCGTCATCGTATACCGTCATCTGCTGACGCGTTGGATCAACGCCGGCCTGCCAGACGTCATACTCGTTGTCGCCGAAAATCAATCGCGTCGACTTCGTAAACGAGCTCGCATCGATATCCCAGCGCTTCTCCGTCACATCGAATGTGCCGCGGATATGCTGGTCGTTCGGAAGCATTTTGTACAAGAGCGGGTACGTGGAGATCGGCGATTCGATGACCGCATCCATCGCCATGAAGGAGAACTCGATGATTCCGTCGGTTTCCACGTCATAAATGACATTGACCCCTTGCCCCGGAAGGAAATCCGGCATCTGTACATACACCCGGGATTGGCCCGGAGGGATGACCAGTTCCTCGGCGTGCGGCTCTTGGAGCAAAAACTCGACGGACGCTTCATGCCCGATCAGATTGGCGTATATGGACGGATACACCTCGCCCTTATTGGTCGTCTTGATCGTAACCGGCTTCGTGCCCGGGTTGGTTGCCATAATGACGAACTGCACCGTCTCGTCCATGCCGTTCATATGGTCGGCATACAGTCGCGCTTTGCCGTTGACTTTATCCGCATACAGAATGCCCTTCGCATCGAACGTCTCCGGACTGTCGCTGACCAGCAGCTTGCGATCGCGCTTCTCAGTCACGCGCTTCTCGAACGCCGGCAAATCGTTGAAATAAGCGTATACTTCCGTCCAATTCGTCTTGATCAGCGACTGAAGCGGGTACGTGTGCAGTTTGAAATCCATCGGCGACTTATACATGACGTCGTTCGCCACTTCGACATAACGCGTATATTTGTCGCTGACAAGACCGTGCCCGTCCTTCACCTTGAGTGTGACGAGATGCTTGCCCGCCGTGAAGAACGCTTCCTCCTTGCCGTCCCACTCGTAGACTAACCCCTCGGCGTCGGGGCTGTAGCTTAGATCGATATATTGCACCGGTTCGCCGATCTTGTATGTAGGCTTGCCGAACGTAAACCGGGCGATCGGCCGCGATTTGCCTTGCTCGTTGACGCGGGAAGGCGGCCTCTTCACATAAGTGATTTCCAGCCTCTTCTGCTCGGCGTTAAACGTATATTTCGCCCCAAAAAAATCGAACAGCCAGCTTTCTTTCACCATCAGCTTATCGTTGAACAGCCGGGCGACCGTATCGAACACGATATAGACGCCGTTGATGTACACCGCCTTGTTGTCGGAATCGACTTCGATCTTCGCCCGCGGCGTACCGATTTCCACCCGTTTCGTCTTCGCATTGTACTTTACGTCGATGCCCATCTTGTCACCGAGATATTTGATCGGGACGAACCGATCCTTGCCATCCTTCAGCACCCCGGGCGTTTCCAAGGTTTCCTTCTTCCCGTCTACGTAGGCAGTCGGCTCGTCCAGACTTAGCCAGATATCCATCGTGCTGGTTGACACCCCAGCCCCCCATGCGGGCACAACCGTCGCGAGCATCAGGGCGCACAGCAGCGCCAGCCCGACCCATCTCCTTGCTTTCCTTCCAGTCACCGTTCTCTCTCCACTCTTTCTAATGAAAGTCTGTCTTTCCTTAAGGTTAGACGCCGCGTTCGACAAAAGGTTGCATCAAATACGCCCTGTGCAGCACAAAAAAGCTTCCTCGTTGAATAAGGAAGCTTTCTTTCGCGGATAACGCTTAATCGCAAGCCTGGCGGTCGAAACGAGCCGTTACTGGTTCTCCAGCTCTTCTTTGCCAACCAAAGCGACTAAAGCGGTTACAGCCTGTTCTGCGTCCGAACCTTCTGCACTAATGTGAACTTCCGTACCGGAGCTGATCGCCAGGCTCATAATGCCCATAATACTTTTGGCGTTCACTTTCTTATCGTCCTTCTCGACGAAAATCTCTGAGGAAAACTTATTCGCTTCCTGCACGAACAAAGCCGCAGGTCTTGCATGCAAGCCCGTTCTCAGTCTTACGACTGCTGGACGTCTGGTCATCAAACGGATACCCCCTACCTTATGGTCAACGTTCAGGTCAAATCGTTATTTACATATTATATCATTTATCAAGCGTCAGATAAAGAAGAGGAGCAGGCAAATTCCGAACATTCAAGAATTTCTCATTTTCTCCGCCAAATCATCCAGCTTGCGAAGCCGGTGATTGACACCCGACTTGCTCACATTGCCCTTCAGCAGCTCCCCGACTTCCTTCAAGTTCATGTCCGGGTGCAGCAGGCGAACCTCCGCGACCTCGCGCAGCTTTTCCGGCAACTGCTCGAGTCCGACTTCTTTTTGCAAAAACCGAATGTTATCGATTTGTCTGACTGCCGCCCCGATCGTTTTGTTCAGATTGGCCGTCTCGCAGTTGACGATCCGGTTCACCGAGTTGCGCATATCTTTCATGATGCGCACGTCCTCGAACCGCAGCAGCGCCTGATGCGCCCCGATCAAGTTCAAGAACTGAATGATCTTCTCGCCTTCCTTCATGTAGAAGACATAACCTTTCTTGCGTTCGATGCAGCGGGCGTTCAATTGGAAGCGGTTGGCCAGTTGGCATAGAGCGTGACAATGCTCCTCATACATCGAAGCGATCTCCAGATGATACGACGAACCTTCGGGATTGTTAACCGAGCCTCCGGCCATGAAAGCTCCCCGCAGGTACGCCCGCTTGCAGCAGTTGCCGCGTACGATTCGCTTGTCGATGCCCGGCGTGAACTGAAACCCTTCCGAGACGATATGCAGATTTTCCAGAACCTCTTGTACCTTATTCGGCACGCGCACGATGTAGACGTTGTTTTTCTTCAACCTCATCTTCTTGCGAACGAGCAGTTCCGTGTGCAGATCGTAGTTTTTCTTAATCAGCATATAGATGCGTCGGGCGATGGCCGCATTCTCGGTGGAAATATCGAGCACGATGCGCTGGCTCGTCAGTTGAACGGCACCGTTCATCCGGATTAACGCCGCCAACTCCGCCTTTTCGCAGCATCCTTCGCCTTCCACCATCGTTAGCTCTTTCTTCGTCTGCGCCGCAAACGACATCCCCTGTCACCTCTTTCGGCCCATCCAGTTGTCCACCAATTGGAAAATATGATGGCTCAACCTTTCCGCGTCGTGACGCAAGTATGTCCGGAATAACACCAGCCGGTCCGCGATTACCTTGTACCCGAGCCGGTTTACCTCATCGAGGTCCAGGTGAACCGCTTTAGCCCCTTGCTCGGCATACTTGCTTTGTACTTGCGGCGGAATTTCTCCATTGTTGACGATAATATAATCAAACATATGATGACCAATATGCTCATAAATAGCCTGCAAATGATCGCTTACCGTGAAATCGTCGGTCTCGCCCGGCTGGGTCATGACGTTGCAGACAAACAGCTTGATCGCCGCGGAGTTCGTAATCGTCTCGGCCAGCTTGGGCACGAGCAGGTTCGGTAAAATGCTCGTATACAGGCTTCCAGGCCCTACCAGAATCGCATCGGCTTCGCGAATCGCCTCGACCGCTTCCTCCAGCGGGCTGACGTCGGCAGGCTCGATGAACACCCGCTTGATTTTACCGCCGGCTTTCGGAATGTTCGACTCGCCCTCCACGATCGTACCGTCGTTCATGACGGCTTTCAGGATAATCTGGTGGTCGCTCGCGGGCAGCACCCGCCCCCGGACGGCAAGCACCCGGCTCAACGCCTTGACGCCCGTCACGAAATCGCCCGTAATATCCTTCATCGCCGCCAGAATCAAATTGCCCAAACTATGTCCGGCAAGACCGGTACCGCTCGAGAAACGATGCTGCAGCATTTGCGAGAGCAACGGCTCGACGTCGGCCAGCGCAATGAGGACATTGCGGATATCGCCCGGCGGAGGAATTTGCAGCTCGGAGCGAAGCACCCCGGAGCTTCCGCCGTCGTCGGCTACCGTGACGATCGCCGTAATATCGAGCGGCTTCTCCTTCAGTCCGCGCAGCATAACCGACAGGCCGGTACCGCCCCCGATGACGACGATGCGGGGCAGGCTTTCTTCTACCTTCTCGGCGCTCATCGGCTGACCTCGGGGCGTCGATCGCGTTCGGCGTCCCGATGGCTGACGCGCACAGTCTCCGTCTCGCTATTACCCAATATTTTGCCCAAATACTCGGCAATGGCGACCGAACGATGCTTGCCGCCCGTACAGCCGATGCCGACCACGACCTGACTCTTGCCTTCCTTGGCGTACTGCGGAATCAAAAATTGCAGCATGTCGGTCAGCTTTGTCAAAAATTCCTGGGTCTCGCTCCACTTCATAACGTAATCGTACACATCCGGGTCGAGCCCCGTATTCGGCCGCAACTGCTCCACATAGTGCGGATTCGGCAAAAATCGCACGTCGAATATTAAATCGGCGTCGATCGGAATGCCATACTTGAAACCGAACGAGATGACGTTAACCGAAATACTGCCCTTGCCGATGCTCGTAAACCGGGCTACGATCCGTTCCTTCAGTTCGGCCGGCTTCAGGCTGCTCGTATCGATCACCTGCGTGGCCATCCCTTTAAGCTCCTCTAGCAGCTTGCGCTCCAGATGAATTCCTTCGAGAGGCAATCCTTCGGGAGCGAGCGGATGCCGCCGCCGGCTTTCCTTATACCGCTGCACGAGCGTCGAGTCGGTCGCGTCCAGAAACAAGATTTCGTACGTTAATGTGTAGTTTTCCTTAATCGTGCGAAGCGATTCAGACAGCGAGGTAAAAAATTCGCGACCGCGCAAATCGATAACGAGCGCGACCTTCCCGATTCTTCCCTTCGATTGATCGATCAGCTCCGCAAACTTCGGAATGAGCACGGGAGGCAAATTGTCTACGCAAAAAAAGCCAAGATCCTCCAAGCTCTGTACGGCTATCGTCTTGCCCGCACCCGACATTCCGGTTATGATGACAAGCCGCGCCACATTCGAGCCGTCCTCCATGCGCGTTCCCTCCCATCGCTTGAGACTGCCCGCCCTGCCGGTCGTTTCCTGTTAACCCAGCAACTACTTCATTTTATGACGACTATTGCAAATTTAAACCGGCGGCTCCAACCACTCCGGCATCGTTTCCCAGCTTGGCGGGTACGATGTCGACGCCCTGGGTGAACGCGTCCGGCACATTGTGCGCATATACTTTGCGGATTTCATCGAATAAAATATCCCCGGCGCGCGATACGCCGCCGCCGATAACGAAACGCTGCGGGTTGAGCACAACCGCAACGGCTGCCATCGCTTTGGCCAAATAATAAGCCGCCCGCTTGACGATGCGGATTGCCACCTCGTCGCCGTCCTTGGCCGCGTCGAATACGTCCTTCGCGGAAATTTTCTCGTTCAGCGACAACGTCGTCGCTTCCCCGCGCTGCACCGCATCTTTGGCCATCCGAACGATTCCGGTGGCGGAGGAGACGGTTTCCACGCAGCCCAACTGCCCGCAGCCGCACTGGATAGCTTCCAGATCGGGTACGACCTTGATGTGGCCAAGCTCCCCGGCCATGCCGCGGAAGCCTTGATAAATACGGCCGTCGATAATAATGCCGCCGCCCACTCCGGTTCCGAGCGTCAGGGCGACCAGATGCTTCAAGCCCGCGCCGGCTCCGCTCCATGCTTCGCCGAGAGCGGCTACATTGGCGTCATTGTCGATCGCGATCGGCAAGCCAAGGCGGGATTCGAGTTCCTTCTTCACGGCGACATTCTCCCAGCCCAAATTCGGAGCGAAGAGCACCACGCCTTCAGCCAGATCGAGGAACCCGGCAATTCCGGCCCCAACGCCTGCAACTTGCTCCCACTGGTAAGCGGAATCGGACACGATTTGTCTCACGTACTGCGCGATGCGGTCGAGCACCGCCTCCGCTCCATCCTCAGTCCCTGTCGGACCCTCATACGTATGCAGCAGACTGCCTTGCTCATCGCAAATACCCACTTTAACGCTGGTACCGCCCAAATCTACGCCGATATAAATCTTCTCCGACATTCCTTCATGTCACCTCAACCGATAATGTATTCTACTGTACCCACTATAAGCCAACCTCCCGGTCAGGTCAAGTGACGAAAGCTTCTGCAAAATCGCGCCACAATGCGGTCCGGAAAGGGGTAAAAGCGGAACGAAACTTCAATAAAACTTCACAAATGCCAGAGTAAAAAGGAAAAGGAGAACACGAGGTTCTCCTTCGTCCCGTCGCCACGATTACAGCGAAACGCTCCAGTCGTGAACGGAGTGTCCTTCCAGAAACTTCTCGCAATCGAGCGCCGCCATACAACCGCTGCCGGCTGCCGTTATCGCTTGGCGATACTTATGGTCCTGGACGTCGCCGCAGGCGAACACGCCAGGTATATTCGTTTCGGACGTTCCCGGATTGACGACCAGATAACCAAGCTCGTCGGTCTTCAATTGACCTTTCAAGAAGCCGGTATTCGGCGTATGGCCGATCGCCACGAAAATGCCGTTCGTTTCGATAATCTCTTCTTGGCCGGTTTCCCCGTCGCGCACTTTCAGCCCTGTAACGCCTTTCTCTCCGGCGACGACGCCGATCGGGGCTTTGTTCAGGCTCCAAGTGATCTTCGGATTCTCGCGAGCGCGGTCCTGCATAATTTTGGAGGCACGCAGCTCGCCGCGCCGATGGACGACCCGGACTTCGGTAGCGAAGCGAGTCAGGAAGTTCGCTTCCTCCATCGCCGAATCACCGCCGCCGACAACGATAATTTTCTTGTTGCGGAAGAAAAATCCGTCGCAGGTCGCGCATGTGCTTACGCCGCGTCCGATATTATCCTTTTCGTTCTCGATGCCGAGCAGTTTGGCGGAGGCGCCCGTAGAAATAATGAGCGATTCGGCGACCAGCTCTTCGCCGCCTTCGATCTTCAGCTTGAACGGACGCTGCGACATGTCGACTTCGTTGACCCAGCCCGTACGGAACTGCGCGCCGAAGCGCTCCGCCTGCTTGCGCATATTGTCCATCAGCTCCGGACCCATGATCCCATCGGGAAAGCCCGGGAAATTTTCCACTTCCGTCGTTGTCGTCAATTGGCCGCCCGGCTCCGGTCCTTCGATCACAAGCGGATTGAGATTGGCGCGGGCTAAATAAATAGCGGCAGTGAGGCCTGCAGGGCCGGTACCGATTACGATCGTCTTGTACATGTTGTTCTCTCCTCCTTAGCCTTCCTGTCTGTTATAGGTTAACCTCAAAGCGGCTCCGAATTAGCCAGCTTGGGAAAAATGGCGTCCATCTTTTCTTTCAGGCCGCAAGCGCGGTCGATGCATTTGACGTGCTTGCTGACCGTGGTGACCGATATGCCGTAGCGGACGGAAACCTCATGGTACGAGATAGCGCGCCTATGCATTTTAGCGGTCAAATACTCGAGCGCCGCCGCCCAGCCTTCGACTTTGCCGATCTTCGGCACGTCCGGATAGACGCGGGTCAAATATTCCACCCACAACGTTTCGAGATCGTGCTGCTGGATCATGTCGTATCGTTTATCCATTTTACGAAGAGCGGTATCCATAACCTGCTGCCACTCTTCTTTCCATACGGGTAAATTCGGCGACCACGGCGACGACGCCAGCGGCGTCTCCCGGCCGTCAAGATTGACGAAAATCGGCTCCTTCGCCCGCATGTTGCGCAGCACGAAGATCGCCACCTTTTTCAAATACTCGTCTTCCTCCGGATCGAGCAGAAATTCGCGAAGCGCATCCTCCACTTCGCTGTCCGCTATAATACCGAACGCCTGGATTACCTGAAGCTTCGTCTCCACATCCCCATGCCGCAGCGCCCAGAAAAACGAGGAACGCACGAGCGGGTCCCGCCTCATATGATCGGGAATGCCGTCCGCCGCCGTCTCCAGCACGCGGAACTGCTCCTCGAACGGCAAATGATAATGGTAGCCGAGAGGCTTCTTGCCGCCATTGGCCGCTTCCTTCATCTGTTCCATGTAATAACGGGGAATGTCTGTGCCCGGATCAAGCTTCTCTACCGTTCGCCACAGCTTCTCCGCCTCGGCGTATTTGCCGATATTGCATGCCGCCACCGCGGTGTAGTGGTAAAGGCTGGGATCGAGCCCCGATTCGCCGGTTTTCAGCAAACGGCGGAACAGACGGTAAGCCGCCTCGTGCTCCGACAAAATGCCCATCGTCGTCGCCAGCTTAAATACGTGATCGTAATGCATCGGATACGTCTTGCGCAGACTTACCAGCAGTTCGTCCAGCTGTTCCTGGTCGCCGTTGTGCTGGTGAAAAATCGCGAGATTGCACAAGGCGTGCAGGTTGCCCGGCTCCAGCTCCAGCACTTGGCTGATCGCCGCCAGCGCTTTGTCGAATAAGCCCATATAGTAGTAGGCGAGCGCCAAATTGTTGCGGGCCGCCAGAAAGTCGGGAGACTTCTTGACCAGCTTCTCCAAAATGCGCACCGCTTCGGAAAATTTACCTTCCTCCAGAAGCGTTCTCGCCTTATCGTGCTCGAACATGCCTTCTCGGCTCTTGATCGAAGTCAGCTTGGTCGGGCGCTCCAGCTCGTAGCCGAGCAGCTCCATCATTTCCTCCGACTCCTCCAGGAAATGGCCGTTCGGATCGTGTTCCAAATAGTAAACGAGCGCTTCTTCCGCCGCCTCATAGTTTTCCATATTGGCGTAATTGTTAGCCATATAGAAATAACATTCGGTCATGGACGGATCGATTTGCTCGACGATTTGCTGTAAGATGCGGTTGGATTCTTCGTAGTCACCGGTTTCCGACAGGACGCCGGCCAGGTTGCAATGGTTAACCGGATTGTCCGGCTCGAACTCTACAGCCCGGCGGAAATATTTCAGCGCCTTGTCGTACCGGTTCCGATCCAATGAATGGACGGCTCTCTCGAAAAAGAACGTGGCATCCATCTGGACCGTGATGACGTTACGCTTCTTCGTCGTGGCCACATGCTTTTTCTTTGCCATACTTCAGGCACCTCCGGCAACTATACTTATCACAGAGTATAACACACATCGCCCGGATTACCTATACTGCTTTCAGGCAATGGGGCGATGTGCGGACGCCGGAAATTCTGACTTTGAAGCCCGGCGATATTCGTTACACGCCGCCGTATTTGAACAGCGTGCTGATCGATCCTCCGTCGTTAATGATGCGGATCGCATCGGAGAACAAGTGGGCAAGCGACAGTACCTTGAACCGGCTCGGATGTCCTTCCGGCAAAGCGATCGAGTCGGTGATGATGACTTCCTGAATGTTCGGATGGTCGAGACGTTCCAGTGCCGGTCCGGAGAAGACCGGGTGGGTCGCACAGACGAAGCTGTCCGTTGCGCCGCGTTCCTTCAACCCTTCGACGACCTTAACGATCGTTGTGCCGGTGTCGATCATGTCTTCGATAATGATCGGGGTGCGGCCCTCCACGTCGCCGATGACGTGCGTGATGGTCGCTTCGTTATGGGCATGGCGCTTTTTGATCATGATCGCGAACGGCGCGTTCAGGATATTCGCCAAGTTTTCAGCCGTCGTGGCTCGTCCGGCATCCGGCGATACGACGACAGGGTTCGGAATTTTTTTGTTGCGGATATAGTCGCTGATCAAATCAAGCGCGGTCAGATGGTCGACCGGTATATTATAGAAGCCCTGTATGGCAGGTGCATGGAGATCGATGGTCAATACACGGTGTGCGCCGGCGGTCGTCAACACATCGGCGACAAGCTTGGCGGAAATCGGTTCGCGCGGTGCAGCCTTGCGTTCTTGCCTGGAGTAACCATAGTACGGGATGACGAGGTTGATCGTTCTGGCCGAAGCCCGCTTGGCCGCATCGATCATGACGAGTAGCTCGACGAAATGATCGTTGATCGGATGCGAGAACGTCTGCACCAGAAAGACGTCGCAATTTCGAATCGATTCCTCGTACAGACAGTACACTTCGCCGCTTTTGAAACGCGACAGCTTGATTTGTCCGAGCGGAATTCCCAACTCGGCGCAAATGCGCTCCGCCAGCATCGGATTGGACGATCCGGAAAACACTTTACAATTGTCCTTGTACATGGTTACCTCCTAAAATGGATAAAGCCTTTCAGCATCATTCAACAAAACTTCGCAACTCTCGACACCGCTTGCCAAGCAGTCACCCCTATTATACTCCGTCGGCCTGTTTTTTCAAAAGGATTCAGTACCGGTTTTCATCAATTCGTCACAAGTTCGCATCCCGCACCCGATCAGTCGATGCGAAAAAGCCCACCGGCGCTCGTCTGTCGAGACACGGTGGGATGCAATCCGCAGATTGCCGCTCAATCGCTTATAGCATACTCGCTTTTGGGCTTCAGGTGACGACGCGCCAGTTCGCCGGTAATATCGTCGAGCGAAAGCCCCTGCTCGCGCAGCAGAACCATCAGGTGAAAGATCAGATCGCTCGCTTCGTAACGAAGCTCCTCGGGGCTGCGGTTTTTGGCGGCAATAATGACCTCTCCCGCTTCCTCCCCGATCTTCTTCAAAATTTTGTCGAGCCCCTTCTCGAACAAGTACGTCGTGTACGCTCCTTCCGGGCGTTCCGCATCGCGCTTGGCGATCAGGCTCTCCAGCTTGTCGAGCATGGCGAAGCGGCCTTCCGCAGATGCGGCTTCCCCGGAGTCGGCCTGAGACGCAGCGGTCCCCGCCTCGTTGAAGAAGCAGCTGTACTTGCCGGTATGGCACGCCGGTCCGGTTTGTTGAACGAGCACCAGAAGCGTATCGCCATCGCAATCGTAGCGCAGCGAGCGCACCTTCTGCAGGTGGCCGCTCGTCGCCCCTTTGTGCCACAGCTCCGAGCGGGAGCGGCTCCAGAACCACGTTTCGCCGGATTCGAGCGTCAACCGCAACGATTCCCGGTTCATGTAGGCGAGCATGAGCACTTCTTTGCTGACCGCATCCTGCACGATGGCCGGCACAAGCCCTTGTTCGTCCCATTTGACCGCTTCCGCGACCGATTCGAACGTTTGTTCGCTCATCGGATCTCCACCCCTTTGCTCTTCAAATCCTGCTTCACATCATCGATCGTCATTTCCTTATAGTGGAAAATGGTCGCTGCCAGGCCGGCATCGGCTTTTCCTTGCGTAAAGACATCGTAAAAGTGCGCTTTGGTCCCCGCACCGCCGGAGGCGATGACCGGTATGCTCAGACTTTCCGAAACGGCCCGCGTCAGCTTCAGATCGAAGCCGTCCTTCGTGCCGTCGGCATCCATGCTCGTGAGCAAAATTTCCCCGGCGCCCAAAGCCTCGACCTGCTGCGCCCATTCAAGCGCCTTGATGCCCGTCGGATTGCGTCCGCCGTGCGTATACACTTCCCATTCGTCCCAATCCTCATTATACTTGGCGTCAATCGCCACCACGATGCATTGAGAGCCGAATTTGGCCGCTCCGTCGGCTACGAGCCGCGGGTTTTTGACGGCTGCGGTATTGATGCCGATCTTGTCCGCACCGGCGCGCAGCAGCCGCTTCATATCGTCGACGCTGGAGATCCCTCCGCCCACGGTGAACGGAATCGTAATCTCGCCTGCCGTCTTCTTCACGACTTCAACCATCGTCGCTCGTCCTTCGACCGAGGCCGATATATCCAGAAAAACAAGCTCGTCCGCGCCTTCTCGGTCGTACACCGCCGCGAGCTCGACCGGATCTCCGGCGTCGCGGAGATTGACGAAATTAACGCCCTTCACGACGCGGCCGTCCTTGACGTCCAGACAAGGAATAATCCGTTTGGCTAACATGTTGGTCCCCCTTTCGCCATCTCAACCCGCTTGGACCGGCCGTATGTTATACCGAAGCCGGCTTGCGGCAAAGTCCGAGGAAACGCTCGAGCAGCTTCATGCCCAGCTCGCCGCTTTTCTCCGGGTGAAATTGCATGCCGTACACGTTGCCTCGAGCGACAACGGCGGTTACGGCCTGATAATAATCGGTCGTCGCCAGCAAATCGGACGTCTGCTCGGGAATCGCATGGTAGGAGTGGACGAAGTACACATAGCCTTCCTCGAGCCCGTCCAGCAGCGCAGACGGCTGACGGAACGACAGCCGGTTCCAGCCCATATGCGGCACCTTGTAAGGCCCGCGGAAGCGGATGACTTTGCCTGGCAGCAGAGCAAGCCCGGCATGCTTGCCGTGCTCCTCGCTTTCCGCGAACAGCAGCTGCATGCCAAGACAGATGCCCAGCAGCGGCTTGCCGCTCGCCGCATACGCCAGGACGACGTCCCCGAGCCCGGTTTCGCGAAGATGCGCCATCGCATCCCCGAAAGCTCCGACGCCCGGCAGAATCGCTCCGTCGGCGGCCAGAATGTCGTCCGGATTGGCGGTTACGACCGCCTCGTAGCCGAGCCGTTCCACCGCCTTGCTGACGCTATGCAAGTTCCCCATGCCGTAATCGATAATAGCGATCACGCGTCAGAGCACTCCTTTCGTGGAAGGGACGCCCTGCACGCGCGGGTCGATTGTGGTCGCCTCGTCCAGCGCCCGGCCGAGCGCTTTGAATATCGCCTCTACCATATGGTGCGTGTTGCGTCCGTAATGCACGATGACATGCAGCGTAATCCGCGCCTCCAGCGCAAACTTCCACAGAAACTCGTGGACCAATTCGGTCGTGAAGCTGCCCACCTGAGCGGAAGGGAACTCCGCGCGGAATTCGAGGTGCGGGCGGTTGCTGATGTCGATCGCTACCTGGGCCAACGCCTCGTCCATCGGCACGAATACGTTGGCGTACCGCTTGATGCCGCGTTTGTCGCCAAGCGCCTCGCGCAGCGCCTGGCCGAGACAGATGCCGATATCTTCCGTCGTATGGTGATCGTCGATCTCGATGTCCCCGTCGGCATCGATCTTCAGATCGAATTGGCCGTGCTTCGTAAACAGATCTAGCATATGGTTCATAAAATGCACGTCGGTCGCAATTTCCGATACGCCCGTGCCGTCTACGTTCAGCGAAAGCTTGATATTCGTTTCATTCGTTTTCCGTTCGATAGAGGCCGTACGGACCGGCCGGTTCGTCAATTCGCTCATGGTCGCTTCCCTTCCTTCTCCAATCTTACCTGGACCGCTCTAGCATGAGCTTCCAGCCCTTCGTGCCTGGCGAGCGTCATAATATGTTCGCCGTCGCGCAGCAGCGCTTCCTTGCTATAATGAATGACGCTCGACTTTTTCAGAAAATCGTCGACGTTAAGCGGCGACGAGAACCGCGCCGTCCCGTTCGTCGGCAGAATGTGGTTGGGTCCGGCGAAATAGTCGCCTACCGGCTCGGTACTATATGGGCCTACGAAAATCGCGCCCGCATTCTCGATCCGCCCCAGCCAGCCGAACGGCTCCTCTACTAGCAGTTCCAGATGCTCCGGCGCAAGCCGGTTCGAGGTCTCCACCGCTTCGGCGTCGTTCTCGGCCAGCAGAATCGCTCCGCGATCGCGGATGGACTGCTCGGCGATCGCCCGGCGCGGCAGCGTCTCCAGCTGCCGCTCCACCTCCGAGCGCACCGCTTCGGCCAACTGCCGCGACGTTGTAACGAGAATCGCCGAAGCCATCTCGTCGTGCTCGGCCTGCGACAGCAGATCGGCGGCAATATAGACCGGATCGGCGCTATCGTCGGCAAGCACGAGTATTTCGCTCGGGCCGGCTATGCTGTCGATATCAACCACGCCGTACACATACCGTTTGGCCAACGCGACGTAGATGTTGCCGGGGCCGACGATTTTGTCGACAGGCGGAATCGACTCCGTACCGTAGGCCAGAGCGGCCACCGCCTGCGCTCCCCCGATCCGGTACATCTCGCGGATACCCGCTTCCGCGGCGGCAACAAGAATATACGGATCGATGCCCTCCTTGCCGCCGGTCGATGCCGGAGTCACCATGACAATCTCCGGCACTCCCGCCACTTGGGCCGGTATGGCATTCATGAGCACCGAGCTCGGGTAAGCCGCCTTGCCTCCCGGTACGTACAACCCGACCCGGCGCAGCGGACGAATTACTTGCCCGACCATTGTGCCGTCCGGCTGCACATCCATCCACGTGTTGCGCCTCTGCCTCTCGTGGAAACCGCGGATGTTCGCCGCCGCTCTTCGCAGCGCCTCGATAAACTTCGGCTCCACCCGCTCGTAAGCGGCATGGATCTCCTGTTCGGTCACTCGAAGCTGTTCGGCCTGGAGTTCCGCCTTGTCGAATTGAGCGGTATACCGCAGCAAAGCGGCATCGCCCTCGGTCCGCACGCCTTCGAGAATATCGTGTACCGCCTTGTTTTGCTCGGGCGTGCCGTATTCCACTTCACGCGCCAGCTTGAATTCGTTCGCTTTTATAATCCGCATACGTCCCGCCGCCTCCCGTTCATCGCGCCGCAGCCGCGTTTATGGCCGTCTGCAGCCGATCGCACAGCTGCTGGACGGCGCCGCTCTTCATCCGGTAGCTGGCCCGGTTGGCGATCAGCCGGCTTGTAATGTCGGCAATTTTCTCCAGCTCGGCCAGCCCGTTCTCGCGTATCGTGTTGCCCGTCTCCACCAAGTCGACGATGCGGTCGGCCAGCCCGATCAACGGGGCAAGCTCGACGTTGCCGTTCAGCTTGATCACCTCGACCTGCTGACCCTTTTCCCGAAAATATTGCGAGGCTACGTTCGGAAACTTGCTCGCCACGCGCGGGCCCGGAACCGGCTTCCAGTCGGGAAGCCCGATTACGGAAAACCGGCAGCGGGCGATGCCTAGGTCAAGCAGTTCGTATACGTTCCGGTTTTCTTCCATCATCACGTCTTTGCCGGCAATCCCGATGTCCGCCACGCCGTATTCCACATAAGTCGGCACGTCGGCGGGCTTGGCGACGATAAATTCCATGCCCATTTCCGGAGCGGGAATAATAAATTTACGCGAATCGTCCAGATCCTCAGGCAACGATAGGCCCGCTTCCTGGAACAACCGGTGGATATGCTTGACGATTCTGCCCTTCGGAATCGCAACTTTCAACAGCTCTTGCATCGCACTCTTCCTCTCTGCCGCCTGAACCGGTCAGGCAAACTCGATCACTTCGTCATATTCCGCAGCTCCGGCCTGGCCGTCTGCCCGTTCCGAAACATTGCGTCCGGAAGACGCCGCCGGATCCGAGGCATCCATGCGAATGGTCTCCACGATGACCCGCTCGCGCTGACGGAGTTGCTGAGCGCAAGCCAATGCTTCCCCGATCTTGCCCGGCGCATAGCGGACGAGTACCCGGTAAGGCGCATCGGTCCGGTCCAGGTTGGCCACTTCCAGAATCCGGTTCGTCTTCAGCGCGAAGCCGGTAGCCGCGGCCGGACGGTCGAATTGCGCCAGCAAATTATCGTAGCGTCCCCCGCTGCATACCGGAAAGCCGAGATCGGCCGCATAGCCTTCGAACGTCATGCCGGTATAATACGTAAAATCTCCGACCATCGTCAGATCGACCAGCACATGATCGCTCACCCCGTATGCATGCAGCACGTCCCACACCTGACATAGATGCCCGATCGCTTCCTTGGCGCCCCGATCGCGTGACAACTCCTTCGCCTGCTCGCAGATTTCTTGACCGCCGCGCAGACGCAATATCGCCTCCAGCTCCTCGCGCACCGCTTCCGGAAGCTCGTAGCGGCGAAGCAGGTCGTGATAACCGACGTAATCGTGCTGCAGCAGTCTTTCCTTGAGCGCTTCCTGCTGTTCCGGCCGATCCGGCAGCGCCTCCTGGAGCAGTCCGTTCAGAAACCCTACATGCCCGAGAGCGATTTTAAAATGACCGATGCCGGCCGCCTTCAAACAAGCGATCGCGAGCGCCACCATCTCCGCATCCGCATCGGCCGACGAGTCCCCGACCAGCTCCGCGCCGGTTTGGAAAAACTCCGCCTCTCTCCCGGCTTCGTCCTCGAAAGCGCGGAATACGTTGGCATGATAAGACAAACGAAGCGGGAACGAATGGTCCTTGAGCAGGGAGGCGACAACGCGGGCAATCGGAGCCGTCACGTCCGCGCGCAGCACGACCGTAGTGCCTTTCTTATCCAGCAGCTTGAATAGCTTGCGATCCGACGTGGTGCTTGCCACGCCGACTGTATCGTAATATTCGAGGGTGGGCGTAATGATTTGCCGGTATCCCCATTTTTGCATGCATTCCAGTACGTTCGTTTCGATTTGCCGCAGCTTGGCGACCGTTTCCGGCAAGTAATCTTTGACGCCGGGCGGTTTTTCAAACACTTTCGGTTTCGACATAAGGCACCTCGTTTCCCAAACACTTCAATGTATTAAAGCGACACCATGCTACCATGCTACCTAAATAAAGAATATATTGTGTAAGTTTATCATGCCGCTTCCGAATCGTCAATTGCCGTATTGGGCTTACTTGAAAAAAGAAAACCGTCTCCTGACAGGAGACGGGACGCTTGTACGCGACAGGCCAGCCGGCTTCGCAACCCGAATTCGCCGCTTAATCAGTCTCTCTCTCGACCCGGCGGATCACCTGAAGCGGGTTGCCTGCGACGAAGCTCCCCGCCTCCACATCGCGGTGAACGACCGACCCGGCTGCTACAATCGCATTGTCGCCAATCGTTACGCCGGGCAGGATCGTCGTGTTCGCTCCGATCATCACATTGGAACCAATGTGCACATGACCGAGCCGGTACTCACGAATCAAATATTCGTGAGCAAGTATAGTCGTATTATAACCGATAATCGAATTGCTTCCGATATGGATCCGTTCGGGGAAAAACACATCCACCATAACCATTAGCGCAAACGCGGTATTGTCGCCGACCTTCATCCCCAGCACGTTGCGGTATACCCAGTTTTTCAACGGCAGCGACGGACAATAGCGCGTAAACTGGATAAATACGAAATTTCGCACTGACTTCCATTTGCTGACCGTCTTGTAAATTTGCCAGAGCGCATTCGCCCCTTCGACCGGGTACCGTTCCGTTCGTCTCACTGTCCGCTCCCTCTTTACCCGACGATTTCCAACAGTTCCCGCATGTCGCGGATGATGTAGTCCGGACTGAGCTCCCGCAGATGATCTTCTCCCTTGAGCGACCATGCGACCCCGACGGTCTTCACGCCAGCGTCGCGACCGGCAATGATGTCGTATTTACTGTCGCCGACCATAAGCGCTTCGCCCGCGTCGATCTTCAGCAGCTCCAGCGCCTTCCGCACCGACTCGGGATCGGGCTTACCCCGCTCCACATCATCGATGGCGACCACCGTTTCCATGTACGATTCGATCCCGCACAGCTTTAAGCCCATCAGCGTCGTCATCCGCATCTTGTTCGTCACGACGCCCATCCGGATTCCTCTTTGTTGCAGCTCCGCCAGCACTTCGCGAACGTAGGGAAACTCTTTTACCAGCTCGTCATGCTTGGATAGATTGAACGCTCTATACTTGACCGTAAGCTCGTCCACCGCATCGCGGCCGGTGAAAAACCGCAGCTGCTCCTGCAGCGGAAACCCCATATGGGGAATAATGCGTTCTCTCGTATAAGGCTGCTCGGTCTCTCCCTCCAACGCGTGCAGGAACGATTGGATAATCAGCTCATTCGTGTCGACAATCGTACCGTCCAGATCGAATAACACGGTTGAAATGGTCATGGCTCTCTCCTTGTCCGTTCATAAAATGAATTTAAATGCCCCCGCCGGCTTCTGCCGTGTCCGCAGCCGTCGCTTTGGAAGACACGATCGGATCGGAATAACGTTCGGCGGACCAGCCTTTCTTGCGTCGAACGACTATGAGCACGACTGCCGCGATAATAATCAGAATGGCCAGCAGCTGCGAAATGCGCACATTGCCGTAATCCATCGACCCTGCTTCGAAGAGCAGCGTCATCGGCGACCAGAGCCCGTTCATCAGCGAAGCGAACCATTCCGGCGCGCTAAACGCAAGGCTATCGGTACGCAGCCCTTCAATGAAGAAGCGGCCGATCGAATACCAGATGAAATAGGCAGAGAACAGCTCGCCCGCACGCATAAACGGACGCCGGCGCAGCCAGAACAGCAGCAGCAGACCGACCAGATTCCAGAGCGACTCATATAGGAAGGTCGGGTGATAATATTGACCGTTGATATACATCTGATCGACGATCCAGTTCGGCAAATGCAGCGAGCTTCGCAGAAACGACTCGGTTACCGGCCCGCCGTGCGCCTCCTGGTTGACGAAGTTGCCCCAGCGGCCGATCATTTGCCCGGCGATAAGCGAAGGCGCGCAGATGTCGACGATGCGCCAGAAGTTGTAGCCCTTCCGCTTGAAATAAATATAGCCGGCCACGATCGCTCCGATCAACGCTCCGTATATGGCGATTCCGCCGTGCCATATCTGGAATATTTCCAGCAGATTGTCCTTATATGCATCCCACTTAAACGCCACGTAGTACAGTCGTGCTCCGATTATCGCCGACGGCACTCCGATCAGCAGCAGGTCCATAAAGAAATCCGGAGAGATTTTAAACCGTTTCCCTTCCGTCACGGCAAGCCAAAGCCCCACCAACGCCGCTGAACCCAATATGATGCCGTACCAGCGAACCGTAATAAATCCTAGTGAAAATGCAATCGGATCGAGCAAATATGCCATACGCCATCTCCTTTACATGTGCCCTTAGCCGGGTTATTCGGCATCGTCCAGCTCTCCGGATATCGACTCCGTCAGCTTGTTCGTAAATTGCAGAGCGGCATTGTAACCCATCCGCTTCAAACGGTAATTCATCCCAGCCACTTCGATAATGACTGCCAAGTTGCGCCCCGGACGAACCGGAATCGTGACCAGCGGCAAGTCGGTATCGATAATGCGGGTCAACTCCTCGTCAATACCAAGGCGGTCGTATTCCTTATCCTGCTGCCACGTCTCCAGCCGGATGACCAGCGATATTTTCTTGTTCGTGCGAATCGCTCCGGCTCCGAACAGAGTCATCACGTTAATGATACCGACACCGCGAATTTCCAGCAAATATTTAATCAGCTCGGGCGCATTGCCGACGAGTACATGATCGGCCGTTTGATGAATCTCCACGGCATCGTCGGCGATGAGCCGATGGCCGCGCTTGACCAGTTCCAGAGCGGTTTCGCTTTTGCCGATGCCGCTTGTTCCGGTAATCAACATGCCGATCCCGTACACCTCTACCAATACGCCGTGAATCGTTGTCGTCGGCGCCAGCTTGTTTTCCAAATAATCCGTGATCCGGCTGACGAGCGTCGTCGTCGCAAGCGTACTCCTCAATATCGGCAAGCCTTGCGCGGACGCCTCCTGGATCAGCTCCATCGGGACGTTCTGGCTGCGGGTGACGATCATGCAGGGCGTTTCCTCCTCCTTGCACAATCGCGTAATCCGATCATGACGTTCTTCGGCCGACAGCGTCTCGAAAAACGTCAGCTCCGTCCGACCTAAGATTTGCACCCGCTCCCGGGGATGATAAGCGAAATATCCCGCCATTTCCAAGCCGGGCCTGTACATATCCGCCACCTTGATGAAACGCCCCAGCCCTTCTTCTCCGGTCACGACCTCGAGGTGAAAATTGTGGACGAGGTCGGATACTTTCGTCTTTTTCCCCATTCCCTGACGTCTCCTTTTATGTTCCAATGATTTCATCGTAATGGAAATGCGAGTCGAAAGCAACCTTTCCTCGAATGGATTTCCGTTTCGGAGCGGGGATAGGCGCCTTTCTCCGGAGGAACGTTTAACCGCAATTGAAAAAGACCGACGGGGTTCGTCGGCCTTTTTTTTGATGGCAATTACAGCAATACGTTCTTTTCTGTTTCTTTATCGAAAATGTGAATTTTATTCATGTCCATAGCAAGCTTGATGTTCATGCCGTCTTTGAAACCGGAACGTCCATCTACGCGCGCTACGATCGTTTGCGTACCCAAACCGCTCAAGTGCAGTTGAATTTCGTGACCGAGGTTCTCGGATACTTCGATCGTTGCCGTCACGTGGCTTTCCGGGGAACCTTCCATGAAGATCGGCTCGTCGTGAAGATCTTCCGGACGGATGCCGAACACGACTTCTTTGTTAATATAGCCTTTGTCGCGCAGGATTTGCGCTTTGCCTTCCGGCAGACCTACATCAACGCCTTGTGCCTTGAAACGAACTTTGCCGCCAGTTTCAACCAAGGAACCGCTGATGAAGTTCATCGAAGGCGATCCGATAAAGCCGGCTACATACATATTCAGCGGGAAATTATAAATTTCTTCCGGAGAAGCCGCTTGCTGAATGATACCTTGGTGCATAACGACGATACGGTCGCCCATCGTCATCGCTTCGGTCTGGTCATGGGTTACGTAAATAACAGTCGTTTCCAGACGCTTGGCCAGCTTGCTGATTTCCGCACGCATCTGTACGCGCAGCTTAGCATCCAAGTTGGAGAGTGGTTCGTCCATCAGGAACACTTGCGGATCGCGGACGATTGCGCGGCCCAGGGCCACCCGTTGACGCTGACCGCCGGAGAGTGCCTTCGGCTTACGGTCGAGCAATACTTCGATATCGAGAATTTTGGCCGCTTCGCGCACGCGTGCGTCGATTTCGGCTTTTTTGAATTTACGCAGTTTCAAACCGAACGCCATGTTTTGATAAACGTTCATATGCGGATACAAGGCATAGGATTGGAAGACCATCGCGATGTCGCGGTCTTTCGGAGCGACGTCGTTCACAAGGCGGTCGCCGATATACAGTTCGCCGGACGAAATTTCTTCAAGTCCTGCGATCATACGGAGCGTAGTGGACTTCCCACATCCGGATGCGCCTACCAGAACAAGAAACTCTTTGTCCTTGATTTCCAAGTTGAAGTCTTTAACCGTATCTTCTGCTGCACCTGGATATTTTTTAACGATGTGATTTAAACGTACGCCTGCCATGGTTCATTCCCCCTATAGTTCATGATTCGCCTAGCTATATAGTAACCTACGTCCACTTCCATGACTATGCACATTGCTTACAAAAATATCAGGCTCTTTTCGTTACTTTGTACAATAGCAGCGCAATGTGCACAAGAAGGGCATGATGGAACGTCCGGACGTCCAGACCGGTCTCTTGTTTAAACTTGTCCAGACGGTACAGCAGCGTATTGCGGTGAATGAACAGCTTCTTCGCCGTATCGCTGACGCTGCAATCCAGAGCGATAAATTGCTCCAGCGTCGTCATCATCTCCGTGTCCTTGAGCAGGTCGATCCGCTTCAGCACGCGCTCCAGAAACAGCTGCTTCTGCTCTTCCCCGATCCCGTGAAGCAGCTTCTCCAGCTGCAGCCGCCACGGAGTGTGAATGTTATCGGACACATGGTACGTTCGTCCGAGCGTCATCGCTTCCCGCAGCTTGATTACAGCCCCAAGCAGCGACTTGGCCGGTACGATCGGATAATCGACGGCTATATGGCATTCGCCAACCCACTCGGTAGCCAGCATCTCATGCAGAGCATGGCCGAGCGAGGACAGCATGTCCTCCGTGGTTTCTTCCTCGCCTTCGCCGCCTTCCTGCAGCAGCGACTCCGGCCCGAGAACGAGCCATTCCTTATCCAGCAGTGGGACCAGCATGATCGGTCCGTCAAAAAACGTTTCCAGCAGCTTCTTCAGATCCTGGTAGGTCGCCTTGCGTTGGTCGGAGTAATCCCCGTATACCAGCAACGGAATTTGCGCGGCGTGAAGGGGGAAGCCTGTCGTCAGCGTGTCCGGCAGCTCTGCGTCCGCATGGCCCTGTTCGATCTGCGTATCGATCCAGCCGCGAAGCAGCGTCGCTTTGCGTTCGTCCTCCGAATGAACGGCCGCCCCCGGCCGTTTCTCCTGCTGCCGGTAAGCTTCCAGCATCAGATCGACGAGCTGCTTCTCCGAAGGCGTCAGCATCGGCTCAACCACCGAGACCGCCTGAACGAAGCCGCCATCCTTTTGCAAAAGAAAGTAATACCTTCCGTCTATATGCCGGCTTCTGCCTCCAGGGGCCGCCTCGTCCGCTTCGCCTTTATTCCACTTGGCCGAGGAGAGCCTCTCGAAGCGGAATTCGGTGCCGAGAATATGTCCGAGCTGTTGTCTGATCCGATCCGATAGCACCATCGTGAAGTCCCCCAGACGTAATGTGACTGTTTGCCCTCCAATTCGGAAAGGGAGCCTATAAGTTCATGATACACGTTTTCATTGGGGATGAAAACCTTTGCGCAAGCCGCAGTTGTCCGTCCGCATATGATCCGTTTACGGTTCCCCGCCTTGCTCGGCTTTAATACGGTTTAGGCGGGATGCGATATGGAAATAATTGAAATCGGTCTATCTACCAATAGAAAGAAGGTTTATCTATATATGTTATTTCCGTATGGTCATGGTCAAATCGAGCTTCCTTTTTGCGTCGATACCGTCGATCTGCTCGCTTATCACTCCAAGCCGGAGCAGACGGCCAGCGCTTTAATACGTCAGGCGCTCGAGCAGCCTGTCGCGGGAATGCCGCTGAAGGAGCTGGCGGTCGGGCGGAAGCGCGCTGTCATTCTGATCAGTGACGGCACCCGCCTGAGCCCGAGCCGGCTGTTCCTCCCGGCTCTGCTCGACGCGCTTAATGAAGCGGGCTTGGACGACGACCGTATTCGAATTATCGTTGCGCTCGGCATGCACCGGAAACATACGGAGAAAGAACGGATTCAGCTTGTCGGCGAAGACATATACCGGCGGGTTGCGGTAGTCAATCATTCGCCCTTGTCGGAGCATTGCATCCATGTCGGCACGACCGCGCAAGGCACTCCGATTGAGCTGAACCGGCTCGTTCTGCAGGCCGATTTGTTGATCGCCACCGGGAACATCGAGCCCCATCGGCTCGTCGGTGTATCCGGCGGGGTCAAAGCGCTTGTACCGGGCGTCGCCTCGAAACGCTGTATTCAGGCCAATCATGCCTTATCCCAACGGTTTCGGGCTTCACTGGGCGATCCGGACAACCCGATTCACCGCGACTTGGAGGAAGCGCTTCGGTTCGTTCCGATTCATTTCCTGTTCAACGTAGTGGCTAATCACCATGGCGAGCTGCTGGGGGCGTATGCCGGAGAGCCAGCAGCGGCTCACCGCCGAGGATTGGAGGAAGCGCGTAGCCGTTTTTTTATACCCGTGGACCGCACTTACGATTTGGTTGTCGTTTCCCCTGGAGGACATCCCAAGGATGCCCAACTGTACCAGGCTGTCAAAACCTTGCAAAATGCCGCGGCGTTTACAAAGCCCGGCGGCTCCATTATGCTGCTGTCCCGCTGCGAGGAGCTGTTCGGCAATGGCATGTTGCAATATTGGCTGGAAACGGTAGGCGACCGGGCGGAAATTGTAGCAAGACTTCAGCAGCAGTTTGTATTGGGCGCCCATAAGATCGCCCACATGGAGTCCATTCTCTCGCGGCATACGGTCTATTTGTATTCGCAAATGCCCGAGGCGTTAGTCGAATTGGCAGGCTTTATTCCCGTTGCAAACGTACAGGAGTGGGTGCAGGCGAGAATCGGACGGGACGAGTGCCGTGTCGCTTACATGCCTTACGGAGCGTTGACTTTTCCATCGCCTTGATCGGTTATCTCGTAACGCCACATTTCAGATGTGGTGACGGCATAGGCAATACGATACAATGAGGGGAAGAACCGGGTAGCATGGAAAGTAAATATTGAGGAGGAAAGCAGGAAATGCCCATTATCGAAGTGACCGTTATTCCCGTCGGTACGGACACGACCAGTCTGAGCGGATACGTAGCGGAAATGCAGCGCTTGTTGATCGAGGCCGGTGACAGTATCCGCTACCAGCTTACTCCCATGAGCACTATCCTTGAAGGAGATCTGGTTGTGTTGCTGAATGTCCTGCGTCGTCTGCACGAGTCCCCTTTCGCCGCTGGCGCAAACCGCGTATGCACCACCATCAAGATCGACGATCGCCGCGACCGTCCGTCATCCATGGAGCAGAAGATGCGCTCCGTCGCGGAAAAGCTTACCCCCGCCCCGTAACGGGGCATACCAGCATAAATTGAAGGCAACGAAAAAGGGATCTTGTTCGCAGCCGCAGCTTACAAACGCAAGATCCCTTCAAGCAAAACGTCCGCAAAGGAGTGTCCGGAGGTATAAATACCAAAAAGCCTCACCGCAACAGGCGAGACTGAGATGAGCCATGTAGGATTCGAACCTACGACACCCTGATTAAAAGTCAGGTGCTCTACCAACTGAGCTAATGGCTCGCATTAGAGGCTTGCTCCAAGGCTAGCCAACTTACGAAAGAATCAGAAATGGTGGAGGCTGATGGATTCGAACCACCGAACTCGTCAGAGAACAGATTTACAGTCTGCTGCGTTTGGCCACTTCGCTAAGCCTCCATGATTATGAAGTTTCCCGAATTATCCTTAGGAAGGGAAACGTACATGGTGGCTCGGGACGGAATCGAACCGCCGACACGAGGATTTTCAGTCCTCTGCTCTACCGACTGAGCTACCGAGCCTTATGTAAATAACATGTCCGGCGACCGCCGGAACTATGCAACAAGATAAAGTGGCGGAGCTGACGGGATTCGAACCCGCGGTCTCCTGCGTGACAGGCAGGCATGTTGGGCCACTACACCACAGCTCCATGAACTTTACCAAGTGAAGAAAATGGTGGACGCTGACGGGATCGAACCGCCGACCCTCTGCTTGTAAGGCAGATGCTCTCCCGGCTGAGCTAAGCGTCCGTATAAAGATGGTAGCGGCGGAGGGAGTCGAACCCACGACCTCACGGGTATGAACCGTACGCTCTAGCCAGCTGAGCTACACCGCCATCACAATAAGGAGAAAACCTATAAAGGTTCTTCCTGCAGGGTTGGTAAAACGGAGAGAAAGGGATTCGAACCCTTGCGGCTGTTACACCCTAACGCTTTAGCAAAGCGCCCCCTTCGGCCTCTTGGGTATCTCTCCATAATTATTCCCTGAAAACTGAATGCGAAACGAAACGAGAAGTGCAAGTAGAAGGCTGGTTGGGTAACCAGC
>NZ_BAAAYO010000003.1:0-44767 GCF_039536325.1 Paenibacillus hodogayensis
CAAACGCCGCTCCAGCTAAAGGTTCCTTAATTCACTGTCCACTTTCTTGACATAAGTCCATTTCGAGCATTAACGTGGGCTTCCCGGCTGGAATACGGCCGATCTGCTGCCCCTCATCCGACGTTAGTGCTCTTTCCGACATTATTCCGCGCCGGAGCGGCCTAGCGTCGCGAAATAATGCTCTTTCGAGCATTAACGTGGGCTTCAGTCTCGCTTTTTTCTTCTGTCCTACCGTTTACGCGTCCGGCAGCCGGTACACGTCCGTTCGACGCCCGGTTGCCGCCGCATCGACAATCGCCTGCGACAGCACCGTATAGCGGACCCCGTCCCGGAACGATGGAGAGCCTTTGCGCCCACTGCGGATCGCCTCGAGAAAATCCCGCTCCACCCGCATCTCACAACCAAGCAAATCAGAGGGAAACTAAAACATCTTACCCTGAATTTGATGCGGTCAACGTACTTGTACAAAGTCAGACCTTAAACGGTATCCTTGGAATGGACCGAATCCCTTCCATGGCAAGGGATCGCCCCTTCCCAAACACGCTGGATTAGCTCTGACTTGCGCTAGCTTGCCGGTTTAGCCGTTTTTTTGCCATAAGGGACGTTCAGCAGCACGAACCCCGCTAGAAAGATAAACGTGCCGGTCAGCACGTACCCGGTAATCGGCTCGTGGAAAAACAAGTACGACCAAAGAATGGAGAACAGCACCGAGCTGTTGCCCACGACGGCCACGACGGCAAACGACACCCGCTTGATCGCTTCCGCGAACCATAAAAAGCTGAGCCCCGTAATGACCCCGAGCACGACCAGCGTAGTAATCCCCCATACAGTAACCGGCCCGGTAATCTGGTGAGGCTCGAACGGAATGGGCAAGGCGACCAGCAGCGTGCTGACCATAAAAACGGACAGATTCATATTGCCGGAATCCATGCTTTTCAACAGGATGCGCTGACTGAGCACGTGAATGGCCGCTCCGATGCCGGCGAACGTAAAGAGCAGCGTCGTCAGCCCGCTGCCGGACAGAAGCTCCCGGGCCGGCAAGCCGTTCCAGCCGATCACAAGCACGCCCAGCATACATAACGCCGCGGCGGACCAGCCCTGCCGACTCACCGGCTCCTTGAACAGCAGACCGGCTGCGATCAGCAGCGCCGCCGTCTGGACCGGCTGTACCAGAATGTTGCCGTAAGCGTAGCCAAGCGTAATCGCCAAATTTTCGAAAATGTAATTGGCCCCTTTGCCCGCAGCTCCAATCCAGATCCATTTCAGGCTGAAGCGCGGACGAAGCCGTTTTTCCTTGATGAGAATAAAAATGCCGAGAAAGACCACTCCGAAAAAAAAGCGCGAAAACGTAATCAGCGAGTTGTCCACCATCGCGGACGCGCTCTTGACCAGCACTCCGACGAAGCTCCAGGCCAGCGTAGCCAGCAGGAGCAATACGTACCCCATACGTGCACCTCTTCTAGTTGATGGCATTAAGCAACTGCGCTGAATTATAGCACAATCCGCCCATCCCGAGTAGAGGGTAGCCTCACCGCTGTGCATAAAAAAGAGCCGTCCTTGCAGTCGTATCGGACTGAAGGAAGCTCGTTTCGGGTAGCCAGCTTTTTTCGGTTTGCTCTTTGTACCGTTCTTCCCATGCGTTTGGCGCTCGCTCGGCCCATTGATCGTAGTCAGCCCCGTGATGCCGGGAGCCGTCGCGTCAATGCAGAAATCAGCTCTGCATCTTCTGCTATAGCCCTTCCTCTCCTCATTCTTTTTCTATAACAATATCATGGCAGCGAAGGATCAGTTCAGGCATTCCCTTACCTGCAAAAAGCATATGGACTTCATATCCATTGTCGATGCGATACAGTTCGTTATAAATCCAAGTGCTCCCTACAAAATGATCCTCTTGCTTTATTATTTCTGCAGCCACGAACGTGACTTTATTAAAAGCGGTAAATCCTCCCTGGGTGTCGAGTCGAATGACAACCTGTTGACCAGAGACCCATTCCGTCACTTTACAATCGTGAAAATTAAATGTTTCGAGGATAGTTTCGGGAATATGCTGGGCTTGCTGCATCTTCGTAAATTCATCCAAAACAAGCTTCATGTTCCTCTCATTTTCTTCGCTACGTTTTTTCAACTCGCGCAGAACATCTTTCGTACAGTAACCCAGAGCAAATACCCGCATATCCGCAATTTGACTAAAAAGTTCGCGTGGCAGCCGAGCCGCCTCTTCTCTGCACCTCCACTCCATATTGCGGCTGAACTCTTGCTTGCATTTTATCTCATCAAAGGGAGGCCGGGCATCATAATCCGCAATTAATTTCTGGATGCGCGCCTTCTCTTCGGACGGCATGTGATACACGATTGTATCCTCTTCTGAGATTTCATCTCCGCTGGAAAATGTATGGAGAGGCACAAGGACCGTGCCGTCCTGTTCCAGCATAAACCGGGGATCGACATCATAGACCTCCCGCTGCATGTTTACAAATTCTTTTTCTTTTCTTTTATAGAGCCGCAAATAGAGAGCTTCGTCGTGTGCATGGGCTCCGTTGTGCACCCTCATGCCAAAGTGAAGTCCCGTCCGCTGGCATAAGTCGTACCATTCCTTTGTCAAATACTTCACGGGTTTCCTCTTTCCTCTCCTACTAAGAAATAAGCTTCAGACCGACGGCAGCAGCCAACACCATGCCAATGAACAGGATGCGGCGCCACTCTTTGGATTCGCCGAAGAAAAACATGCCGACCAACGCTCCTCCAATCGTACCGATTCCCGTCCATATCGCATAAGCCGTCCCCATGGGCAGACTTCTCATTGAAAAGCTCAAGCATAGAAAGCTCATGACGATTCCGATCGCAAAGAGGAGAAAAGCCTTTACGTTGCGATCCCGTTTGATTCGGTTCATCCCGAGCACGCCTACGACTTCAAACATGCCGGCTAACAATAACGATATCCAAGCCATTATCGCGCTACCTCCTTGGAATCCGAAGAGCCGCCGACCAATTTCAAGCCAAGTACGCCGGTCAAAAGCAAAGCGATCAGCAGCAGCTTCGCCCATTTAACCGGTTCATCGAATAGGACCATTTCGGCAAGCACGGTGCCTGCGGTACCGAGTCCGGTAAAGACGGCATAGACGGTCCCTACCGGTAGTTTTAGAGATGCGGTGATCGCTAAGTAAAACGAAATGATAACGGAGACAACCGTCCCGGTCCACGTCATCCAATTGTCGGCGTGCTTAAAGCCGATAACCCAAACGACTTCGAACACCGCACCGACAAAAATGAAAATCCAACTGCGGTTCATAGGTGTAATCCTCCTCTAGCTGTTCTTTACCCCTCGCCAGTAGACGAACCAAGATGCGTCAAGTCTTTTTAGAGAACGCTCCAAATCGCCGTATAGCATCTCGACAAACATGCCATCCAATACCGCGGAAAAAGCTGCTATGGCTCGTTCGACGGAAATATCAGGATGCATCTCGCCTTTGCCGGCCGCGGATTCAAAGAGCGGTATGAGCAACAACTCCATCCTGGCGAGGTGGTCATTGCAATAAACAACAACTTCCCGCAGCAGGTGACCGGGAGGGAAAAAAGCCATTCGCAGAAAAAATTTTGTATCGTCTTCTCGCTCGTACCGCTTTCTATATTCACTTAAAAAGCCGTACAGCATCTCTTCCAGCGACAGCATGCCCCTTCGCTTTACATAATCCTCGGCAAAGAGCATTTCCCTCACAGCCACATCTTGAAAGACAGCGAGGAACAAGTCGTCTTTGCCTTTGAAATGATTGTATATCGACTGCTTTTTGATCCCGACTTCCGCAGCAATATCGGCGAGCGAGGCGCCTTCATAGCCATTTCGTGCGAAGTGGCAGAGCGCGACTTCCCTTATTTTGACTGCCGTCATCGAACCCCTCCTAACTGACGAACGTTCGTCAGTTTATTGAATCATAGAAATCATGGGAATGCAATTGATTTTTGCAAGTTTTCCGGCCAACATATTTGCGCCAATGGGAATCGTGTTTTAACCGGCACGCTTTCAAGTAAAATATGATAAAAAAAGACGCCCTGCGGCGTCATGTAAGAAGTAGACTTCTGTCATATCGATTCATCGTGAGAAACGAAGAAAGGAGCCATCCCAACAGTCATTGCAACTGAAGGGCAGCTCCTTTATGTTTACAGCTTAGAAAGACCGTCAACCAGCTGAACGTACTCCTTGTACCGCGCTTCCCATTCTTTTTTTCGCGAGTCGAGTGTACGATCATCCAGCAGCGCTTCGACTACATCCAAACATACGTGCCAGCCTGCAAGATCTTTAGGGGTGTGATCGGTAATCTCAGTGATCGTTTCAATCAACACCAGGCGGCAGCCGTCGGGCTCGGGGTATAGCTCAAACCGAACCCGGTCTTCTCCCCACGTATACTCCAATACAGAGTGCAGCCGGAAATCCAGGATTTTCATTTCTTCGAATGTACCGTCCTGCATGTCAAACCGAATGACCCCTCCTTCGCGGAGTTCGTCTACGTGCAGCTCGGAAAACCATTTTTTTAACTTGTCATTTTCCGTCAAGAAGGACCAAACTTTCTCGACGGGATGCTTGAGATGGCGTTCGAAACGAGCCACATAGCCATCCCCGGTTTGTTGTAATACGGCTAACATCCGTACCCTCCTCTGCGTGCTTCCAGATTGTTAATCTTCCAGGTCCAGCTGTTTCTCCAGAACATCCAGTTTCGTGGACCAAAATTGCCGATACGGCTCGAACCAATGATGAACCTCTTGCAGAGGCAGCGGGTTCAAACGATACATGTGCTGCTTGGCATCCTTTCGCAGCGTAACGAGACCGGCTTCCCGTAAAATCTTCAAATGCTTGGATACTCCCGGTTGACTTAACGTCAGTAGATCGACTAATTCCCCGACAGACCGTTCTCGAACGAGCATCAAGTCCAACATTTTTCTGCGATTCGGTTCAGCCAACACTTCAAACAGTTTATCGTTGTTCATGTTATTATATTACCACTTGGTTATATTTCTTTCAAGAAATATGATTGAACATTTATTCGGGCATGAAACCTTTGTAAATAATAAAAAAACCCGAGGAACGAGCATCAGCCCTTTTCTCGGATTCAGGGTTATCGAATTCAAGATTCCATCTAATCTACCTCAGCTTTTTGCTCAAAAAGTTCCAGAAATTGTTGTGCAGCAGATCAGCGACATCACGCTCGATCTCTTCTCGCTCCAACTGCCATCCCGTGTCCGCAATATCGCTATATTTCTCAATCAGCACATCACTAATAATTTGTTTGGAATGACTCCATTTATAGAGCAGCTGGTCGAATACACGCGCATCCGAATGCTGCGGGATGACGCTTGTCCCCAACAATTCCAGGCGCATCCGCGTCATTTCGCCGATTAACACCGGGTTATTCAAAAACCACCAGCATCCGAACACCATCAGGTTACGGAACTTTCGTGCCAATACGGTCAACTCATGCTGATTTTCCCGTGAGAGCATGGTGACGAAAAATTTGTTGTATGGGTATCGCATCAACAGATGTTCAAGTGCGCCCGTCTCCGCCTTCCCTACGTAGTACCCTGCATCGCCAAGCGCCGGATGTACTTTATTTTTCACCCCGATCATCAAGGCAAACGGAAGGTCCCGCTCACGGCATACCGGTAATAAACAATCCGCAATCAAACGGCTCCGATCCGAGTCATCCGGGAACACGAACGTCGAAGGAAGCGAGACCGCCACATAGAGCGGGTTCATCCGATCGATCCAGTCCAGCAGAAATCGTCTAACTTCCGCCTGACTGATCTCGCTCCATTCTTCCTCTACTTGATAGCCCCACCCCTGCAACAAGCTTTTTGTTCGCGAGTAGTCGTTCAACAGCGGATCCAGACGCAGCACCGCATGAAAGCGGGAATCAATGCTCTTGCCACTCAACCATACGTTTCGCTCCTCCGTGCTGAACACATCATTCGTCATCACGACATGCTCCACGTTGGAGCGCTGCAAGAGCAGATTGATATGTTCTTCCGCAGACAACGCCGCACAGAATTGGCGGTATTGATTCAAGTCACGCGACTTCATATCCATACCCATGGCCTGGATGGATGTAAGCACCCCGCGACAAGCTTCGCTTACTGGAGAATGTTCAAGGAAAAGCTTCTGCCAGATGTGCTCGGCCTGCTCTTGCTTGTTCAGCATCCAGAACTGTTCGATTGACATATCCGACCAGCGCATGACTTCCGCAACCAGATAGTGATAAGTTAATAGTTCGTCGATGCCCCGCAGCATGAGCCCGCCGAATTCCGGCGGGTAGAGATGGGTATGCATATCTGTGATCGGCTGCTGATGAACAATTTGTCGTATCGCTTCCGGCAATGATTCTCTCGTCAAGTTATTCAATGGTTCCTCTTCCCTTCTATCCCTCAGTTGTAGCAATCCGCACTGCTGAAACGGTGTTGCAGGCTCTCAATCTTGCTTAACCATATCTTATATTGCTCGAATGAATACGGCGGGTAACCAGAGATGTAGTGGTTGGCTTGTGTTACCCCGCCCACGGTCCACTTCATCACAAAGAACTTCTGCAGCGAGGCCGAGTTCAGTTTAATCTGGTCGATTTCTACATTTTCATTCGCCGGGGAGTACACTTGTCCGGCAAGCAAAATATCGCCCGTGTCTCCGTCCTCAACTTGAAAATCGACCCATACGGATTCATTGCTGTCATTACCCAATACGATCCGATGGCGCCAATTCTCCATTTCGGTCATCATCAAGCAGATCGGCTGTTGAACGCGCTTAATATAGTAGTAGGCGATCTTCTTCGAGAAATAATAATCGACCACGGCATCGGATATTTGCGGCCAGCAATCCAGCAGATTCCACCAGATCACACCGGTTCTTCGCCACTTCTTCAACCTGACCATTTCGATAAAAAACTTTTTCGCTTCGGCTTGAGAGATTTGAGAAGCAAGCGCCAGATCCTCCAGTGTATCCGGAATAAAGCCAAACAGCGTATTCACTTGATTGACCATTAACTCGTTCCGGTCGTACCGACGTCTCTCCAAGGGCAAATATTCCGTGTTATGGGTATCCCATTCAGAATTCTGATAGGGCCATAGCTTGTCCGGTGAAAGGAACTTCTTCAGGGAAGCGATAGCCGGACAGCCGTGATAGCCGATCTCACTAATGAAATGCGCGGTGGAGTGCTTATAGAAATCACTCTTGAAATAATCGCGCGGCCCCCAATTATGCTGCTCAGGGACCATCAGATCCCCGCCTTCGATATGCTCCGGCATGTACGGAGACGACGGAACGAAGGCGCGATACGGATCGTGACTTCCGACAATGCGCGGCAAGATTTCTCTGGAAATGCGGTTGAACCTTGCATGAGGCAGCCGGTGCCCCCAACGGTAGTACACTTGATCAATCTCGTTATCTCCGGCCCACAGGAGGAGAGAAGCATGATTACGCAGCTTCTTGATAATACTGACAGCTTCCTTTTGGAGCATGTCTGCAAAATCGTCCGTTTGCGGATAAATGGCGCAAGCCATCGCGAAATCCTGCCAGACGAGAATACCGTGAAGATCACACAGGTCAAAGAAATCGTGATCCTCATATACATTGCCGCCCCAACACCGAACCGTATTACAGCCAATATCAACCATCAGATCGAAAGCTTCCTGCAGTCTACCTTTATCACGGCTGTGCAGCGCGTCAAGCGGGACCCAATTCGTTCCTTTGACGAGAATGGGTACGTCGTTCACAATAACTTTGAACTCGCCTGCATCACCTGGTACGAAATTCGTCTCCAGCTTGAAGATGCGAAACCCGATCTTCTCGGTCCGAGTAGCCACAATTTCCCCTGCATACAACAAATCCAAGGTTACCTCATACAGATGAGCGGCTCCGTACCCCCTTGGCCACCATAACTTCGCTTGAGGGATCGTCAGTTGAATATTGTCCGAGCAAAAGTTCGTTTTCCCTTCGAATTCAAAGGTATGATCGCCACATACCCCCTTCAGTCTAACGGAGAATGCATCCAGAAAGGGCTGATCGGTCTCGTACCGGTAATTTACTTTCAACTGAACAGCACCATTTATGATCGATTGCGTCGAATAATAGACTTCCTTCAAATAAGTTCGCTCTCTGCCCAGGATCTCAATATCCCGCCATATGCCAGCGGATACGAGTCTTGGCGCTATATCCCAACCGAATGCGTGTGGCGGTTTGCGCAACCACACCATCTCGTCATGATGCTCCAAACCTGCAAGCGCGACAGGATAATTCTGTTTCCTTGCTTGGTTGATCGATGATTCGATGCGGATCGCGATATGATTCGTCTGCCCGATGTTCACATAGTCCGTAATGTTCACGTCATGTTCAATCATCATATTGTCGGTGGTTCCTGCTAGCTCACCATTGATCCAGATCGTACCGAATGTATCTATCCCGTGCAGACGCAAGATCACATCTTGTCCTATAAAATCTGCTGGTACATCGAATGAACGTTCATACCACCACTGATAAAACTCATACTTGCGATAATCGTATACATGCTCGGCCAGGAACGGGTCTTGCTCAATACCCGCACGACTTAGATCGATCTCAACATTGCCGGGCACGCTCGCTTCAATAACTGGCCAGCCACTTGTCTTCACGGCCTCTATGCTTATTGGCATTTGGCCTTGCTCGGGCCCGTAATACAGGTTCCATGATCCGTTTAAACTAAATCTGCTGTTCATTCTGTCTGCCTCCAAAACCTCATTATTTGTTTCTCCTACAGCTTCGGATTCCATAATCCGCAGTCGTCCACATATATATAATGTTCGCCGGCATTCTCAATCGAGACTGTCGCACTGTCCCCGTTCGGCCCGGTCGTGAACTCCAGATGTTCCATCCGCGCATCCCAGTTGAGCCTGCGTACGGTGCGGGTCTTGCTGTCGCCATCGTGTCCCTGGACTGAAATGCGCACTGGGCTGGCATGCTGCGAATGATAGAGCTTGAAGCTCTGCAGCAAACATTGTCCTGCCCCCTTCAGCACAAGGAACACATCATGTACGCCAGCAGCACCGCGGATCGGCGTCGAGAAGTACCTCCATACATTGTCGTATTCCGATACGACCGATACGGTGCCAATCAGCTCCCCGTCTGCACGGTCAAGTCTTACCTCCAGCAGGATCGGCCCAACGATTTTGGTCATTCCGGCGTCGAACACATCGTACTTGCCCTTTTTACCGAAGTCGATACCGTTGTATCTCAGCCAATCACCATCCCGTAAAGGCCCTACGTAGGTGACATCACGATAGATGGGCAAGCCGCCGTTCGGTGCTTTATGGAAGCTGTGACTGGCCTGACATTCGTCGTACTTGTCCGCAGAACGATAATAGCCGCCAGTACGGATACCAGCCCAGAACGAATACGTTGTATTCGGCTGAAGACCTGTTGCTACCTGCTCGATCGCATCTCCTTTACCCAGCATGGCCGCATACTTATTGCTGCGTGTCACGGATTTGTAGCCGAAGTTGCTATAATCCCACGCACACTCGAAAACGATGGACGGATTGCCGCTTAAAACGGTCCAAGGATGCCATTCACCTGTTTCGAAGCCGACATTGCCAATCTGACTCTTCGCGGAAAGAGCGGTAAATTGTAAGTTTGCCTGAACCGATTGAGAGAAGTTGTAACCCGGCGCCCAGTATTCACCGTTATAAGGGTATGCCCCGGCATCTGGTGCCGCTCCCGGGTGATCATCCGTCACTCCATTAATGCGTAGCCCTGCCCCAACCGCAGGGGAATTGGCCTGCAAGCGATAATCTCCGCGTTCTTCATCGACGAACCGGACCTCCTGGCCGATAACGTTGTTCGTAACGAGACTCTCCTCGCTCCAATCGATAATTTCGCCATCGGCGAAAATGTTGTTAGCCAGATGGACCCCCATCATATCATCCAATGCGAACACGGATGAGCGTGTATTCGCACTGCGATGGAACGTGTTGTTATAGATGAGCGCGCGCTGGATGGGGCGGTTCATATGCAGTCCGTGATGCGGGATGTTCCAGACGACATTGTTGAAGAAATTCACACCGCTCGTCCAAGCGTCCATGTAGAAGCCAAAACTCAAATGGTTCGATACGTTGTCATGCAACCAATTATGGTGAATTTCTGTATTGTCGAAGTCATGGTTAAATAAATAAATGATTCCTGAATCTTTCGTCAAACAATTGGCAAACGAAATATCGCAATATTGAATAACCGAATGTGCGAATACCCCGGACACACACGTCCTTCCCGATCTTGTAATCGTGCAGTGGCTTATCAGATGATCAGACCCTGTCATCCAGACAAGACTGGCATAGGACGACTCGAAATTGCCATCGTGAATATAACAATTGACTATCTGGTTGCGAGCACCGGAGATGTGAATGCCGATCCCTTCAAAATGTGAGATTTCGCAGTCGCGCAATACATTATTACGGCCACCCAGCTCAATGCCTTTTGTCCTGCCGTAGATCGATTGGCGGGGGCCAAAATACCGATCAAGCCCACAAAGTGCTGAACGGATAATCTGACAATGATGAGCCTCTTGCGTCGTAATCGAGGCAGCCCGACATCCGATCCCTACTACTTCAATATAAGCACGGTCTCGCAAATCGAAGGCATACTCACGTCGCTTGGCCTCCACGACATGGTGCTCCGGATGATCACCGCCAGGTGCCCACAAGTACAGCTTCTGTTCACTGCTGTCGTAGTACCACTCCTTCTCGGTGTCGAGTGCCCGCAAGGAACGGGTAATGAAATAAATGTCGCCTGCCCCTGCATGATAATAAGGTGCCGAGCTGACCCATTGGTCATAATAAAGCGTTCCGGATGCGAACCGATTCACGGGTGCCGTGGATATGAAGTACCCCACACCGTTCACGCAGGCTACCATCGCGCCATCCCAATAGCCGTCTGGAAATGCCTTCAAATCTTCGTCGAATATCGCTCCTGTCCGGTTATCATTCTCGGCTCGGTCAACAACGGCGTACTGCGTGCGAGCTAATCGATCAGATACGTTTGGCCATTGGGCCTCGCCGCATATTTCTCCATTTACGAAGATCATGTTGCCATTGCCATCCTCGACATTCCAATCCATAGCCCCTTTGTAAATACTCCCCTCGTGGAGCGTCCATTGGGTAATAAGATCACAGCCGCTCACGACAACCTGTTCCCCCTGGAATGCCTCGAACCGGATTGGAGCAGACTGGGTCCCGGACGCAGCAGGCTTGACTGTCTCCCGGTACGTACCCTCGCGAATGTAACATGAATCTCCTGCTTGCATGATCTCCGCAGCTCGTCCAATCGTCTTGAATGGGGATTCCAAGGACTGTCCATTGTTGCTGTCACTGCCCGTTAACGCTACATAATACACCCGGTTTTCGGAGTTCGTCATCGGTGTATTCACTCCTTGATTGTTCTAATGAAAGTACGATCGGATAAAACAGTTATTGAGCGAGGGATTTCCCTCGCCCAATCGACAAACATGTAAGCTGTCACTGTGGAACGCGGTTTATTTCTTTTTGCGCTCTTCATATATTTGATTAACTTCTAGCGTCTGTTGATCACCGCCGGCTTTTTTCCATTGGGCGACGAATGCATCGAAGCCTTTGTCCGTATCGACTTCGCCAGTAATCAACTTGATCATGTACTCATCGACCAGTTTATTAAGTGTCGCGGATACGGTAGCCGTCGAAGGAAGCAGCGCCGGATTGACCGGGTCTTTGGTCACTTCGATCCCGCTGTTCAGCTTCTCCTTGTAGTCCAGCATAGCTTGCGGGTTATCGAATTTACTCATGGATGGAACGGCGCCCTTCACATGGTTGAACCAGATACCGGCTCCAGCGGCAGCTGCTAGTTTGACGGGGTCGGTCCCATCCCCTTTTGCAACAATGGATCCATCAACAAGGTCGTATTCGATACCTTTGCGACCAGCACCCGTAATCAAATAAGTCTCTTCGTTCGTCGCGATATCCTCCATCATTTGCAAGATTTTGATCCGCTTCTTTTCGTCCTTCATCAGTGCGGCGCTGAACATCTGCGGCGCTTGCGGAATCGTGCTTGAGGACATGAGCATCGCTTTGCCGGAAGGGCCTTTGAACCCTTTGCCGATCGCAAGCGTCTGGCCTTTGGCTTTCCATTCCGCCCCTACTGCACCTGACTCGTAAAGGTGGTACCACATACCCGAATCCACCATCCCGATACGGCCGCCAAGGAAGTTGGCACGGTTGCGAATCCAGTCGTCTGTTGCGAATTCCGGATCGATCAGGCCATCCTTGTACCATTTGCTTAGCAGCTTGAACGCCTGGCGCGATTCTTCCGTTATCATGCCGTATACGACTTTACCGTCTGCCCCAAGATTCCAGCCGCGACGTTTGATGCCGAATGCAGCAAAGATCGAGCTGAACATTTGCACGGGAGCGTCCTTACTGCTAGCTGAGAGGCCATACGTATCTTTCTTGCCATTGCCATCTGGATCGTTGTTACGGAATTTGGTTAGCAAATCCTCGACCTCTTGCAGCGTTTCTGGAACTTTGGTAACCCCGACCGCCTTCATCCAGTCTGCATTAAAGGCTGGTAGGAAAGGGCTTTTTCCTTCTAGATATACTTTGGGCAGACCCCAGTTTTTCCCTTTGTATGAACCGAAACTAAATATATTAGGATCGATTTTCTCCATGTCAGCGGAATACTTAGGCATATATTTCTTGATTTCTTCCACCGAGATGCTGGCGATGACGCCTTGATCTGCCCATTGCTGCATCAGATCGAGACCGGCATCCTGAGTAATGACATCTGGAATTTCTCCGGCGGCGATCTTCACATTCAATTGGTCACGCCATGTCGTCGGATCCAGATTGATGTTCTTGAGCTTGACGTTGAATTTTTGCTCCAAATACTTTTGGGCTGCATTGTCATCCGAGGATGGAGGGTTACGCCCCGTCCAAGTTATGACCATAGGCGGCTCTTTGGGTGTTGTTGAAGTTCCTGTTGTTGCTTTGGGCGTGTCCGTATTGCAGGCTACGAGTGATGTGGCTGTGACGGCTATTGCGAGTACAACAGAAACATTTTGTTTCACTTTCTTCATCCGTTTTGCCTCCCTTATCTTTGTAATATCTATTTATACGGAAACGATGCATACCACCTTCCATATAAACCGGGTTTAACCTTTAAGTGAGCCGATGAGTGCGCCTTTGACAAAATACTTTTGCAAGAAGGGATAGATCACGAGAATCGGCATCGTGACGAACATAATAACCGCCGCCTTGATACTCTCTGACGTTACAGTCCCACTCATCATCGCTTGTAGTGCGGTATCTTCATTGCTGACGACAAGCTTACGCAAGTAGATCTGCAACACCTGCTTGGAACTATCCTGAATATAGATCAGGGCATCGAACCAGCCATTCCAGTGATACACAGCAGACCACAGACCAACTGTCGCCATAATCGGCATGGAGAGAGGTACGACGATCGTGAACAGGATACGAATATCATTCGCACCATCGATCTTCGCCGACTCTTCGAGCTCGTCTGGAACCCCCATGAAGAAATTGCGCATGATCATCATAGAGAACGTATTAATTAATCCGGGAATGATAAGTGCCCAGCGGGAATCGATGAGATGCAACGACTTTATAAGCAGATAGGTTGGGATCAATCCTCCGCTGAAGAACATCGTTATAACGATGAACATCGTATACACGTTGCGATGTGGCAAGTTTTTCTTGGACAGCGGATACGCTCCGATCGTCATCATGAATAGCATCAGCGCCGTCCCGACTACGGTTCGGAACAAGGAATTGCCAAGCCCGCTCCAGACCGTCTTGGATGAGAACACTTCCTTGTACGCCGCAAGGGAGAACTCCAACGGAATAATATGAATGCCTTGGCGAATCGCTTCCGCTGGCGTGCTCAGCGAGACGGCCAGCTCATGAACGAACGGATACAGCATTAGAATACAGAGCAGCGAAATGAAGAGCAGCAGGAAGGCTTGAAACACCTTCTCGCCTATCGTCATATGCATGACGTCACACCTTTCGATTAGAGTAGGGAGCGAGAGCTACATGAGCCCTTCCTGTCCGGTGCGCTTCACGAGATAGTTCGTCATCAGAACGAGAGCAAATGCGATCACGTTCTTAAACAAGCCAACGGCAGTTGTCATACTGAATTGCATTTGGGTCAAGCCCATTCGGTACACATACGTATCGATAATATCTGCCACCGAATAAACGCCTGGAGTATACAGATTCAACACCTGATCGAATCCGGCATCCAGTATGCCGCCGATTCGCAGTATAAACATAATGGCGATCGCCGGAAGTAACCCCGGAAGTGTGATGTGCAGCGTCTGCTTCCATCTGTTCGCCCCGTCAATAACAGCTGCTTCGTATTGCTGCGGATCAATACTGGCTAACGCCGCTAAGTAGATGATCGTCCCCCAGCCGACTTCCTTCCAGATCGCGGATACGACCAGAGTGAAGCGGAAGTAATGGCTGTTCCCGAGGAAGTAGATCGGCTCCAAGCCCACCTTCTGCATCATAAAATTGACGACCCCTGTAGTCGGGGACAAGATGATGAACAAGATGCCAGACAACACGACCCAGGACAAAAAGTGGGGCAAATACGTCAGCGTCTGAGTGATCCGCTTGAATTTGGTGTAACGAACTTCATTGAACAACAAGGCAAGAATGATCGGTGCAGGAAATCCGAAGATGATGTGGTACAAGCTTAATCGAAGTGTGTTGGCAAGTACCGTCCAGAAATCGGGTGAAGCATAGAATAAATAGTTGAAGTTAGCCATCCCGACCCACGGACTTCCAGTTATCCCTTCTAAAATTCGATACTCCTTGAAGGCAAGTTGGATCCCATAGATCGGCCCGTAAGCGAAAATGGCGTACCAGATCAGTACGGGTGCCAAGAGCAGAAATAAATAGCGGTTTTTATAATACTCCTTCCACTGGGAGGGTCGATAATTTTTCGCTCTGGCGTCTGTGGCCGCCTCAGGGCTCCCGTCAATAGCGAGTGGCGCATTTTGTTTTTGTCTCAAGCAAGTTCTCCCTCCTTCTGTTATGATTCCATGCTAGCTCACTGTAAGCGCTTTATCCATTGCAATATCATTTGAAATCATTCATTTTCTTTGGATCAACCATTATAGACTCATTCACAACCTCGGAATTCAAAGAAAATGAAATACTTTCTACAAAAAAAGCTGCTCACAATTTGGATTGTGAACAGCCCATTTCTTTTCAATAAGCTTGCCGATTATTTCAATTCCAGCTTCGCTATGCCTGACCCCGCCCATGCATTGCGGTATTGCATCGGAGTAATGCCATACTTCGCTTTGAACTTTGTGCAAAAATATTGGGAGTTCCGATAGCCAACCCGGGTCGCAATGTCAGCGACAGTCAAGGAGGATTCGGTCTTCAGCAACTCCGTAGCCATCTGCAATCGCGCTTTCGTCACATAATCCGTGAATGAGATGTTCAGTATATCCGCGAACAAAGTGGATATATAAGAGCTTGACAACGAAGCGACCTCTGACAGCACATCGAGCGACAATTCTTCATGCAGATGTTCATCAATATAGGTTTTGAGTCGATGTACCAGCTCGGTATGTCCCTTGGTCTTACCGACTTGAATATAGACGGTCATCTGTATGACCAGACCGCGAATCCAGTCCATCGTTTCTTCAAATGTCGGTTTCTTCTCTGCACGGAACAGCTCCGAGCTAGGGATGATATGATGGAGATTCAGTTCGAGAACCGCTTCCGACAGTGCAGTTAACAACTGCATAACGGACAGTTCCACAACCTCTATACGAACGGATGCCTGTGATCGGATCGCAAAGTCAGTCAAGAACCGTTCCGCTTCTACCGTGTTCCCGGCGCGAATCGCATTCTTGATCTGCGTGAATGCGAATACATGCTGCACACTGCTTAACATCTGCAAATCTAGATCTGCTATAATCATTTGCGGGCCGTACAAGTACGTATACAGTAATCCTTCCTTCGCCAACTGATGAGCAGCCCGAATGTCTTCCAGCGAGCTTACCGACGGTCCGATTGAAGCTGAGAAAGACCATTGCGAGACCATTCGGAATTGAATCAACTCCGCCTTAACCCTTTCAATAGGCTCGGGGTCATCCAACCCCAAGAAGTACAGGATCACCACTTGATCCGTACTCATCATCGCGATTTCATACGGAATCGAATGACCATTCTCCAAATAAGTGCTGCGAAACGATTCACTATCTCCCCGTGCCAACTGAATATTTACCGTAACATACAGGCAGTCGAGCGGCAGGTTCACACTTTGCAGCTCGGCCATGTTGCCCAAGAGAAAATTGGTGATTTCGTTTTTCTTCACTTTTGTTTCAAGAATGGCTATTTTATCATCCAAATATTGCAACGTATGATCAATGAGCTTATATTCTTTGATGCCTTTCACGGGTAAAGGATTGTTCTGGTACAGCCCTCGAATCGTATGAAGAAGCGCCTTCAGCGGCACGTAGAACCGTTTGGATATAACGAAAGCGATTAACCAGCCTAGCAACAGCATGAGCGCACAGCTCACAATAACTTGTTGCTGGAATTGTTTGGAGGAAAGAACGAATGTGTCGAAGGGGCGAACGATGGTGTATTGGAACGATCCCGACGCTGAATCTCCATTCAGTGTGGCAAAAATTTTACTTCCCTGACTGTCTTTCTCGATCTTCACATTGGAATCGGTCGTGGAGCTAAGAGCTTGCAGTACATGATCCGCTTCTAACGGGTCTTCGGGTCCAGTACTCAATAAAGGACGATCGCTCCCATTCAGCACATATAGCCGTTCAAATGGAGTATTCATCACTTGAGCTAAAGAACGGGACAAATAATCGCGTCTAATATCAATGTAGATATGGCCTTTTGCTTTATCCTCCGGGAACCCGTAGGGAAGGGTGAGCACATACGTGAGTACTTGTTTACCATCTGGAAGGGTTCGCCCGATCCACCGCTGTTTCGGAACAGTCGCTAACTGCTCGATAAAGGCTTGATCTTTGCCTGCTTCCAGTTGAGTGTAGAAATAATTGTTATCCAGAACGAACCGATCCTTATTAAAGAAAATCGTGATACCCGCAATGCCATCGTCCGCCGAACGAATGAAGTTCATCTGATTCACCAGCGATACGATGTTAGAAATGTTGCCTTCCCAGCCGGTATCGAGCAGATTGTATAGAATCCCTTTCAGATCAGGCTCGATACCGACGAAATACCGGCTCGTTAAGCCGTCCACATATTTCTGCAATACGTTTTTCTCTAAATAATCTTTTGCGGTATTCAGGCGGGATGTGCTCTCTCTAGTCATTTCCCCCACCATCAGCCCATTGGCCTGCGTGAACAAATAACCGCCTACGGCAGCAATCAATACTATAGCAAGAAGAATGTATGACATAACAAGCCGGATAAAGTAACTTCCCCATACTTCGCCAAATCTCCGCATGCGTCTCCCCCCTGTATGCGCTCTCATTCGTTTTACCATTATATCATAGGTGGTTGCAACTTTTGAGAACGTTCAGGGAGAAATTTACGTTGATGATTCCGACCTCATCATTTATGAACCTATATAACGATGACTGAACATTTTGCCCGTCCAGTAATTACGGGTATCCACCCTCATTCTTTCATTATTCAGGGCCATCTCTTTATCCGCAATCAGCCTGGCATTTCCGTATCCGCCTACTAACTCCTCTGCCCACTTTCGTCCGTATCGGTGGTGGGTCACTTCGTCCGCCCAGTCAAAGTCGATTCCTTGAGCCAGCAGTTTCACGAAAGGTTCTTCCCTCTGCTGCGCCAACTTTGTGTAAAATCTCGACTCCTTGGGCATCTGTTCCTTCTTCATCGCCTCTCCCTCAATGCCGACAGATAACCAAACGTAGGAAGCGGCAACCGGTTTATCCATATGCGGATCATAATCACCCTTGAACTGGGGTTGGGAGAACCACTCGAACCCTCCCAGGTCGAGGACTGCTTGGCCATACAACGTATGCCGCATCTCATCCCAACAGTGCCTGGACAAGTCATCGTAAAACTCCCATGGCATGCCTTGCTGCATGACGAGAGTTGCCGCACAGAGCTCGGCCGCCCCCAGCTCCTCTTGACGGATGCGTGCAGCTTCCGCGGCCCCGGCAATCACATCGTCGTCAGGTTGGTTCTTTACACCTGTGCGGCCCAATGTATCACCGCCCATACGTGGATCACGAACAGCTTTATCCGGTATGCGGTAAGCTTCTTTGGATCTCCAACGGATTGGCGTTCGATTGTTCTCAACGGCTTCACCCGCCATGCCGCCGCAGTTATGAAGCAGCTCAAGCAAATGATCCTTGTACGGTTGCGCACTGGCTTCATCATCAATGACGACATGATATTGATCGGAATGGGCATTGAAATAACGGGCATCTTCGAGTAATACGGGTTGAATCGCCGCCCCCCAGGCGAGTTGTTCCTCAAGATCCAGCCTGGCATGCTTCATCAATCGAACCGTCGGGTAATCGACGAGTGGCTGAGTGGATTCCAGATATTGCTCGTATAATCGGGTAATTGCCGGTTTGGCTACCTCATATACCCCTACCCACAGTTCGTAATCCGAGCGGGCCATAAGCAATTCATCCCAAAATAACTCCAGCCAGGGATCGGGGGATTTCATCTTCTGCAACTGCGGGTTGCGCAGCTCTGAAGCGCGGTCTACCCACATCTTCATCGCTTGAGCATCCTCATATACACTTCTCGCCAATCCCGCCTTGAAATCCCAGTTCATTCGGGCTGGCAGCTGTGCAGCTCCGATCATCATGAGCCGGTAGTGCGAATACGCTAATCGTTTTACGATCTTTGAAGATTGTTCCACATCGTATTGCCCCAGCTTCTGAGCATTTTGAATACCTGCATACTGATGCATGAACTACAACTCCTTGTTGATTGGTTTCCTGTTTCTACTTGGAATTATAGAGCTGATCTTCTCCCCTCAAAAGAACCAATATGTCGTACGGTGTTCTGAATGGAACATTGTGCATTGTTAAGATTGACCCTTCATACTATGATGAACCTTGTAGAGACTGTGAGAAAACGATGGATGGAGGTACAGTCGGATGTATATCAAGTTCGCCCCGAAAATCAACGCCCCCTCTCTTCCGTTGGTAGCCGTCGATGCAGGTTATGAGAAAATAATACATACCGAAAAATGTGATTGGCCTTTCTATCAGATCGTGTGCTGTTATCAAGGGGAAGGTACCGTTAAAATCGGGGAAGCCTTCATCGATTTGAAGCCGGGTCGCCTCTTGTTGATTCGACCGGGTACTGTTCATGAATATCACTATCAGAAACAGATGTACCAGTTATCCTGGGTTTCCTTCAATGGCTACTTGGCGGACCAGCTAATGGAGCAATACGGAATTGATCATTCCTATGTTGCGATCAAAGACACTTCTCACCCGAGTATCCATCTGGACATCCTGTCCGTATTGGAGGAAGTGGAGAACCATTTTGTCATTGATCGGGTATCTGTCATCCTGTATCGTATTCTGATCCACTTCTTCATGCAGTTCAAATCCGACTCGGATATGACAGAGTCTGCTGATTCCACGAACATTCATCTTCAACGGGCGATCGATTGGGTGAAAGCCAACCTTTCCTCCCCGGTAGATGTAGCCCGCACTTCACAGGAACTTGGGCTATCGCGTCAACATTTAACCAGACTCATCCAGCGGAAATTCGGAATGTCATCGATTGAATTTTTCACCAAGCTCAAGATGCTTCAAGCCCAGAAGGACCTGATCGAGCTTCCTGAACGGAGCATCAAGGAGATTGCCTTGAACTTAGGTTTTACGAATTCCAGCCACTTCGCCAGAGTATTTCGCGATTATTCGAGTTATTCCCCTTCTGGCTTTCGAGCCTTGTATATACTCCGAGTTCATTAGTCAACCAGTCGATTTATCCATATAAAAAGCTAATACGCCTATATATTATTGAATGCGTTCTAATTACAATTAGGGTTGAAATTCTATAATCGAAAAGGTGGAATGCTCCATGTACCAATCCTATATTGAGATATTCGAACAGTACGACAGTTTAAAACAAACATCAGAATATGTTCAGGCCCAGCGGGAATCCATTTCCCAGCTATTCGAGAGCGAGAAACCACAGGAGATCGTCTTCGTTGCATGCGGGTCCAGCTATTGGGGCTCGTTATCGGCTTCTGTCACCATGGAACATAAGCTCGGGGTGCGCTGCTATACAGTAGCAAGCGGGGACGTGCTTCTCAATCAGGACTATTACAAGAAACGGTTTACTAAACCTCTTATCATCGCTCCCTCCCGTTCGGGCTCGACATCAGAAACGATACAGGCTGTAACTCTACTTAAGGAATCCTACCATAGTTCGGTCCTCTCTATCGTGGAATACGAGAATAGTCCGCTAGCCCAGATATCCGATCTGTGCCTCTACATTCCTTGGTGCAATGAAGCGAGCGTCTGCCAAACTCGTTCTTTCGTCAGTTTGTATATGACCCAGTTATTCCTCACGTCCATCTGGTCCCATGATCACTCGTTGATTGAAGAAGCTGATCGCTATATCCAGAACGCAAGCATGATCATTCGTGCGAATGAAGACAGACTGAAACGCATTGCTGAACAACCTTGGGATCATGTCGTTGCACTTGGCAATGGAAGTTTGTTCGGAGTAGCCTGTGAAGGGGCGCTAATCATGCTAGAGATGGCTCAGATTCCGGTATCCTTCTACAATACGCTGGAACTGCGGCATGGGCCTATCGTCAATGTGAATGCCAAAACGCTCGTCGTCCTGTTCAGCAGCGGCAACAGTACGGAAGGGCAACGTCTGGAGGAGGATTTGGCACAGGATTGCCGGAATAAGGGGGCTGAAGTCATTGCGATTGGAAAAGCGGGCACGTTTCAACAGCTGAATGAATTATTTTCTCTGGAACAGCAATCCCATACTGAACTAACAGCGTTTCTGGGGTCCTTCGTCGCGCAGGGTGTGGCGTATTACAAAGCGATCCAGAAAGGTGTGAATCCCGATTCGCCGCAAGGACTAAACCCATGGATTCAAATCGGTACACCTTAATGACCAAACGATTCGATGTTGTTACCTTCATGGACGTCTGTGTCGACTTAATCGTTCGAGGCGGGGACATTATTCCTAAATTCGGGCAAGCGGAACAGCTTGTGGGTGATTACTCGATCGAACTCGGTGGTTCTTGCTGTATATTCGCTTCCCAAGCGGCCAAATTGCGATTAAACACGGCAGGCGTCGGCATTGTTGGCGATGATCCATTCGGCGTAATTGTACGACATTACTTGCAACAATCCGGTATTGTCATGGATTACGTTCACACGGATCCGAGCTATAAGACGGGAATGAGTATTGCCTTGTGCGATGCGAACGATCGAGCCATTCTTACTCATCTTGGTTCACTCGATGCCATAGGGCTAGATGACATTCCGAACGAATTGCTCGAGAGCGCTCGACATCTGCATATTGGCAGTTACTTCCTGATGAAGAAACTACAGCCTCATTGGGTGGCCATCGCCAAGAAAGCGAAAGCGAATGGCATGACCATCAGTCTCGACACGAACTGGGACCCTGATGAACGCTGGGAAGATGGATTGCAGGAGCTGCTCCCTTATGTGGATATTTTCCTCCCGAACGTCAATGAATTGAAGGCAATTACGCGCCAATCCACGGTTGAAGATGCAATCCTTGCCCTGCAAGACATCATTCCTCTAATCGTAGTGAAGGACGGTGGGGAAGGTGCATTTGCCTATCACCAAGGACAACGCTTTAGAGCACAGTCGCTCAAAGATATTCGTGTCGTCGACTCTGTGGGCGCAGGGGACAGCTTTGATGCCGGATTCGTACACGGATTCCTTGCTGGCTATGATGTTGAAACCTGCTTGCACATGGGCTGCATCTGCGGTGGAATGAACACGACTCAATCGGGTGGCGTAGCCGGTCAAATCGGGTTGGAGGAGTGTATCCGACTTTTAGCGGACAAACGATAGCTTACCAGACGATGGAGCTAACGTACTGAGGAGATGTTGAGGCATATGGGATTGAGAGTAGCGTTACTTGGTGCAGGAATTATTGGGGATTATCATTTGCGCGCAATTGCGTCGATGCCGCATATGGAAGCAGTGGCCATTGCCGATGTCAACGTTGCAAGAGGAGACGAATGCGCGCAACGGTTCGGTTTGAAGGCTTATACGGATTATCGGCTTATGATGGAGGAGATGCGGCCTGACATCGCGATTATCGCCCTTCCCCACTTTCTTCACCTGGAAGCCGCTATTTATTGCGCAGACCGCGGATGTCATTTGCTTTTGGAGAAGCCCATGGCGATATCCGTACAACAATGTGATGCGATCAACGAGGCCGTCGAACGAAATCATGTTGTGATGCTCGTCGGGCAAACCCAACAATATATTTCACATAATCTGAAGGGCAAAGCTCTAGTGCAAAGCGGTTCGCTAGGCAAGCTGGTCATGATTCACGATGTTCGGCACGGCGCCTATTTCCATGCGGACCGCCCTGCCTGGTTTTTGGACAAAGCCAAATCTGGCGGGGGCATCGTATTCAACTTGGGCGCTCATGCTATCGATAAAATCCAATGGCTGACGGACAGCCGCATCACACGTGTGCGCGCGTCGCTTAGCTATCACGCCGAGCTTTACCCGGATATGGAAGGCAGCGCGGTCATGATGCTGGAAACGTCAGAGGGTGTTACCTGTACGGTTAACTTGTCTGGTTATGAGGGAGCCGATCGGGAAGAAACGGAGCTCATATTCACCCATGGGATGATCAAGATCATTAACCACGATTCCGTATGGATTAGTGAAGACGGCAAGTACCGCCAAGTTCCTATCGAACATGCGGTCAATCCATTCGTGCTGCAATTGACTGATCTGGCGGCATGCATTCAGGAAGGACGACAACCTTATTCCTCTGGTGAATATGGCCGTTCTATCGTTCGCGTGATTGAAGCCGTATATCGATCGGCGGAACGTGACGAAGAGGTCAGACTTGAGCCCTAAGTGGGCTTCCCAAACATTCGTTCCACTTGTATAGGTGAGAAGAACCTGACCTTTGAGTTTCCGGTCAGGTTCTTCTCATCTTCCAGGGCGTTATTGGAACTGCGGCAAGTATTGTTTTTGTGCGGCGATCATTTCGTCCACCATCGCTTCCGCAGCAGAGCGATCATTCAAATATCCGCCTAGCAGGACAGCTTCCACGAACAGATTCCGATCGCCTCGCAGTGCGGCGTCTACCGTCAACTCGACGATCGCGAGAGGCTTGGCGAGCAGCTGTGCGAGCGTATCCGGATAATCGAGAATTTGCAAAGCAGCGATCCCTCTAGCTGTCGCTGCCCCTGGCAGTTCAATTACTGCATCGCGCGGCAAGTTGGGTACGGCTCCTCTGTTCTGCACGTTGACGGAGAATAGATGCCGCTTGTCATTTTCAATCGAATCGATGATTTCCATCAATTGCTCATGTTCACCGCTTAGCTTGTCGAAGAAATCGTCCGGGAGCGGGTCAGGGGATTGGCCGAGCTCATCCATCCGGTCATAGATCCGATCCCCATAGGCGATCACTTTCTCGAACGAATAGGCGTCCTTCCCGAACGTCTTGCCATAATATTGTGCGCCGGGGAACCGTTCCGGGAAAAACTCAACAACATGCCTATCGCCGGGAGCCGCGTAAGCCCCGTATTGCTCGAAAAAGGACCAGGCGTAAGGATTGCTGATGGCAGGCGCTTCCTCCCCCATCTCGCGGAACATAGCTCCCACATTCTTGAAGTCGATGCCGGCTTGGGTCAAGGCATGAATTTTATCGCGGATCAACGGACGCGCGTCCTGACCGTCATAGCGAAAATCGTACATAAACGTCAAATGATTGATCCCGATGGAATAAGCGGTAAATTTGCTTAGATCGAGACCTGCGAGCTGGGCTACATGTCGTTCCGAATCGTGTACGCCATGGCAAAGTCCGACAACCGGAAAATCGGTCGCCTTGCTCAAAGCTCGGCATATCATTGTCATCGGATTGGAGTAGTTGAAGAAGGTCGCATTGGGGCATTGCTTCATCACATCACGAACGATGTCCACCATCGCCGGGATCATCCGCATAGCTCTGGATATGCCTCCTGGCATCGCCGTATCGCCAACCGGTTGATAGACACCATACTGGCGCGGAATGAATACATCTTGCTCCCATGCTCTACGTCCACCCACACCAATCGTGCAGACAACGTAATCCGCGTCATCCAATACGTCCCGGCGATCGGTGGAGTAAGTCAACCGGATGCTGCCTTCCTTGGCGCTAATCATTTTCCCGCATAGTTTGGCGATAGAATCCAGTGCACGCGGATCGGTGTCAACAAGTGCCAAGTGCCAATTGAATCGTCCTGGATTCCGCAACAAGTCCGCGACCAATCCTTGTGTAAACATGGAACTCCCCGCGCCAATGAGAACGAGCTTCCTATTCTGGTTCTCATTCATATCCTTAATCATGCTCCTATTCAACTCCCTCGCGATATTTGATTCATAGGCATGGCTAATAGATTTTTTCTCGACATTTGCGATATAATACATGAATCGAACACTCGGAAGACTGGGACCTATCATTTAACTTGAAAAGGAAGCTACCGAATGAAATATCAGTATGCCTACCGCGTTCCAGACCCGGATGATAAAGGTTATCATAGCCGGGAAGACGCCTTAATCATCAATTGTATTGGTTACGAATACGATGAGCCTGCAGGATTTGCCAATCGCGAACAAGGCCGTGTCGATTTTCTGCTGTCGTATTTGCACAGCGGGTTCATGAAAGTCAGAATTGCGAATCGCGAGCAGAAGATCGAAGCAGGAACCGTATTTATAAGCAAACCGTATGAACGGCAATATTATGCCAAGACCGGTAATGAACCGACTGGCAGCTACTGGGTTCATTTCACCGGCTACGGCGTAACCGATCTGTTGATCAAAGCCGGTTTATGGCAGGAAAGCATCTTCGTCACAGGGGTGAATCCTGAGATTCCTCAGCTGTTCGCAAGGATCATTGAAGAGGAGACCGAGAAGCTGCCTAGCTTCGAGCACATATCCGCCACTTTATTGCAAGAGCTTGTGTATACCGTTTCCCGTAAACTATCGATTCACGAGAAAGTAAAACATATGGACCCCAGGGAACTGGGTCTGCACGCTTCCTTCGACCTTCTGCACAAAAACTATGCCCGTAAGCTGACCGTCCAGGAATTGGCCTCCCGTGCCGGGCTAAGTCTAAGCCGTTACTCCAGCCTATTCAAGCAATATACCGGACTTTCGCCACAGCAGTATTTGATTCAATACCGATTCCAGAAAGCGAAAGATCTGATGCGCCATACTCATCTGAATATTAGACAAATCGCTTCGCTGGTCGGCTTTGACGATCAATTGTATTTCAGTCGGCTATTCAAAAAATATGAACACCTGTCCCCAATCGAATATCGAAAGACGGTATCGATGACGGATTCTACTACCCAAACGATCGGGTCTGAGTAACCGCCCCGCTGCGGTAGATTCGGATACGCTCCCTAATCGGATCGCCTTCCCACTCCATGGGGCCATCTCCCAATCGAACAAGAAGTTTATCCGTGCCCCACGGACCGTTGACAGTGAACACAACACCGCCTTGAATCGGTTCATTCAAGATGTCAATTGTCGGCGAATCTCCCGTTTTCGGATAGGGAACCATGACTGCCGCAATATTCATGACCGCCGCACCTGGATCGGGAACCAACACCAGATTGTGGCTAACGATCGTATCGCCATCCTCATATCGGCTCATTCGATGATCAAGATTCACGTCACAAGCGTAGTTCAACAGAAGTCCCGCTTTCGGAGCATCTGCAAGGAAGAGATGGTCACCCACGTATCGTAACTCGCCGCGGCTGTGGAAATTCCACTCCATCCCTCCGGTTGGCGAAACCAGCTCGTCAAGTACGAGAAAATAATTCGGTCTGATGAATAGCAGGGTGCGATCGTAGCGCTCCAATTCCTTGTAGCTGTTCGCCAGATCCGTCTGGAGAACATGGAACTGCTCGTCATGCTCATGTAATGTGATCTTTACTGCCTGTTCCGCATCCTTGTAGGATTGGTTGAGTCCGCGAATCGTTACAATGTTATGATAGACTGATTGCACATACATCACGTGACCAGGCTTGCTGTAATCAATCATCCCGGGATCCGCCGCTAAGAACTCCCCGTATGCCTGTATGATGAATTGACCTTTATCAAAATGAGTATGCTCGAACGACTGTCTCCCGCCCTCGAAAAACAACATCGTATCCGATTCCCTGGAGCCTGTGCGCCAGAAAATACGATCACATTCGAACCTCTGGCTTTCCGGTAATGCTGCCTCTGCATAAGGCCGATCCTCATACAGCAACAGAGTCAACAGGCCATTCGTCGTGTACTGCCCCGTATTGTTCTCGGCGCCAAAGAAAGAACTTCCTGGTGGCTGAGGAGCGTCGTAATACTGATGCCACATCCAGTCTGCAGATACTTCCTCGTAGTATTTGGCGAAGAATAATAGGGAAGGACCCATGTATCTAAATCGTTCGCTTCTGCAATCGCCGATCGGCAGAAAACTCAGGTTGTCCTCATTCATCGAACGCATATGCAGAACATACTTCATGCCTTCTCTTAATTGCGGAGGGGCGAGATCAAGAATGTTTTGGTTCCGGTAACGGGCAATTAATAGTAAACATTCTGCAACATGATGTGTGGTGTACTCCCAGTACATCATTCCTTCGCCTGTCGTCCCGTCAGGCTTGTAGTAGTTGTCGATCATCCGCAGAAACCAGTCGGTTTGCCGTTCCAGAATCGAATCGACATCGGGATGGCTTCTTCTGGCTACCAGGCAGGCGTGTAAGATGCCGGAAGCGTAAACGGCGCCTTGATTGCTTTCCAGCAAATAGCCGTCCTTGTGCCTCCGCATATACATATCGATTGGCGGAATCGCCTTCTCATAGACTGCATCCTCTACCGCTTGCTTCTCCTCGGAGGTGAGCAGACCGCCCAAAAAATCGTAGCAGAGCGCGACACATTGCATGAGATGCGATTCTGTGAACGTTGCGCGATAGCCGGTTATGCCTCTCGGAAGTCGGCAGAGGAAGCCCCCGCACCATTCCTGGCATTGAATAGCAGCAAGCAGAGCCCTTCTTGCGGAGAGGCCGTATCGAAGATCACCGCCTAGCAAGTATGCGAGCGAGCTGTAGACAAGCGTGCTGAACCAATGTCGTGTCTCGTCAATCGGAACGGAAGGTCGTTCGATCCCCTGCTTCCCCCAATACACGGGAAAATAGGTCCCTACATACGATTCCGGGCGGTACGTCAAGTTGGCCTCAGCTTCCGCAATCATATTCTCGAATAATTGCTTGCCGGTCCCCGTTGTTATTTTCCGTCGAAGCTGCACCAGTTCCTCACGGTCGAACAATAGCTGGAGTGGCAGCTCCTCATCTTGAGCCAGATCAGTCTGCTCCGGATCGGCAATATCGGCAATACCGGTAATTTCATGTGATTGTTGCGGGTCTGCCCCTATCCGCTCCAGCATGAACCAGTACAAGTGTGCCAAATGTTGGCCTTCGTTGCCGCTTGCCAGCTCGATCGTGATGTCCTGCAGCTTGTTTCCTTGAATCGGCACACGGATTTCTTCCATCCCGGAGCCTGTGCGGTTATCGATCAGCAGCTTGTTCTCACCGTCAATGACGGCACGAAGACTGAATTGTCCTTTTGTCTCGACAGAGACACAAACGATGAATGCCTGAAACTCGCTAATGTCATGATCATAGGCCCGTGAATAAGCCACTTTATTAGCTTCTCCGCCATGGGGAATAGTTAACTTCAATTGAGCATACAACCAGGCACGTCGAAGCTCGCCTTCCGCGACTGTCGGAACGTGCTCGATCCGTTCCCGCTTCCACATCTCTATACTGAAGTAACCGGTGCTCGTAAATATGTCCAATAAACATTCGTTTGCGTTGATCGGCATGAGCGGTCGCTGCGATAGCCATTGAGGACTTCCGATTGCCAATACAGTGCCAGCAAATGTGTAATCCCGAGCACGAAGCGCGATGGTATAGGCGCTCTGCCGTGCATCCTCCGGCAGTAGGATGTACATGTGTTCCAGCCCCGCCCACTCAACAACAATTGACATTTCATGGACGACCTCATCATGGCGATCTGACACGATAAGCTCAACCACCAACATCGATTTGTTACTGGAGTGGACCGGTAAGTCAATAAAACGGGATGCCTCTTCCGATGGAGGAAGCTGAATTGTATATTCACCTTGCTGTGCCGTGTCCCATCGAATGAAGGAATCGGTTAATGGATCGGTTGCCATAAGGTTCTCCTCGCTTTCATCCCTGTCTCTGAACTTCGCTCTGAGCCTGCAAATGACGCCAGTTCCGACAGCGTCGGATCAATTCCCTTAGCTGGCTGCGCGTTAATCCAGCCTTGCTCTCTATACCTGCACCCGGTTGTTCGTATCCGATTGGCACGAAATACGTATCCATCCGGTCCGCAATAGATTCGATCCTGTGCCAGGATGAATCTGCATCTGTTTGTTCCCCCATGAACAGAGCCTTATAGTACTCAACAAATTCCACCTGCAGCTGAAGAGTGTCGATTCCGTACAGCAGCAACCGCCGATCTTCGCCTAAGCGCAGCTCATATTGCAGCTCTGTGAATGCTTGCGATCGAGCATCAACCGGATTGAGCGCCACCTTCCAGCCTGTGGGTTGTTGCTGTGGATGGACGGCCTTATCGGCGTCCAGTGCTGAATGGATCAGCCTCAGCGCTTGCTCCAAAAGGGCGACTGACATTCTGCCTGATTTCACTGCATCAGCAGCTTGATGGCTGAAGTGGTCGCTCACTGCAAGTGGTTGATCCGGCCTCGCTCCATTCCAAGCCAGAAGCAGCGATAACACACTGTCTTTCTTCCATGCGCGCCAATCGGCTATACCGCTCCACCCCTGCTCGATCAAGCTGCAAGCTTCTCGCATGGCTGATGCATGCGGGCCATACCAATTGGAGAAGTACTCTTGCAAGAAGTTGTCCATATCGGTCTTGGCATCCCAGCTCAATTGCGCATACAGCAGTTGCGTCAGAGTTCGCATTCCCCAATTGACAAGGGGGACATGCATATAAGTAATCCCCCGCACCCCCATCCGGTAATAGGCGGGAATATCGTGCGCCAGTCGAGTCGTGAACAACAATGGCAAGTCTTCGAACTTGGATACGTTATAGTATTCGCCTATGACGATAGGCAGAGCCGTTTGGTGCTCGCACCAGCTCAGCAGAGCGGCATGATATCGTTGGTTCGCCGAACAGCCTGCCGCTTCCATATCATGCTCGTAGCAGCGGTTAATCGGATAATAGACGACCATATCGCCAGCGGCGGTTATCACCTCCGGTACTGAACGCTGTGGACCTACGAGCGTACCGGTCCCTTCATAACCACAAACAATCAAGCGCACAGGATGATGAAGGTGTCCCCTCTCCATAGCTAGGTTGACTATACCCCTGATCCCGGCAACGAAGTGAAGAAGCTGGTCAGCACTGTTGCCTAGTCGTTGGCAAGATGGACACATGCAAGCGTGTCCCCATGTGTCGAATCCCCACAAATCAATACGGTCTGCTTCCCGCCAATCCTTTTGCAGCCGTCGAACGAGTGCCCCGCCCAAATAGTCAATCAAGTCCGGCTGTGATACGCAAAACTGAGTGCGTAACGCTTCTTCCTTGCTTCGAACCCCGTTCGCTGGCAAGCCGTACCATTGCGGGGATTGCTCCCAGATCGTTCTGCCGCTGGGAAGAACACGATCGGTATCAAGAAGGGGCTCGAAGATGTGACCGCCAACTTTAAATACCATTCCTAGCTTACGACAGAATGCGGCTGTAGCAGGACGATAGGCCGTTACATTCAAGCGGTTCCTTGCCATCCACAGAAAGAACGTGTTGGATTCCATCGATACGTATTCGAAGTCGAAGCCACGACCCAAATCCATAGACGCTTTGCCAACAATCCTATCATTGGGAAGGATCAATTGCCTGCTTGGTTGTGGTACAATCTCTCCGCCAGCACCGGGGGCGTACCAGCGCCATCCTTGGATTCGCAGAAGTTCATAAGCCCCATATAGCACACCGGCTCTCCCCGTCCCTGTGATGACAACACCTTCCCCGCTACGTTCGAGCACAAATGCTTCATCCGTCCGGAGCGGATCGGCGATGTGTAAGGCGATCGTAAACCCGCCTTCCGCAGAAGCCTCAACGATTCGAATGGGAATGGTCGGCATCGTCCGGCTCAAGCAGCGCATTAATTCCATCGCTGCAAAGGCGGTCGTACAACGAGCAGCGGCGGCGTGATCGCCATAGAAATCAATTTCCTGCTCCTCCTCTGCCCAGATTGCACATAACAATTCCGCACCGGTGTAGGGGACCACTATGTCGATCGCGATCACAGCTTGATCCCGATTCACATGCACTTACATTCCTCCTTTAAGCCAAATGCAAAGTGATCAATCTGTAATGGTGGAACCGCTTTACTCCATAAATTTTACAACCCCTGCTCCTGCTGTCATATAAAGATAACGCCTTAATATATGGACAAATCGATTATATACACCGCAAAGGTCGAATGAAACACAAAAAAGCAACAACCATACATCTTCTGGATGCGTTGTTGCTGCAAGTCTTATGAGATACTCCTATCTTGTCAAGATCAACCCGATGGGATCTGCGTCCGAGGTGTCCAAATGATTAAGCCGATTGCAAGATCTTGGCTTGCAGATTGGAGCGAATGATCCGTATTCTCTGCCTCACGTAAAAGTCGTAAGCAGCACCACGAAGGTCCTGTATAGAAATAAGCTGTTCTGTATTGTTATCGAAAATCTCCATGGATCCGTTATCGTAAAACTTGAATGTGATATCCTCCCAGGGGACATCAGCAGAGTCAAGAATCTTATCGATCTGATCCTCCGATAAAAACTCGCTATTCTCATACATTACCTTCCTGTAAAAATCTCTTTCAATAAATCTGATTTTGTTAGCGATCATGGCGTCTGCACCCCTTTTCGAATAGTAGGAACATATGTTCTATAACTCTATAATACCAAACATTTGTTCGTAGTCAATATTTTACAAGCCATATTTTCATAGAATTTTCAAAAAAAGAACCGCCCGGAGGACGGTCTTGTAAAAATCTTAACAATGGCTAGGGTTTGAACGGCAATATTAATGGTTTCTCCTCGTCCCCTTACTTTTTATTCGAATCAGGGCGCCGCGGATTGACCATGCCAAAGATATGATAAGGTGTTATCCCATTTGCAAATAGGCTATCTATCAACTTGACCAATTCTTCCGACGATAGATCTTTGCCGTTGCGTATCCAAAGGCGAAACATAGATATTAATGTTGATATGTAAAACTCAATTATGTATGGTGCTAAGACATCATTTGTTGGAAAGTCCACAATCAATCTCTCAAAGGGAATTTCTCTTTTCAGGCGTTCAACAAAATGAACAGAACCATAGTCGCCCAAGAGGGCTTTAAGAATTGAAATTTCCTCTGCATTTTCCAAGCATTGAAGTGCATCTTGGAAAGTATGTGTAGAAAACTCTCTGCCTGCCATTTCCTCGTTAATGGATTTCAAGACACGCTCTTCAACGCAGTCCAACAACTCATAGATATCCGTAAAGTATTGATAAAATGTACTGCGATTATATCCTGATTGGTTAGCAATCTCTTGAATGGATATTTTTTCAATTGGTTTTCGGCTATATAAATCACAGAATACATTTATAAAGGTTTGCCTTGTTTTGTCCGTAATTTCAGGTTGCTTATTCATTATTTGCCTCCATTTTTCTGTTCAATCGATTATACGACAGATATTAAAAATCTGATGGTTGATGACCGTATAGTGAATTTATACAATAACATTATACAACACGTTGTTTGATCATTAACAAGGATTACTATATATTTTTAGGAGGCAATATGAGAATTTTATTCTTCGGTAGAGGTGTAATATCGACCCAATATGCTTGGGCTTTTGAAAAGGCAGGGCATACAGTTGAGTTTTACGTTAGAAAAGGGAGAAAAGAATCCTTCGGAAGCAACATAGAGCTTGAAATGTGGGACGCACGAAGAGGGAAACAGCTAATAAAAGAAAGCTGGAACGTCAAACTGCATGAGGAGCTGAGCCCAAATTATGATCTCATTATTGTGAGTGTCAACACGGAACAACTTCCAGAAGCAGCACAATTACTATCGACTGCTGCTGGAAACACCCCTGTCCTAATTTTCAATAATGTTTGGCAAGATTTGAAATCATCGATCTTACCATTGTCTATGAACAATGTTGTCTTTGGGTTCCCAGGAGGAGGAGGCGGCATCGCGGACAATAGGCTTAGAGGTGGCTTTTTGAAAATGCTATTTCTGGAAAAACCACGTGTAGGCACTGAACAAATTAACAACAAGGTCAAAGAACTATTTGAAAGTGCCCATTTTAAAATTAGTTGGATAAAGGATATGCAAAACTGGCTATGGGGTCACTTTGCCATGAATGCGGCTATAGAGACCGAGGTGTTAAAACTGGGAAGTTTTCCAGCACTCATGAATCATAGTGACTCATTCGCAAATGTTGGTAAGAATATGAGGGAAATTATCCCTGTACTTAAAGCAAGAGGCGCAAAGATTGATAGGATTTCTCTATTGTTGACTAAGATTCCACCGGCACTTCTCGGCACGCTTTTTAACAAGGTTATTTTTGCAAAGGGCAGCTTACCACGACTTTTCATGGAATACAACAATAGTAAAGCAGGTTTTGCGGTACTTGAAGTTGTGAGAGAAGCAAAGAAGTTAGGCATACCTTTTCCGCGTCTTACTGTGACATTTGAAAACACTGAACATCACAAAGTTATTGAAAATTCCATATCATAAAATTTGCAGGATTCTCTGTCATCATGCGGATAATTTTGGCCTTAGATTCTACTTTGTTCCAAGCCTTTCCTTCACTGAGCTTAGCTTTTGATTATCGTGGTATGCACCCGCCCGTATCACAGCGTTAATACCATGAAGATTTTGTACGCTTTCTATAGGGTTGGCGTCCAGAAGGACCAAATCGGCGTTTCTGCCAGTATCCACGGTCCCCATATCATTCATCCGGTCCAGCTGTCTCCGGATTCTTTCAAAAAAAAGCATGACATTCTATCATTTCTCCATCCGACGAACGGAAGCCTCATCAAATGCCCTGCGCTGAATTAATTACTTTGGTTATAACAAATATAGCCCGAACTTTAGAAGCTTCGGGCAAAGCAGCTATTTATTAAAGCAGGTAAATGTGGCTCCAAAACACTACTCCCTAACCAACCACACACAGCACTCCACATGCCTTGTATCCCTATACTGTCATTGGATTGAGCTCATTAGCTCGTAGAAGTATTTAGGTTCATGAGTTTTGTTAAGACGATACCAAGCGTCTAATGTTTTGGGAGAAAATACATCTAGCACTTTTAAAACATGAACAGAAAATTCTAATGGAGCTACTCCGGATGCAGTGATCAATTTCCCATCGGCGACAGCAGATTCCACTTTGTAATATTCTTCGCCCGTGTAAGAAGGGCAAATCATTTTAAGGTAGGCCAAATCATTGCTTGTGTGCCAACGTGAATCTAACAATCCTGCTTGAGCAAGTCCGAAGGTAGCACCGCAAATTGCTCCAACTACTATCCCTTCCTTTACACACATCTCGGCCATTTTTAATATGGGCACGTGAATAGCTTCTGTCCATGTATTTCCACCGGGTAAAATCAGTGCATCTACGCTCTTAATACTGCACTCATCCACTGTAATGTCAGGCATTATTTTCAATCCGCCCATTGTAGTTACTGGAGTCTTTTCGATCCCAACGGTGACTATTTTTGCTGGAGCCAGCCCCTGTCTGAAGTATCTCCCAGAGTTCAGTTCGGCGGCTACATAACCGATTTCCCAATCGGACATGGTATCAAACACATAAAGATATACGGTATGATTCATTTTCTAAATGCTCCTCATCAAATTTAGTAAGTACCAGCAACCCTTCATCTGTAATGAGTGGGTATCCTTATAATAAAACAACTTCACTGACGACTGCTGTCAGTGAAGTTGTTAAGCTTGATAATATTCCATTAACTCTGAAGCAAGCGCCACAAGCTTATTCTTTAGATTCTGTGGCTCTATCACTTGAATAGATTTCCCATAGGGAAGAAGGATATTCGGAACATGTGTATACAGGTATTCTTCCTCAAGTAAAAAAATGGCTTGCGTCGATGTCCGCTCCTGCAAATGATGCTCCAAAAACCAATGTATGCATAAATCATCCAACGCCTCTGCCCTGCCCTCAATAATGAAAGAAATCAATCCGGATTTACCTGCTACATCAGGTAACAGATTGTTAATAAAACATCCATGGTTTTTTAACCGCAACCCCAGCATGAAAAGTACTGCATGAGGTTTAGCGGTTTTTCTGCTTTTCCATACTAGTAAGGAACGCAATTGGAATAAACACGCAGTTTTTTTATGGTGGTTCGACCCTGGAAATAAAACAGTGAGGATTCGAAGCGTGTACAACCCTTTGTTGGCTCTCTTTTACGGAAGGGATGACCACGTACAGAAAAATGGCTATTTTTCCTTCCAGTCCACCAATTGCGTACCTTACCATGAAGAGCTTCACTTTATGGAAACCTTAATTACCCATTGTGCCGGCATGGACGTCCATCAAGAAAGTATTGTCGTTTGCACCATGACAGGACTTGCAGGAGATACCCCTAGCGTTGACCGTTGAAACCAGAACCTTTTCTACCATGACGAGAAACTTGTTCGAGCTCTTGCAATGGCTTGAATCCAAGGAAATCACTCATATTGCCATGGAAGTACCGGCATTTACTGGCGTCCCGTTTACAATGTGCTCGAAGGCTACTTCGACATTACCCTTGCCAATGCCCAGCGCATCAAAAATGTACCGGGACGCAAAACCGATGTATCCGATGCCGAATGGATCGCTAAACTTCTCAGGCACGGCTTGATCGAGCCAAGTTTTGTCCCTCAAGCAGACCTTCGTGAGCTTCGCGAGCTCACTCGCCTTCGGAAGAAGCAAGTGGGTGGGCTAACCGCAAAGAAAAACCGGCTTCAGAAGGTCTAACACCATGTTTATAGGCATCCGAACTAATCGTTGGAAAAGCATCAGGATCGCTGATAACCGCATCTGACACCATTTCGAACAGTTCCAAGCTCTCATCCATACTTGCCGATCCTTCCATCTCCGCCAGCAAGTCTGGCACTCTTCTGAAAATACCGTTAATTTTAAGATACTTCACGTAGTCGATGGCTTTATGTAGCTCGGCTTCTCCATACTCCCAAAGACATTTAAGTCTCTGAGATATTCATCGAAACGATCCCGCAGATCGATAACCAAGAAGCATTTCGAAGCTCCACCCTCAAGCTTCGTTGTGAATCGGACACCATATGTGCTCTCCGTATATAAAGGATGTTTGCCGTATAATAATTCAATTTCCCATAGATCAGCAACAGGGTTCGCCATTTCCTTAGTTTGTGTGCTAGCGTCTAAGCTGCTGCGTTCCCTGACCAACTGTAACATAAAGATTCTCCTCTCGTTGAAGTTTATCGCATCTCAAGTAGGAGTGCGAAGTTTGTCGATTACCTCTAGGTAAATTCTATCAAAAAATCCTGAGAAGGGGAATCCATAATAAAACAGCGGGTTAATAAGCCGCTACGTCCAAACTACTACCAAGCATAAAAATGTCACAGAGAAGCCAGTAAATCTGCGTCAATAATTACCACTAATAAAGAATACTAATCGGAGGGTTTGGAATCAGGTGAACACAGCTAACTCCATGAAAAGTACCCATTTTCCTATAAAAGACTGCTATTTTCAAATCCTAATTCTTGTTATAGATAAAATATACAATTCACAAGAACTTAACTCCTAATTTCATTAAATTATAACCGCATACAATGATCACATCACCAAAGAAGCACCAACCTTAAAGAAAAATGCCTCCAGACACAGAAAAGAGGTTAATGTTGGTAAGCATCAACCTCTCTGAGGTACCATGTTACTTTTTTATCACTGCGCCGTTAGTAGGTTGGCCGTGAACGACCAGCCCCTTATCGAATAGATCTTGTAGGTCTACCTTATAAAAATGTCCAGCCTCTGTTGTGTACCAAATATTACTGATTTTAACAACCATGATAGAATGATATCTATTTCCAATGGTAGCTGATACGTTTTTACCCTTATTCACAGCAATTCCGTCAGCGTGATTTTTTGCAGCAAAAATAGCTGTGTTGTAGCCCATAACATCAAAGACCGAGGAGTAGATGTGGGCTTCACTATAACAATCTCTTACCTTATGTACGAGGGAATCAAAAGCCGATCTCTTCGAAAAATCTTCTGAATCAACATTTCCCGGTATGAAGGAGGTAGCCAGCATCGATGTTCTATATGCATGAGCGGCTTGGTCAGCGGTAAGCCCCGCCTCCAAGAGCGGACCGAATGTACCGTGAGCCAAGGTTAACCCCCTATGCTCATTCGAGTCTGAAGGATAGTTTGCTGCTCTGTCCCCTTCGTAAAGATACGCTTCAAAAAGAGCTTCAAATCTGCCGCGCGAATCAAGTGGTACGGTATCGATTGTCTTTACCTTTTCATTTATAATTTCCATGACCTTATCATATTCCGCTTGGTTCTTTGAGCCATAGGTGTGCTTTCCATATAACACTACGATGCCATTGACGCCACTTGTTATGGTGGCGGTGAACGTCTCAGCGTTCCAATCGACCCTAGCTCCAAGCGCCTCAGATACAAAGCGAAGTGGTACCATTGTAGAACCATTGATGATCTCGGCTTTTGCCGCTAACTCTACTGGAACCAAGTTGACAAAGGCGTAAGTCTCGTCAACTCCCAAAATAATGGTGGTAGTATCCTTTGTAGCAGTGACTGTTCGAGTGGCTTGATTCCACTCCACCTCCGCCTTCAAAGCTTCGAATACCCCGCGCAATGGAACCATCGTGCTGCCATTCTTGACAATAGCCGACTGGTCGAACGTCTGGAGAACACCGTCTATGACTACGTTAACTTTCTGGTACTGCTGTGATGCAGCTAACACTGTCATTTCGCCAGACTTACTCTGCGCGGAGACTACGCCACCTATAGCCAGCATTGATGTCACTAAAGCCGTACTAAGGATTACGGCAACCTTCCTCTTATGATTGACCACGAATATACCTCTATTGTTTATTCTGTGTCGAGAGCTCGACACTTACCCTACCACACCAACGATTACACTTATTTACTTTTTGTTGAATACTTGATCTGGCATTTGGATTATACCATACTGACAATGGTTGTAAAAGGAGTTTTCCCCTTGAACGACCATTCATTGATCATAAAGCAAGTCATTGGTAAAACCATTAAAGCTACTCGAATCAAACAGGGATTAAGTCAGGAGGATCTCGCAGGTCTTTGCCAAGTTGACCGTTCTTACATATCGTTAGTCGAGGTCGGTAAAAACGAACCCTCAGTCAGCAAGATCTTTGAACTTTGCCAAGGGCTTAAAATATCCCCCTCTGCCTTCTTCAAGATCGTAGAAGCCGAATATGAGAAGTTGAAGCAGAATCATAATGACTGAATCCTTCAATTCATCACTAATTATTTTACTTCAGGTGCATACAGAAAGCTGTTGACTATAATCCCCCATTACACGCCAACTCTAAAGCTTCAACAACGTTTTGCCGATATCTCTTTATATCAAGCATTGTTTTACGGGGGATGTCGAAGTGGATATCAAGCTACAAGTTGGACTGAGATGTAAGGAATTACGTGCACGATCTGGAATGTCCCAAGAAACACTCTCAGCCCGAGCAGGACTTGATCGAAGCTACATCAGTGGCATTGAGCGGGGAGAACGTAATGTGAGCATTGTCAATATCGAAAGAATTGCCACCGCACTGAACATTTCCATTGCTTATTTCTTTTCGAACGAGCGCTTTTTAGCTGAACCAGCCTATCAGCAAAAGGATTTCACCATTCCGTTCCTGGAGCGGTTTGGCTACTCGTTGGACAGTGACAAGAAGGTGCTGAGTTTTCAAGTCCACGGTTTATTAACAGGCGCTAATGTAGAGTATATGTCCAAGACGTTGATCGGCATTTGTTCCTCGTTCGGAAAAGACGAACTCAGCATTCTTGTGGATCATCGCGATATGAAGGCTGCAGACGGAGAGATCGCTGTTTACTCGCCGGAAGTCGCAGAAAAAGCGATACAATTTCAACAAGAACTGACCATCTACGGTAAGAAAGTCGTTGCCTTATGCAACTCTGATTATATGGTTCAACAATTAAACCATGTTGCCTTGCAAAGCGGCATTCATGAAAAAGCTACACATCTGTTTAATCAAGATACAGCCATGGTTGGGAAAGCATTCGAGCTTTTGGACATCAACGGCAACGATCTGATCAAGGCTGCACATTAAAACCCGCCTGAGCTTTTCAAGGCGGGTTCGTCATTCTCATTCGGTAATCAGTTCTTGTATTTGCCTCGCCATCCGCAGCCCGTCCTTAATTCCTGCCTGATACATCATCTCCTTTTCAACCGTATTCCGATGATTCTGTAGCTCATCCCATTCCAGCACCAGTTGATACTGATCGAAGGAAAGCGAAGCCTTCAAGCGCTCCAACAGGTGATCGCTCTTTTCAACCTCCTGCGGTTGCAATCGACGCATGCTCAATTGATTTGCCGTTTCCATAAAACGTTTATCTAAGCCAGCTTGCATCCATTCTGGAAACGAGGGCAGCATCAGAGTTGAGTGGACAACGATCCTTGTTCATACCGCCACCTGTAATTCTGCCTGCTGTCTCAGGCTGGCGATTATAGATTCGCGTTCTGTGCGGATAGCTTCAACTTCTTTGCCGATATCGGCGCGGCGGTCGGGAGGAGTCTGGCGGTGACCGTGTTCAATTACCAGCTTCAGGTGACGCTGGGTGAGGGAGAGTAAGTGTTGCTCGCTGGCGGGATCGATGTCGAGTTGGTACAGGCGGATGGGTTTCATGGGAACGCCTCCTAAAGGAAGATTTGTTGTATGTTAGCTTCTTTTTGGCGTTATTTCAAGTTATCCTCATCGTTTTAGTTGTATTTTTTGGAATGAAAAAAGCATCTGTAGCGAGAAACTCTGCAGATGCTTGATGGTGTAATGCTATACAATGGACTGCCGATACCAACTCGCATTTGTAATTGTCCGTTGCGAGTACGACAGTTTTCCCTTCCTTACGAACAGCATCGACCGATCCGTCCTTCTCGACCTTCCAGATACGATCCTGGGGGTCTGGAATATGGAACTCTTCATTATCCCATCCGCCGAATCGGGCAAAGGTCGTGTCAAATACCTCCACCAAGACTTGCGCGGCACGTTCGCACGTAATACCGCTAAATTCGACCTCTACGCCAAAGGTGAGGTCTGATAAGCCTTCGTGCAATATAAACCCCTCCTAGCCAAGAAAATTACCGCCTACTACTATGTGTTTTTTCTCAAACTTTTTAACGCATTTATCCGGATTTTTGAAAATATTGTTGAGGAAATTTTCGATAGGTGTGCTATTTCCGATGGATTCAGAGCGAGGAAGGTAGTGATGGACAAATAGAAAACCACCCTTGGGACGGTGGGTGGTTGGGTTGGATGCTTATTAAAAATAAAAACCGATACCACTTGTTTGTTGGTAGTGGAAATATGTCGGATGAATTATTTTACCTCACACAATCGAGAGAGAGCCATACAATCGATTAATTTGACAACGACTAAAGCAACAAAGCCCATCACCGTAGCAACCTCACCGACCATAGACATCACCTCCCGAATGTTATCCATTATGCCATGTCCCCGATCGACATTGAATTCCAACCTCTCGATTGGATGAGGCGGGACAATTCTGTTATATCACATTTGAAGATATGCGCGCAAATAATCTTCAACACACTTGAATGTCAGGAACTTTTCGTTACGATCTTTCAGTCTCCTCAACCCTCTAACTAGCTTATGTTCAGGAAACTTATCTAAGAGTAACTTCAAATTCAAGTGGTTAAGCTTCGTGGTCGATAAGTGCAGGACTCTAAAAGTGAATACATTTTTGTTCTCAATCAAAGCATTAAGTGCATCTTGCAACTCATCACTTACTGTAACCTTGGGGTACGCGGTTAGGATTGTAACTCCAGTTCCTAAATTCAAGTGTTTTACATCTTCAAAAGATGTATTAACAAAAATAACATTCTCAAACTTAGCACTCCTAAAGTTACACCCTTCGAGTAGCGCTCCGACAAAAATACAGTTTCTGAACGTAGCCCCCTCAAAATTCCCCTTCCTTAAGTTAGTCCCAAGAAAGTCAACCCCATCAAAACTAGCCTTCTTGAAGAAACACTTGGTCAGGATTGCACCTCTGAAGTTTACGTTCTTAAACTTTGCATTATTAAAATTAACCTGAAATGACCTGCTCTTACAAAAGTATAAGTAGCTATAACTTCGACCGATCTTCGTTGTCTTAAAAGAGTTTAGTCGATAAATCTTCAATCTCTTGATAGTTTTTGTCATTAGAACACCTTCAATTCTATATTTTCCGCATATACATATTTCACCAAAATGATATGTTGAATCGCGAATTCATTCCTTCATCCCTGAGCCAATACTAACATATAGCCATCCTACTCAAGCAGACAGCCCTTATTAAGGTATCTAATAAGGGCTGTCCACTGCTTACACCAAAATACTTTTCAATGTAGAGATCCCATGAATCTGACTTATAAGTTCTTTTGGACAATCCATCAGGAACTTTGTGACGCATGCAGGGTTATATAAGACGATATGAAGATGACCTTTATCGAAGTCAAATACCATATCTCCCTTGACCCTCCACTCGCGCTCATGCGTCCAATCAGTTATATCCCATTCCTTCGTGGATTCGTTATAAATGAACTCATTGTCGACAATTCTCCACCACTCATCCTTGTGAAGAAAATCTTTAGCGGTTTGTGTCTCTTCGTAAATCACTGACCGTGCACCATACTCTCTATACATTTGAGATTTTACGAATGAAAGTCCTACCCCACAATAACGTAGTTTTTCTTTCGGGTTTTGACTTCTCCGAAATTTTTCATGTTCTACATTTTGAACAATAGCGTAGAGTGGAGCATCTTGGAAGCATACGGCTTTTGAATCACCAACAATATAAGCATCTTTGGCGCTTCCTTTCAGTTGCTTTGTTATTAATATTTCGATTAAGTTATCGAAGCCAGTAGATTTATCTCTTCAAAGGACTTTCCAGATAAATCAATTCCGGCTGCGGGTCTAGTCAAATGAGTGAGCCGTCCTGTCAAATCCGACCTACTAACAATTCTATTGACCCATGCTTCATAAGTAATTCCCACTGCCAAACCATCTCCTTAATTAATTTACTAATGAGTCTATTAAATTCACTTTGATAGTTTAGACTCAACCTGAGAGTTTTATTCCATAAGGTTTATAGGCTTGTCGAGTTAGACAGTAATGATTCAAACTCTTCCCGAGTAGCCCAAGTTCCTCATTCAACCAAAGAATCTTTCCAGACCCCTCATTCAGTAAGACGTCAAATCCGAACTTCCTATAGAAGTGAGCCGACCGATCAATGTGATCCCAGGTCTACACCGGAAATCCAACCGTCGATGAACCTGATACCTAACTGGTGAGCGAGCTTTATGATCTCGCTCATGACGATGGAGCCGTAGCCGCGATTAACGTGAGCGCCCTCGATACGAATATCTGCTATCTGAATGCGCTGTTCCTTTTGGAATACGTGTAAGTAGATATTGGGTCGGGAGCTTTACACCCTTATCTGTAATGATCCGAATACGCAAATTGATATTGATATCGTCTTGATCGTCATCATAATACAGGCGGTATACGATGACTCGTTCGTTATACTTATTGGTCACGATATTGAGGACACGATGACCCTCGCCTTCAATCTGAGACGATTGATACTTAACTTCGTACTCGATGTCGCCTTTTCGCTTTAAAGGAATCGGCTTATAGTTACGCATTCGCTTCAGATCTTCGAGCGAATCACTGTCGCCAAATAGACCTTTCAGGACATCCATTATCTTTAACTTCTCCTCGTCAATCCGCTGATCATCATCTTTCAAAGCAGGAACCCCCTATAGCCCGAAGCCATATCTGTACTCGTTAATTCAACAGATAACCTCCCAATACCTTCCACCAAGTCGACAGAAATCTACAGAAAAAGAGACAGCGCATAAAGGCTGTCTCCGAATTGCTACATATATGTCAAGCTTGAAGATAATCGAAATTGTCTGCTTAGCGTTTCTCGGTAAGCCTAGCCAAGAGCAGGAGCTGCAAGTCCCGCTTGTCCATCTGCGGACTAACGTAAGGCGGGAGAACCCCTTCACTGATTAGACGTCTGAGGTGATAGTCGACCCGATCAGCACTGAAATACGGATTGTTCAAATACTCGAACACCTTCTCCAGATCGTAGTGAAGTCCGTAGAACTTAGACGATCTCGAATGTAGAAGGTAGCCATGCGCCATACCGTCTTCATTAAATGTCATGCTCTGGAATGCTTCGAATAGCTCATCGACCAATACATGCAACGAATTCAGGTATTGCGCTACTTCTTGCCGTTCCTGCTCGGGAAAATCCTGCGGAGCAGTGAACAGCTCGATCAGCGTCTCGATGTCATAATGATACCCATCACCCTCACGAATTCGAGTACTGTTCTCCTTCAAGAGAATCTGGAGCTGCTCGACAACATCGTCGCTGTGACGAGAGATCGGACGCTGCCGCTGCTGCTCGATAAAAATACCATGCTTTTTCTCAATTACGCTGATCACGTTCGATAAGAGGGAGCATCGTTTAATCGTATACTCATGAATTTTGGCAAAGCTCATGGAGAAGCGAATCGGCTGAACCGTATCGGGATTGTTACTGTATAGATACACCGAATAATCATCGTTACCTCCAATACTGCTGCTGACATCACTAGACCAAGAGGCGAAGTACTTGTCCGTACTCTTCCTGTCTGGCATGGTTCCATCAGCACTTCGCAAATCAACCGGATGCGCCCCGAAGCATGCCCGGATCTGCGCGAAGTAGGCATCGTCTGGAACTGCCGCATTGAATACCGAATCGTCCTTCTTTAGTGGGTGTTCCATCTCAAATACCCGATGGAGCTGCTCGATGGATTGAAGGACAATGTCGTATGTCGTGATCAACTGTAGAACATTCAATGAACGAACATCATCATGTGAGTGGTTCAAGTCGATATACGGCAAACCGTTCACGCTGACGGAGAGCCAGTCCTTCGCAGAGCAGATCAGGCTCCAAAGGTTCTTGCCGTTGTAGTTGCTGTATGTGTTAATCAGGAAATCGTCATAATCGCTTACGGCTTGCTTGAATTTATCGAGCAAAGCGCTATCTAAAATATATGAATTCATCATGCTTCCTCATTTCAAGTTTTGGTAGCCTAATAACCATTTTACCCCAAACTATGAAACAGAAAAACCACCCTTGGAATAGGATGGTTGATTGAGTAATGGTAATTACCTACTCGGCAGATTCTTTGCGGAGTGAAGGGAACACCTTTGAATACAATTCAGCCTTCATTTCTTCAATACTAGTAAACCTCTGGCTTTTATATGGAGAAATTGCTCTTGATATAAATTCCTTCAACGCTTCATTGGTTTCACGATGATACCCAGTTGTTCGACCAGTAAGAATAAAATAAATGACTTTTCCAAGTGCATAAGTCTCGTGTCTTATTTCATAATTTTCGAAACCAACTGCAGTTAAGTCAGTGTAATCATTAATAGCTCCCTTGATTTCTGTTCCTTGTCTGGTCAAAGTGCTATCAGGTCGTTTTACCAAACCGAAATCGGATACCTTTAAGAAGGAAGCACCATCGCCATAATGCTTTACTAAAATATTCGTGTAACTGATATCTCTATGGAGTATTCCTGTTGAATGAATATAATCAAAAGCACGAATCAATTGTTCTACATAAACTCTTCTTTTGCTAAACGTTAGTGTAGAATTGCTCCGGTTGATGTATTTTGACAATGTCTCATCTGCGTACTCCATTACATACTCATTCTTCTCATCATCATAGGAATAGGCTTTAATGACAAACAGACTATCCAGGGTTCGAAGATCGTTAAATTCATTTTTAAATCGCTCCAGCTCATCAGGTCGCAAATCACCTTCCGCTCGTTTTACGGCGAAGTAAGAATTATAATGTGGATCTTTATACTTTAATACCTTCGCGTATGAACCTTCGCCAATAAACTTCAATTTTGCAATTGCACTTGGTATTGTGCCTGGGATTGTCATGGTATCAACTAAAGTAAAAATAGGCTTGTCCTCTATGATTTCTATTGGTGGGAAATCCTCAGGGATAGGACTTCCTCCGCTTGTAGATAGAAAAGATCTGCATTTGCCCATAATTTCTTCATAGTAATCAATAATTTCAGGCCTGTTGATTAACCAGAAATTGTAACTTGAAGAGCCCCATCAGAGGCATACTTTTGAGTCAGGCGATCAAAACGAACGATCCATTCGATCGGTAACTTCCCTAGAA
>NZ_BAAAYO010000004.1:0-1335 GCF_039536325.1 Paenibacillus hodogayensis
GCTGCAAAACCCGCAAACCAGCATGAATAGCAACCATGCGATTGCAAGAAGATTTCGTTCATTGTTTTCAGGGAAAGGGCAACGATGGGCAGAGCCGGATTTATCGAGCCTAAAAAGCCTGATGAGTTTGGCGTATCGTCACCCTGAGCTTTGTAAAAAGAAAGGTCGACAAGGACGTCTGGATATGAAAAAGTTTTCGTGGAACCGAGCCGGAGCCGCATTAAAAAAAGTTGTGGAAATCAAAGAGTCTGTAAAATAGTAGTTTGATTATGTAGATATACGACTCATGTTTGTGTCGTTATATAGCGATAAAGAAAGTATGATTAATTCGGATTTTATACGACACAAACATGCTACATTTCAGTAAATAATCTGATTCTATATAAGTTGAATTTCTGACCCTAGAAAATACGTCGGGTGCTTCCCGTACGTCTCCATTATCTAATCCTAAACTCACAAGATGCTATTAATAGCCGGTGCCTTTTATCCAGACTGAGACGTCTGTTAAACACTCAATAGGCACGCCATAATCAACGATCTGTCCCTGCTACCAAACACATACAGCGGTTTGGTTATGCATAGCAGCCTTCGGGTGGTCAAGCGAGGAAAGAAAGAAGCCGGAACGGAACAATAAACTTCTGCCTCCGGGTAATCTATTTTCAATGCTGCGACGGAATCGTTTTTCGGCATTTCAAAAACGAGTTTTGCCGGCTCTTTGATTGTCCTATCCTGTACAATGTGGCCGTAACCTTGCCGGCGAGTGAGGGGAATACAAACATTGTCTTTCCCGGTCATTGGCGAGTGGATATTTTTCAAGCATAATAACACCTCCGAAAGAGCTATTAGACGCAAAGAAGGATATACCTCCATTTGTGTCGAAAGGAAGAAAATGGAGGTGATTATTATTAAACAAGAAGTGATGTATTTTTTGAAGCAAAACCAAGGGCAATCATTTGATGTTCGGGAAATCGCTGAGGGTATTAAAAAGGATCAAATCGACGTCTTGAGAGCTCTGAATGAACTTGTGACAGAAAGAAAAGTAGAGATGAGCACATTCAATCGGTATCAATCGAAGTGAGCGGGTGCCCGGGGTAACGGGCGCTTTTCTTTTTGCCGCAAAACCCACACTCTTTCCAGCATGATGCGGCCGGCGTCAGAATATCGAACACAAGGAGAAGCGATCATGAAATTGAAAACTGCTGTCAAGCACCAATTCTAACGATGGGATAATCACATTATAACGGAGAACGATAGCGTGGAGGTTCCTCATTGATGTGGACTTATGTCAAGAAAGTGGACAGTGAATTAAGGAACCTTTAGCTGGAGCGGCGTTTG